>MVQL01000083.1 GCA_002067205.1 Pelotomaculum sp. PtaB.Bin104
TTTTATTTCAAAACCGCCGTTTGGCATTGAGGATTTTTATACGTATGATTATTACCGCCGAAACAACGGTTTTTTTGTAGCTTTTAAGATGTAAGCCCGTGTGGTGCTGCAAGAGGAAAACCACTCCTACCCATTGTAAAATTCAGGGGCTGTCTCAAAAGTGACAGCCCCACCAATCATTTAACTCCCGGCCTATTATAAAGCACCTGCCCGCTGCTGAACAATTTGCGATACACAACCTCCCTTTTATTGATATTCTATGGAAATGTCGTCTGTCAAAACCTTTCCATCCTGGGAGCCATCGGGAAGGCTTAGCACGATCGGAGCCTCCCCCACAAAAGCGGGTACCTCAATCTTGACCCTGTCGTTCTCCACCGTTGCTCCTGTGTCGGATAAGTCATCCAAGTTTACCACATCCAGCTCTACAGGAAGCTGTAGCAGTTGTAGAGGAAAAACCGGTGAAGGAACAGGTTGGGAAGCATCTCGCGCCGCAAAAGCAGCGGTGGCCGTTCCAACGCCGCCAATCGCAAGGATTGCTGCGACAGCAAGAACTGCCATATGTTTTTTCATTTTTTTAGCATTCAACAACATCGTCAATCTCCTTTCGATGTGCTTCCTGCTCCCACCCATAGAAGAACAGAAAGCGGTTTCAATGCCGGCGCTGATGTCCAGCGTGTTTAAGATGGTTTCACCATAATGTTTTCTTTCCGCCTGGGACATTTCCGCTACCAGAGCCTCGTCGCAGGATAATTCTCCCCAGGTATTCACATCCTGGCGGAGAATGTGGGCCAAGGGATTGAACCAATGCAGGGTTCCCGCCGCCAAAGCGAGCACTTTCACCCATAAATCTTTCCGTTTTAGGTGCATCAACTCATGGGTTAACACCAATTTCAAATCAATTCCCCACATGTTTGAGGTCGGCAGCAGAATCACGGGATGAAGCAACCCCACCAGCATGGGGCTGGTAATTTTACCGTTTTGCATGAGCATTACTTTCCCACGGATACCCAGCGCCCTTTGGCACGAGGACAGCAGAAGCGCGGCTTCGGCCTCCTCTGCTACGGAAATGCTGTTTGCCCGAAGCTCTTTGGCAAATCTGCGGTAGCAATAGATATGCCATACGGCAAAAACCGTTGCTCCCACAAACCAAACGAACGAAATCGCTTCCATCACTTCAACAGACAGATGCTTTCCCATTAAAGCATCCATCATATCCCAAAAACCGTTTATTTGTGATGTTTCTTGTACAGTCGTCAGCGTTTGGGGATAATGGTTTAAGCTAACCAATTGGGGCGAGAGCCAAGAGAGTTTTCCGATAACGAGAGAAACCGGCAAGAGAAAAAAGACGATCGCCATTTTCCCGATTCGGTATTGCCAATCGGCAGGGAAAATTCTTGCCGTAACAGGCCGCAGCAGCAGCATGACCCCAATCACCACGCCTCCCACAGCGGACATGGACAGCAGGTTTGCAAGCAGGCTACTCATTTCAGCTCACCTGCCTTTCAACCATTGCTTGAGCTCCGCCAATTCATCCCGGGTCACCTTTTTGCCGTCATAAAGCGCCGCCAAAAAGTTTTTGACGGAACCCTCATACATCATGTCCAGAACGCTTTGCGCCTCCAGGCACCTGTATTCCTCCGGGGAAATACGGGGCGTGTAGGTGTTGGCGCGGCCCTGTTTGGCGGAATTCAGAACGCCCTTCTCAACCAATCTCGCCAGAAAGGTTGCTATGGTTTGCCCTTTCCATTCCTTCCCCTTGCTCCGGGCGAAAATGTCGAGCAGTTCACCGGATGTGACGGGATGGTCGGATTCCCAGATAATCTGCATCACTTCCATTTCTGTTTCAGATAGTTTTTGAAACTTGGTCATGGTGTACACCTCTCCGTTCCTTACCGCACGTCTACGGTAATTTCACTACATTTATGTAGTGAAATTATTCTACTACATCAATGTAGTTCATGTCAAGAGAAGAACTAGAAAAATTTGCTGGCTTATAAAACTTTACTCAAAAACGGAAGCTACTCATTTCAAACACCCGGCCTGCCATAAAGTATCCTACCCTTTGAACAGCTTACGGTCCCTTTGAGGATGAAGCGTCCACAATGTAGCCGTCTCCGGCGTAAATTCCAACATGGGTTATATTCATAAGCTGCCCGTTGGTATCGTGGCTAAAAAAATCAGGTTTCCTTGGATAAGATCAGCGGGGCTTATGGTCAAGCCGTTGTCCATGCAATATTTGCCCTGCGTGCGGGGGATGAAATACCCACTTGGCGATAGCACCACTGCGCAAGGTAGCTGCAATCGGTATAGCTGCCCTGCCCGAACTTCGGCTGGCTGTAGGGATCTCCCAATCTGGAAAGAACCAGTTTGACGGCTTTGCCTCCCAATTCACCATCCAACAAGTTAAGGAAAACGGCGGCTTTGAATTTCTTTATTTCAAAACCGCCGTTTGGTTATATCTATCTTTCAGAGCGTATATACACCACCACCGAAACAACGGTTTTTTTATTTCCGTCGGACGGTATGTCTCTATTTTCTATTCAGATAGTTAGTTTCATCAAGGTCAATTGTTGTTTGTCTTTTGTTTCTCTGCAATCTGTCTTCTGTGACGTTTTGCCAACATGGCCAGCGAAACGCAATTCATCAAGAACGTTAGTATTGAAGAAATTGTAAATTTTGGGTTTACGCCAAGACCGTTGATGTCAACATAATCCACCATTGACTGCAAGGTAAGTTCGGATAATATCATAATGGTTATACTTACTGCTACAAGAAGAAAGACCTTATCATCAGAAATCTTTTGGTTTTGAATCAAGAATGAAATCACCGCCACTGCGATAGAAACGATAAACATGACTAAAATGATCGTGTAGTGAGGAATGTAGGCATTCTGAAATCCATTAAATACCCCATAGGCACTGATATCTCTTGTCGTAGCTTGATTCAAAGAAGAATAATAAAGTGTTATTATATAAATAAAAAATCCGCAGAGCAATAAAGAAGCTATCTTATTTTTTCCCATAACAAATACTCCAAACATCACGGCCAACCAAATAAACACTGTTATTCTTAAAGGTAGAATAGACCATCTCATGCCGCTATCAATGGCCGAAATGCAGGCAATTAAAATAAGAACGCTCAATAGAGAGACTACAGACACTATGGCTACATATTTCCATCGTGCGTTTTTAGCGATTACACTTTTTGTCGCGGTATCAGCATATTGAAGTGTTGCTTCAACTATAGCATCTACCTCCGGAGCAGATGGCTCCGCTTTTTCACCGTTTAACAATTCACTTGTTGTTACCCCTAATACATGAGAGAGTTTTGACAATAGCGAGATGTCGGGGCAACTTAACCCGCGTTCCCATTTTGACACAGCTTTATCTGTAACCCCCAATTGTTCCGCTAATTCTTTTTGGGTCAGCTTTTTTCCCCTCCTCAATTCAAAAATGAATTGTGCCATTTTCGTAAAATTCTCATTGGCCATTTCGATTACGGCCTCCTTGCTTATGGGTTCATAATACCTTTTTTCAATCCTATAAACAACCGACTCCTGGTTGAATGATATAAACTAAACCAACAGTAGAGTAGTTGTTTCAATAGTTTAAGATGTTAAAAACTACCCAATGTACTATTTTGCATCGCTTAGCTTTTGTGGGGTGACTTGTAAAATGGTATAGGGTGATATGATAATGCGCAACAAAGGTAAATACGACTTTTCGGCTTTCGGTCAGGCCATAAAGGAAGCGCGAGAAAGCAGAGGCTGGACACGGGAACGGCTGGCGCAGGAAGTAGGACTTGCGCCCCGTTATCTTATGTCCATTGAAAACAAAGGACAGCATCCGAGCTTTCAGGTTTTTTATGAGCTTGTCACCTTGTTTCACATATCGGTAAACCAGTTCTTTTTTCCAGATACCGGTGCGGAAAAGACAACGCGCTGCCGCCAGCTTGAAAGTCAGCTTGACGAATTGGAGGAAGCGGATTTAATTATCATGGCGGCTACCGCAAAGGGGATACAGGAAGACAAAGGAACGGGGGAATAAAAGGCACGGTTTAATAGGGAAACTTACTGAACCATACCCCAAACCGATACGGAAAAGCAAGAGAGAGGCGTTATCTCGCAAGGGATAGTGCCTCTCTCTTGCTCGTTATGAATGTCCAATTGGTACATCAATATGGCCGATGGCTACACAGACACCATTCTTAATGATATAGCATT
>MVQL01000084.1 GCA_002067205.1 Pelotomaculum sp. PtaB.Bin104
GCTGGTAAGCCACCACTCATTGTTATCCGAAGTATAAGAAAATCCTTCAGGACAGCTTTTGCCACCGGGCACATATCTTGTATCCCACCAGTCAAAAGCCGGCTGAATCATATAGAAGCTTTCAAAATCAAGCGTCAGCCTGGCGTCGTCAACCGAGATCAACGTCTCATGCAGCTTTTCCCCGGGTCTGATCCCGACAATCTTAATATTGCCATGAGGTAGCATTGCTTTCGCCAGTTCAATTATATGCGTGGATGGTATCTTCGGCACGAAGATCTCACCGCCATGCATGCGCATAAAGCTATCAATGACAAACTGAACCCCTTGCTCCAGGGTGATCCAGAAGCGGGTCATCCGCTCGTCCGTAACCGGGAGTTCCGTCTCCCCTCTTTTTATCAAGGATTTAAAAAACGGAATAACCGAACCCCTGGATCCCACTACGTTGCCGTACCTGACCACGGAAAACCGGGTTCTTCCTAAACCCACGTATGAGTTGCCGGCAACAAACAATTTATCGGAGCAAAGCTTAGTGGCACCGTATAGGTTAATTGGATTTGCCGCCTTGTCGGTGGAAAGGGCAATAACTTTTTCCACCCCGCTGTCTATAGCCGCGCTGATAATGTTTTCCGCCCCAAAAACATTTGTCCTGATAGCTTCAAAGGGGTTGTATTCACAGGCCGGCACATGTTTTAAAGCCGCCGCGTGCACCACATAGTCAATATTATGAAACGCTCTTAGCAGTCTGTCCTGGTCCCTTACATCACCGATAAAATACCTGACACGGCCATCGTTAAATGGCTTTGTTTTTTGCATCTCAAACTGCTTCAACTCGTCCCTGCTGTAAACAACCACTCTTCGCGGATTATAACAGGTTAACAATGCCTGTAAAAACTTTTTCCCGAAAGATCCTGTCCCGCCGGTAATTAAGACTGATCTATCCGTAAACATATGTTTACCCCCGTGTTCGAATACTACTTATTATGTTAACTTGTTAATTATCTAATTGGTTTTTCTTTTCCATGGTAAAGGTATACACCTCAACGTCGATAATTTCCGGGGATTCAGACGCCTTACGCAAATAATCCAAAACCGGCTGCAGGAAAAAAACCGGCATTTGCTGTTCAAATAGCTGCTGCTGTATATATGACCGAAGGTTCTCCATATCCCCCTCAGGATGAAGTTCCACTGTAAGATCAATAGCCCTCCTGGTTTCGTCGTGAATGATCCGGGCTTTTAGTCGGCCCTCAGTCCGTTCCAGTATCTGTAACCCCAGTGTGCCGATAAGCTTACTCATTGGCAGCAATCTCCTTTAACTTGTTAATACCGTATATTAATTTTATTGTAGAAATTTTAAAGTAAGTCACAAGTGTTTTTGCTTTTTCAAAAGAGTTAATCATGCCTAGTGAACCGATCTTTATTAGTGCTTCGAGATAAAACGGCTGCAAAGCCGTGTAAAGAACCGTCTTATCGCGCAGCCAATCTGAAAATCCGTCCCAGGTTGAAACCAGCTTAGAAAATGGTTCCTCCCAATATATAAATTCCCGGTTTAATAGGAACTCGCTTAAACTCAGCATCTGCTCGCAAATAATATGTGATTCCTCTAGTAGATGTGAAACGTCATTATAAAAAGCCTCCGGGTCCCCTCGTTCGACCTTATTGCTATTTTCCCGAAACAGTTTAGAAAAACAATCCATTGGAACAGGGCTTAAATATTTCTGCAGCCAATCCCTTGCTTCGCGGGGCCGCATCCAGGTCATGCCCTGTTTTTTCGCCCCTCTACAGGTCACATCAATACATGGAATATTACTTCTCTGCACAGCCGACTCCAGCCACCACAGATACCACTGCCATTCCGTCATGGACTCAAGAGGACCGCCGTCCCAACCCTCGACAATGGTGTGGCCGTGGGCGGAAACATGAGGCACTTTATCGCTGTAATGGTGACTGCCATCCGTACCGTAGGCAAAATCCTGTCCCATAAAAAAGATTGGACTTGCTCCTAAATATTCAGCCAGGGAAAACAGGTAGTGTGAAACGCTACCACCGCCTTGCAGCAGCCCTATTTCCCCAAAATACGGACTTAAGCCGAGTGCCATTAATTCATTATGATAAAAAAAACAAACCCGCCCATCAAACATGTCAATTATTCTCGGGTCGACCGTAGGGCTGGTTATTAGCCAGGTTTGTGACGGTATTTTGAGGTTCTCAAATTGAGAAGTATAGACCAATGGCAGGGGGTCGACAACCACCACTGCATGAGGAATAATATTATCTTCCAGCAACTTCTTGAGAACAGTACCCACACACAGAAACAAGGCTTTAGATGAAATGTTCTTAACGTATGGTAGCGAATCATTTAAAGAAGGACCCGCCGAAATTAAAATAGCGGGCTTCCCCGTAAAAGCCCGGTCAAGGCAGCGAACTCCCCTACCTTTCTTTAGAATAAACCTGTTCGAAAGGTTGTTTCGGAATTCATGTATATATAACGTATGAAAATTTTCAAAGATCTTAGGGAGCATCCGCAAACGGTATTGCCATCGTTCCGCCAGGGAGCGATAAAATAAGTCAGCACCTTCAGCAATAAAAAATAAAACTTTAGATATGAAAGGAATAATTCTTGGCAGCACTTTATTCCAGAAAGCCAAATCCATCTGCTCTTTTTTTTCAGAAACAACTATTACTTCCTTACTGGCTAGAATTGAACTGACCGGCTCCTGAGTCAACCATCCCTTTTCATGATATTCAAAATCTATGATAACTACAGGGCCGTCAATAGGGTTGTTTTCTAATTTAGTTAGCCATTGAATAAATTGCGCGCCATCTCCGACACCCATCCAAAAAACACAAGCTGTTTCAGGAGATTTCATTGTTTGACGCACCCCTGGACCAGGACTCATAGCTTATTACCGGAGCGATACCGGAAAAATCTATAATAAACCTGCCGTTAGCCGTGCTGTAGACAGTCTTGTCTTTGCGTGTGAACTCATTCTCCCCGGCTAGACATAATGCCTTATCACTATTTTCCATGCAATACTGATCACAAAACCGCTCGAATAATACTTTCCAGCTGCCTGGCAGGCCATGTGTAACGTTATTTAACATGTAACCATCAATATCCTGAGGACCAAACAGGTGAAAATCCAAGTCAAATCCAAGTTCTTGCATCATCTGGGATAAAAATCTTTTTTCACCAGGCAATACTTTCCGGTCAAGTTCTCCGTGGAAAAAAACATATTTCCCCCTATGTAAAGGCTGCATTTGCTTCAAATGCTCGTATTTATCCAAACTACGAATGTCAAACATATCCTGAGTAAAAGATCTTGGCCGATCATTTAAAGCGTCATATACCATCGGTTTATTCAAGCTTATAATAGGACCATCAGCGAAACTCTTACGCATTACGTCAGAGTAAATTATCTTTAGCTGAGGTACAATCCAACCCGAATTATCTGCTACCAGAGCAAATGTGCTTGGCGCGAATTTATCAGTCATCATGGCCACATAGCCACCGTGACCGACACCATAAGCAAATATCCGGCCCAGATGAATCTTTTGGTTATTATCTTCAGCTATTGCCATAATACTATTAACAGCAGTCAAACAATCCAATGCCTGTATGTATCCGAAGTCGTTATAATCCTGAGTATAATCAATGTCTGTTGGGTTTGGAATACAATGCACTTTTTCAGTTAGATCCAAACCACTGAACAGCTTAAAAACTTTATCCAGATCGAGAACGCCCTTTTCTTTAAAGCATCCCGGCAACTTCTCCCTTGGAATTAAACTGATTAATATTTGCATTTGATCTTCCGGTATATAAACATCATTCAAAGACAATTCCAATTTTGTTCCCAGGTAGTTTAAGCTGGCAGTTACCACATTATAACGGTCGGCCCAATCAGCGCGTAACTTACGGTAGAAAAGTGAGTTCGGGTCCTCCCCCAAACTATGGACTATTAAAAAAATCCCTGTTGTCATATTTATTCCAGAAGCAGGAATATCAAAGTAGATATCCAAAGTACGGGCTTCTTCCGAAAATTCGGTAGGATGGGCAGACACCGTTACTTCATAAGCCTGGTGGGCCATAGAGTTCCTCCTCATTAAGTTCTAATTTCTCCAAGCGTTTGCGGATTTTCTTTAATTCATTTGCAACTATCAGGGCAATTTCTTTTACCTGCGCAAAAAAAGCCTGCTGATATTGAAGCGCCCTCCACATTTTACTCACATCTTCATCGCACAAACCCAAATAATTCATCCGGGTCATGGTAAGATTTAATACAGGTTGAGTAAAATGCACAACTACTCTATCAGAGCAAATTTTTTCTAAATAAGTAGTATTTTTATGAGAAACTTCTTTCAGCAGTTCTTTTGCATCCTTTTCATTTGCATAACACACTTCCGCTTTCACAGACGAAAAGTTTTCAATGCCCAACTGGGCATAATCAGCTGCTTTCAGGAAATTTTTTTCTTTGGCTATAATTTGCTCTAATAAATATTGCTTGGTAACCTCCTGTTCCTGCAAGGTAATTGTTGGAATTTTAAACAATAGACTTTCTTTCATATCCTGCTGGCAAAACCGTTTGAGCACTCGCCCTAACGGCATGTTCTCGGCTCCTTTGATCAAAGCGCCACCCTCAGTGGCGTTAATGCATTTGGCCGTCGTTAACGCAATCTGGTTCTCAAACCAGGTAATAAAATCACGCCAGTGCATGTTTGTAGGAACATTCTGGCCGTAGTAGCCAGGCACCCAATGAATCTCGTGCTCCGGGTGATATGACATAGCTTTATCCCACTTTTGTCCGGCATAAACTGTACCCTCACTGTGGGTACTGAAATCCTCCCCATAAGCCAAATCCTGTCCAACAAAAATAATCGGATCCGCACCGACGAACCGGGCAAAACTGAATGCCTGATGGGCTACAGAACCCCCTATTAAAAAGACACCTTTATTCCCAAAAGATATATTTACCCACTCACTTAATTCTTCATTCTGTCTGAAACCGATTAACTTCGGACCTTTCACAGATTCAAAAACCGCCGACTGAACCACCGGTAAGGCCACGAGAACAACCTCATCCGGTATTTCCAGGTTTTTGAAGTGGTATTCGTAAACCTCAGGCACTCTTTCGACAGAAAAAACAGCGTCCGGTACCACCCCGGCGTTTAAAAGGGTCCTCAAAGTCGTGTCCACAGCCAGTATTAATGCCCTGCCCTTAGCTTCCTTGAGCAAGTGAATATTTTTTTTCAAGGAAGGGCCTGCTGATACAATTATAGCCGGTGTATTGGAGAAAGTTTTTTCCAAACTTCTAAGGCCGGGGCTTTTGAGACACACCTTTATATTTTGAAATATCTGCCGGAGACCTACAATAGTGTCCTCTACATCGTTGCCAATAGAGTGGAAGGCATTGCGAATTGCGTTCTGTATCTGAAAACGGGCTTCTTTAGCCCATTCCGGATAAACCTGACGGATATAGTTGCTCTCAATAAAATCGACATTGCTCAGCAAAAAGAATAATGATGTTAAAAAAATCCTGCGTAATTCCGCAGCAATTTTCACAGGTTCGCCGCAATAAAATATAATTGAGGGATTATAACAAATCCAGCGCATGTCGACCATTTGTAGAACGTCTTTAAAAATACCGGGGTCCGGTTCAACTATCACTACGATCGCTTTTGGAATTTTCTGTTTTAAAATTTCCTTTACTACATACCCCAAACCCATTCCCAGAACAAAATAAGTAAGTATCTCTTTTGTATTCAAATTCTTTACTATACGTTTTGCTTCCTGTTCGGGGTTGACCGAACTGTGCACCCAGACCGTTCTCCCATCAACTACTATTTGCGCGGATTTTTGGAGTGATGATGTATCTGTAACAGTCACAGCTTTTTTACGAGCAGCAAGATCAATTACCTTTGCTAAATCAGGATTCCACTTTTGGAAAACTTCCATGTTTTTCTTATATATTGACAATTTTGACACCTACTCCAATAAAACGACATAATTTTATATATTCGAGGAAAACCTTTATTTTTCCTCCATTTTATACACTATATTATTAATCTATCTATAGGTTATTTTATACTAATTTGTTACATATTGTTTTTATATCCTTCCTATTGAACTTAGTCAGTTGGCCGGTGCAACCAGCCAGATTTTTCAAATCACTTAGAATTACATATTCAAGCTGATCGCTAGCCAGAATATAGTCATTATTATTTATGGAAGCAATAACTTGGCCAAGATTATTATTAAACTGGTTCAGTTGTTCGGATAAAACTGCAAAATCTTCCTGTTGGCCGAATACCCTCCAGATACCCTGAATCAACTCAAGCCAGGCTTGGATTCCTTCTGTCCACAACACGAAAAGTTTGCTGCCTTTATTCAGATCGCCGGTTTGCCACAAAGTGATAAGTTCTTCCGTTCCATCCTGCAAGCGAACTAAATAACCATTCATTTCATCTACGGCAGCAACCAGGTTAACTGACTCATGAGAGTCCATGTATTGCCCTCCTTATTTTTTCTTATCAATAAAACTCCCCTCATAACAAGACATCCGCCTCGCCGTGTATGTTTGCTTTTGCAAATGAAACTGTAAAATTTTTTTTCTGATGTCTTCCTTTTCTTTCTTACATTCCCCTTGTATAGCTTTTAGTTCATTGCTTATCAATAAAAGGTTTGACTTTAACTGCCCGCGAACTTCCACCGGAAACCCTTCCTGTCCAAAAGATAATTCGAGTTTCTCAAAGATTTCTGAAGAATCGCCTGACAGGTTTTCAACCCTCTTCAAAAATTCACTCCTAGTATCTCCGGCCTTTTTCTCATACTGTCTGAGCAACAATAATATTTCCTCGTATTTTGCCAATAGCAGGCCGAATAAATGGGAACATTCATCATTCATTGCTGTCAACACGCATACCACCGTCTCTGGCTTTAACCACCGCCTGTGCCCAGGTCTCGCGTAATTCACTAAGGAAATTTAGTATTTCTACAGCTATATCCTTATCTTTTTTTACATTAGCCTCGATCAGTCTTTCCAAAAAATATTCGTATAATTGACGTAGGTATCCGGAAATCTCATAGTCCATATTTAAAGTGCAAATCAGTTCCCCGATTATGTCCTGGACCCGTACAATGGAATTATGCGCTCCTTCAAAATCCTGCTTTTCGATACTAAGAACGGCATTTCTCAAAAACCGCACAGCTCCGTCATACAACATTAAAAGCAGTTGTTCACCGCTGGCGGTTTCTATAGAGTTCTGCCGGTATTTTAAATAAGGATTGGTCCCTACACTCATGGCTATCACCTCACATTTCCGGGGGTTATCCCAGCTTTGCCAGTTGTGATTGAAATTTGGCGGCTATGGTGTTCATATCGTTAATGTACGACTCCATATTGCTGAATTTCTCGTAAAGACTGTCCTCATAGTCATCCAGCCGTTCTTGCAGCTCATCATATTCATCATTCAGCTGCTGCATTCTCTTGCCAATGCTGCTACCGTCCGCCGCTGAAGTGGCCCCTGCTTTATCAGTAATTTCGATGATTGTGTTCGCAATTGAATCGGAAAGCCGCTGAAATAAGCCTTGCTTCGGCACATATTGTTCTTTCCACGCCAACTCTTCCGATGCGGTCAGCCCGCTAGGCATAGTGAAATCCTGGGCAAACAAGTTGTATACCTCAGCGGCGTTGGCGGTTAAAGCCTCTTTCAGATCATTCTCATCAATATATAATTTGCCGTTTTCATTGTAACTACCGGTAGTAATCCCTATTGACGCAAGGTTTTTGTAAGTCCTTTCGTTGTACTTGTAGCTGGCGCTAACTCCGGAGTAGTCCGCGGACGTGTATGTGTGCGAACCGTAAACCCCGGTAAAGAAGGTCAACGCGCCGGTCTCCGTGTTTAATTTTACTTCTCCGGGATAAACCGGGCTGCGATCAGAAGTTATAACGCTAAACTTCTGGTATGACCATTCACTCCCGTTATAGACCTGGGCTGTAATCTTAGTGTTTGTCCCAGTGGTAAGCTTGCCGTGATCCAGGCTGGCGACGGCCGGGGCCCCGGCGACGGTCACACTTTCACCGTTAACTGAATAGTCGGCGATAGTGGAATTTAAGTTGGCGCGCATCTTGTTTATTATCCCGCCTAATATTGAATCAGACCTAAGGATACCTTCTTTTGCTTTTGTTTCCCATTTCTCTATCTCAGTTTCCGTCATTTCTTCTTTTTCTACATCAGTCAGCGGATAATAGTCGGAATCCTTTTCCTCGGTATAAGTTGTATTGAATGAGGCGATGGTTTCATTATATTTTTCGACAAAAGCCTTTATGGCACTGTAAGCCTTGTCAACGTCATTTGCCACCGTTACCGTCGCCTGGGTGCCGGTGACCCCGTTCAGGGTAAAGGTCACATTATTGACCGTGAAGGTATTGGACGTCTGGTTAATAGTGGCGCCGTTAATAGTTACGGTAGCATTGGCGCCGGTCGTAACGGTCGTATTTAAATTAAGGGTTCCCAGGAGAAAGCCTCCGGCCGTGTCCGCGAGGGTGACGCTAGCGGTAGAACCAGTGGCCGTACTGGTCACTACCATTTTTTGATTGACTTCGTCAAACATCATGTAAACACCAGCGTCAGTGTCACTGTTGACCGTATTTATGATTTCCTGCAACGTATTACTTGTTGTAAAATTGAATGCTTGTCCGTTAATAGTAAATTTTATATTCGTACCCGTCGGCGCCGTGACAAATTTAGCCGACTGGCTAGCGATGGTGTTCGTGAGGCTGATTGGCTGGCCGGAAGGGTCCGACGCGATTGCCGCCGTGCTTTGTTTGACTGTATGAGTGGCTATTGCAGTCACATTCACAGTAAATGTAGAATTAACCGCATCGGCGTTAGCGGTCGCCGTAACCACATTGCTGTTGCTGGTTGTGGCGGTTTTACCGGCTATGGTAGATTCAAGTTTTATAGTAGTAACAGTTTCTTTAAGCGCAAGCAGTTTGGTATTAATGTCCCGGTAAGCGTCTTTTTGCCAAACCATAGTTTGGTAACTCCTGCCAATCCTATCTAAAGGGATCTTTTTTGCCTTCATAATGTTGGATACAATTGAGTCTATATCCATACCTGAAGCCAAGCCGGTGATGCGGTTGGTATTTGTAGCCATCACTATCTCTCCTTATACCTGGACATCCAGCAGAATACCGATATATTCCCGGATTTTTGCCATGGTATCCAGAAACTCACGCGGCGGATATTCTTTTATCACTCTCTTATCCTTTATGTCCACCACCTGTACCATTAATGTTTTTGTATCTTCATAAAGAGAAAACTGGATGTTGGTATTTAACAAATCTAACACTTTGTTTATTTTATTTACCGAATCCTGCAATGTGGACTTTTGAACTGCCTTCTCATTCATATCATCAGATACAATAGGTATCTGGAAGCTGTCAACCGTTTGCGCATTTATTTTTTGTCCGGACATAGCGGACTTTTCCTTTTGCTCAGGCATATTATTCAAAGGTGACTTAACTGAAGATATTTCCATTGCCACACACCTCCTCGGTAACCGGATCCATTGTCGAATAAACAGCCGGTCCGGACGCTATATATTGGAAAGCCGGCCGGCTTCAGCCGGCCGGCCGTTACTCCCCTGTTTAGCGGGAGAAAAAGAACTACCTGAGCAGTGTCAGGATATTCGACGGGAACTGGTTGGCCTGGGCCAGCATTGCCGTGCCTGCCTGGCTCAAGATGTTCAACTTGGAGTACTCCATCATTTCTTTGGCCATATCCACATCGCGGATGCGGGACTCGGCAGCGGTCAGGTTCTCGGAAGCCACGGTCAGGTTACTAATGGTATGTTCCAACCTGTTCTGGATAGCGCCCATATTGGCCCGCTGGCTGGAAACCTTCGTAATCGCCACGTCAATCGCCGCGATGGCCCGGCCGGCATTGGTATTGTCCGTTACCAGGATGCTGTCGATACCCAGAGAAAGAGCATCCATCCTGCCGATGGAGGCGTTGACGTTCTGATTCGGGTTGGCGCCGATCTGGAACATTAATGAGTTGTCGGCAATGTGCACAGTCGTGGTTGTAGTATTGGTTGCATCTGCTGTAATGTCAAATTCTTTATTTGTGGCATCCCAGCTTACCGTTGTATCCGCGTTGGGGTCAAAGATAATATCGACATTAGCGTCTACGATGCCCACCAGGCGGTTGCCGGATATTTTTTCGTTTGAGGCTAATACAACGCCGTCGTGCGCGTTAGTAACGTCTACTTCAAACTGTGTTTCCGCCGAATCCTGGATGGTGGTCAAACTGAGGGCGTTGATAAACGCCTGGTCGCCGCTGAAGGTCAGCTCCCCTTTAGCGCCGGTAACAGCAGAGCGGATAACGAAGGTGCCTGCGACAGCCTCCTGGCCGGATGTCGCCGCGTTAGAAACGTAAGTCACGAAATTCCGGGCCGCTGCCGCGCTCACCAATGGCTTCTGCTTAAGCCCTTCAGCAATCGCTGTATTTAATTTCTGCCTCACATCATCTAAGGTGTCAGTGCCGAAGAAAGTTACTGTTGTGGACTTGCCGTCACCCTGGTAAATGGTGATTGTCTGGGGACTCTCAAGCAGGAAGTTGCCGCTGGCGTCGGTGAACCGGTCGACCTGATCAAGTGTCGTACCGACGTGTGCCGTCGTCAAGGAACCGCTCGCGCTGATGTTGAACGTGGCGATCGTGTTTGTGCCGGATACGGCGGCGGCAACATCAAAGGAGAGCTTGCCCTCGTAAATAGTGCCGGTAGTCGTATTCATGGCGATGGACCAGACATTGTAGCCGGTTGAGTCGTCAAGAACCGTAGTATAAAGAGTGCCATCACTGGAAGAGTTGAAAAGCAACGAGTGGGTCATGCTAATTGTACCATCGCCGCTAATAGTCATTGTATAAGTGGATGAACCTAAAGAAGCTGCCCTGAAATCAATTACTATCTTATCGCCGACTTTAAAGCTTGAGGCGTCTTTCAGCACGAAACAGGTCACGTTTAAGCCCAAACCACCAGAGCCGAATGCATTATTCCATTCCACGGCGCCGTTCGAGGTGCCTGTGGCTGTAAGGGTAAGACTGAAGTCGCTAATCTGACCAACCGTACCAGTATTAAGGGCATAATAAGCGTCCACGTTAAACGACACGCTTGTACCGGAAATTGAGGATACTTCCATTACCACCGTGGCGTTGCCGGACCCGCTGGAAGTTTGGATGCCGGATTCAGTGCCGGCGGCAAAGGCTGAGGTTATAACGGTAGTCGATTGGAAGTAGCCATATCTTTCATTAATAGTGCTGGTTGCCGACGCGGCTGCCGACGCGCCTGAGACATCGTACTCCCCTTCCGGAAGCCGGTTGCCGGTTGCTGAAGCAAGCTCTACGTCATTAAAGCCGCTACCGACGTTGTCCACTACTTTATCGACAATTTGCAGGTCGGCGGACTTAAAGATATCGGTTTTCTGTACTTGCCCCACACCGATGCTGCTGACATTAATACCAATCTTATAGTTGCCGAAATTTACTACCTGGCCGTTAACAATAATTTTAGTATCTTCCGTGTCCGAGGAAACCAGGGCGGCAGCCGTGCCGTCCAGTAGTTTCTTGGTGTTAAACTCGGTCGTGTTGGCAATCCGGTCAACTTCCAGCTTCAACTGGTTGACTTCTTTCTGAATTTCCTGGCGGTCGTTCAGGGTCAGGGTGTCGTTGGCCGCCTGCACAGCCAACTCGCGCATTCTCTGCAGGATTGAGTGAGTCTCGTTTAGCGCGCCCTCAGCGGTCTGGATTAGCGAAATGCCATCCTGCGAGTTCCGGGTGGCCTGGTTCAGACCGCGAATCTGCGCCCGCATCTTTTCGGATATGGCCAGACCGGCGGCATCGTCCCCGGCCCGGTTAATACGCAGGCCTGAAGACAATTTCTCCAGCGATTTCGCCAGGAGACCATTAGTATAGCTAAGTTTGTTGTAGGCGTTTAACGCCGGCAGGTTATGGTTGATAATCACGCTGTTATTCCTCCTTGAATTTTTACGACCGACATCCGTTTCGGCCGTTCACGTATATAGGGTGGTAAAACATTTCTCCCATCCGGCCGGTGCTGGGAAAAACGCTTTTATCCCTTATTCCATATATCGACGCAACAAAAAAAAACTTTAGAGAATAACATGCGAAAAAAGAGAACTAATTCAACCATATAGAAAGAAATTCGTAATAGGTAGCAACCATTTTTATGTCGTTATATGTCGGAAAATGATGGAAAATAATTATATATAATTTAACTGGTATTGCATAATTTATTAAATTTTGTTTTGCCTTTTCTTCTTAGAATGTATATATTACCAGCAGGTATATAAGCGCTGATATACTAAATTGATTTTTTCATTAAGATTTAATGTTATTTTGCAATGTAGCATATGCAGATACATTATTACATGATGAAAGCCCAGGTAATATAATAACATTTTCGGGAATGCAATGGAAGATATTAAAACAAATGCCTGATGGTACAACGTATTTAGGTTTAAACTCAAATGATGGAAACAGAGCTTTTGATACTGATAATACGCGTTGGTTTGATCCAAGTGATTCAAACAATATTGGATATTACCTTAACAATACGTTCTATAATAGCCTTTCTCAAAAAGACTTTATTCAAGAACATGTATGGGATTTCAGTAATCCTGTAGACGGTGGAACACATAATGTCACTGCAAATGTTGGACTTGTTAGTTGGAACGAAAATACTGAATTCGGCCAATACTTCCCAACAGGTTTTACAGCATGGTCTCTTATACCTGTTCAAACTAGCATTTCTACTACTTTAGTATATTATAAGGCATCAGGAGGCGGAATGACTTCAACAAATGCAAACACCGCTACTATTGGTGTCATGCCTACTTTATATATTAAATCTAATACGTTAATAGACAACAATAAAATTGTTATTGGGACATCAATTCCGGTAACAGGTGTATCTTTAAATACTCATAATCTGACTTTGCAGCCAGGGCAGAGTAGCCAGTTAACAGCAACAGTAACACCTGAGAATGCAATAAATAAGGCGGTAACTTGGTCATCTAGTAATAATTCAATTTGTACAGTTGATGCAACAGGATATGTAACAGCAATTGCAGCTGGTGCATGCACTATCACAGTAACTACAGTTGACGGTGGTTTTACTGATGAGTGTCAAGTTACCGTTAACCCTCAACCCACTGGTAACAAAGCTCTTCTGGTTATTACCATGACGAACGGCACCGAAAAGGAATACGATTTATCTATAACCGAAGTAAACGCTTTTATCACATGGTACAATACGAGCGGTTCAGGAACGCCTTATTATATGATCAGTAAAAGCTATAATATTGGCCCATTCGTAAGCAGGAAGGATTATATTATTTTTGACAAGATACTTACTTTTGAAGTAATGGAATATGCTAATTAATTGATTAATGCGTTGATCTTAGGAATAATAGCTCTGCTCCTTCAATGGAGTGGGGCTTTTTAGTTTTTTGGGGGATAATAAACTAAAGTATTTAATAACGGAATATACTATTACCATTTTCTTGTCGCGATAGGATCTAAGGCACGATTTCCTTTCATGTAAATCATTATTCGCTATCGTCCCTTATTAAGTTGTCCTCTACAATTTTCAATATATCTCTTTTTGCGATAGCATTCAGGTTTTCATTTTGAATCGCCTGGTATATTTCAGAACGGTAAATGTCTATGTCGTCCGGCGCCTCGATACCTATCCGCACATAATCTTTTTGCACGTCGACTATAACAATCTTTATATTATGACCTACATAGACAGCCTCGCCTTTTTTCCTTGATAAAACCAGCACCGTTATCCCCCCCCGCGCTTTTCAATTGGCGGCAGCGGGTGGCGAACCGAATAGCGGCTGTCGTTAAGCACCACCTGCCGGGCAAGTTTATTCGCCGTATTTACAATAACCGGGGCAAGCAGGTTAACTGTGGCATCTTTTAAACCTTTGCTGGCGTTGACTATGCAAAAAAACGCCAGGTTCTCAGGAGATGAACTATCGATCTTTTTGATTTCCGCCGCAGGAAGGTCGAATTCATATTCAGGAAACAAGGCAAACGGGTTTATCAGGATAAAACAAGTGTTTTCGTCCTCCATCGACTGCAGAAAATAAAAAAGGAAACTGTCCTGTAATGCAACAAGAGTAAATTTCCTTAACTCCGGAAGGCCGGGCAAGCCTTCTTTGAAGGTAATAATATTTTGTTCCCCCTGCAAACAAACCCCTCCGCTCTCAAAATCAAATGTCGTTTACTTCGAATGAACTGATACCTAGTTGTACACTTGTTTCAATAATAAGCTGCTGTCAGACTTCTTCGTCATAAAGCCCGCCAAACCTTTTCGACAACGTTTCAGCCATCTCAATGGCTTTTTCAGGGGGGATTTCCCGCAACTGACTGCCGTAGTTGCCGTAGCCTTTTTCCCGTACTTGAACCTTCATCTTTTTATCTTTTTCTTTCAACCGGAACTCAAGGGGACGGTTGTATAGCTCAGCCGCGTAATTCAACTTATCCACCGCCCGGATCACTTCCTGGCGCGAAGGCGCCGACGAGCTTAAACCGGTTTCGCCCGGAGGCTCGTTTGCCAGTCTCTGTACATTATCCGGTGGCCTGGGCTGTTTAACGGCGTCATTTGTTATCACCGCCTGCAGGCCTCCCGAGCCGATCCTCATTGTTATTACATCCCCTTGTGGTTAATTTAACTCAAATAATCCAGTAAGCTCGTCTGCATGATCCTAGCTCCCGATGATAAAACACTTTGGTATGCTGCCAGGGCTTCCTCGTACTCGATGTTGATCTTCGCAATGTCCGAGTCTTCAAGGTTTTGTAAAACGTCCGAGAGTACTGTTTCCTGATCTCCGTACTGATCCCGCACCGCTTCAAAGTGATTCACCCGCGCCCCAAACTCCGACCTGGCTTGCAGGATCATTTCGCTTTTCTGATCAATATATTTCAACATGTTCGAGGCTTCCGAAAAATTCGCCGCTTCAAGCTTTTTACGCAGGTAAACAAGCATGTCAAACATATTGCCGAATGTAAAACTTACCGCTTCATTAAGATTGTCAATAGTGCCGGCTTCAAATGAAATGCTCCCGTCGTAATTCTCTCCGTTGTCCGTATCGACAGAGTAAAAATTTAATGTTGAATCTACATCATCCACAGCAGTTGGGTCAAAAGACCACTGTAAGCAATTTCCGTTTTCATTCCGCACGGTAATCTGCTTGTCCCCAACCGCCACAGCGGCTTTCACGTTGATTACCGCCTGGTCGCCCTTAATCACCGCGTTAGTAAGGTTGACGTCAATATTAATACTTCCGATACCAACAGTCGCGGAGTCCGGATCGCCGTTCGTAGCTGTAAAGGTTATTGTATTTGTAGCCGCAGTGCTGTTTCCGGTAGCCGAGTCATATTCGTGCGAATTGAACGTAGCCGTAACACTCGTAATCTTGCCGTCTGCATCGTAAGTGATTCCAGTAACGCTCATTAAAATGGAAGCGTTGAAACTGTTGGCGGCAGGCACCGACACGCTGGAAATCCATGTGGGCGCAATCACCAAA
>MVQL01000085.1 GCA_002067205.1 Pelotomaculum sp. PtaB.Bin104
ATATGCGTACTTAAGTTCAAATCCTGAAAAAAATATTCCAAAACTCATGGATTGGGTAGACCGCCTTGCTATAAACAATGTAATGGAAGGTCAGCGCAAGGCGGTCCGCAAGATCATTGAAGATAAGGACAGCAACTGGTATAAGCTGATTCTTAGTATGTGGACGGATGTCGATCCCGTGGTGCGGAAGGCGTTTTTCAATAACTTCATATTGAATGAAACCTTCATCGGATGGCCCATACAGGAGAAGAACCGGGAAAAATACGGCTGTAACATACCATGGGCAATCCTGATGGACCCCACCTCGGCCTGCAACCTCAAATGCACAGGCTGCTGGGCGGCTGAATACGGAAACAAGATGTCCATGAGCTATGAAACACTGGATAGCATCATTCAGCAGGGTAAGAAACTGGGGATATATTTCTTCATCTATTCCGGCGGAGAGCCGCTTGTACGCAAGGCGGATATTATACGTCTTTGTGAAAAACATAGCGATTGCCAGTTCCTGGCGTTCACGAACGGCACGCTGATTGACGAGGCGTTTGCCGACGAAATGCTGCGCGTCAGAAATTTTGTACCGGCCTTAAGCATTGAGGGATTTGAGGACGTCACGGACTCCCGTCGCGGCCGGGGCACTTATCATGCGGTTATCCGCGCTATGGAGGTGCTTAAACGGAAAAAGCTCGCCTTCGGCGCTTCTCTCTGCTATACGCGGTATAACACCGAGGTGATCGGCAGCGAAGAATTTTTCGATTTCCTGATCGACAAAGGGGTGAAATTTGCGTGGTTCTTCACCTATATGCCGGTGGGGGCGGACGCGGCGACCGATCTGATGGTAACCGCCGAACAGCGCGAGTTCATGTATCGCCAGATCCGTCATTTCCGCGAAACAAAGCCGCTGTTCACCATGGATTTTTGGAACGACGGCGAATATGCGGGCGGCTGCATCGCCGGTGGGCGCAGGTATCTGCATATCAACGCTAACGGGGATATCGAACCATGCGCGTTCATCCATTATTCGGACTCCAATATTCATGAAAAAACGCTGCTTAAGGCGCTGCAGTCCCCGCTGTTCATACAGTACCACAGGAATCAGCCCTTTAACGACAACCACCTGCGGCCCTGCCCTCTTCTGGACAATCCGGGCAGACTGGCGGCGATGGTGGATGCGTCTGGTGCGACCTCGACGGATTTCGTCAAGCCGGAGGACGTGCACAGCTTGAGCGGTAAGTGTGTGGATACGGCTGAAAAATGGGCTGTGACTGCGGAAAGGCTATGGGGTGAATCACACAACTGCGCCGGTTGCGCGCAATGCGGTGATAAGGCTCGAAAGGCCGTCGGTTGAAAGAAACCGGCGCTTTCCTCAAGTCTCGGAAACTTATTCTGGCGTGCGCTTGCCATAAAAGCGGCTGCCGTGGTGCAGGGGGGTTACTATGATAAACGATTTTATTATTTTCACTGATGCCGCATCGGACCTTCCGACAGAATTGATTGAAACTCATGAAATTTCTGTTTTACCTATGCATTTTGAAATAGACGGTAAAAGCTATCGTCATTATCCTGACGGCAGAGAACTTGGATATTCCAGATTCTATCAGATGCTTCGCTCCGGCATCATGGCCAAGACATCGCTGGTTAACAGTTTGGAGTACCTGAACTATTTTGAACCTGTATTAAAACGCGGTCTGGATATCCTCTACATATCGCTTTCTTCAGGGTTGAGCGGCACTTATCAATCCTCAGCAATGGCCGCAAAAGAGCTGATGGAAAGGTATCCTGAACGAAAAATATACTGCGTTGACTCACGTTGCGCCAGCGTAGGACAGGGTATGCTCGTGTACCACGCCGCATTAAAAAAGCATGAGGGTTTAGACATAGACGAATTGAAGGATTGGGTAATTCAAAATCGTGATCACCTGTGTCATTGGTTTACGGTGAATGACTTGAATTACTTAAAGCGGGGCGGCAGGTTAAGTGCCACGTCTGCTATCGTCGGCACTATGCTTTCAGTGAAACCAATTCTTCATGTTGATAAAGATGGTCATCTCATCCTGAGAGGGAAAGTACGAGGACGCCGTAGGTCTCTAGTAGAGCTTGCCGACCATATGGAAAAATTCTGTGTTAGCCCGGAGAAACAGACGATCTTCATCGGCCATGGAGACTGCATTGATGACGCAGGTATCCTTGCATCTTTAGTTGAGCAAAGATTTGCACTAAAGAATATAGCTGTCAGCTATATCGGACCAATTATTGGAGCGCATACCGGACCTGATGTGATGACTTTGTGCTTCTTTGGCAGTGAAAAATAGCCTGAATAAAAAAGGATGAATCAATTGTTTATTTTATCAAAATACTTTTTATGGTTTATTGCATATAGCTTTTTGGGATGGGTCTATGAATCCGCAATTTGCTCAATAAGTGAACGAAGCCTTGTAAATCGTGGATTTTTGAATGGACCCTTATGCCCGGTATATGGTTTTGGAGCTTTAGCTTCCATATTTATTTTGGATATGAGAACAGACAATCTTATTGTTCTGTTTTTTGCCGGCATGCTTATAGCTTGTACGGTTGAATATATTACCGCGGTTTTGCTTGAAAAGCTGTTTGATGCGAAATGGTGGGATTATACTAATTACCGTTTCAATATCCAAGGACGTGTCTGTCTTATAGGGGCCGTAGTTTTTGGTGTTCTCGCGGTGCTGCTTATCAAGTATATTCATCCGTTTGTCGGAGGTTTAATTGGCCAACTGCCTGCTTGGTGGCAGATTGTCTTATCAATCATTATTTTTATTTTTCTCATGCTGGATTTGTATATAACTGTGCGTCATCTTCTGGTTCTGAACAGCAGACTGAAAAAGATGCAGTTGGCAATAAACCAATTTTTGAAACAGTACGCACACCAGGCCGGAGAACTTAAAGAGTCTCTTATGAGCAAATTTGAAGAAAGTGAATTCTATAACGAACGTATTAAAGCTTTAATTAATCTAAGTCGGTTTCAGAGTATAAGAATTATTAAGGCGTTCCCAAGCTTGCGATCCATCAACTATGATGATGCATGGCAAAAGCTTAAAAGCATTTTGTTAGGCTCTGATAGCAGAAATTAGAACTTGCGTTTATAGATGTGCTTTGGAAAAACATAAACAATTATATACAACACAGCGATATTGATTGCTTGGAACGTAGTTTTTATGCCTTTCTGTTAAAGCGCGATCCCGCATACAGGCAGAAGAGGTCTGATTGCTATTTACGGTCGAAGTACCTTTTTTCTGTTTCATTTTGTACATAAGACATTCTTAAACGAACGAGGGGCTATACGCTCAAAGAGGGAAGATAGTATGAACTTACCAAACAAATTGACAATATTAAGAGTGATATTAATACCAGTTTTTATTATTTTTTTAACAAAAGAGTACTATTACATATCAGGAATCATCTTTGTCGCAGCTTCTATTACAGATGCCCTGGATGGATATTTAGCAAGAAAATATAACCTCATTACGGATTTCGGCAAGATAATCGATCCTCTGGCTGATAAGCTTCTGATTACATCAGCTTTGATTTGTTTAGTGCAACTAGGCAGTATTGCGGGATGGCTTGCCATAGTAATTCTGGCGCGAGAATTTGTAATTACCAGCTTAAGATCTGTTGCGGCTAGAGAAGGCATAATCATTGTTGCAGAAAGATCGGGAAAAATCAAAACAGTACTGCAAATGTTGGCCCTGTCGGTTATTATGCTGCGCAATTGGCCTTTTTCAATTTTCACCGATTTACCTATCGGAGATTATTTGCTTTGGCTCGCTGTAGGCATGACCTTGTATTCGGGAATTGACTATATTATAAAAAATAAAACATTACTTCTGCCAAAAAATTCAAGCATGAAAAACAGCCCAATATTCAGCACTATAGCAAAAGGAAAGCTGAACATAGGGCGTTTACTGATATACAACTACTGTATCAAGAAAAGGTAAAAAATTTATAGCCTGCCTGATAACCCATCTAGGCAGAGCAGAGTCTATTGCATCGCCATAAAGATGCTTGATGCAATCATGTTATCTAGGCAACTCTTAGACAAGTGGCTCAGGCTTTGACGCATTTTTCAAATGTGCTAACGTCCTTGCTGTTTGGCTTTATAAAACATCATTTTGTGGAGGAAAATTCTATGTCCTTGCAGGACTACGATAATTAGCTTTTATGCCAGGTAACTGAATAATTGCATGATATGGAGTG
>MVQL01000086.1 GCA_002067205.1 Pelotomaculum sp. PtaB.Bin104
GAAAGACAAGCTCCGGGTGGGGACCATCACCAATATGTACGACACCGTCGAAGCGCTGACCAGCGGCGACGTGATCATAAAAATTTAACAACAGTCTCTCATATTGACATTTTTCTAATTAATTTGTTAACATAAGATTAGCTTTATGAGCAAGCCCGTCTATGAAGCGGGCATTTTTCTTTAAAGGGTGTGAAACCGTTTTGAAATCTCTTGTCACCGGAGGCGCGGGATTTATCGGCAGCCATTTAGTGGAATATCTCTTAAATAAAGATCATGAAGTGATTATTATTGATAATTTATCTACAGGAAGAACGCAAAATCTCGATCTGATTCAAGGAAACAAAAATAGAATGCGCTTTGTACAGGCTGACGTTGCTTCCGATGATATAACACAATATTTTGAAGGAGTGGACTACGTTTTTCATTTGGCCGCGTTGGCCAATGTGGTCCCGTCAATTCAAAATCCCTTGGAGTATCACAGAGCCAATGTGGACGGAACAGTGCGCGTTTTAGAGTCAGCCAAAGCGCATAATGTGAAAAAGTTTGTCTACACCGCTTCATCTTCCTGCTACGGAATCCCTTCTCTGTTTCCGACGCCTGAAACGGCTGAGATCCGTTTGGAACACCCTTATGCGCTGACGAAATACATTGGAGAACAATATGTGCTGCACTGGGGGAAAGTCTATAATTTGCCAGTGATATCACTGAGATTGTTTAATGTTTACGGACCGCGAGCCGCAATCTCAGGATCTTACGGAGCTGTTTTTGGCATTTTTCTAACTCAAAAAATTTATAACAAACCATTTACAGTCGTGGGAGATGGCAGCCAAACCAGAGATTTTACTTATGTTACGGATGTGACTAAAGCCTATTATGCGGCGGCTGTATCCGATTGTTCCGGAGAAATCTTGAATGTGGGAAGTGGAAAAACATACAGCATAAACAGAATTGTCGAGCTTTTAGGCGGTGATAAAGTTTATATTCCAAAACGTCCAGCTGAACCGGACTGTTCCCTTGCGGATATTTCTAAGATCGGTAAATACTTAAACTGGAGCCCGGAAGTATCTTTTGAACAGGGAATATCGTTTCTTCTGAGAAATATTGATTACTGGCGAGAGGCCCCATTGTGGACAGAAGAATCTATTGCGGAAATTACGAAAGATTGGTTCAGCTATTTAATAAAAACATAAATTACTAGAATGTAACGGCAGCTGTCGGCGATACCTTCTATTGAAATATTTTCCTTGGCGGAAAAATGGGCGGATTGGAAGGAGATTTGTAAGAATGTGTTGAATAAATAACTTCGTGTCAATTTATGAAATATTGATAAAAGTGTTAGGAGAATTGTAAAATAGTGCCTAAGGTTATTGCAAAGGGAAAAAAGAAAGCCGTAATGGTGAAAACACCAGAAAGTGATCAGTGGGGGATTGTCCATACTATAGCCTTCTGGGGATTGGCAATCTTACTGTTCCTGCCTCCTTATTTCAGAGGACTTTTCTTCCAGCCCGAGCAAGAGAGGGCCTTAATTTTAGCAGCTGTCATTTTTTGGTTTGCCTGGCTCTGGAAGTGGTCGAAACGTGACAAAGAGTTCCTTTCCCACCCACTGGACTTTTTTATCCTGGCCTTCCCTGTAGTTTACATAATATCGGCTTTTCAGGCCGCCAACTATGGCCTGGCGGTGGACGAGGTGGTCAAGACCACTTTGTATTTCCTTGTTTACTGGCTGGTATCCCGGCTGCTCAAAGATGAGAAAGACGTTGTAACTCTCCTACATGTCTTATATATAAGCGCCATTGGTGTGGCGTTGGCCGGACTGGCTACAGCCACCGGGATCACCCATATCAAAGACGGCTTCCTGAACGGTCGGATTTATTCATCATTCCAATATCCCAACGCTTTGGCCAGCTACCTGGCAGCGGTAATGTTTATCGGTTTCTATCTCTGGCGCAGGGCTGGTTTACCAGCGCTAGGCGGCTTAGCCGCTGGAGCTACAATAAAAGGCGTTACCTCCTGGTTGAATTTTGACAGTCTTAATCAGTATCTTTATGCCGCGGGTAATTTTTTATTGCTGGCCGTGCTTCTTGGCACCAAATCCAACGGAGGCTTTTTGGTTTTCTTTATCGTTTTAATTCTTTTTATAATCGGCTTGCCCAAGGGCAACAAAATACCTGTAATTATTCATTTTATTCTTATTGGCATTCCTTCTTTTCTAGCCATCTGGCGGTTTTTGACCGCTGTGGCCGGCGATAAAATGGACTTGGCATGGTTGTGGGTGTTTGTCGGACTGGCTTTGGCGCTGGCAGGGCAAAAACTATATGTCTTGGGTGAAAATAGAAGGTTAGTTGATTGGATAAATAACCACAGGGTTCAATTAATTATTGGAGCAATCATTTCAATCGTCCTAGCGGGGATTTTGGTATACGTAATTTTATCCGGAAACGCCGAACTGTTCGAGAAGATTAAAACTTATCATTTCCGTTTGAGGGACGTGACCGAGCGGTTTTATTTCTTCAACGACGCTATAAGAATGATCCGGGACCGCCCTTTGTTGGGCTGGGCAGGCGGCGGATGGCAGGAAGCATACCGTTCATATCAGAGCTACCTGTATGATTCCAACCAGGTGCATAGTTACTACCTCCAGGTAGGGGTGGAAACGGGTATTCTGGGGATAGTTGTGGTTTTAGGCATATGGGCGAGCTTTTTACTGGCCGCCCACCGCGCTTTCCACGGACAGCAAAATGAAGGACATAGATTGCTGGTTTGGATAATTACCATAGCGGCCCTTTCCATTGGCCTGCACGCGGTAATTGACTTTGACCTCTCCCTGTCAGCCCTGTTCCTAGTTCTTTGCAGTTTATTCGGAATGGTGCGCAGTATTGAGAAAATGATGCGGCAATCCGGAGAAAGCTTGAAAAGAAGTAAATCATATATACCACCAAATAACGCAATTCTAATCGGGGCTTCAGTTTTATCGGTTTTAATTGTCTTTTTTGCAGGTTCCCTGGCAATGGCCGGCAATTATGCTTCGCAGGCAGGCAAATATATACAGGCGCAAAATTTTAACAAAGGTTCTGAATATCTGCAAAAAGCCATATCAGACAACCCTTTTAAAGCCGATTACCATAGCAATCTGGTATTAGTTTACCAGCGCCAGGGCAAATATGAGGAGGGTCTGGCCGAGGCTCAAAAAGCGATTGATAAAAGTAAATACAGTGCCCTTCGATATGCTGATATGGCCAGTCTTTTCATAAATACCAAAAAATCCGCGGAGTCTATCACATATGCGGGAAAAGCGGTTCAGTTGGCTCCATACCAGGTACAATGGTATGAATTCATGACCCGTGCATATTTTATCGCGGGAATAAACGAATTAATAGCGGGCAATAAAGATATGTCCAGGCAGTATTTTGATAATTTACTACAGGTCCCTGTAACTATTGAAGAAAAGATGGCCGGATTAAATGAGGTGCAAAAAAGATTGTGGAATGTCGCTCCCTATATGACATCCACGCCCGCGATTTCATTGAATGTGGGAATCGCCCAGTATTTTCTCGGAGACTGGCAATCAGCCGAGACAAATTTGCAAAAAGCCGGCGGAGATGACAACACAAAGGGCGAGGCATTGTTATGGTTGAGTATCTTAAGAGGCAAGCAAGGTAAAGACGCGGAAGCGAAAGAGCTATCCGAGCAGGCCTTAACTCTTGTTCCCCAGTATAAAGAACAGTATCAAGGCTTGAGTCAATTGCCTTTAATCAAGTAGATCACAGTAGGAATATTTTAATGGTCCGTGGAGGTCGAAAGATGGTTTATCCGGTACCAGATGCGGCAGGGAAATGTCCTGAGTCCGGGCATCTAAAAGAGAAGATAATTCGCAGAGAGGCGCAGGTAGCGGTTGTCGGGTTGGGCTACGTGGGGTTGCCTCTGGCGGTGGAAAAAGCCAAGGTGGGTTTTCAGGTATTAGGCATTGATCAGAACCAGCGCCGGGTAGATATGATAAATAAAGGCCGGAACTATATCGGCGACGTAAAAGATGATGAATTGAGTGACCTTGTTTTATCAAATAAGATTAAAGCTTATACCAGTTTTGACATATTAACTGAAGCCGATGTGGTTGTAATATGCGTTCCCACTCCCCTTACTAAAAATATGGAACCCGACATATCTTACATAATTAATGTCACCCGGCAGACTGCAAAGTATTTGCGCCGGGGACAGCTGATCACACTGGAAAGCACCACTTATCCCGGCACAACTCAGGAAGTGATGCTGCCTATACTAGAGGAATCCGGCTTGAAAGTTGGCCGGGACTTTTTCCTGTCATTTTCACCGGAGCGGGTTGACCCCGGGAATAAGCGCTTTACCACTAAAAACACTTCGAAAGTGGTCGGAGGGGTA
>MVQL01000087.1 GCA_002067205.1 Pelotomaculum sp. PtaB.Bin104
CACCCGCCTGACGGTGATTCCAAGCGTTTTTCGTTTATTTTTCAACTCCTTGCCAATCTCGTACCATCCCTGGGAGCAATCGGCAATCCACTCCTGACGTTGGATTTCTCGCATTTCGTCGAATACATGTTCTATCTTCGCTTTACACACGGGACAAACAAGCATGTTTTTTCATCTCCTTATGAAAATTTTACTTTGTTTGGGTTCGCTCTCGGCACCAGCCCAGCCGAACGGGATAAAGGCTACAATTGCGCTCACCCGTCAACCCTAAGCAGTGGCCGGCAGCCTGGCAGGATGGCCGCATCCGGTGCAATGGGATCACGTTGCCGCAAACAGTTACGGGAGCAGTTGAAGGGATTAGTTGATCCTCTTCTTCGGTAATGACTGGAGCGGTTTGTGTTGGTTTGGTGTATCTTTTTATTTGCTCCTGCATACGGGCCGATATTTCATACACCTTGATACCACCTCCAATATTAAAAACCGGGTACATCGGGTACATAACCGTCTCAGCCCTACAACCTCAACGGATTAACCAGTACCCGTTTTTTTTTAATTCCGGGTACTCTGACTATTTTCCGGGTACTATTTCCGGGTACTTTTATATGATTTTTTCAGCAGTACCCGGAAATGGGTACTCAGTACCCGAAAAAGTACCCGGTTTTTTCTTGTTCCGGGTACTGCCTCAGCCTTACGGCTAGTTGACTTTGAAGTTAATAGTACCCGAAGTACCCGGAAATTTTAACATATGGGCTAGACATTTTTTAATGCAGCGGCATCTAATTGCAAGACGCGGTATTTCTCGCCACCAATCCTCTTCTGAATTAACCGGCGAGTTTCTGTTCCATTTTTTTCTGTGAAGATCAAGCCCTCTGCGTCAAGGTTTTTCCATAGTGTACGGGCAGTGACAGGAAAGTGGCCGCCTTGACCACTACAAAATTGGGCCGCGATCTTATACGCCGTGTCAGGCAAAAGGTAGAACCAACGTTCATCTTTCCAGCCAATGAAATTGACTTCATTCTCCTTTGGTACTGGTTCGTGTATGTTGTAAACGCATGCAGCACCCGATACCAATAATTCACTAATAATAGCAAGGAATTTAATGGCGGGCCGCTCGTCTACGATTCGCCTGGACTGCTGTTCTGCCAATCTCATTAATACTTGCCAACCGGCACCTTGTATACTTTTCTTTATTTCTTCATTGATCGCGCCCGTATGCTTCGCATAATCTAACCCGCTAACCAACCCCATAAAAAGCCAGCTTACAACTTCAGGCAAGCGGGCATGTTGCTTACCTTCTGTGGCTTTCTGACGGTACTGGACAAACCACTTTTTAAGCTTTTCTGGAACATCGTCTAAGCGCGGCGCTAGCCATTCAAGATAACCTCTCATGCTTTGCGACAATTTACCAGTGTTTGCCTGTAGTTCGCCCAAGAGCTTAATATCAATATCATCCCTCTTGAGATCAACGGCTAAAAATCTAGCAGTTGTGGACTGTCCACTGTCCGGGCAATCTTCACCTGTTGCACAACAAAGACTTCGTGGCGCATAAGTCTGTTGCAAGTTCGTGTCGGCTCGCATCCGTGAACGCCCAGTCCTATCACCGTACATTCTTAGTATCTGCTGGGCCGCCTGCTTCATTTTTTGAGCTTCTAACGAACTACTTGACGGATAAAAGTCATCAACCACTAAAATACAGTCTTTCACTAAAAAACCTTTTTTTTCTAATGAATTGGGAGTATCGCGGAAACTAGCCGGCAGATTCTTTCCTACGAATTCCCCATAGTGAGAAAGAAAAAGCGCGGCAATCGTAGATTTTAAACTTCCCGTCAACCCAACCAACCATAACACAAAGGCCGGTTCAATGCCTGCCTGTCGTAAAGGTTCGGATAACGGAGCCAAATAAACTAACGAGAACAGCGGGATCGTAACCTCCATTGGCGCTACCTCTAATAGTTTCAGGCTATACTCCACAGCATCATCGTCAGTAGAATCCGGTAGTGTATATCTGTTAAGCCCACTAACGGATAAATCCACTGTAATATTTTCCGCACCGACTGCACCGTTAGAGTGTAAAAACACCCATTTATTTTCTATTTTTCGCCAGCCAGTATGGACATATATCTTTTCATGTGGGATATCGTGAGCCAAACTTTGAATAGCATGCCGCACCCGATCCTTTGCGTTTGCTCCCGGCTCCAGACACGCGGACAAACCCCAATTCTCAACAACCCACCCCATCCCGGCAAATTCTTTCGCGGGAACAGTTACAGTTTGGAGTGGAATACCACCAGCTAATAAACCGGTTATCTCAAACATTTTTTCGGTATCAATTCCATCGTCTCGTGTGATTTCTTTTATGGGCCGGGCGATAAAGTTCGATACTGTAACCGGTTCAACACCACCGTCCGGCAAATGCTTCATATAACATAAAAACCCGCTATTTTCTATGCAGTAACGGGTTTTCGCCAACAATTCTTTCCACTCATCATAAACAGCCGGGAGTTTATTGTCCCTTTGTTCAAATTCCCTCGTTGACTGATTGTCTTTTGGTATCCGGGCGAACACCTCTTTTTTTATGCTATCTTTGGACACGCCGACCGGCTTTAATAAGCGCCAGGCTTCATAGATAACATTATCGCGTTCAAGCGGCTCCAGCCATGCAGTTTCCGGTAGTATCAAATCTTTAAAGAAGGCTAGACGTTCTTTGATGTCCAACGCCTCCATCTGTTCCAACAGCGCAGGTATATTCACTGCCAACCTTGCCGCAAACGTTTGTTCCTGCTCCTGCCCTAATTCATCTGCAAGCACCTCTTGCAATTCCTCAAGAGAGGGAAGGGCTGTGTCTACTGCCATTTGCACCACCGCCTTACCGACTCCGACTTCAGGACAGCCAGACGCTCGGCTGTCGTTCCGGTCCTCAGCGTTTCCAATACCTGCTCTAACACTGGCTTTACGTGATACAAACCACCAACCCTTTCCAAGTCCTCAACCGTCTTTATGCCTGCAATCTTACGGTCAATCGCCCGGTGCAGGGTTGCTAACTTTTGATATATGTTATTTTCTTTTTCTTTGAAGCGGGATTCAAGCTCTCGCCTGACAGTGCGCTCACGCGCTGCCTGCTGTGCCTGTTCGCGTTCCTCGCGTGAATTGCCAGGGAGCGAGATTCCGAAATCAGCGGACATCATCCCGACCGTCTCCTTGAAGTCTATGTTCAAGGTCTGCATCACCAAATCGATCGTGCTCCCGCCTTGGCCGCACCGGAAACACCAGCACCTATTCTCTGCCAGGTATAAAACACCGGACGGATGTCTGTCCGTGTCTCCATCGGCATGCCAACATCTCACATAACCTTTATTACCCCGTACCCGCATGGCACCGCCGACGTATCGATTGTAAACATCCTCCACGGACAACCCTTTCAGATTAGCAATAATGTCGTGCCAGATATGGTTCATTTCCTGCTTTTGTGCTATACTTACCGTAGACAACTGAAAATCTCCTTCTGAACGGGAGCTTGTCACTCCCTGGATGAAAAGTTTTGCTCCCCCGGCCACGACCGGGTTCTTATTTTGGCCTGCTCCAGGACCCAGGTCCTGAGTGCTTCCTTGGGGATACGGTAAGCCCTGCCCAACCTGACGCAAGGCAAAATATTTGCCTTGCAAAGTTCCCGGACGCGCGCCTGGTTATAACCAAGGACACGTGCCGCTTCCTCAGTCCCTAGCAGCAGTGGCAACGGTTCCCATGCACTGACATATTCCATTTTTTCACCTCCTTAAAAAAGGATCAAAAAAACCCGGTCTAATAGACCGGGCATGGTTTTCAGTTGTTAATTAACCTTTGTTATCAATAACTTTAACAGCTCTGATTCCGGGACCACCCTAGCTCGTCCGGTTTCATCAAATAAAACATCCTCATTAACCCCTAAAGCCTCACTGACGTCCCGTCGCAGTCGCGGCCACGTCTTATGACCGGTTTCGATTTTGCTGACTACCACCCGGCTTAAATTCAGATTCTTTGCAAGTTGTACGCCGCTTAAACCTTTTGCGCGCCGACAAAGTTCAATTACTGTCACACTATCAACTCCTTTTTTAAAAAATAAAAAAACCGCCCGAATGAGCAGTTTATACTTTGCAAAACACAAATCCCCAGTTTAATTCATATACTATCTACATTATAAGGCAACAATTCAACCCTGTCAATAAAGTTTATTTTTTACTCAAAACAAAAACACAATTAGCGCAACCCATGGGTATTATTTCCAACATCCTTTTGTTGCGCCACCATTTTTTATTTAATTGTCCCCTGCCGCTACACAGGAAAATGACATTGAGTCAGCACAGCTATTAAGTTTTTCAGATTAAGTTCTAAAATATTATTATCTAAAAATAATTAAACAACCCCA
>MVQL01000088.1 GCA_002067205.1 Pelotomaculum sp. PtaB.Bin104
AACGGTTGCTATTTTGTCGCCTATACCCGGCATATCGTTGGCTATACCGTTGGCTCGGGAGGCGATACCATGACCCCTAATTTTTTCATGGTTTCGATTGTCTTTTTCTTTTCCTCCTGAGTTAATGATCCACTCGATGGATTACATATTTCATAACCATGCTTGATTAAATCGTCCTTGTAAGCCTTCGGATATTCCTGGACGTGATTCTGCCTGCACTTACAGCACCGGAAAAAATATTTATAAGCAATTCCGCCCTCCGTTTTTCTTTTGGAGGCGTAGATTATCCCCTCGTGACAATCAGGGCATTCAAAGTAATCCTGTTTTCTTGCTGTTTTTTCAGGGTTTGCTTTCTGCCATGCGTAGAACAAAGCCCAAAACACAGAAGGGTAATTTTTTGGGGGTATGTCGCTGTCTGTGATGTGCTGTGAAATGTAATCTGCGGCCTCGTCAGGGATTGATTTAACTTTGTCGCACCACAAATCCATCGTGTCGTCTTTGGGGATCTTGCGCTCGTAGTAAAAGCAGGCTTTATGGATTATTTGGATTACTTTGTAGGCTATCATCACATCCTCCAGTTATCGGGAACATCTGGGAAATATCTTGACTTTGGTTTTGGGATATCAGCGTCTCTCAATGGGAATACATCGACCCAGCCGCTTTTTATTGATTTGTTCAACACAGCAACCGGATCGTGATTATGAATCTGTTGGATTTTAAGAAGCTCTTTAATTATCAGGTTTAAAGCGTAAGGGGTTTTTACTGCTTTTTTCTTGTCTCTTACTGCAAGATAGGCATTCCAAGTTTCTTGTGGGATAAAATCAGGAAGAACAAAAGGCGCGTCAGCGCGTTTATGTTTTTTATCTTTTTTATTTTCATTGTTTTCATTGTTACCATTATTGTTAGTGTTCCTCTGCTGTTCCTCTGCTGTGCTTCTGCTGTGCTTCTGTGGTTCTTTTTGCTGTTCCTTTATTTGATAGGCGTCATAATTAAGTATTGTAATTATTGTGGAAATGTTGTTTTTTTGCTGTTCTATTTGCTGTGCCGTTTTTTCAAGTTCTCGTAAAAAATTAGACACCTTTTTTCGAGACCATTGCCAACGCTGGGCTAAGCGTTCCTGAGACCATCCAACTTGCCCACGTTTAACGGGAATTAGCTGACCCCTTACCCTAATAAAACCGTCCTTGTGATTTGCTAAAATCAACAAATCAACCCATGCTTGACCACGGGTGAATGGTTCTGATAACCACAGTTCAGTTTCGGCATATTTTCTATGGAGACTTATCCAGCCTTCAGCCATTTATCCGCGCCTTACCTCACCATAATTCTGATTTGCTACCGCCATTATCCAATTAGGTGGAATTTCCCCGTGATACAGCCGCCAGTTTTGTGGATCACCATAACCGTTAAGATCATCAGCCATGGTTGATATTTTGTCGCACACCTTTAGCCATTCGATAATTTTATTCCGCTGTTGCCTTGGTATTTCGATTGTTAACCGAAAAGCGCAACGGTTATATGGCAGCGATGAACCTTCATTCCATGACTGTGTAAATTCAGGGTTTATTGTGAGCCATTGGTATCCATGAACAAAATGCGGATTTAATAATGTTCCGGTTGGTATAACGCCGCGAGTGATACCGTGAACCATAATAGGCTTTAAGTGGTACGGGCTTGTGAAATGATAGAATTTCATAAGTTTACCATCTAACCGTAATTTCAGTTCTCGGATTGTCCTTGTCATGAATCACCCGGCTTCCGTCCCACGAAAATATCTGCTTGTCGTCGGCCCAGATAATTCCCTGCATTGCGTCGCCAACTGATTCCAGCGCCCCGCTTAAATCCGGTTTATGCCCCTTGATATAGCAAAGCGCCTTTACTTCCACCGGACGGGTTAACGGCGGCATGATCGAGCTTGATTGCCGGATGAACGCCCTGGCGTTTTCTTCCCAGAGAAGGTAGGCTTCAGAGGGAAGGACTTTTTTGTATTTCCCCATACTGAAGATTCTTTTTGAGTTTTTCTTGATCCTGATTGTTCCGGGAATGGTTATGGAGAGTTCTGGCATTTACACCAACCCCTCCCGCATAGCATCAAACAGCATATCTCTAAGATCTTTTATAATCTTTCCCTTGGTTTCATTGTCCAGGCTGTTATATTTCGCCCTTTCAATCGGGTAATCCCTCAAACTGATTTCAATTTTATCGGCCATAGTGCGCGCAAAACCATTATTTGCTCGTTTTGGTATGGGATTGATTGCTTTCTTGATTTCTTTCCAGTCGATCTTTCCGCCTGCTCCGACTTTTGCAGTTTTGGCGGCTTCGGCAATTATCGGTTGTGCCTGCTCGAATGTGAGCCCGACTTTTTCCGCCTCAACTATCCGGCTCCGGCAGTGTGTACAGATCCGCTTTCCTTTCCTCGTTTGGACGGTAATCATCCGACCGCAGCAATCACATCTTTGTTTTCTTGGCATCAATATCGTTTCTCCTTCCTAAGGTTAAAAGAGAATCGGGTACAAACCGACTAGCTGGGGAGCTTCATCAGGATATCTGCGCCCGATCCCCTTTGTTTTTGTCCGGTGAGGCAATGGACTTATCGTCCTTTGGAAACAGCAATTCCCGTAATTTTATAGAACCTTTGGTAATCTTCTCGACCTTAAGTGCTAACTCTGGGGATACTCTGCGCTTCGGATTGTTTTTTAAGTGAGTTAAATAAGATACGTGGACTCCTAGCATTCTTGCCATGTCCTTATTGGAGATATTATTTTCAGTTTGCCACTCGTGAATATTCATGGAATAGCTTTCTATACTAATTTAGACTAAAGGTCAATACTAAAATCGTATATGAACTCAAAAAAAGACATCGGCGAAAGAATTGCCTTGCTTCGGCGCAAGCGAAATCAAAAAATACTTGCCATTAAGGCTTTTAAGGAAAAAACCCCAGGGGCTGCTCAAAAAAAATGGAGTGAAATTAAAACAGGGAAACAGGATGCCACCATAGTTGATCTTGAGGCTATCGCCAAAGCTCTGGGGTGCAGATTAGATGATTTAATAAAACTTGACGGTGTAAATAAAAACGAGAGTGAATCATGTAACGTGGAATGCTCTCCGACAGAAAGGGAATATGGGGAAAAGGCCGTAAAGGTGCTTAGATCAAAAACTGGCTATGCAGATTCCCTGAGAATGAATATTGATTCCTTTTATGAGTCAGTTAATGCCAATGAAGCACATGAATATAAGCTGTCAAAAGTGCAGGAAGAAAATCAAAAGATTATAGATACATACAAAATAGAAATAGAATTGCTTAAAGAGGAAGTAAGGCTTTTAAAGGAGGGAATTAATAAAAAGCATCCGGAGCCAAAGAAGTCCAAAGGAAGCAAAAATTTAACTTCCCCTATCCAATCAGGCAACGGCGAGGACGAAAAAAAATGAAAAACAAAAACGCAGTCTGCTACTTGACATAAAATCCCGTTTTATGCCATTAAATATCTAGTAAAGTTTCAAATACTTGAGTCAAATGAGGGGAAAATATGAAAAAATTGTTCACGCTGTTATTTCTCATCGTTGCTTTTACGTTTTCCGGTTGTGTTAGCAAAACAGTGCTCAATACCTACCCTCAAGGGGCAAGAGTCAGTGTAGACGGGGAATTTATAGGAGTTTCCCCGATACAGTACGAGGATAAGGCTGTTTCCGGGCATACAGTTAATATCTTGCTTCAAAAATATGGATACAAAGATAAGTCATCAACGATAAAAAAGGACGATCTTTATATCCATCGTTTCTTCGCGCCGCCTTTGTTCGCTCTGCCCTGGATTATGGGATATAAAGAACAATATACCTTTGAATTAGAAAAGGATGCAACAAAAGCAAAGGAAATGGAGGAAAGAAACAAGAATCGGCTCAGCCTTGATCCTGAGCAAGGAGACAGAATCTTCCTCACAAACGAACAATTGCCACTGGTTTTAAAATATGATGTTTTGGGGTCTATACAGGTTGGAGAGGATTGGTATAAATCCTCAGATACAGCTCTGCAGGCAATGGCAAATGAAGCCCGCAGGATGGGGGCCAATGCTGTGATTGAGGTCAAGACGTGGCATCAACCAAGCGGAAGGACATGGGCTGCGCCTTTCGGGTCAGGAATTGCTGTAAGGGTAATAAACCCATCTTTGGTGGATTTTACGAAATTAACAGGTACTTGGAAATAAACTTTTTGCATTAAAAACATCTTCGTTCCATTCAAGCCCCTTCCTGGGGCTTTCTTTTTTTTTAAAAATCCCGACCCTTATACAGTTTTAGTATTTTTTTATATATTATACGAAAATAGTATTGACAGCTAGTCTATTTTAGTATAGGTTACCACCCAACAAACCAACACTGCATCCCCGACAGCCAACCCACAGACGGACGTAAGAGCCGCAGGTAACAGCATCGGCAAAGCGGTGAGAA
>MVQL01000089.1 GCA_002067205.1 Pelotomaculum sp. PtaB.Bin104
ACCGGGTTTGCAACTGCTTGTCCTGAAGTTATTATCGATAATGGACGGATTACGTTGAAACCATAATCGAACATTTTGGCGCAATCCTGGTAGCGGTTGTCACTATGCAACGCGACAGCTATCAAGCGGCGTCCATCTCTGGTAGAAGATGCAATCAGGCAGTTGCCCGCCATTGAAGTGGTACCGGTTTTCACTCCGTCCACTCCCTCGTAACCACTGGTAAGCAAGCGGTTAGTATTACTTATTTGTTCTTCCCTTTTAGCCGGTTCTATCCACCTTACTGTTGTTTCCCTGGTTTGAACCAATTCGTTAAACTTCGGGTTGCCAAGAGCGTATCTCGTGAGGACCGCCAGGTCGTAAGCAGTTGTATAATGGTTTGGATCATGATAGCCATTAGTATTGACAAATCTGGTGCCAAACAGCCCCAATGCGCCCGCCTTCTTGTTCATCAGGGCAATAAAACGGTCATGACTACCGCCCACATGCTCAGCTATAGCCACGGTAGAGTCATTGGCGGAACAGACAAGCGCCGCTTTCAACAATTCTCCGAGAGTAATTTTTTCACCCTTGTTGAGTTCGATGGTAGATCCCTCTGAGACAGCGGCGGTCTTTCCCCCGATTGTGACAACATCGTTTAAGTCGCCATTTTCTAAAGCTATTACTGCCGTCATAATCTTCGTGAGGCTGGCCGGTTCGCGTCTAACCATATGATTTTTGGCGTAATAGATCTGCCCGGTCTCAACATCAATCAGCACGGCGGCATCTGCGGTGACCCTGGGTAATTCCGCATATGCCGCTCCCGGTGAAATAGATAATATAATTACAATTAAAATAAAAAGGACTTTGCCATAAAAGCGCGCCAGCATATTTTAACCCCCTTTAATTTTCCGGCAACAAAAAACCGCCAGTGCGGCTTTAAAATTATTATCTCAAAAGTTGATAACGTTATTCAAACAAGATCCGAGAGAAAAAAGCCCGTTAATAACGGGCTGGCGGATTGACTCAAAGCTTTTCATGTATTGTCCTTAGCCATTTTTAAAACAATGATCGGTGTTTGCTGGTCATCATTACCAAAAGGATTATCTTCCAGGTCTTTAATCAGACTATTCTGGTCAACTCCCTCAGAAGCGGCTAAAATATCAACTTTTCTAATGTCATTCACATCAGTGATGACTGCTTCCACGCCCGTAACATCCTTTATCCTTCTTACCACATCATGCGGGTTTTTGGGCCCGAGAATAATGTGCTTTTCAAAAGGCCACATGGTCCCGGCCACATCATCGATCTGCGCTAACTGGCGGCCTGCAATCCGGTAAAAATCTCCTTTGCGGCGAATAATCCTACCAATAACCGCCGCAATGACACCAAGCATGATCCGGGTTCTGCCAACTTCCCGGATCGCCAACTGCATTGCCCGAGGCGTGGCAAGGCTCCCGTCTTTCCCCGGGAAAAGACACAAAAACCTTGCCAATAGACCTGGATTAATGGTATCCGGCAAAATAGCCCTGCCTTGTGTGATCGCCACCACGCTTTCAGCCATGGCAATAATATCGCCTTTTTCCGCGACCTCGCCGGTATATTTTTTCACCACATCAACCATATCATCTTTTTCGGTAATTATATGTGTCCTGATTGGGATCCTGCCTAAAATCACTGTACCACCTCATTTTGCTGACCGGCGGCGGCAAAATAATTTTTTACCCCGATAAATATGCCTTCCGCCGCTTTTTTATGGATGGTGGGACTACGTAAAAGACCTTCCTCAACCCAATTGGTTATCGTCACAACTTCCACTTCCACGCCGGGAATGCCGCCGGGAAAGACTAGATCCGGAGATTCTTTAACACCTCTGTTCTCAACTTTCAATTTTTTAACCAATTCTTTATCTATCATGCCGGCAATAGTGCGGCTACGGTCACAGGATGTTTTGTAGCGCACCGAGGCGCCGCTAACTTTACTGTTCCCTGCGGAATAGGTGTGAATGCCAATAAACAGATCAGCCTTCTCCTTTAATGCCAACCCAAACCGTTTTTCAAACCTTATATTTTCATCGCCAGTCCTGGTCAGAAAAACCTGCGCTCCAACCTTGTTAAATATATCGGCTAATATTCTTGCGATTAATACCACAACATTTTTTTCCACAAGGTTAACCGGACCTTTCCCTCCCCAATCATCTCCCCCGTGCCCGGGATCAATCACAATCTTTTTATTCCTCATCAAATTTGTCAAGTAGGCACGGTTCAGGATAACAGCGGTGCTCGCCGGTATGCCCTCAGTCTCTATTACCTTATATTCGCATGGATGTTCGGCGACAATTCGCACTACCGCTTCACCAGCGCCGGTTTGCTCTAAAAATATCTCCCTGACCAGACCGTCATTTACTTCAATTAAGCCCTCCGGCATATTGACTGCGACACCAGCAGACTCCAGGATAAGATCATTTCCAACCCTGCTGACCACATGTTTAATTACTTCAGTGGCCTCTATCACAACCTTGGTTGACAGGCTGCCGTTTTCGCTTTCAATTATCCTTGACCAGATATTAGTAATTCTTGATAATTTCTGGGAAGGCAATGGCCGACTCCCCCTGTAATCAAAGTATCTATAAATATTCTATGTATTTTGCGATAATAGAATTCAATAAGAATTAATACTTACGCCAGTTTTCCTGCTGCCAGCCCCAATTTTTTCGAAAGAAATAATTTTCATACTTTAAGACTAATGCGCCGCAAGCCAACCCCAGCAAAGAGCCAGCCAGTACATCAGACGGATAATGAACCCCGACATAAACTCTAGAAAAAGCCATTGCCACCGCAAGCAGGAAAAAAAACCAGGCCAACCTGGGTAACTTGCGCATCAGTACGAGTCCGGCAGCAAAAGCATTAGCCGCGTGCTCTGACGGAAATGAAAAGGAGTGGATCGGCTTTACCAGCAGTTCCACACCCGGTAATGTTTCAAAAGGGCGAAGTCTCTGAAAGAGATGTTTAAAACATTCGCCCGTCAGATAGCTAGCCAGGACCGCAACCAGCATCAGAAAAGCTGTTTTTCTAACCGCGGGCCTTCCGGTAGCAAACAAGATCAGGCTGATAATAATCCAGATCAATCCGCCTCCACCCGCGTTGCTGAGAAAAGGCATGAATTTATTTAAGACAGAGTTATGGAGGGTGTGATTTACCAGGTTAAAGCCTGCCAAATCCATATTATTAAAATTAGAAAATATTTTATCGCACACTTCTATCACCGTTTTTTGCGCCAAAGGTAAACAACTACGGCAACAATACCAAGAACCACCACAACATCCAGGCGGTGGAACCAAAACCCAATCGTTTTCCAGTTTTGTCCAAGCTTTAGGCCGATATAAACAAGCAACAAGCTCCAAGGAAGCGAACCCAGAAAAGAATATATCAGAAACCTATTGAAATTCATCTTGGCAATTCCAGCCGGTAGTGAGATAAAAGTTCTGACAATAGGCATCAGCCGGGTAAAAAAAACTGTCGCCTCACCGTATTGCTCAAACCATCTTTCAGCCACCGCCAGGTGCTTCATAGAAAAACCAAAATACCGCCCATACCTGGCCAGGAACGGCCTTCCCCCTAAGACGCCTAGATAATACGAAAAGGCTGAGCCCACCATACCCCCGATTGTTCCCGCCAGTACCGTCATGAAGAACTCCAGTCTGCCGGTAGACACGAGATAACCGCCAAACGGCAAAATCACTTCACTCGGCAGGGGGATGTTGGCGCTTTCGATAGCCATACCAATGGCAATTGCCCAATACCCCATAGCTGATATTACATTTGTAATGGCTATCAAAACTTCTTCAATTAACCCAGTCAGGGATGCTCACCTCTATTTCCCCTTAATCTTTTCAAAGGCGGTCTTTTTGTAGAATAACGCTCGTCATAAGTCACAAGCTCCAATGACTGGCACAGCAACCGGTACTTTAGCGAGATCGTGGAAGAAGCAACGCCATATTGTCCCGCCAAATCTTGTTGTTTTAATTCCTCCTCCTTTTCCAACCTGGTAAAAGCATATATTACCGCTGCTGCCCACACGGCCGTTTTCCGGATAGAGGGCTGTTCTTTTGAGCAATAATCAAACCAAAGCTTCACAGCCGCTCTTTGCTGTTCAATATTATATCCACGTGCTGTCAGCCCTTCCTTGACGCTTACTGCCACAACAGCATAACCCGGTTCAGGCCAAGGAAAAGTTTCTGCAACGGCTTCCGCCGTTACGTCCACTTGATAAGAAATTTCTTCAGCGTCATCCTCGATAAATACCTTAAAACCGTTAATGAAGAGTATCTTTCCTGCAGATAATGTCTTGGGCGAACCAGTGGTGATCACGATGGACCGGGGTGTTAGAACTATATTACCCAATACCCGGCGCAGCCCCTTTATCGAACGGGATTCACCGAGCCAGGCGGCCAGCACGCCGCATACACCTGTC
>MVQL01000090.1 GCA_002067205.1 Pelotomaculum sp. PtaB.Bin104
GGTCGCTTTTTTCTGTAACATGTAGCATGAGCATGTACACATCCCTGCTGTTTTTAATAGCATCCTTTAGGGGCGTGCTAGCGTCGTCACCGTATATTTGGTTGATACTACTTTCAATGAAATTGGCTGCCACAGCACCCATAGATACTGGCTTTTCAGAGGGAGGATAATAGTACCGGCAATTGTGTGTTCTCGTAACATGGGAGGCCCTATACACCCAGAAATAGGATACATTTCCCGGCGGTACCAGGGTTTTGGTTTAATGCCATTAAGGCCGTTCGGCGCCCCACCGGGTCTTTTGGAGCTTTTCGTCGCCCCAGATAGTTATCATGGCGGCAGTTTAGTACCTGACTGGACAATGTCATCGCTTATAATAACCCCGACTACATTTCTGCCTGTGAAATAATCTTTGCAGTAACTTCTGCAGCGGCGAATCCAGTGACAGCAGTTCCTCAACGGGATTGCCTATATATTACGGTTGAAGAGTACTTGTTATTGTTGATGAGACCCAACATCTATATATGTTATTGAATATAACTTCAATATCTACCAATTGATTAACGGGCTTCTTTGCAAACTCCCTTAACTTTTTCCTTTCAACCTCACTCAGGTTTCTATCGAGAATCGCCTTACCTATACCATTAGCATGTACTGCCTTACCAATCCTTGTATTTCTTTTGAGTTTTGTAATGTCGACGATGTGTAATTCCTTGAATGGTTCCACAGAGAAGCGTCCTGTTAGAAAATGCAGAAGTTCGGGTCTGTCTTTCTTAGGGATTCTAACCCTACGTTCAACCCTTGTCCATACAATACCAGAGAGATTTTGTTCCTCAGCTTTGTCATAAACGGTTACTTGGCTCCTAGCCTTACGGCGGCCGAAGTAGGTCGTTTGCCCTTTGTATTTAAGATTATTAATCTGTCTCGTTCGAGATATATAAAGTGCTTTACTGATCTGCTCCTGTTTCCACCCAATAAGGTCAACGATGGCAGTATAGGACGCCAGCATCATCTTGTTTCGATTTTGTAGCAGGCAGCAAACCAAATTATAAACATCATCTGCAGTAAAACCCAATGCCCATGGATTAACTATGACAACAGTAAATGGGAACTTACGGTAATCTGGATCCCACATTACCGTAACGTGCTTTCCATACTTATGCAAGCTGACTATGTTTCTATAAGGAGAATTGGATTGAGAATATGAATTTGCAAATGTCGTCACGTAATTAGAAGGTGGTGAGTCCGATACTATTATAAGCTTATCAAATGGAATTGATAAAGAAGTATAATTATATGCGTTGGGCCTTACAGCGGCAAGGGATTCCTGAGTTTCTGTTTCCGTAAAGGGACAATAGTTATCATTGAGGAAGAAATCGTTTGTGCTCTGAACACTTTCATCTTTGTACATTTCATATCCCTCCAGACGTTATCAATGGTTATGGCGCTGAGAGAATTCCGTAAAACCACTAAAGAATCTCAATAGCCATACACTGAAGGATAGTACTTGTCCAGAGGGGTATATTGCTCAACATTGTTTGAAAAGTTCTGGAAATGTATCTAGTTATTACGGCTATACAACAGCATTACACCATACTTACAAAATAGATGACGACATTCCTTCCCTCCTTGAATCTCGTAAAATAAGTATTGGTGGCCTTATACTGGCCACCTTTTCTATTCAAAGGATAAAGAAGCATGAGCCGCGCCAGACTTGGTTAAGCCTACAGGCTTAATACATACGGCCTGTAACCCGCGATGATACCATGGATGGTCACCCAAAAGGGGAGCGCACTCTGTGCCATATTACCGGGCATGGGCAGAGTAGTAATAGCGACGAAGGCTGGAGATGAGGTTAGCTTAGATTCTCGTATGGAAAAATGGAGGTGGTTACGATGTTAAAGAAACTGAAGGACTTCTTGGCCAGTATCTGGCACAAAGTAGTATACACCTTTATTGGTTACCGTGATATTCAGCTTGTTGATACCAATAATTGCAAAAGCACAACTACAGTGGCGGTTGGCATGGTCGCCGGCTTAATGCTTACAGCGTTAGCATGGCCACTTATTAAATTCCTGGCCACTTCTGTTGCATTATTAGTAATGATGGTAACTTTCTACTTAATCGTACTGTTTGTGGTGGTTACCACGTTTTACTTCTGCATCAGGGCCGCCGGAACAATCATAGGCTAAGGGTGCAAATTACCAACCAAAGGAATTGTTAATCAAAGTAAGCCCGGCCGGCAAATAAGCAACTGGCCGGGCTTTTTCTATGCCTTTACAACGATAAATATGGCTGGCAACCACAACTGCCGAAGGGAGATGTTCTATGTTTTCATTTGAAATGCTGCTTAACAAGGACGCTGCAGAGAAAAAGGCAGCCGGTCGGGGTGCCTACCATAAAAGTGGCCGTCGCGGAGCGAAGGGTGTCTCCAGTGTCATCCTACCCTTTGAAACCATCGACCGCAGGCGTGAACCCGGGTACCGGGCAAGCAGGTGCATTTGCTACAACCTTTACGAGGCTGCTTCAGGCACCAATAATTATCTAACTTCGACTCCATCAAAAGGATAATATCAAAGGGGGAATGATAGTATGTCTGCACGGGACAAAAGCAAAATCACTACTCTGGCTTATAATAGAGTTGCTTACGATGACGACGACATTCACTTCGCAGAGATAGAGGGCAATTTAAACATTCCGGCTGAGCACGTGACTCTGGGTAACGTGACAATATTACGGCTCCTACCGCAGGAACTTCCGATAACGCTTCGTGAGCCCGGCACCGCAATCAGGTCTGGGCTCTCTCCATTCTGGCCGGCAGATGATCCTGTTACAGACGAACTTTACTACAGACAGGCACTGGTTGAAGAGATAAACGGAAACAAAGACGTAGTACCGCTCCGCGAACTTGCCCTGAGTGGAAAGCCTCTAATCCAGCACGTCCTTGACTTTGAAGCCTGCGAGCGATTTAAGAAAACCCACCAACCAGCGGGGGAGCTATACCTGCATTCTTATTACGGTGTTGTCGAAGTGATTAAACGCTATTCCGAGACAAAGTGGCTCTGCCGGATAAACCACGCCGGCAACATAGAGTCCGATACCCATTATCCTGTCAACTTTGATCAGTTCTCCAATCGTCACCGCCTACTGACACAGCGAAGCAAAGTATTCCATCCTTCCGAATTGACTCCACTTGAACAGCTAAAAAAGATGAAGCCCGTCAATGAATACCTTTATGCAGGCTATTCCGATGTTCCCGTTGTGGCTGAAACCAAGGCCTGCTACAAAATAGTCCGCAAGAAGAAGGATATCGTAAAGGGTCAAATTACTGGTCACAGCACCGGATTAGAGAACAAGGTAAGAGCGTTAAATTACAGTAACAGGCAAATTGACAACACCATGAAGGGCCTGGACGAATTCGTGCGCATTCTGGCCAATCTGCCCCGGCCGGTTAAGACCAAAATGATATGCGGCGGCAAGAACAAACTCAAGACTGTCAAATATCGCGAAGCTCCCCGTGTTGTAGCCGTTGGTGAGGACACGGGACGATATTACATCACGCCTGCCTGGATGCTTTTCAATATCACCAACGGCAGGCGCTACCGCTGGCAAGATCCATCCTCTTATGAAGTGCCCGAGCCACCAACCTGGTTTACCTATGACCCGGCTTCAGAGGATCCGGGATACAATGGCTACCTGGCGGAAGTACCGGAGATAATCGAAAAAGATAAAACAACTCCGCAAGCAGTTTACATGAACAAGAGAAATGCTCTGACAATGCTCCTGGAGAAGAAAGCCTGGTACTGGCAGCAACCACCAACTACAGCCAGACAGTTCGGTATCTCAAAAATGACAATCCGCTGGTCAAAGCCGCCTCTAATGATCAACCACCCTCTGGCATTAATAGGGTTCACCTATAACAGCAACAACTACAGCCTACCAGTATACATAAGCCCCAACAGCGAAATCTCTGTTAAAACGAGAAACCGCGAAGTTGGGGCTTTCCTGTGCCGCTATGTCCTCACCAAGCTGGCTGAGGCCTTAGGTAGAAGTGTTTAGCCCTTGATGATTTTGCAGGGGAGGCCCCTTATTATGTAGGGGCCTCCCCTGCTTTAATATCACTAAAACGAGGAGGAAGTTAGATGAGTAACGAGACATTCAGCCCGGAGAAATACCTGCGCACATTGACAAGGCGGCGCAAAATCAAAGACAGCCGGGGTAACGACACTTGGGTTGAGGAAACCCACGTCTACCTCGATGTCAAGTACCGCATCCTCTGGTTCCGGCAGGTATACCCCGAAGGCTACATTGAAACAACTGAACTAAATACCAACGAACAGTTTGCCCGTATTGAAGCTACAATCTACGACCGTGATCCCTCAGACGGCGGTAAGCGCCTCGCCAAAAGTCGCAGGCAGGTCATGGCTAACGACTTTAGAGATTACGTGGAAAAGGCTGAGACACAGGCTATCGGCAGGGCGCTAGCTTTAGCTGGT
>MVQL01000091.1 GCA_002067205.1 Pelotomaculum sp. PtaB.Bin104
TTAGGCCACCCCCTTGGTATCCAACTTGCGCCGGCGCGCCTCTTTGCGAAGTTTTGACTTTGCGCTGGGCCTGGTCTCTCTCCGAATAGCGTCAAGCAATTCCTCGTCAGTCAGTTCGTCAACTAAGTCACCCCAAACATCACACAGGTCATCCGTTTCAAGGATATCCTGGACATTTTCGCAGGGCGGCTCAGCCTCCGCGGCAAGCTTATACCCTTTATTTTTAGCATACATATCAAGGTCGAACTGGGCTTCCTCCCGGGTATTTCTGAGCGGGAGAACCGGGCTTTTCAGTCTATGACTGCCTTTTCCGTTTTTGGTGTAGCAGGTCATCCAGGTGTCACCACCGCTGATACCCGGACTCACGAAAAGCAGGCGCCCCTTGTCGTCGATGTAGGTATTAGGCTCAACCTCAATACCGTTTTCGTTAACTGGTTCTACTGGCTCCTGTTCCATGATGGTCAACGGGACACCTTCACATAAAATTACACCATCCCTAACAGTGATTCCGTGAATAATACAAAACTTGCGATCATTAAGATTCTTTTTATAATTTATGGTATATGATTCGTCATTTTTGGGACCAATTACATTGGTAACTACTCCACCAGTGTTGTAGTGAGTCCTGATGGTGCGACCGATGAGTGCATGGACAGGATCCTGGTTTTGCTCTTCATTGATCAATTCCTGAGATTTCTCTCCAGTTTTATGCCCGACTTCTTCTTCCGGCACCTCGTATGGTTTTTCCTCCCCGGTCCCAACAAGAGTCGCGTCCAATTCGGTTGCTTCGGTTTCTTTAACGTTCTCGATGACAGGATCCGGCTTGCTGTCATCTTCACCAAACTCCTCTGTTCCCGCAACCTGTTCCGGCTCCGACTGATACCCTGTCGGCATACAATCTAATACCTGGTGCAGAAACCATCCCTCTGCGCCTTCCAGGCCCCGGGCAACTGCCGGCCATTCAAAGATAACGCGGAGTAGTCGCCTTTCATCAAGACTGCTCAAAAGGGACCGGAAAACCTCCCACTCGTTGTTGAGCATCCCCCAGGCGCCGCGCTTCAGAACATCATGCTCCAAGCCGAACTTGTCTTTCAGGTACTTATGAACTGTAACTTTACGGTCTCCCCATTGATCCACGCTGCCAAGGACCTGAGCTGTCAGGTAAATAAGCGCCTGCCTGTCCAGGGTAACTGTTAACTCCTGACTAACTGGATAACGGTAATAAATATGAGTGTCCGCCAGTTCAGATATTTTCTGCAACTCTTCCTGGAAGGCATCCCGCGAGGCTTTATTCTTTATTTTTGTCATGGCGGTTTTCTTTTTCTTCATGCAGGCGGGATCAAGGCAATAATACTGTTTACCCCTGTCCTTACCCAGCTTTCTTTTGACGCAGTCATGACATTCCGACTGATTATAATCAGTAGATTCTTCATACCAATACTCGTACTGGTTATAGCTCAGCTTGCCAATATCTACAACATCAGCATTTTCAGCCTTCTTAACCTTCTTCTGGATTGCCTCAGTCTGCTTCTTGTCCCAACACTCCCGGTACATGCAATATGGTTGATCTTGTTCACTAGCCCATGCTGCCCCCATAGCACGATGTTCGCATTCATAGCATTCAGAACCCTTGCCGCATTTAAACTGCGGCTTTTTTTCTGAGCTCCAGTGGTCATAAAGCGGCATACCATTGTCAGCCACTTGCTTGCGTACTAGGTCCGCCGTTTTTGCCACTGGAACATTGTCGCTAGCGATGGTTTCCGCAGCCTTTTTGATTATTTCAACGGGAACATTCTTATAGCCGGCCAATACCCTTCCGTGAGAAGGTGAAATTATTTCACGTGAAATATTTTCTTGAATCTCTTCCGGGAGATCCAACAACCTTAACCGGTTGGCAATGTGGGCCTGGCTAACGCCCAGTTCAGTAGCAAGCTTTTCCTGTGTGTAGCCATGCTCATTTAATAAGGCCTTGTAAGCGTACGCTTCCTCAATCGGGTTTAAATCTTCCCGTTGGACATTCTCAATTAACTGTAGTTTTGCAGCCTGTTTTTTCTCAATGTACATAATCCTTGCAGGGACCGTGTCTAAAGCAATTAGCTTCGCTGCACGTAACCGGCGCTCACCAGCTATAAGTTCAAAAGAATCATTATTGAAATCAGGAGCTTTTTCAGGGTCACTCCTAACAATCAGAGGTTCAATAATCCCGTTTTCTTTGATGCTTTCAGCAAGTTCCTGGAGTTTGGCTTCGTCAAAGTTCTTTCTGACGTTGCCACCGCGAATAATCTGATGTGGTTTAAGATGCACAAATGTACTCATGCCATTTAACGACATCTTTTTTCCCTCCGTTTCTCTTCGTTTCTTCTCCGGAGTATGGCCTTTCCGCGCCGGATCGCTTCGGCAAACAACTCCTGGTCCAGTAAAAGGAGTCTGTTTACTTCCGCCGGCAACAGAAATACCGTGCAGCCCGGCAGTTTAATTTCGATGAAGTTATTCCGGCGCTGGTCGGCCATGGTGGTACCTCCAGGGAAACTAAATTGCAATCTTGGTTATGCTGAATACATGGTCAATTTTGTCCAATGTGTATTGAAATGTATCGCGGTAGTATCCTAGTAACTTATCAATCCTTGGCGAAACACCGATACTACCCATGATCCGGGTAATGTCATCCAAGTCCTCTATAAGCTCTTCGCGCAGCTGCACCAGTTCGGTTATTGTCATGTGCCCGGCAGGGATCGGTTTTTCGGCAGGCTCGGCCTTACCGGCTTCCGGCTCCGGCTGTCCGGCGTCGTCCGCTGTCGGCAACATTACCTTAAACTGCCGCCCGTCAAATCCCCATTCTTGGCGGCTTACCAAACTGAGAGCATCCTGCCAGCTGTGGGTAAGTCCGATCTGTTCGAGGATTTTCTCGTTGGAAAGGCCCTGTTTCTTATACTCATAAAACTTCTCCTTAGTGAGGAGTTCACAGATCTTTTCTCGCCTGTTCCTTGGCGGAGCCTCAGGCGGCTGCGTGGTTTGTACCCCCCCCGGTTCGGCCTGGCCGGCAGAAACATTCGCATTTTCGGCCAAAACAGCATTTTCGCCTGTTATTTCGTCAGTTACAGTTTGCATTTTTCTTCTCCCTCCCACTTTCGGCCCATAGCAGGGCTTGATTTTATAACGTTTAATGTATTGCTCCAAGTCCTCCAGTTTAATGCCCAGTAGGTCCGCAGCTCCCACCTGATCCACAGACCTACGCATAGCCCTGCGGACAGAGTTATAACTTAGTACGCCGTTAAAATCACGATCAGGCTTTGTCCTAAACCTGGCCTTAACCTCTTCCGGCTGCAGTTTATAACTTACAACCGGCCCACTGCCGACGGATTTTTGTTCGCGCTCCCTGCACGGTATTGGCGTTCCCATGTGGTTTCACCATCCTTCCACTTGTGCCGGCACCACTGGCAGAAATAGTACGTCACTGCTGGCGCCGGAAACGTCTGCACTGAGTTACATCTACACTTAGGGCAGGAGGTTCTTGTTTTAGTAAGTCCCCCCCCCGGAGATTTTCAACAAGGTCAACACCTCTTTTTTGTGCGTGACAATGCGTGATCAGCTGCTTTACACGTCATCCATAAACGATATTTGCCCGGTCACATCCTTGCCGCCTTTTATAACGTCCAGCCTTGGCCTGACCTTTGCAGCCGGCACTATCGGCCAACCTCGCAGGTCCTCACGCTTTTGGCCGGCCTGGCAAATGCACCGGTACCCGAATTC
>MVQL01000092.1 GCA_002067205.1 Pelotomaculum sp. PtaB.Bin104
CAGCGACACCGGGGATCAGCTTGCCGTCTGGCGGAGCGAAGACATGGCCTTGCGCCTCGCCGCCCGCCAATTGCTCGAAGCTCTCGAGGCGGCCCATGCGGCCCTGAAAACAGCCCCTTGCTTCCAGGTCCCCAGCCTTAACAGCGACAGTTACAAGATTGCCGCTCTCTGCGAAAAGGCGCTCGCCAACGCCAAACCGCCCGCCGCCTGACCGGCCAGGGGCCGCCTCCGGGTGGCCCTTGTCCGCTTTCCCGCGCGTCATGAAGTCATGAAATCATGCGATCATAAGCCCTTAGCCCTTGCCGCTTCCCCTGCCCAGGGCTTTTTCTCCGCCTTTGCTTGAGGCTCTAGCGGCCCGTCCCTTTCCAACCGCACAAGGCCGCGCATCGTGCCCGGTCATTCAACGGAAAGGAAAAGCACATGACCAGCACCAAAACACCCCAGAAGCCATCCCATGAATTGTTTGTCGAAAAAAACGGCGCGGAGACCGTCCGCGTTCTCACCGTCCTCTTTGAGGAGGAATACGGACGGCAAACAAAAGCCGCCCGTCGTTTCCCCATGGGGCGGGATCTCTTTCTTTTCCCTATAGTTCGTCTTCGGGTTTTTTCGGACGTGTTCAACGCCTGAAAAAGCAGGCTTGTGATATTGTAAGATCGGTCAAATCGACCGCCGTCGAACTTATCTTTGGTTTTCCCATTTGTGCAGTGTGTCTAATGTCTTACAGGGTGAGAAGCTTTAGGAAATCAAGTGTCAGTTGCAAGCAGTACTTTTATTGGTGTGAAACCATCATCCAAATCTATCGTGCTGGTAACCTTCAGGTTATTTAGGTCAACTACATACAGTTTGTTGTATGATCCGTAATAGAGAAACTTTCCGTCTTTGGAAAAATTAATAACGTGACCCGATAAACCGGGTCTCGGGCTCAAAAAAATCTCACCGACGAGCAGCCCAGTATCGGCATTGTAAACTCTCAGATTTCCGGTTTTGATCCTCTCCAGTCGATTCTCCGCCCCATTAGTCTTCGGCCAATCCCATTCGTATTGCTCTATAACCACCGATTTACCTTCTGGCGTCAAGTGTACTGTCGGCGTGCCCGGCAAACCAGCAAAGGGGGTCACTTGATAGGAGGTAATAAAATGACTGACAACGTGCCGGCTGAAGACATCATACACGACGACACCTCCGCCCTTGGGACTTCGATCACTAGCGGAATCCGCTGCTACAACGAACACCATCCTATTCTCGGCTGAATCAGCCAACGTTATATCAAGGTATTTTACCCCATGCGCGCCTGAGCGATATAGGCCAGAAAATGCATGCGTTATATTGTCATTTAGCAAAGACTTTCCATCAATCTTTTCTCTTTCTATCCCGTTCGCGTCCAAAATGGAGACGCCATCAAGAATCTGACCACGTTTATTAAGGTGAGTAACCTGTCCTCCAATCAGTATAGATTCTGTTGGGTTTTTAATTAATTGTTTTTGGAGGTGTGGGAGAGAATATCTTTCCAATACCCCCTGTGGTTTCGCTGAAGCCGTACTCGTCGATAGATAATTCAAAACCAGCTCGTTTTTATTCGGATCGAAAAAGAAAGACGGAATGAATTCAAGAGATGGCGTTATTTCATGCGTCTCCGTAATTTTCAGTGTGGCTTTGTTTAATTTAACAAGACGGTAATGCCGCTTTCCCCTTTCATCCTCGGTCCTTTCCCTGGGCATAATAGCATAGAGCATGCCGGTGTTTGGATCTTCTTTAATTCCTTCGATGAGGCACCCGTCAAATCGTCCGCCCGGAACGATTTTTCCCACAACACCTCTCGCTACGATCCGTCCCGAAATTATGTCCACTTTCATGTATTTGCCGCCGCAGTCAAACACCCATGCGCGACCATTTCCATTTGCTGCCGATGTTGAGTTATTGTCTCCATCTGACTTGGCCCAAACCTCACAGAACACAAACCCTGTTAACAGGACGCTCAGAACGAAACATAAAAAAATACGTACGGTCATCCCTGGCTCCTCTTACTTTGTGCAGAGTGGTGACTTTTTCCCCACGTTTGTTACATAATTCTGGTCGCCCATGGTTCCCCTTCCGGATGCAGGTACGCGGCGCCACACGTTTGGATTCTTAGACAGACCTGGTAGCTCGTTATCAGGCACGGTTAGTAGAAAATCTTCATCTGGTACAAACTCATGCAGAACAATCTTTCCATAAGGGTGAAGTCCGTTATATCCGTTGTAACCTCTTACAGAATCTTCCAGCAGTTGATTGGGGGGCGTCGCCCCTATATTTCCAGTTTTAGAAAAGTTTGGTGCAGGAATGATGGGAATTCCTTTAAGGCCTTTTTCTTTACGCCTCGGGTTAATGTTTTCTTTAATATACTGTATGTAGTCAGGCTCCAACCGCATTTTCCTAGGGTATGCATATGCGACTTTTGTTTTATCTTTAAACATTACAACCCCTTTTCCAACATTAGACATCCAGTTAAATAACACTGCGGGTGTATCGAATGTTTCTTTGTTATATTTATCTGTTACCTGAAATATTCCTACTCCGTTATCACGAGCAATCAGCACGGGGCCGGTTCCGCCGTTAGCAGACGCAGAAAACTGTCGCTGTTTTGACTCTTGGCATGCTATGCGTTTGAGAACGTCCCGGACATCTTCATTATTCAATCCATTGAATGCATAGGTTTGAGCCTCTTTATCGATCTTATCCATTATCTTATTACGTTTAGGATTCGTTCCGTTGATTATTAAAGTAGCCGATTCTCCCGTCAGCTCCTCCCCAGCAAAGGATGTGCGGACCTTCAAGGTCAGGCTCCCCCCGAGGATGGTGTCTGGCTCTTCAAAGCTTAAACTAAACTCTTCGTTCCCGGTCGTGCTGCAGTCCTGAAGTATATGTTCTTTATACGATATTGGAATTGTTCCAATTATTTTGCCCTTCTTATTAAGTTTATTCTTCTCGATTATGATGTCTGCCGTCCAAGTGAATTTTTTGGGTAATGTCACCCCTGTTATCTGTGCTGTTGCCTTAATGATTGGCATAGTTGGAATATCATCAATTACGTATATATTATCCTTAGGCGCATCTACCAAATTGATTTTGACGCCCGGCTTCACGTCACCAATGAAGCGACCAAAGGCTGCCGGCCACTGCCCTACCGTTATTGTCCCTGTGATTGTGTTGGTATAGGTATCTATCACCGAAACAGTGTTAGGATAATAGTTAATAACATATGCTTTAGTGCCATCAGGGGTAATATCAATATCTTGAGGATTAAAATAGCCCTCAATGGTGTTGGTCGGTGTGATAATTGTTCCATTGTGGAGTGGAACGGATTGTTCACCTAGATTCGCAACATAGATATTGCCATCCGTGTTTACTGCAACGCTCCAAGGGTGGTAGCCAACATTGGCAGGGAAGTCATCCACTTTATACGTTATTGTATTGATAACAGAAATGCGACTATACCTATTGCCCCAAATGCTGGGGCCACAAAGGTGAGCACAATAGTTTGCGACATATACTTTCAAATTATCTGGGCTGATTCCTAGACCCATAGGATACTTGCCTACACTGACCGAGCCAACAACCTCGTTTTCTGCCGTACTGATTATGGAAACGATTCCATCATTATCGTAATTTGTGACATATACCCTTTCTCCACTTGGAGAGAGTGCTACGCCACGAGAAAGATACTTAACAGGGATATTCTTGATAGCCTTGTTAGTCACCGTATCGATCAGCAGAACGGAATTTGTTAAGCCTCCAGCAACATAGAGCTTGGTGCCGTCACGAGAGACAGCCAGACCACCTGGTTGGGAGCCAACCTTCGAGATGTTGGCAACTACAGTATTGCTGGCCGTATCGATGACTGAAATACTATTGTCGCCCATGTTCGTAATGTAAACCTTCGAACCATCCGGGCTTACGGCTACGCCAAAAGGATATTTACCAACAGGTATTGTTGCAATTACACTATCGGTGAGTGTATTGATTACTGAAACGGTATTCTCATAACTGCTTGCGATATAAGCGTAATAGGCAAAGGCACTGCGAGTTCCGCAACACCACACTAGCAAGATTATAATAGCTGCTGCCCGAAGGAGATGCCCAGCACGTTTCCTGTCACGCAGGGTCACATTTGTTTCAATGGTTGGTTTTAGAAAAACGTTCCGGGTCTCGGCGCGGCAGAAGTTACATTTATGAAGGAGAGACTGTTTCAAATCTTGGGGCGTCATGACGGCAGCTCCAGAATGAAGTCTTTTCCATAAAGAACCTGAACCTGGTCAAATAATGTACTCGAAGCTACCATAACACAGGCTGTTTTTAAAGTATTATCCTCAGTATTTATCGGCATTTTTCTTCATTCCATCAAGATTAAATAGGTTCCATTGTCGAAATGTCCCAAAGAATACTTCCCGAGCCGCTGCTTATACACCAGGTCTAGGACCGGACCGGCCTTAGTCCCCAGGAACAGGGGATCGTTGAAACATCGCGCTCCTCACCTACGCCAAACCGCCCGCCGCCTGACCGGCTGGGGGCCGCCTTCGGGCGGCCCTTGTCCGCTCTCCCGCGCGTCATGAAGTCATGAAATCATGCGATCATAAGCCC
>MVQL01000093.1 GCA_002067205.1 Pelotomaculum sp. PtaB.Bin104
TTTATTGGTTTATTGAACAAGAATCAGATATTACCAGGTACCATGACCAGGATTCGTTTGGAACTGGCCGGGGATGTCAATCCTCTCACCGGTTTGTCCGGCAATATTGCTTTGGAACAGGAACTGCGCAGGCGCATTGCTGAGAAAGTGCCTGTTTGCGCTGTTTACGTCAGCCTGCCACGTAATATGTGCAGGCAGAAATATGGATTGTCGGGTGAAAACCGCATTATTTTATTCACAGCCAGACTTTTGGCTAACATATTAAAGAAATATGGTGGAGAGAAGGACTTTCTGGCTCATATTAAAGGAGACAACCTCATCGCGATTATTGAAAAAGAACGTATTGACTCGTTTTGTGAGCGTACCGTCAAATACTATGACAGCTTGATCATGTCTTTAACTGAACAGGAGAAGCGAAAAACTAGCAGGAAATTAGCGTATGAACAAGAGAGGCTGCCTTTTTTATCAATGTACGTGATTGATTTTAGGATAGGCGAGAGGATAAATTTGAAAGTTATATCAAAAAAGGTGGAGCAGTTAAAAAATTGTTCAAGATCCATCCAGGGCAGTGTATGGATACATGAACCCGCAAATTAATCTGGAGGATGTTAAAGAAGGAGCTTTACCGTTTCGTTGCATAAAGAATATTTTTGGAAACCGAGAAAGAAGATGAGTGAGTAATAGGTGTTGCAATTATTTCCATGACGTGTTATAGTGTACCAATAAATAATACGTTGAGGTGTATTAGCAATGCGTATGGTAAACGTAACAGAGGTCAGAACTAGTATCCGCGAAATTCTTTCTGAGGTTGTAAAGACAAAAAAGCCGGCCGTAATTCTTCAACGGTCCAAACCGGTTGCATACTTAGTTGATGCGGAATCATTCGAAAATATGCAAAAAAAAGAAGAATCAGAAACCGATGTTTTGACCAAAGGTAGAAAGGAAAGCCTGGATAGGATACTGCAACTGAGGGCAAAGGTAGCTAAAAGAACTGGTGTCCAACATGATTCAACCCCTTTGGTCCGTGAGTTGCGGGAAGGACTAGGACGTTATGAAGAGTAACTACATTTGCCTGGATACATCAGTATTTGTAAAAGTTCTGGTAGAGGAAGAGGATAGCGACAAAGCTACTTCTTTAATGAAAAATATTATTCAAAGTGGGCAGTTAATCGTTTTGCCGTCGTTTGCCTGGGCTGAGGTTGGAACTGTTCTAAGAAAAAAGCGCAGACGCAAAGAGTTGGCCATCCAGGAGGCAGACGATTTTTGGTTGGAGTTTCGTCAATTTCCTGGGGTAGAGTATCTGTCTGATGAACTCTTAATGGATCGGGCTTGGAAAATCAGCCGTTATTTTGACATGCCCACACTGTACGACGCGGCTTTTCTGGCTGTTGCCGAAATTGTAAAAGAAAGAACGGGAGAGATTTGTGAGTTCTGGACTGCAGACCAAAGGTTGGTCGACCAGCTAAACGGGCGAAAGGATTATGTTCGATGGTTGAAAGAATAGAAGGAGCTAAAAAATAATAAAGCTTAATTTAAAACAGCCATGGCTGTTTTTTTGCTACATTCAATTCCTGAGTAGCGCTTTAGAAACCGAACTTCATCCGTCAGGTGATTCTTTTGTTAGAAATAAATGCATAGAATTAATTTAAATTTAACAATATTTAACATTGTAATAATAATAATCTAACCTGGCTCAGCTATAATTTATGTGACATATATTTGCGTTAATACTAGAATGGTCAGCCTGACTGAGGGGGCAAACAGCTTGACATCATCAAAAATATCTGTTGAAAGATTGAACCTTTATTACAGGGATTTTCAAGCCCTAAAGAACGTAAACCTGGAAGTTGAGGAAAGCCAGGTGACAGCTCTTATTGGACCATCCGGCTGCGGCAAGTCGACGTTTTTGCGCATCTTGAACAGAATGAACGACTTGATCGAGGGAGTCAGAGTGGACGGTATGGTGCTTCTGGATGGCATGGATATCTACCGCCAGGACGAAGACGTGGTTAACCTGCGCAAAAGAGTGGGTATGGTATTTCAGCGCCCCAACCCTTTTCCGATGTCGGTATATGATAATATAGCATACGGGCCGCGTATTCACGGGGAGAGAAACAAGCGCAAATTGGATGAAATTGTAGAGAAGAGCTTACGCGCGGCAGTTCTTTGGGACGAGGTGCAGGACAGGCTGCATAAGTCGGCGTTGGGACTTTCCGGTGGTCAGCAGCAACGGGTATGTATCGCCCGGCTGCTTGCGGTGGAACCTGAGGTGCTTCTGATGGACGAGCCCACTTCAGCCTTAGATCCGCTGGCAACTATGAAAATTGAAGAATTGATTCAAGTATTAAAAAACGATTACACCATTGTTATTGTAACTCATAACATGCAACAGGCTGCCCGTGTTTCCGGAGTCACTGCTTTTTTCTTGAACGGCGATCTGATTGAATACGGCAAAACCGAAGTAATCTTTACTAAACCGTCGGATCAACGTACTGAAGATTACATTACGGGCCGCTTTGGCTAAAAGTTAAATATAACAATATCTATATATATCAATAAGCCATGTTTGTTCATATTGTAATATAATAATTGACTTATCAATATGAAAATAAGCAGGCGATGAAGGGAGCACTAACATTACACATGAGGACCAGGGCAACGTTTGATCAGGCCTTAAGTGAACTCCAACAAGAGATTACACGCATGGGTTTTTATGTGGAAGAGGCCATATCCCGCGCGGTTGAATCCCTCGCCAAGCAGGATGAAAATCTGGCTCAAACTGTTATCAACGGAGACGTAATCATAGACGACCAGCATCAATTGATAGAGAATAAATGCTTGAAGCTCATTGCCACCCAGCAGCCAATAGCCAAAGATCTGCGGCGCATTGCGACAGGACTGATGATCATTACCGACTTGGAACGAATGGCTGATTTAGCGTGCGATATTGCCAAGATAACCAGAAGGATAGCATGCCAGCCCTTGATCAAACCTCTGCTTGACATTCCCCGGATGGCGCGAATCGCTCAGAAAATGGTAAAAGAGTCCCTTGACGCCTATGTGCGGGAGGATGTTCAACTTGCCTTTTCTATGGCTAAGGAAGACGATTTGGTCGACAGCCTGCATAACCAGGTCTTCCGGGAACTGCTTATATATATGATGGAAAACCCCAAGACCATCAACCAGGCAACCGCTCTCCTGTTCGCCAGCCGCCACCTGGAACGGATTGCCGACCATGCGACCAACATCGGTGAACGGATTGTTTACCTGGCAACCGGTGAGCGCAAAGAACTGAACGATTAGGTATACTATAGACGAATTGGTGACAAATATCAAAAATATTAGCTATCTCCTCTCCTGTTTCCCGGTATTAGTTGCCGGGTTTTCTTCTTTTTTAAAATGTTCCGTTATTACATAAATATAACCTTCATTTAACGAATCGTTAATTCATCAATAAACATTATTTAACATTGGAGGTATATATTAAACTTAACATTTAACCAACCATGAGCACTGACAAAAAAATGTGTAGTGGGGGGTGTTTACCATCAACTACGTTTTAACAAAAGTTGCTGGCCTGTTTGAGCGGTTTGTCAACTTTTCCAGCGTTAAGAACGGTTATATTTTCAGTCAACAGCATTTGAAGAATCCAGCATTGTTGAGAACAATCGGGTCCTGTCTTGACAAGTTAAACTCAGTACTGGTGTTTTACCTTGATATTGCCAGATTTCATGAAATTGAACAGGTAAACGGGCATTTAATCGCAATGCGCGTGCTCGCAACATTTAAGAAAGCCCTGCAGCATACAGTGCCCGGGCTGCTCCCGGACGCGAAAGTGTTGGCTGTGGAAAACCTTTGGGGCGATGATTATGTCGTGCTTATAGCGGTGGAACAAGTGCCGGACGCGTCGATACTGAAAGAAATGCCATTAACTTTGCGAATTAAATTAAAGAAGAATTTAAAGCAAGAGATTGTTAAATTAGCCGGAAGGACACTCGAAGTCCACGCGGGTTGCGCCGTTATCAGCCACAGGTCCGGAAATTTGGAAAGCCAGCTGTATAATGCCGTGCGGGAAGCGCAGAGTGTCGCCAAAGGCTCTATAGATCAACAAAAAGCAAAACTGCTGCAAGAATTTAAAGAACTTCTTGAAGGCACGGGTTTTAACGCTGTATACCAGCCCATCGTTTCTTTTCAATCAGGTTGTGTTTTAGGTTGGGAAGCGCTTGCCAGAGGACCCCGGGACAGCTATTTTCACAATCCGGATGTCATCTTTTCCTTTGCTGAAGAAGTAAACCTGCTTTACCCGCTGGAAAAGCTCTGCCGTCAGGTTTCCATCAATCAGCTTGGTAGATTGGGAGCCGACCAGAAGCTTTTTTTGAATATCCACCCCCGCTCTCTCGGTGATCCGAACTTCGTCAGGGGTGAAACCATAAAGTTAATCAAAGAAATGGGCTTGAATCCATCCAATGTTGTTTTCGAGATAACCGAAAGGCACTGCATTGACGACTTTGCCTGTTTCAACAAGACTCTTGAATATTACCGGAGTCAGGGTTTCCTGGTGGCGGTTGACGATGCCGGTTCCGGATTTTCATGTCTCCAATCGATTGCTGAAATAAGACCGGACTTTATTAAAATCGACATGTCTCTGGTCAGAGGCATTCATGCCAACCGGGTGAAGAGAGCG
>MVQL01000094.1 GCA_002067205.1 Pelotomaculum sp. PtaB.Bin104
AAATGGTTTGATAAAAAACCTGTACAATGATAACACCCATTTATACATTGAATCGCCCATCTTATTTTGCTTGGCGAGCGCGTGATCATATAGCCAGCGCTGTATTTTTATTAATAACAGGTCATTTGCTTTATGGTTATTTGGAAGCTGATCTCCACCTTCACCTGCTGTACCTACCCTGTAATGAATTAAATAGTTTTTATTAGTGTTAATCCCGACAAGACCTTTCAGATTTAAAGTAACACCTACTTTTTTATGCACCTTCATTTTAGGAACGGAAATAAAAACATCCGCGGACAAAACCGTTTCAGATACGCAGTATTCATGTATCTCTCCTTGATGGTGCCTTATTGTTTCATTTCGATTATAGTCGGCACCATAATAATTTTCACTTGGAAGGCCATAAAATTCACTTTCTCTGCCGAGATTAATTATCACGCTGCCTTGAGGATCGCCGGGAAGCTCTTTTCTATTCTCAGAATAAGCCGGTTTCGAAGGATCAATTAATGCAAAATTTCTTAGATCATAGACTTCTATCTCAAAATTGAATTTTCGACGATAAAAAGTCTGGATAGAATCCAGTCTCTGAGCTGCCATCAACTGTTCCCAGTCGCAATCCATCTGCGGAGCGTCGGCAACTATTATTCGCCCGGTTCCTTTTAAAGCAATATAAATATAATCAATCAACGCACGTATGATTGACGGATGAGTTACCACAGCAAACAAATCGCCACCGCTTAGATTAGAGCTTAAAACAAAGTTCGGCTTGATTAAAACAGTCTGGCCCAGCCGGATAATTGCGCCGAGCGGGTTCCAATGAGGAGTACCATAATGCTCTTTATCAAGGCCAAGTTTTAAAAATAACTGCCTCAAAAGATGATATGGGAAATTTGGGTATTTCGACGTTTCTGAAAAAGGAACCTCAGGGTAGGAAACATACGGATGATATGGTGCTTCATTATTATAGGCTGGAATTGTAACACCAACAGCAATTTGTTCCCTCATTTACGCCATTCCTTATATCTAAAATTTCCACTTAATTCTAAAAACAAAATCTTTTACAGCTTTTATAAAATTGTCAACTATTCAAATTCACTACTCAAATATAGCGATCCAATTCACAAATAATCCATTTAAACTTTCCAGATGAGCCCCGTGCAAAATCATCCACCTGTTCAAATCTTAGTATCATATTTTTACCGAAAAGATAATATAGTCCGGTTTCTATTTGTTCAAGATCGTTTTTCAATAAAAATTCATTACTTAAAGAAATCGTATATCGTATTAAAATTTCGTTCCTTTCTTTTTGGAAAAACTGTATCTCTCGAATGCTCTTTAAACCTTTTAGTGGATAGGTCACAATTGCAGGCGCAATCCAGCCATTTTCAGGGCTATATAGAAAATCTTCAGCACGGCCACCTAATTTTATTAATCTAGGAGTATACGGCCTATGGCAATCAGGACAAATATCAAAGTCGGATTCGAGAACAGCATCCGTCATCCGATATCGTACAAAACCATTAATCGTATTAAATAAATTTGTACCTATTATTTCATAAGTATGTTCATCTATTTCGACTAACGAATATTGCGGGAAGATATGATATTCTTGCCGGTACTCACACCAACCTGCAAGTACAGTGCGCTCAGCACAACCATAATGAGAAAATATTTTTGTATTTGGAAATGCTTCTTGAATTTGACTTAATTGCCATTTATGTACCATTTCTGAAGCCAGTAAGATTGCTTTAGGTTGTGGAAAATTAATGCTATAATCGCAAATTTCTTTTGCCAGCAAATAAATGGCACTTGGATAGCCGTGATAATAATCTACTTCATTTTTTATAATTTCACTTGAAATGTATTTTAAATATTCATGCTTAAGGTGCAATATTGAAACGCGAATCATATTTTGTTCGGGGAAAAAATCTATAATTTTGTTATTTTGAGTTAATCCTCTAAACTCTGCCCGGCGTGATTTAACGGGATCATAACCAACTCGCTTCCATTGATGACAGATAGCTGCCCATTCCCGGGCATTATCTTTTTTAAGATGATAAAACTGTAATGCCATCCCTGTTGTACCTGAAGTCTGGCTTTTTATAATAGCTTTCTTATTTGCGCTCTTTGATAAAATATAATTAAAATTATTCCTAAACTCTTCACGAGACAAATCCGGAACAATTGAGCGAAACTTATCGATTGAATCCAACTGATTAATATTAAGTCCTGACAGTCTATCTCGATAAAACTCACTGTTTTGAACTAGTTCATTAAGTAAAAGTTTAAGAGCTTCTAATTGGTACTCCAAAATCTGCTCCTGGGACCAAGATTCAGTCACCTCAAAAAAAGCGTACCAATCCCAAAAGTCTTTGCCGAATCTTATAGATAAAGGGGCAATGTTTATTAGATTTCTTACAAGGTTTTCGATCTTAGAATATTTTTTTATAAAAATTTTAAGCGACTGACCGGGCATGGTATACCTTCTTAATAAGAATAATTATATAAACCAACTATAAGTTTATTTTTTTTAATCACGTTAAAATACTGCCATAAATGTTATTTCCGTTGTCTGCACCAAGTCCCAAAGCTCAATGGGCCACCTGCCGCCGCCGGAAGCCAGGCATTCGTAAAGCGCCTCTAATTCTTCCAGTTGTCCCTTTTCACTGACAGAACTTTTTAAATCATGTACTTTCAACCCATATCCCTTAATACCTTTATAATCATCAATAATAATAGACTTTTCGTCAAAATGAATCTCCATGGTTTCCTTTGGTAACTGCTTTGAACCTACAGCGAAATATTCCAGCGTGGCCACGGAACCATCCACATATTCCAGGGTAATAACCTTATTGTCTGAGGAACTGAGGCTGTCTGTGTTTGGAGACAGGCTGCTCACAGCCACGGAGCGCACGGCGCAGCCGGTGAAAAATGTAAACAGGTCGATTATGTGACAGGCCTCGCCTATGATGCGACCGCCGCCTTCTTCAGTATGCACCCAATGATCCAAAGGGATGTAACCGGCATTCATGCGGTAATGCATGAACAGGGGGTTGATACGCCTGTCAGTGTGTTTTTTTGCCTCCCGCGCGTATTTTGAAAAGCGGCGGTTGAACCCGACCGCCAAAAGCGGCTTGCCGTCTGCGCCGCCGGCATAAAATTCCTTGATCCGGTTTAGTTCGGCTTGGTTTAAGGCCAGCGGTTTTTCCACAAAAACATGCTTGCCCGCCTGCAGGGTCTGCATGACCAGATCAGTATGATTATTATGTCGTGTGCAAATAATTACCAAGTCTATATCCTGATCACTAAAAATATCGGCCGGATCGGTGGTGCTGTAGCCGGCCTGGAATCGCCCGGCCACCGCTTTTGCCGTATAGCCGGTGCGGCTGCATACCGCCTGCAGGCGGTATTTGCCTTTGAGTTTCTGCATATTGGGCAAGTGCATGCCGGTGGCAAAACTGCCGGCGCCGATCAGGCCCACTCTTATTTCACCTTCACGCTGTGATGTCCGTACTCGCGGCGCTGCGGTTTTGCGAAACCGACCGGCTTCGTCTGCAAGGCTGTCGGATGGTTGGCCGTATTCCAGCAGCACGATTAAAGGGCGCTGAGGCGAATTTAAAGATTCATAGGCTTTTTGCACTTCCGCAATAGGGTAAACAGCTTCAATTATGGGCTTCACGTCTACTATGCCGGCATCCAGCAACCGCAGGTACTCTTCCATGTTGCGGCCTTCCGTCCAGCGCACGTAAGCGTAAGGGTAGTCCAGGCCTTTCAGTTCGTATTGCTCGTCATAACGGCCCGGCCCGTAAGAGGTGGAAATAAGAAAATCGATTTCCTTTTTATATATGTCGTCGCGGTTTAGTTCCTTGCCGTAAACCCCCACCATCACCAGACGCCCCTTGCGGCGGGTAAGAGTGAATGCCTGGGAAAGGACTGCCGGGTCGGTGGCGGCGGCGGTAAAGATCACGGCGTCAGCGCCGTGCCCGCCGGTAAGATGAAGGACCTGCTTTATAATATCATCCTCTTCAGGGTTTAGCATTAATTCGGCACCAAAGCGGCCGGCCAGTGCCAGGCGGCGCTGATCGATATCCACTCCTATGCACCGCGCGCCGGCAGCCCTGACCATCTGGAGGGCAAGCTGACCCAGGATGCCCAAGCCGAAGATGACCACGAATTCCCCCAGTTGTACTTGCGTACGCCTTACTCCGTGCATGGCTATACTGCCCAGGGCGACGGTGGCAGCCTGACTGTACTCCACTCCCGGCGGAATTTTCACCGCCAGGTTGCGGGGCACCGAAACATATTCGGCATGATTGGCGATGCCCGCGCCGGCGCAAGCCACCCTGTCACCTGTTTTAAGATCATTAATGCGCCGGCCTGAAGCCACAACAACACCTGCCACGGAATAGCCTGTGGGGCTACCGGTATCAAGTTTTCCTTTTACCCTGGCCATGGTTTGGACCACGCCCTCGCGCCTGGCCATTTCCAGAACCTGTTTCACCTTGTCCGGTTTTTCCAGGGCTTTTTTAACCAGGGACCTCCCGCCCTCCTGCAGGCTGCTGATCTCGGTGCCTGCAGATATGCATGAATAAACAGCTTTTACCAGGACGCTGTCTTCCTGCACCTGCGGCACGGGCACTTCTTCCGGATATATCTTACCTTTTTTTATTATTGCCTGCAGCACTGGTATCCCCCTCAACCGGCGAAACAGATAACATTGTCTGCCGCCTTATTTACAACGCCCCTGTAAGCTGAATGCAGCACGTTAACAATAATCAAATCACTTTCCTGCAGCACCCTGGATAATGGATGATTCTTTATCCCCGCAACATAATCACTATTTATATTCGGTTCATTGGCCAGGACCAGATGGCCTCTGTCAATCAACTGTCTGGTTATCTTTAAGGCCGCGCTCTCTCTGGTGTCGTCCGTATCAGGCTTATATGACAGGCCAAGGCAACCCAGCACCGCAGACCTGCCTTGTTTTTCTTTAAAGTCGCCAGCCATAGACTCGATTTTCTCCACAACCCAGGAAGGCTTAAAATCGTTAACCTCCCTGGCCGCTTTGATAATCCTCACTTCTTCCGGAAACTGACTTACTAAAAACCAGGGATCGACGGCAATGCAATGCCCTCCCACACCGCAGCCGGGATTTAAAATATTCACCCGGGGGTGACGGTTGGCCAGGCTAATCAATTCCCAGACATTGACGCCGACCCTGTCGCATAGAATGGAAAGCTCATTGGCAAAGGCTATATTGATATCCCGGTAGGCGTTTTCCACCAGCTTGCACATCTCGGCAGTTTTGGAGTCTGACTCAAATATGTTTCCTTTAACAAAACCGGCGTAAAATTCAGCCGCCTTTTTTGCCGATATTTCATTAATACCGCCCACGATCCGGTCGTT
>MVQL01000095.1 GCA_002067205.1 Pelotomaculum sp. PtaB.Bin104
GGCCCTTCAACAATTTGCACTGTATTTACACTGTTTGTCTCAATGTCTAGTTGCTTATCACCTACGCTAAGCTTTATAATACCGTCCTTTATTATAACCTGGCCCGCAACATCAGTTTCGTCAACCGCTTTCAACAAAAATTTGGTCTCGTATTCCGTTAACTGCCCGTGATCGGGTTCAATAAATGACACTTTAAGTGTTTTACTGCCGTCTACAGGATAGAAATGCTCGGAAAAGATTTCGTATTCAAGTCCCAATCTGGCAGTCTGAAGGGCCTTTTCCACTTTTATTGTTATTTCCAGGACTCCTCCCGGGTTCACGAAGCGGGGTGTTTTTTGCCAGATTCGCACCTGACTGTCGCTGTAAACCAGACTTATGTCTTCCGCCAGGTTTAACAAACCAAAAACCGAAGGACCGGGAGCTTCCTCCCTGACAAACAACCGGTAACCTTCCTGGATCCGGTTGTATTCATTCATTTCTTCGGAATGTGTGGATGAACTGGCTATCGAATGGACAGGTTCTTTCCCTTTTTCATCATAGGCGATACACAAATAAACGTTTTTCGCATATTCGTTATTTGAAAATCCGTCAAGCATGGAGATCTTTTGGGTAACCGGTGTCGCTACAACTATCTCCCGCCCGGAATAATCGACGGCGACTCCTGTTTCCACGGAAATTGTCTTGTCATCTACAGCAACAACCTGCAAACCGCACACTACCCCGCTGCCCGACAGCAACCTGTTAGTCAGCCGGCGCTTATCATTCATATATTTTTGTTCAGACTCAAAATCACGAACGGTCAGTAGTTTTCCGTAAAAATAGCGATTCCTTTCAAATGGATAATACCGCGAGCTTTTCATTATAGAACCTCCTGTTCCTTATACTGCCATTTATTTCAGTTCAGCGTCCAACTCTACTCTACTATGTATTCCCACCCTGTTGTCCAGGTCGACGTCGATGACCAAGGTGCTGTATGGAATGGAGGATTCCTGGTCAAGACGCAATAAAGAAAGCTCAGATAAATAAGTATTAATGCCCAGATAGGTGTGCATGTCCATGTAAATCCATGGTTGTAATACAACAAGTTTTACCTCGGTAAAAGCCGGCTTTTCCTGATCAAGGATTTGTTGTACGACAAAACGCCGCTCGGCAGTCGGCACACATTCCTGCCTGATTAAAACACAAAAACAATAAGGATCAGTTCCGTACAGCTGCGCCACCAGATCTTTTAAATCCGGATGCTCCCGGAGGTGCTTATATTGAAAATATTCGATAATAAAGGGTTTCTCACCGGTATAAACTTCCATAATTTCTTCGATACCCTGTTTAGTGCCCCTTTTTTTAAAAAGCTCCGGTGATTTTTTAATCAATTGTTTTAATTGTTCTTCGGTCCAACTGTCATCCACGGAAATTGCCAGCCATGTTGCCAGCCATTTCAAAAACGGGCCGGATACTGAATCCACATCAAAATACTGTGCCACATTGCTGATATTCTCTTCCATATGTGCAAAAAATGATTCAAAAAGCGCTAGAAAACGCTCTAAAAAATCCCGGCTCTTGTTATCCTCCTGATATATGGCGGGCAGATATCTCAAATAAGACGTTCTTGGATAATACAAGCGTATTTTTTTTAATACAGGTGATAATTCTTCGCTTCCGACAAACTCAATTTTCAGCCAAAAATACCTTCCCATAGCGCCATGAACCAGCGCGTCCGCAGGGTTGACAACCGGCTCAGACCAGAATGATTCGAGTGAACTTATTTTTTCAGCCGGTGTTATGGTTTCGTCATTAATGAATTTATCGATATCGGTTAGCTTGCCGTTGATCATAAATGCCTTGCGATCTGAAGAAAAATAAGATACTTTAATTTGCGTATTTTCCGGAATATCAGCGCTCAACACCATTTTGTGCCAGTACATCTCCATAATTGTACTGTCGAAGGAAGAAGAAAAGTAGATGCCTTGCGGCAGCCCTGTAGCGCTCATCTCCTGCACTTTCAATTTTAAGTCCAAAATTGTAATCGTGCCTGTTTCTTTATTCCATATGTATAAACTGTTGTTCTGATCAAACGATAATTTATCAATCCTGCCCCGGAAACCAGGCACCTTTTCTGATGTTTCACTAGTTGAAGCAAATCTGTGAATAAACCTGTCATCCTCAGCGTTCAAACTGATCTTCCGGCTCTCGCCAATATAAATCTGGCTGTTTGAATCAATGGCAAATCCTGATGACCTGCCGGACAGTGGGAGAGGATACTGCGTATGCAGGGTATTATCTTTAGAAAACTCAAAGATCGTGTTGTCTTCATTGTTTAATACATACACATGACCTTCCCTAGACACTGCGATAAAGAAATTTTTTGCCAAATCGGCGATTTTAGTATTATGGTTTAGCTTAAAATTTGCATTATGGAATACAAAAGCCACTTTTCCGGTCAGATCGATTTTAATTACACACAGGAGCCCTCCCGCGGGAACTTCAAAATCATCGCCATTATCGCCGGTAACATCTTGAAAAGGGGTTACCACATAGACATTTCGCTGATCATCCACAGTCATGGCCAAGGGTACTAATGGCAAACCGTTAAAACTGTTCAAACTCCAATAAACCTGCCCATTTGACGCGGAAAAAGCTAATACTTTGTCTTTTCCGAAAGGATCAACCGAATATAACGTCCCTCTTAAAAACAAAATACAAGCATTCTTCGTAAAATATCCCTGTTCATTCCCGAAGAACAAATCAAGTTGCTCATTTAAATAATCATATAAAAATAAATTTGCACGGCCATCCAGTATAAAAATTTGTCCGTTATTCCCTACTGTGAAATCAGTCACTTCAGAAATAGAGTCCAGCGCTGTGAGGTTAATTACCCTGGATGCCGTGTATTTACTCGTCTTTTGTAAAACAAGCCCTTCATCAGTAACCTCAAGGTTGATTTTACAACCTTTTTCCCAGTCGGACTCTTTATTCAATGAAAAAAATCCGGCGTTGTCAGCCACTGTATTCACCTCAAATCCGGCGCGTCTATTTATACATCTGTCCGGCTCACAATTTCAATTTTGTGCTCACCCGAGTATACGAGGCCATAGGGAGGAATTTGAATATCACCGCTTTGATTTTTATGAATTCCGGCACCCTGCGCGTCCAGCCACAAGTCTTTGATGTATTCCACCCCATTAACGCGGTTTATCGCCCCGTAAATGTCTCCTTTAGAAACTGCGCGGCCAAACTGCCATCCCTTTGAACCATTTGGCTGATCCACCGGTTGAAACAACCGGTCAAGCGCCTCCACTATTTTCCTGGAATCAATCTTTGTATTCGGCGCGGTAACAACCACCGCATGTACCATAAGTTCAATATATTGCGGTGGTATAACGTGCACTTCAGTGGTAATCAGCCTGTACTTGTCCAAATGCCGCCGCACCGTTTCCAAAAAACCTTTGCCGGGAACCGGTTTTTTTGATTCGCTGTATGGCACCACGACAACGGTTACCTGAGCCGGCGCCTTGTTTTGCGGATAATCCTTCAAACCCACCTCAAAAAGAGGAATTGCTTTTACTTGCGCTACCCGGAGGCCGGGAGTAGCCTTGGCGATTTCTTCAAAATCCCGGCTTGTCACAGCGCGATACTGTCTTTTTAACTCCCTCCGCAATCTCCGTTTGGCGTCTTCTAAACTTTCCTTTCCGGTTCCACCGGCAGCGCGATAATAGTTTGTTACAGTAATTTTCTGCAGTTCGTCGGGAGGCTCCACGAGCACATTTATCTCGTTCTCCTTGACGTTGCCTCTTTTTCCGCCGCCCGTACGGCAAGAAATAATGCAAATGTTGGACTGGTTAGTATTCTGTGGAATTATTCCTTTTTCATTATCGCCAAATGTTAATTCACCTGTCTCACCATTGAATGTATAATGATAGTCACCCGGCATGGAAGCGTCAAAATCATCAACCATTTCCCATTCCCGCCATATGAGTTCGTTGGACCCCGCCATTTTTTCGCCCACTTGCAGCATAAAACCGGATGAAATAACCGCGGGAATGAATGTATTGAACGTCTGTTTTGGAAGTCCGTTGCTTCCGCCGACAAACCGTTTGCTTGCAAATGAAGGCAAGTAGGCAATTAACCTGATATTGTCCCGCCCTTCTGGCGGAATCGCCCCATTTACGCCATTGCCAAATCTAATTGTTACTTTTTTTTCGGTTATATTTCGTTCCAAACTATAACATAAATCATTGCGATCCAAAATTGATAGATCGCCGGCAGCTTTCCAGTAACGCCAGCCACCCTCTTCATTCCGGACCTGTATTTCACAGACCCCATACAACGGTAAATAACCGTCAGCCGCAAAAATCATACCCGGTTGCCCGCCGCTGGAAAATGAAACAACTTCGCTTAAAGTTTCACGCTGGACCGCTGCAACAGTGTTTAACAAAATCCTGTCCAAGCGGGGCGGCAGCTCATATCCTTCTTCTTCGACAACACAACAAACCCAAAAGCGGCTTTTGTCGTTCGCCGGGTGGATCTTTACCGGTTTCATCGGCGTGGGTACTTGAAATACAATTCTTCCATCGCGTGACAGTTGAGCTGTTTCATCCCTGAGAACTTGCAAAGGAAGCCATCCTGGCGCCGCATCTGTGTCCGCCAAGTCGCTCCCATAGTATTTCCATGACACTTTTGCCGGGGGAACAAATTCAGCGTCATCACTTTCAGCAGCCCCTATTGGAATCGGGTAGCCTTCGTAAAGTTTAATTGTTAAGGAAAGGTTTTGACCTAGAGGCAGTTCCCGGTCAAATCCGATATATAAACGGTTTCCTTTCTTTGCTTCCCGTCCGAAGGCATAATAAGAAACACCTTGATAACTGTCAGACGAGGTACAGTCGATTGAATCAGATTCCGAAAACACAATGATTTTTTCAATCCGCGCGGCAATCAATAATAAAGATTCTACGGTTTCAAATGGCTGGCCGGAGGCTGAAAGTCTTGCACCCGCCGGGAGATAAAATTCCTCGGTGACTCCTGCAAAAGAAACATCAGCTTTCGCCGGAGCGGCGTCATATAGCCTGCTCCCCACGAGTTTCAGGAACTTCAACTCATTTCTAACGGGAATCCGGTTCAGATAATACTGCTGCATTTCTGCCAGCCAGGCAAAAAGCTCAATAAAAGTAACCCCGGGGTCATGGTAATTCTCATCAGTCCACTGTGGTGACAGCTTGGGAATCGCATTTTTCGATTCATCAACAATTTCTTTAAAACTTCTGTCATCTAACTCGGGTAAGGGCAGCATACTAACTCTCCCGCTTTACTTTAAATTCAAGTATTCAGTAGTCAGAATTCAGAATGTTCCAGACAATGCTTCCGGAAATTCACTAACCTCACGCAAAAGAAGTTTTATACAGTTCAATAATCTCTGCTTCTGTTTC
>MVQL01000096.1 GCA_002067205.1 Pelotomaculum sp. PtaB.Bin104
TGGGCTGGTTCGACAACAACGGGTAGACGAGCACCATGTCCGGTACATCGTCTTCGGACGGGAGCCACGCGACGCCGTAGCCCAGCGCCTCGGCCAACCCCCGGACGGGCATGAACACTCTGTCGTCCATGGTGACGGGCGGGCCGTAGGTTTCCTGCCGCCTGCCGCTCAATGTCATTGCCGGGCGGTCGAGGGAGATCACCAGCTTTTCCTTGGCGCCTCTTATGGCCACTTCAGCAGCCACGGCTTTCCCTTCGAAAGCTATTTTTTCGTCGGGGACGCCAACGGCGTTCAAAAATGGGCGGACCGGGACGTACACCCGGTCGTTGTAAACAAATGGCGCTACGTCGGTATCGATGTATTCGTTATCTTGAAGCACGCCGTACTGCGGTACGCCGATGCAGAAGACTACGCTGCGGCCCTGGTCGGCGTAAGCCAGCAGGCAAAAAACGAAAAAGGACAGCAAAATAAGGATTACCTTGCGCAATTATCTCATTCCTCTTTCTTCTCACAAAAATGAAAGATAGTCCAGAAATTTCACTTCTATCAGCCCTGGCTCGCCGGCCTTTATAGATGCCGGTCCGTTGCCCCTCTTCCACGCTCCCCAGCGTCTTTCCAGTTCAGCGAACGGCAGGACGAAAAACCGCTGGATCTGCCAGTACCCTATCAGCACAAAAGAAAATGCCCCCGTCTGGGCGCAGTCCCTCAAATAATCGTACTGGTGCTGCTCCAGCTTCGACAGCGGCCACCTGTTGCCCCTAGACACTTCTTTCGCGTCGAAGTATACCGGGAGCGGCCCGGCGGGCAGGGCAACGTGTCCGATGAAGTCCACGGCGGCCCTTTCCTCTACCTTTGCGCTCACGATTTTGGAGCCGCGCCTGATGGGCACCCATGCCGTCGGGACTTTGTGGATTACCGCCCGGCCTCGCGCGCGGTACATGACGTTGGCTTGAACTACAAGCTTCTCTAAAGCCTGGCCCCGGTTGGCCAAAGAGATTATTGATGGACTGCTCACTAAAACACACCCCCACAAAATACAAAACAGGCCCGGGAGAATCTCCCCCAGACCTGTTCCTACCATTAAAGCCACATCGGTAGGTCGTGTGCTATACTTCCTGTAAAAAGGGATACAGCCCACTTTGGCGAATGGTAAGGGTGTATTGAACTACTCCCGCCTACGCTTCGCTAAGAGGCAGGAGATTCCGGCTCTAGCCCGGAAACCCCGTTCAACAAGGTACAATCCGGCCTGGTTTTCCTGTCAACCTTCAGCAGCGCCGGCCTGTGGAAGTACCGGCACCGCAAATCCCCGAAAGACTTGGCAGCAGGCCCATAACCGGAAGGTATGCGGGATACCTGCCATTGCGCCCGTACTCATACGCCTGCAATCCTCCGGTTACAACAGCGCACTCTGTACGGTGACAGGACCCCAGCAGCACTGAGCAAAAACTTATCTCAAGCTTCTGAACTTAAAGTTGCTTTAACGCCTTTTACACTTAAGAATACCTGTTTGTTTAACGCTAGCTGGTAGAAATCCTTCGTTTGAATACCGTTCAAGTGCCGGTGCAAGAACCGCCAGTAGCTCCAATGGTGCCTCTTGAGGTTCTTGTCCGTAACAATCTTGCGGTATGCCGCCGGGACTTTTTCTTTTAAACCCAGCCTCCTCCTGCCTATAACGTAGGCCGCCGCTATGTGAATCGGCACACCGAAAGCCCGCATGTACTTCATCTTGCCTATCATCGACGTGTAGGCCGGGTCTTTGAGTATCAACCCAACGCCTTCTTTGGTCGCACGGCTCTCAATGCTCCGGTCCATCTTCTGATACGCGAACCGGCTTATCTTGCGGTTGCGCTCCTTGCTGCCGTATTTCAGCTTGGTCTTGGAATTACTGGTGTCCAGCTCTTCTCCAACTAAAGGCTTGTGTGCTTCCCTGGCTATCTTCACCAAGCCGATAGCGGCGGCTTCGAGTATTTTATTAACCTGACCGGTGGTCTTGCCCTCCAGGTTGAACGGTATCTTGCCGCGCCGTAAAAGGTTGCCCTCCCCGTCAGTCTCGGCCCAGGCAATGTGGTCGTAGTTCTTGTCGTATCCTATCACTCCATCGCCTGTGAAATAGTTGCGCTTTACCTCGGGCGGCGTGAACATGGCCTTGAAAATGTAATATTCCCCGTGGTCGGTTATCTCCCAGGTCACGGGCGCTCTCGTGTTCAAGACTGCTTCGAGAAGTCCCTGCCCGTAAGGGAAATAGACATCCTTCACTGTTATCGTCCTGTCTTTACTGAGTACGATGTCGAGGGTTTTTGCGTCAGGACGGTACTTGAACACGAAGTTGCCGCAAGCAGCGTCAAGCCTGCCGACTACCTTGAAAGACTTCAGCCTGGCGCTGCGCCACTCGGCTTTCCACCTGCCGCAGTCGTACCAGTATTTAGTGAACTGAGCGCGGAATAGTCTCTTCGTACCGAAGGTTATGCCGGGAAGCCGTGACTCCATGCGCTTTAGACGGGCCTTCATGATGTTGATTGAGTGCCTGATCTGGGAGATGGTGTTCTTGAGCCGCTTAATCTCCGGCCTCAGATATCCGTGCTCGAAGTTATAGAGGTTGTAATATATCCTGCTGTGTTTTTTACAGCAAACGGCATATAAGCCGGAAGGGAGCTGGCGTTCCCTGCAACCCTTATAAGTCTTGAGTTTCAAATCTTTCTTCCTGGGCTTGTCCTGCTTGGAGGCTTTGGATATTTTGACGCAGGACTGGAGCATTGCACGTTTACCGTCAAGTTCCCGCTGGAGTTCGCTAATCTTTTTCTGTTTTACTTCGATGCGCTCCTTGAGTTTTGCTATTTCTATTTGCTGCAATTCAATTCTGCTGGACAGCGCCGCATGCGCATCTATTATCACTGAATTCGCAAAGTAATCATTAAACCCGAATTTTTTCTGTGTTTGCTAAACTAAAAGTGTACCAATTTTAGCCCTTTGATCAGCGAAAAGTTGACCACCCGATCAAATTAACCTGTACACTGTAGGTGGACATTCAACAGTGTGCGGGAGGAAAGGAAATGATCAGTGTGGTAGATAAAGAAATGATCAGGAAACTATACCATGTACAGGGCAAATCTATTCGCTGGATTGCCAGAGAACTGGGATTGGCCAGGCAAACTGTTAAAAAAGCCATCCAAGATGCCGAGCCTCCCAAATATAAACTCACCAAACCAAGGCTCCAACCGGTAATTGGCCAAATAAAAAGTATTGTCGAGCAGTGGCTTGAAGAGGATAAGAACAACCCCTCAAAACAACACCACACCGGCCACCGTATTTACGAGCGATTAGTAGAAGAGTACAACTATCAAGGCAGTGAGTCAGGCATACGCCGGCTGTTAGGACAACTGCGCCGCAAAGAGAAGGAAACTTATGTTCCGCTGGAGTTTTTACCAGGAACTAACGCCCAGTGTGACTGGTGCGAAGTTACCATAAATTTGGCAGAAGAAAGAACATTAGCCCAGGTATTTCTCTTAAGGCTGGGAAATAGCCGGATGCCTTTCGTCATGGTGTTTCCTCATCAGCGCCAGGAAGCATTTTTTGAAGGTATGAGCCATGCGTTCACCTTCTGGGAAGGGGTACCGCACAGCATTACCTTTGACAACTTAAAAGCCGCCGTATATAAGGTGTTAAAAGGGAAAAACCGCATTGAGCAAAATAACTTTATTAACTTTAGAAGCCACTACCTTTTTGAAGGTAGATATTGCAACCCTGGCCGCGGCAATGAAAAAGGTGGCGTTGAAAACCTGGCCGGGTTTGTCGAGCGCAACTTCTTCACACCCCTGCCCCAAGCCGATACCTGGACAGAAATAAATAACTGTTTACTTGAGAGGTGCCTGCAATATGCGAGAACCCATAAAGTGCCCGGAACAAAGATAAGTGTTGAGGAAGCCTGGCAGATAGAAAAGAAACATCTCCTACCCCCGCCTAAAAGGCAATTTGATTGCTGCCGGCGTGTGGAAGTTGAGGCTGCTAAGAACCAGTTGGTCCGCTTTGAAAACAACTTTTATTCAGTACCAGGAGCCTGGGTGGGCCAGCACCTAACCTTAAAAGCTTATGTTTACCGGGTAGATATTTGCAGTAATCGCCTGACAATTGCAAGCCACCGCCGTTCTTACGACAGGGGCGAAGAGATTTACAACCTGGACCACTACCTGGAGACACTATACAAAAAGCCCAGGGCACTGGAGGATGCAAAACCGTTTAAAAGAGCGAAACTGCCAGATGAATTTCAGAAATATCTGGACGCTTTAAAACAACGTCACCGGCAGCCGGAACGTGAGTTCGTCCAGATATTGATGTTTCACCGCGAGACCAGCTGGGAAGCCCTGGCCGGCGCCGTGGAAGAAGCATTGCGACAGGGTATATACCAGGCAGCCGGCGTAAAGCAGATCCTTGAAAATATGACCGGAAAACACCTAGTAACCACGCCATTTACACCAGGCTGGTATCCCCACCTGGCTAATTACAAAGTAGACCGACCCAGGGTAAGTAAATTTGATCAGCTATTGGGTCAGCCGGGGGTGATGGTCCATTGATCGCCAGCGGCATTCTCATCGGTGAATATCTGAAAAGGTTGAAACTACCGGCCATCGCTCGTAACTACCAGGATTTCGCACGGCAGGCTGCAAATCATAACCGGTCCTACGAAGAATATTTGGTTGCTCTCTTAGAACAGGAGATTATATCAAGGGAAGAAAGCACCCGTAAAAACAGAATTAGCCGGGCCTGTTTACCCTATCAAAAGACACTGGAAGAATTCGACTTCAGCGCTATACCGGTCCTTAACAAGAAAAAAGTCTTGAGCTTAAGCCAGTGCAACTTTATCAAGCAAAAAGAAAATATAGCCATGATCGGTAACAGCGGCACAGGTAAGACCCACTTGGCGATAGCATTAGCCCTTTGCGCCTGCCGCCAGGGATACAAAGTGCGGTACTGGAATGCACCCGGGTTAATAACCCACCTACTGCTGGCCCAACATGAACACCGCCTGATCCAAATGGAAAAGCAATGGTTAAATCAGGACCTGGTTGTAGTTGACGAAGTAGGCTTTGTTCCCTACACACCTGAAGGAGCACAATTATTCTTCCGGTTTATTGCGGCCAGGTATGAGCGTGGTAGCTGCATAGTCACCTCAAATTTGGAATTTGCTCAATGGTCTACGATTTTCGGGGAAGAACGGCTCACTGATGCACTACTTGACCGGTTAACCCACCGTTGTCACATATTATTAATGAACGGTGAAAGTTACCGCTTTCGTCAGTGCATGAAACGGCAGGAAGAGGAGGTGACAAATTAAAAACTATACGTAAGTGGTTTAAATCCTCCAGTCTAAATTTGCTCATTGTTTACAACTAAAGCGACATGGCCGGCAAGCCTTGACTCGCCGTGATTTATCGGCTACAGGGGGCGGG
>MVQL01000097.1 GCA_002067205.1 Pelotomaculum sp. PtaB.Bin104
GCCTTGGGTAAAAGCGGCCAATTCCCAGGGATTTGATACTATTGATTAAAATTTCTGGTAAACCGATCACGCATGGATATATTTTTTGTTTTTATAACAGGGTACTCTCAATATGCAATTGACTCATTCGCTGTCCACCCATATGACTACATTCTAAAGCCAGTGAAAAAAGCAAAAATTAATGAAATTATAAGCAATCTTACGAAAGAAATAAAAAAAAGAAACGATATTGGGAGCAGTCCCCCAAAAATTAGGATCAAAGCCAAGAATGAAATATTTATGATAGCGCCTGACGACATCCTGTTTATTGAGAAACAGGAAAAAATTAATCTGATTCATACAGAAAACAACGTTTATAAGATACATCAAACCCTAAGTAAGTTAGCAGAAAAATTAGGAGGTAATTTCCTTAGGGTTCATAGGTCATTTATAGCGAACATGGACAAAATCAGTAGAATCAGAGAGGTAGGTAACAGGTCTTATGAGATCGAATTTGACGGATATGACAAAGTTGCTTTAATGAGCCGGTATAAATTCGAAGAACATAAACACAGATTCGCCCCTTTGTAGAAGGGGTTATTTTTTGGTTATTCACGATTTTTATCTGGCCATATACACCTATAAATTGGTTATTTAGGAATAACTAGCAGAAATATGTAATTATTTGATTATAATTGTGATTAAGTTAATTTGCGAGATTGCGTATAGTCTCCATTTGTGGCAGATAATTTTGGACAAGTATTCTTGTCGAAAGGCAAGGATAGATATAGGGCGGGGCCAATAAAAAGCTATAACAGCTATCTGCTATGATACAATAGAGAGCTTTATTAGTCCTTGCCACTACTTTGAAGGGGGGTGAGTCTAATGGACAATTAAAAAGTGGTTCGTGAGGCAAATCAGGGAAGTCCGCAAAAACTATCACCCAAAGTTAGCCTGCACAAACCACATTTTTTAATTATGATAACATTTTATGGGCTAATCATCAAGGTAAAACAAGCATTGCTTTCTAAAGGTACAAGTTATCTTTCCATACCGGCAGGCCCCTGTACAGACGGAAGTCACATCTCTGGCAATACGGAGGTGTTTGATATCCACCCAAAGGCGTAATTGGCAGAAGGCAATACAAAACATTCTTTAAAATTTGTTACAAGAGGTCATGGAGACGAGTTTTAAATGCCAGTGAGCGTGAAAAAAGAGATTCATCATACGTTTCACAATACCCGGTTTCTGAATCGGCAACTTCCCCCTTTTTTCTTGCCTCTCTTATTTATGTTTCGGTTGCATAATTTTTTAGAGAAATGGGGAGAATCTGCCAGCCATAGGTGTTTTATAAAATCGTAAAAGGTTTTTTCAACCCCCGGGACATTATCAGAAGAAAAACCACTAAGAATTGCCTAGCGGGTAAAAGCCTTTAGCTCCTTGATCCAATCGTCTAAAGAATTACAATGAGTCATTCCATTAGTAACAGAGAGCGAAATATATTAACTGGATCACGGGCGGAAACACTGCGTCGATTAGAGTAACGAAACCGGACAATGTTTGATATTTCGGTTACTATCAGTAAACCAAACCCTTGTTAAATCTTAATACAAAGTAAAATACCGTACTAACATAGACCTTTTCTAGATAATGAAACTTGATTTGTTCGGTTAGGAACTCTTGAAATTCCTGATATGAACGCGAGGATTTTAACAATAAAACCACCACCAGAATCGTTAGTAGGCAAAAAATGCCTCCATCGTATATCTTTTTTTTTCTCCTTTAATAATGCTGCTGTTGACAGTCCATTAATTTCAGGCATTTCTATATCAAGAAAAACTGCCGTCGGGTCTACTTGATTTATAACATCAATCAATTCTTTCCCGCTCTTAACAGAAGCCACCACTTCAACCTGTGAAAAAGAGTCAAGGTAGGATTGCATTAGTTGCCGGGTGTAAGCTTCATCTTCAGCAATGGCTACTTTAATTTTATCTTTGCCAGTATTCATCTTAGTCTTTTTCCTCAAAATTGATAAGGGATGGTAATAAATATTTACAGTTATTCTACAAATAATGTCATAATCCTCCACATCACATATATTGAAGGCCTTATTTTAATACCTTAGTATAAGGATTGTTAAGAGAACGTGACAAAAATAGAACCTATTGTATGAAGCAATTGACCCTTTCCTGGTATAGAATTTTAGGGCTTGCAACCGTGAATATAAGCGCAGAGATCGTGATTTCATACAGGCTTTATTCAACAGCAGAATTGGTTAATATATATTTATTGTGATGCTCTGTTCTTGAGAAAGCTTTGCTTTCATAAAAAGTAATAGTTAAAAGACTCAATCTTAACCTAGCTGAAACCGTTGATCATGGGGCAGGTAAACGGAAGGAGGTATAAGTCATGTTGTAAAGAAAGGGAGTTAAAGTTTTATTTAATAGTTTAAAAGATAAGGAGGAAAAGAAATTTGAAGAGAAAAGCATTCTTCGTTTTTTTATTGTTGGCAATGTTCATATTAATCAGTTCAGCTTCGGCACAGGCTGAGACACAGTTAAATATGACCGGCGTATGGAAATTTAAATTTACTAGCGATAGTCCTGCACTTAGAGTTGTTCTGGAGCAAAATGGCAACGAAATTACTGGCAAAATGTACAAAGACAACGGCACCACCGCCACAATAAAAGGTAATATTAATGAATTCGAAATTACTCTAAAAGCTTATGAAGACGATGTTGCAGCATACTTAGAGAGTAGAGGTTGGGCAGTCCCTCTTCAAAACCTGCCAAAAGAAGGCATTTACCATTTGCTTAAATTTCCTATAAGTGCAAATCCTAATAAGTTTTCTGGAGAAGGCTGGTATCCTATTGATTCTTTAGATCATACAAAAGTCTACAATGAAAAAATTCATCTTGGTTACGCAGTATTAGAAAGAGTAAGTTCTTCACAACCAACAACACCTGCACCAACACCGGCAGTTCCAACGATACCTGCTATTCCTTCAACTCCAGTGGTTCCGGTTACGCCAACAATACCAACACCTGCACTACCAACAGTACCAACTGTTACCTCAGCAAACCCGGCGCCTATTTATAATGTTTATAACGATTACAACACAAATACGACAAACAATACCAATGTCAACAGTGGCAATACCACAACAACCAACAACACAAATACCTATAATATAAATAACAACAGCAATAATACCACGACTACCAACACAAACAGCGGCAACATAACAGGGAGCAACGTAAACAGCGGCAATTCAACCGGCAATACCACCAATACAACCATGAACAACAGCGGCAACACCACCACAACGAACACGTCAAACATGAACAGCAACAATACAACCACTACTACCACCAATAATGTAAGCGTACTGGTAAACGGAAGGCCCTTGCAAATGGATGTTAAACCCTTTGTAAACGAAGACGGACGGACTATGGTGCCGTTGAGGGCTATCGGAGAAGCCTTAGGGGCAACGGTGAACTGGGACGATGCCACCAGTACTGTAACATTTGTTAAAGAGGGTAGAAGTGTAAGCCTGACCATTGGAAGTAACACCGCCTCAATAGACGGGAAGACGGTTGAGCTGGATACCAGGCCGGTGATTAAAGACAACCGGACTATGGTTCCCGCCCGTTTTATAAGCGAGTCCCTAGGTGCCAAGGTGGGTTGGGACGATAAAACCCAGACTGTAAATATTGATCAGTAATAAGTGGTTAATCAATTAGAGAAGATAAATAAGCCTTCGGCCAGAACCTGGAAGAAAGGTTGCGCCAACTTCATCACGAACTGAAAACCGGCACATACGAGCCACAGCCGGTCTTAAGAGTGGAGATTCCCAAAGTGGACGGCAGCAAACGCCCGCTGGGAATACCCACCGTAAAAGACCGGGTAGTCCAACAGGCACTCCTGAACATTTTGCAACCCATCTTTGAACCCGACTTTCACCCTTCAAGCTATGGCTACCGACCGGGACGCTCCTGCCACCAAGCAGTGGCCAAGGCAGAGAGATTTATGAATAAGTACGGATTAGAATACGTAGTGGACATGGATCTTTCCAAATGCTTTGGAGCGCCAGGATAAGCCTGGTGCCCCCAGTGGGTGAGATTCCCACCCTGGAAAGGGGAATAA
>MVQL01000098.1 GCA_002067205.1 Pelotomaculum sp. PtaB.Bin104
GCTCACTGAGGACAAACAAATCATCATCCGGTTTCGCTTCCGTCAGTTGGAGAAAGCGGGATAAACCCAGTCAAATCAATGTTTTGCGCCGCTTGATGGCGCAATTGTTTGAGTACAAAATCGCTTACAATAGGCGATACGAACAGTGTCACGTATCGAGAAAAAGGCTCTGACCAAATTAACCAAGGAGTTTGCATCGGAAAGCTTACAGTAAAGACAGCTTTTACTCTATTTTTTAAACCCCGTATCGGATTTTAAAATATTAAACATGAGAACAAAGTTACTAGTAATAGGGTAATTTTGATCTGGATATGTATTATTATATAGGGAAGGGTTAACCCCTCCCTATATTTCTCCCTATATTTCTCCCTGTATCTTCCGTGTCATTCTTTTCAATAAGTTCATCAATCAGACCTTCACTTTAGCTGAAGGGCTATGATGTTTCTGACTTTTTCCGGCAGTTGATCGATTTCATCTTTGCTTAGCCCTGCGGTGGATACCGGCTCAGAAATAAAAACCTCTACAACAGCTGGTTTGATCAGCCCACCGTTGGCTTCCATAATATTATAGGATCCTTTGATGGTTACCGGCACAATAGGTACTTCCGCCTTAGTGGCAAGCTTGAAACTACCAGGCTTAAATTCACCTAATTGCTCCCCCCGGCTTCTAGTGCCTTCCGGGAAAATTACCTGAGAATAACCCTGCTTTAGAAAGGCAACCCCTTCTTGTATAGCTTTTAATCCGGCCCGGGCACTGCTCCTGTCCAGATAAACGCAGTTCATATAATACATCCAACTGCTGATAAGCGGTAATTTCTTTAACTCACTCTTAGCTATAAAAGCTTTGGGCTTATCAATAAAACCCAATAAAATCGGAATATCAAAGTTTCCTTGGTGGTTGCTGATAAAAACCACTCCACCCCGGGGTGGAATATGTTCCTTTCCTGTCACAATAACTTTGGAACCACTTAAGTTTACCATGGACCGGGCCCATTTTTTTACGATACGATCTACCTCCCGGTCCCGCTCCTCAATTTTTTGGGCACGATGCAAAGCTCTCACTTTTATCATACTTGGCAGGAGTAAAATAAGAGAACACCAAAAATAAATGAACCAGATTGTTGTTCTTAGCATATTATTTTCTCTTCTCTCACATATTCATCACTTTACACCAGGCCACATTCATGATTCCGTAACTGTCCAACTGTCGCAAGATGCATTTTCCATCGCTCTCGATGGTTATTACAGCAACCTGCGTTATACCGTGAGCGCCTCCAACCAGAATATTCGCCGCGATTATAGCTGCCTTCGGTAAACGTCATTAGCTTAGGTTGCTTATCTGCAGTCTCTGATAGAATCGATACGGCAGGAGTCGCATCATTACCGTGTTTGAAACACCCTCCCGTAAATCCAATTATCAAGAGACTTAATTTCCTTTAGTACCCTTTTCTTTTCACTTCCTTGGAGTATATTTCTTATTAACTTAAATAAATCCTTCTATAGAAAAACATAATTGATAGGCAGCAATTCTATAACCAAAAATATAAAAAAAACCATTTATTAAAATAAGGTTGCTTAAAAATTTAATTATATCAAGGGTTAACAGCATCTGTCCAATATGTTTAGCGGCTTTCAGAGCTTCTAGCCCATTCACCGTTATGGTAAAAAAGATAATCATCCGGAAAAAGAAGATAGGTACGATTTAATTCCTCGTGGGAAGGCTTACAATCCATTTATTTTGACTTGATGGGAAAAATTTCATTGACGGAAATACGAATAGCGTTCATAATTACAAATAATAGTTATTATGATAACCAAAAGTATTGGAGATGGTGAAATGAGAGCCAGGCATGAGCGAGAACGGGAATCCAGACGGGAAAGCATTATTGAGGCTACCGAGCAACTTCTTAACGAGAAGACATTTGAGTCAATTACTATGGATGACATAGCCATAAGCTCTGATTTTGCTAAAGCATCTATTTATCAGTATTTCAAAAACAAGGAAGAGTTAATGATGGAGGTTTTTTCTAAGATTCTGGAGATAGAATGCCATTTAATCGAAGAGAAATGTTTGTCGCAGACTGATCCTGTCCAAGCGATGAGGAACTTTATAAAGTTTGAAATCGAATTTATTCGCCGATACCCATGGGGTCCGAAGGTCGCAGCAACTTTTCCCTTTAGAGATTATCATGCAGAAAGCTGTTTACTTGCTCTATATGATCAGAAGAAAAAGCTTATTGCAGGTATCATTCAACGAGGCCAAACTGAAGGAACATTTATTACGTCCGACCTGGATGTTTTGACCAATATGATTATCTCTGTAAGTGGAGGATTTGCAAATTATTTTTCTACTTTTATATCCTCTGATTTACAAAGCCCGGAAATCGAGATGTTTATCTCAACCATAATTAAAGGGATTACTAAGGGGAGCAGTGACGAATGACGAATCCAATAACACAAGCTAATATTCCAATAGAGAAACCAAAGAAAAAACCGATATCCAAGGGAGTCCGTATTGGTATCTTGACATTGGTCGTAATTGCGGCAGCTATTTTCGGTATTCGCTGGTACATTCAACTCACAACTACGGTCACGACTGATAATGCGAAAGTGTCTACAGATTTGGTTAGTATTAGTGCTGAGTTTCCGGTAAGCTTACCGATGTCTATGTACAAGAAGGAGATACCGTGGAAGTAGGGCAGTTGTTGGCCAAGTTGGATGATTCCCAATATTTTATTAGTGCTTCCCAGGCTGAAGCAGCATGGGAACTTAGCAAAATAGCTGTTACTAAGTTGCCAAACGATATTAAGTCTGCACAGATGTCCGTTACTAAGGCAGAAAGCGCCTTATCTGCCGCCGTTGCTCAAGCCGATATTAGTAAATTGGCCATGGAAGATTACAAGCGCATATTGGATAATAACACGGCTTTATACCAGCAGGGAGCGGTTTCCAAGGATACCTTGGACAGCTGTACAACTAAATATGAAACAGCGGTGAAGACCTTGGAGGCTGCGAATGCTAATGTAAATGCTGCTCAAGATTCCGTCTCAGCTGCTCAAGCCCAGTTAGATACCTTGAATGGAACCGGTAGCGCCACCTATGCAGCCCAGGAAAAGCAGGCCAAAGCGACTTATGATAATGCCCGGCTGACTTTGGAGCGTACAACCATTAAATCTCCCATAAGTGGAAGCGTGGTAAAAGTTACGGCCTTAAATGGACAAAACGTTAGCTCGGGAACCTCCTTATTTACTATCGTAAATCCTGAGCGGATCTGGGTTTTAGCCAACATTGAAGAAAAAAAAGTAGCACGGATACATGTTGGAGACAAGGTCAACATTGTCGTCGACGCATACCCTAATATAGTTTTCGATGGTCAGGTTGAAGAGATCTTGGGAGCTACTCAATCGAGTTTTTCCATCTTACCAACAGAGAACGCATCTGGCAACTATACGAAAGTGGCCCAGCGCCTGCCTGTAAAAATAAGCGTTGTTCAGCAAGATAATAAGTTAAAGCCGGGTATGTCTGCCGTAGTAACTATTAAGACTAAATAAGTGGGGATTTAACAATGAATACCGGTGAATTACAGGATAGAATCAACTGGGCTGCAACCTCAGTCATCATAATGGGAACCTTTTTGCAAGGTCTTACCGGAAATATCGTCAATGTGGCAATATCAAAACTTATGGCTGTCTTTGGTACGAATGCCAACGATATTCAATGGGTACTCACGGCTTATATGTTGACCCAGGGAATCGTAATTGCCCTGGCTGGGTATTTAGGGGACAAATATGGATATAAAAAAACCTTTGTTTTTGCGCTAATCGTGTTTACTTTGGGTTCATTCTTATGTGGCACATCATTTACATTTAGTATGATAATTATCGGCCGGGTGCTGCAGGGGATAGGAGCAGGGATCATCATGCCTTTAGGTATGGCGATTTGTTTCAGAATTAACCCTATATCCAAAATCGGAGTGGTACTTGGAGTATGGGGGATTGCCGGAATGGCAACCATGGCTATTGGGCCGTCTTTGGGTGGATATCTTATTGAGGCAGCCAGCTGGCGGATGCTTTTTTATATAAATGTACCCGTGGGTTTGTTAGCCATATTTATGGGAATTACATTGTTGCCGGAAACGGAGAAAAACTCAACATCGACATTAGATACAGTAGGTATTGCCACCATCTGCGTTGGTTTGTTTTGTCTAATATTTGCATTAAGCAAGGGCAATCAAATGGGTTGGGGAGGTCCCGTTATTGTCGCAATGTTGTTTGTTGGAATTATTAACCTGCTGGTGATGATAGTTCACGAACTGCGGTGTCCGGAACCCGTGCTTGACATGCGATTATTTAAAAATAAGCTTTTCACTTTGTCCACTATTATTTCTTCTTTCGTTCAAGTGGCCATGGTAGTGGTAGTTTATCTATTTCCTCTTTTCATGCAAAGCGTACTCGGGCAGACCGCAATGCAAACCGGCCTAGTCCTGTTGCCGCCTGCGTTGGTTACAGCTATTTTTATGCCCATCAGTGGCAGGCTTTTTGATAAGTATGGGGCAATGTGGGGATGGTAAGTCTTCCGAAAGAATCAACCGGTACCGCCTCTTCCCTGGGAAATGTCATTCGGAGTGTGACAAGCACTTTTGGAATTGCTGTTATGACAAATTTAATGCAAACACGTAATACCTTTCACTATTGGATAAGCCGGACGGCATAAATATGGTTTCCGCCTTACAAGGGATAGGGTTAAATGCCGGTCTTGGGGTACAAGGAGGCAAGATCCTCAGTCTGTCTGTACTATACAAGTATGTAGCCCAGCAATCGATGGTGATGGCTATTTCCGACTGTTTCATTATAGGTGCTGTGTTGTGCGGCGTGGCATTTATAATGTAACTGCTCAGGTTACCCCACCTAAGAATTAAAAACAAGGCGACCCCTCCCAAGATTGGTAGGCCATACGCCCAACTTTAAAACATCAGCGCAATTTGGGACAAAGGGATTACCCATAAGTGCGTTACGAATTGCCTCAAGTACCAGAACAGCATTTTTCTTGACCGTAGAGATATAGCCCCTGATCCGGCAAAAAATCTTGGCGCCCTGCAGAGACCGGAATCCTCCGGAGATCTTCTGCTGAACTTTGGTCATGCGTATATCCCGTTCCGCCTGGTTGTTACCGAAGGGGATTAGAAAATCGAACATGAAGTTAAGCGCCTCTGTTCGATATTTATCAAGACGCTCCAGCAAGTTTCTCGTTTTGGTTCTTTTTAGCCTGCCCCGCTGACCTTTAGGACGCGGCCAGACTTCAAAGAATGGGTTCTCGCGGTACCCGAGTGCGATGATGCTGCAGTATCGCCGCTCGAAATCAACAAGTTGCTCTAGTTCCAGGCAGGTTTTAGCGTTATCTTTTGCTTCATCTACCGCCGCCTTAGCTTCCAGGAGCAGGTCATACATTTGCTGCGGCCAGTCCTGGCGCTCATTTTCAATGACCCACTTCAGTTCCCGGCAGTGATGATCGTTGCATAATGAATGGCGGCAGTTAGTGTATTTAAAATAGGCTTTCAAGCCGTCATGCTTGCTGATTCCCGTGTAGAAAGGCAGGATTACCATATCATCCATGCCGTCTGTGCCGCGCTTCTGATGGATATTATAGCAGGTGAGCTTCGGCGTGCCGGCTACGTGCAGCCAGTGGGTCTTCCCCTCTACCCGGGCACCGGTTTCGTCGCGGTTGATGACCGGTGCGTTCAATATCTGGCGCTTGATCTCCTGCTCGGCGCCTTCCAGGGCTTCGTAGCAGATCTCGTTGGCGGTGAACAGGGAGCCCTCAGAAAACGGCTGGCCGAACAGGTCCTTAAATAGTTCCTCTACCCGGTCGTAGGGGATAAGCTGGTACTGATTCATGTAAACAGCCAGAGCTTTGATCAGGGGACCATACTGTACCGGCTGGGTCACACCTTCGGGAAAGGAAGCCTTGTTGCAGGTGCCGCAGATGGGACAGGTTTTCTGTTCGGCCTGGTGCTCGGTCACCTCCAGCTTTAAGGGCGGTGTGTCTACCACCTGGCGTTTTTTGATAGATTCGGCCTTATCGGGTAGGGATGCGCCGCAATGTTTACACTGTGTCACCTGGTGCACTTCTACTTTGTCCGGTGTGGGTGTCATCTTCAGGGTGTGGCCGGGATGCCCTTTTTGAGCGCCGCTTTTCTTGCCGCTCTTTTTGCGCAGGCTTTTGGTCCTGGCCAGACCATCACTGGAAGGGGGTTTGCCGCTGTTCCTGCTGTTGGTATTGATCCGGCTCTCTAGTTCTTTGACTTTCGCCGTAAGGACGGCGACCTGGGCAACCAGTGTCTCGACCAGGGCGAACACCGCGTCTGGACCCTGATCATAAATAACCCGAAAATCCTCACGTCTCACTGGAGATCACCTCCGGGCAGGTGTTTGGCTAGGGGATACAGGTAGACGGCCTTGACGGGAACATGCAATCTGGTGTAGCGGTCGTTACGGCTGCGGCCCTTGGTCAGGCCGGCATAGCGCCAGTTGGCTGCTTTGTAGCAGGTGCCACGGAACCGGTCTATCTCTACGAAGGTCTCCAGTAAAAGCAGTCCGTGGCCGTATTTGTTCTGCCAGTCACTCTGGATGCGCCGGATAATAATAGAGAGGATATGGCTGGCCAGGTGAGGTATTCTCACCCAGGGCAAGATCAGAAAACGGGTGTTGTTGGTTATAAGGTGCAGGTGATTAATCCTGGTTTCCCTGTCCCAGCCGATAAAACCATCCCGGGCGGCGCAGCTCCAGGCGGCGGAGCCAAAAAGCAGGCAAGCGAGCGGGCGACTTTTATTATCAAGGATCAGGTACTTCATATTCTCGCCCACGGTACCATTAAAGCTAAGATAGTGGTACTGATAGAGTAGATACTTGAACAGGCCCCATGACGGGTGACCAGTCTCAATTGTTTCTACCTTTAAAGGGAGCAGGTCCTTTAATTTACCGGTAATGGTGGTGGTATCATGAGGAATTTTGATGATTGATATATTCCCGCCCCGTGCATAAGCTTCAGACTTGCGGCGGGGCAATACAATATGTCCTTGCTGCTCCAGCTTGAGCAAAAGATCCCGGCAGGCCATATCCTTTATCTGGCCCAAAGGAGAGCGCCAGTTCCAGAACCGGCAAAGTTCCCTTGACAGCCTGCTGCGGCTCCATAAAGGGTTGTCATTGATCAATTGCCTCACTGTTTGTATGTGATATTCGGTTATCTCAGTTACCCGGAATTCAGTTTCTGTTTCCATGCTTTCATTTTACATTATAACCAAATTCGAGTCCAGTCTTTTTTCAATCGAGATAGGTTAAGAGGGAACAAGTTTATGTGGCTGAGTAGTTACTTTATAATAACTTTATTCCTACATGACAGGGAGAAACCGGATGTTGCCACTATTAGTCCCACCGCCACGGAAATCACGAATGGAGAGGGGTAAGGGGGACTAAATGTCGCGCGATTATTTACAGCATTATCGAAACAGCTAAGAGAATAACCCCAAATCTATCAACTATTTAACCTATCTTTTTGGGTAGTTGACTAATGTAGACACGTGATACTGCAAGAAGCCATCTATAAACCTTGTTATAGCTGGAAGTTTTTTTCACAAAAAAGTTTCACGCAAGCATCAACCACTTGAGAATCATAAAGAACAGCTTTTTTCTCAATGATCTCACTAATTGCCTTGTCAACACCCCTAGCCGGCCGGTAAGGCCGGTGGGAAGATATTGCTTCCACGACATCAGCAACGGATATAATCTTT
>MVQL01000099.1 GCA_002067205.1 Pelotomaculum sp. PtaB.Bin104
GTGAGGGCGTCGATCCTAACGTCAACAGAGAACGCCTGTTGTCTCCCTGGGTAAAAGCGGCCAATTCCCAGGGATAAGATACCATTGATTAGCATTTATGGTAAACCGATCACGCATGATGAGGACTGCATCACAGATGGTAAGCCAGACCCGTTGAAACTGAATCCCATTATTATGATGGGTGCTAGCTATTATAGCTTAGATGAGGTTGTAGGAAATCTTTTTAGAACAGGGTTAAACCTATCGGAGAATAAATAAAAAGAAACCTTTATAAAACGGTGAATAGTATAACTCCTAGCCAACACCTAGACCAGTCAAAGACGGCATAATGATAATCCAAACAACGAGCGATAAATATGCAAAGGATTGATAATATTTATCCCATCCCTTCTGGTTGTCGGAGCCTGGCATTTTAGACCTTTCTGCCAGTAACGCCGGGTCATTTCGCTTCAAATAAATGCCAACCGATAAAGTCATCGCAAGGAACCATATGCTGAAAATCCAGCCTTCCATCCAAAACCAATCACCGGCAAGGGAAAGAATTATTGCTGGAAATACTAATGTTGAAATTATCATATAGATAATTTGACCAATCGTAAATTTGCTGCTTTCATTTGCCATAATAAAGTCCTCCCATGCGTTATACTATTAATAACACGCAGGAAATTATATTATTCTTGCATTGCTAATCAAAAAGGGGACCACTAAAAGGCCACACCAATGAAGGCCATCCTATTCACGCGGTCTGTGCATTTGAACCTTCAGATGCGCTGGTTATAGTAACAGCCCATTTCCCGGAACCGCCAAAATGGAAGGACTCCAAAACACGAGGAGGGAGCAATGCTTTTTATGCAGCGGTAAGACAGTCAAGAAATTAGTTACTGCAGCAAGCCTAGGCATATTAATTTCCCTGGGTATCCTGAAAATAGTTGGGTAGGAGTTCTTTAGGTAACCCTGAGCCTTACATTGGAAATTACACACCTGTGCATTACACAATAGTGCAAAGAAACAGTTTTGGGAGGCGGTATTATGGTCTATAAACCCGAACCCATTGACACTTCCAAAATCCAATTAAAAGATGAGATTCTCAACCTGACTGAATTGTTGGCCAGAAATACCCATGACATCTGGGCCAAACAGCGCATGTCCGAGGGTTGGCGTTACGGGGTTAGCCGTGATGACAGCAAAAAAGAGCACCCGTGCCTGGTTCCTTACGAGCAGCTGCCGGCATCCGAAAAAGAGTACGACCGCAATACAGCAATGGAAACTCTAAAGGCGATAATTGCTCTTGGTTATTTTATTGGAAAAGAATAATTGATATTATAATGTATAAGGTCAATTTATTATATCTGCATTCTAACTAGTTAATTACAATCCGCTTGGAATATGTGAATGCAGCACGTGGACAGGCAGATTTGTCCAATATTAATTGAGGTTACACACTTTATCGTGATTCTTTGGAGGATGCCAGTTTGAGAAAACAGAATGTAGTTGTATTTTCATCCGGGAATGCGGCAACCTTAGGATTTACAGACAAAGTTAAAAAAATACTTGAAAAAAAATATGATTGCCTCTGCCAGGTTTGGCATGATGATGAGGGTTTGTTCAAATCAAATAACCCGGAGAACAAAGCTTTGCTCCCCTTGCTGCTTAAGAAAATCCCGACCTACGATTTTGCCGTTCTGATCGCGGACAAATGTGATAAAGTGACCATCCACCGCGATAAAAAAAGGCTTAAAGTTCCTGTCACGAGGGATAATGTCATTCTCGAGCTGGGTTTTAGCATCATGGCCTTAGGAGCACAGAAGACTCTGCTGCTTCGCCAAAAGCATGTGCGCCTGCCTGAGGATATAGTTGGACTTAATGGTGAAAATGGTATTTTTATTGCGGATTTTAAGGACGAAAATGATTTGGACGGGGCGATAGAGCGACTGGGAGAAGTGATTAAGGAAAAACAAGCGGAAATTTTCCCCATCGTCATCGGTGCGGCGGGCGCTACAGCGGCCGGGTATTTTGCTGCCGTTGTGGATAAATTTTTTAAAAATATTAAATGTGGGATTAACTACTTTGAGAATTCCCAGGAAATCACGGTTTTTCCCTCCTTAGATGATATTGAAATGCGGATCCTTGTGCCGACAAAAATTACAGATAGCATGCCGAAAATTATAGCGGATTACTATGAAGGGATCGGTGCCATAAAAGCGGAAATTAAACCTGAAAAAGAACGGCCGTTATATTTTAAAATGCTTAAGAAAAACGGTAAATATATTGTTGTAGTTGATATTCCGACCACCTTAACAGCCTCTTACGACACTGTTAAAAAAATATTATCGCTTGATGCTGATGATAAAAATGATAACAATGCTGAAGAACGCTTTTTAATGAAAGAAGTAGATCTATTTATCTTTTCTTTAAAGAAGATACGAGATAGTTACAAGGATAAGGGCTATTACAGTAACATTCATATCGATGTCATCGAATATCAAGACCTAGTAGAAAAAAGAAGTTTTTTAAACAAGGAATAATATTTTGCCTTTTCCATTGTAAACTTTGATCTACTGGCTATTCACATGCATGAGAAAAAGCTGCTAATAATTTTAACTGATTATTGGAATGGTATTTAAGCTCGGAGGGCAAGGCATTAATGGTAACTAAGGAAGAGATAAATAACAATACCAAAATATCAATAGTTATTGGCATAACCGGCCACCGAGACCTGAGAGAAGAAGACATCCTTAGGCTTGAGAAAGAGATTTGCTCGATATTTCAAGAGCTTAAAGAGAAATACCCCTCTACACCACTTGTTTTATTATCGCCTTTAGCCGAAGGAGCAGATAGACTGGCGGCACGATCCGCACTTAATTGCGGTCTAAAACTTATTGTACCTTTGCCGATGGCGAAGGAAGAATATGAAAAGGACTTTACCACTGAAAAATCGATAGATGAATTTAACCGGTTATTAAAAAGCGCTGCAGCTTATTTTGAGCTGCCACCTGCGGGCAGCCTTGGCAGTAATCGGGAACATAATTATAATGCTGTGGGAGCTTATATCGCTCAGCATAGCCACATTCTGATTGCATTATGGGATGGGATAGAGACAAATCAAGTGGGTGGAACGGCACAAGTTGTAAAATTTAAACTTAAAGGCGTCCCGGAATCGTATACCCCTCCACAAAACTTTCTGGACCCTGTTGACACTGGGCCAGTATATCACATCATTACCCCCAGAATAAAGAATCCTTCACCAGAGGGGGATGCTTTTACTTTGAAGAAGTGTTTCCCCGACGGACTGACAGCTGAAGGTGGACCGGAAAAGGGTATTGATAACATCCTTCAGGGAATTGAACAGTTTAATAAAGATACGGAAATAATCTTGAGAAGGCTGCAGAGGGAGATATCAAGTAGTAAATCACAGCTTTTTCCCGTTGAGGACGAGAAAGGATTGCAAGCATCTGTTAAACCAATCCTGGGGTATTATGCTCAGGCTGACGCAATGGCGAACTACTTTCAGAGAAAAAGGCGCTATCTGATGATTGGTCTTTATTGCCTGGCGTTGTTAGCCTTCTTTTTTTTCGAGCTTTATGCTCACTTAATCCAGGAGTGTTACCTGATTGGTCTCTATCCAACTACATTATTACTGGCTTTTATCTTATACATATGGGTAAAAAAAAGGGGCTATGAAAATAAGTACCTTGATTACCGGGCTCTGGCAGAGGGACTGCGGATTCAGCTTTTCTGGAAAATAACCGGCCTAAAAGAGGATGTCACCCGTTATTATCTAAGGAAGCAGAAAAGCGAGCTGGACTGGGTGCGCAAGGGTATTGAATCCGTCACTTTTTTAAACCAGAAAACCGGCTTAACCGGCAGAACAGATTCTAAATTAATTTCTAAAAGTGATTACTGGATGGCCTATAAGCACTGGGTAGCTGAACAAAGGAATTATTTTGAGAAGTCCGCTAACCGAGATCGCCGAAGTTATGGAAATCAGGAACTTGCAGTGTACGGCTTCTTTCTTTTCGGCCTGGTAATTGCCGTAATCGTGCTGTTAATGGATATTAGTTCTTTCCACTTGGCTAACATGCACTCTATCCATAATATTCTGATCATTGTTATGGGTTTGGCCCCAGCTATCGCTGCCGCCCTGGATAGCTATGCTGAAAAGATGGCCTTCAACTCTCAAACCAAGGTGTATAAGCGGATGCACTTTATTTTTGACCGGGCAGCCGTAAAACTGAAAGAAATGCTGGAAAATAATGACCTCGATGGTGCCGGACAATTGATTCTGGAACTTGGACGCGAAGCGCTTCTTGAGAATGGTGATTGGGTGCTCATGCACAGGGACAGGCCCATGAAAATGCCGATAGATGGGTAGTGGCCGTTTAGATTACGGTAAGTCCAAAAGTCGCCACCGAAAATAAGTAAAATAACGCTTCCAGGATCTCAAACTGTTCCTGGAAGCGGTTTTATGTTTGGCTGTGCAAAAAAACTCCCCGCTGTTAAAAACTGTCTCAAAAAAGTCGGAGGCGGGTTTGTAACCGCGAAGATGATCAATTAGTACGCTTGTGTCTAATAATAAATTAGTCAATCCCAAGTTCCTTCCATCTTTTGTTATCCTCAGATCTTAGCCGCCTAACAAACTCTTCTCCAGTCTCTTTCATATCTGCCCATATCCCTGAGGTTTCGCGCAATACCTTAAGAACTTTTACCGGGTCGTGGCTTGATTTGACTTTCTCAGGGAAAACTACTGGCAGGAAAAGCTTTCGTTCAATTTCCTTCTCTCCTATGTTATCGATGTTTACACTGTTAGTAATTTCCGCCGTATCTTCAAGCAGGTTATTTTCTTCGATAAAACTCTGGTACAGTTTAGCACCTGCGAAGATCATTCAATATCTTAAAGGACGATCATCGCGACTATTACAACAGGAATTTGAACATTTGCGTAAAAAGTATTGGGGTCAACACCTCTGGGCAAGAGGATATTTTTGTGCAACAGTAGGTGCAATTACAGAAGATATGGTTAAAGAATACGTTGAAAATCAGCAAACAGATGGTCCAGAGGAAGCATTTAAGGTTGATGACTGAGTTTCAGTCAGGACCTTAAGGTGGCTTAAGCCACAGGTTGCTTTGAGCCGGCTTCAGCCGTTTGCGACTTTCAGTCGTTTAAAACCCTCCGGCTTTAGCCGGTGGTCTGTTTAGTTCGAAAAAGCATTTAATCACGTTAATATCCATGCCTATACAATGATCACCACAATGCCCCAACAAAAAAAATCC
>MVQL01000100.1 GCA_002067205.1 Pelotomaculum sp. PtaB.Bin104
GATTCCAGCATATAGCAGTGGTTCGATACGTTTTTGAGTATTCTGAGGACCTCTATTGGTGTTTTGATGTCGGATAACATCTCGATGCTTACGGGAGCAACACTATACTTTCCCGTTGCAGCCACTTTTCTGACTTCCTCAAAGCTTGGCTTTATCATGACCTCCCTCCTTTTGACAATAAAAAAGTCCTTGATAGATCTTATGATCTATCAAGGACGAATAAATAACATTATCCGCGGTGCCACCTTGTTTTACGGCAACGCCATACTCTTTACAGGATACCAACATATCCCGGGCAACTAACGTATGCCATTACGTCGTAGAATACTTAGCTATTGCTTTTGACTACGCCCTCAGCGGCCCATTTGATGACTTGTTTTCCATCCGGTTCTCAGCAGCGCGGACTCTCTGTGGGAGCATTATCACCGTTATCTCCGCTTCAACGGTTTGGTTTATTAAATTGCGATCAACTTATCATAAACTGTTATATTTGTCAATTTTTAACTGTTCACCAATGGCAGCCGTTACCCTCTCTTTTACAGCGGCGGAGCCGATGTCTGCAGGATAAGAAATAAGCCGATGATTACCATAGCAGTACCCACGATATTATGCAGACGCTGGCTGCCGATTCTGCCTCCGATAAAGCTGAAAACCTGGCCTCCGGCTGCTCCCAGAACCAGCACCAGTAAGGACGAAGCTATCCAGAAAAACAGAATGAAGGCAGCGATATAAGCGGTTTCCGATAGCGTTATGGCAAAGGCAATGGCTGCCAGCAGGGGACCGCAAGGTCTCAAGCCTGTGAGCAATCCCAGATAAAACGGAGACCTGTTACCTGCTGCCTGTCTGCAAACCAGTCGCCCTATTCGGTTATTCCATGGCAATATACCCATAGATGCCAGTCCGCTCAGAATCATAATTATCCCGCTGGTTAGTCCGGCGACCAGTGTTATAACCGGGCTGAGGGTGAAAATGGCTTTCATAGCCAGAAATATCGCCAACAGCCCGGCATAAGAAAAGAGACGCCCGATTGAAAAAAGCAGGCTTGTAATGAAACCTGATTTCAGTGAGGATTTTTCACCCGCTCCGGTGTAGGGAACAATTACCGGTACGCACCATGCCATACATGACAGGCTGGCGCTGAATCCCATGACAAGAGCCGTTGTTATTGTAATACCCATATAGTTATATTTTTAGAATAATTATAAACCATGGATGCCAGACTTGAATAGTTGCCATGAATAGAGATAAAAATATTGCGGGATCCTTCTTATTGAAATATTTTTCGGGATCTGAGATTGGTTGTTAAAATTGTGTCTTTTAACTTATAATCTGGTCTAACAGATAAATAAGGAGTAGCATGAGAATCGTCGCTATCGTAGGCATGGCTGGCGCCGGGAAATCAGAGGCGGCCAAGGTTTTTGAAAAAAGGGGTTTCACCAGTATCCGTTTCGGCGATATCACCGATGAAGAATTAAAAAAGCAGGGCATGGAAGTTAATGAAGCCAACGAACGCAAGATGCGTGAGGCCCTGCGCCAGCGTTATGGAATGGCGGCCTATGCCATGCTTAATCTTTCCCGTATAGATGCCGCCTTGAAAACAGCGCCGGTAGTCATCGACGGTCTTTATTCCTGGGAGGAATATACCTCACTCAAAGATTACTATCGTGACGTGTTTCTGGTAGTGGCGGTCTGGGCTTCCCCGGAGGTGCGTTATGCCCGTCTGGCTATGCGTCAGGTGCGTCCCCTGAACGAAGAAGAGGCTTTCAGCCGCGATGGAGCCGAGATTGTCAATCTGAATAAGGGCGGTCCTATTGCGATGGCAGATTATACCGTCCTTAACGAAGGCTCTTTGAAAGATCTGGAGAAATCAGTCAAAAAAATCATATCCAGGGTGGTCAAGTAACTTGAGCCGCCCTGATGCCGATACTTATTTTCTAAGGATCGCTGCTGTGGCAGCAGAGCGGTCTACCTGCCTGAGACACCATGTAGGAGCAGTAGCAGTCAAAGACAAGCATATCCTGTCAACCGGATATAATGGGGCACCCGCTGGATTGCCAGACTGTTTGACGCTGGGTTGTTTACGCAACCAGCTTGGTATTCCTTCCGGTACCCGTCATGAAACCTGCCGTGCAGTACATGCTGAGCAAAATGCCATCATACAGGCGGCATTGCATGGCGTTAGCCTGGAAGGGGCGACTATCTACTGCACTCATACCCCCTGCATTTTATGTGCCAAAATGCTGGTCAATGTTAAGATCAAACGCTATGTCAGTTTTGGTAAATATGCCGATGATGCCTTTGTAGAGCTTTTTAATAATGCCGGCATCAAGTTTGAGCAACTGCCGCGGCCAGTGGACCAAATAGATTTTCTTGATTGATCAATACAGCAAGGTGCGTCGCGAAATAGCCCAGACGGCGTCCAGCAGCACCGGTCTTTCCGGGCAGATAAGCCGGAACCAGGATTGCCAGGCATTATAAACCTCGTGGTTAAAGAACATAAGTTGTGCCAAGCTGCTTTCGCTGATATCTTTTTTATGGAATGACACGATTTTTTCGGTTTCAATCTGTCCGCAGTAGTTGTTGAAGGGAGCTATGTATTTCAGATAATCCTCGCGGAAAAAAGATTGAAAATACAAAATGATGACGCTGTCCAGGGTAACGTGAAGGAATGGCCTTAATCGCTTTACACTATCGATATCCAGGAGATTGCTTTTCTCTACGTATTCTTTGAGAAAAACGTTCACCGGTTTTTGGGCTTCTCCGTAACTGATGACCGTGCCGTTGCGTGAGTGAATTTCATTACGGATAGTCTGAACGAATTCGTGTTGATAAGCATCGAATTCTGCGATGGTAGTCACCGGCTTAAGCTTTTTTGAAAATTGCCAGCCCAGTTCCTGGAACTTGGGCCAAAAATTGCGTTCTAATTTTTTGTTAACCCTGGAAAGTATTTCTCGCCCGGGTTCAAAACCGGTTTCAAATTCTTCCTGCTCACGTTGCCGGCAGAGTTGGATGAGATGCGTGTAATCATACATGTTTTTTAAAATTAGAATAGAATATTTGTTAAATCTATTTGTAATATCTAATCTAAATCACCTTGGGCTAATATTAATTTGTTGGCATAAAGTCTTTGGTTATCAGCATTGAATTCATATTTTACGTCTACTGCTAGTTTTTCTATTGAAAGAATTTTCCAATTTTTGCATTTATAAATATTGTTTTTGCCAACATTTCTATCTACAAAAATTTCGAATGATAATACGAAATGATGTGCATCATGCGTTATTTTAAAATCCTCAGATGGAGAAAGATAAAAAGAACGCATTGTTGTATTAAAGCTATCTATATTGAAGGTCTTGCATTCTAAATAATTCACGCGATTAAACTCATCTATAAACTCTATGTCAGGGTACCCTGTTTTTTTGTGTCCACCTTTCCTTGTAAGAGGACTTCCTGCATTGTATCCAATTGTGATTAGTGAATTTATAACAAAGGGCTCTATGTCGTTGCCGACCTCATTTGGCCTTGATCTTTTTATACCTTTTTGGTTAACTGTTTTCCCTGTAATTTTAGCAACTTTGATTAATTTTTTCAGTACTGCTTTATCTTTAATGTCTTTTCTAATAAATGGTGTTACCTTACACCCGCAAATATTCTCAATGACTAGATTGAATGGAACATTGCGTAGCGGTTGGAGCATCTGTTTTATGACATCTTCTAACTTCTTAGTATATTCTTCGTCGTATGTCATTTTATTTCTTCTGGAAAAGAACTATCCTGTTTGTATTGGTTCCCTTGTCATTGTTATTAACCCCCCAAATATTAGCAGTTTTAGTGAATTCTTGCTCATTTATTAGGATTCCCTCACATTCGAAGCCGGCATTTGTACCAATGGGTGTTATTATTTCGTCTAGTTTAATTTTGCCATTGCGTATCTCCCCGACTTCAAATGCTACCCAACCATTTGGTTTGGTGATCCTATATAATTCAATAAAGACCTGTTGCATAACCATACTCCAATCCTCAATTGTTTTAGACATGGTTATATTTTTAGATATTATATTTGCGTCTATACCATTAAACCAACATCGAAGCCAATTATCTTCAACATATTGCACAATGTCTAAGAATGGCGGTGAAGTCACTGTCAGACTAACTTCTTCGTTTCCTATCTCATCTGTAAAACGAGCATCTTTGGTCAGAAATCTAGCCTTTTTAGATATGTCTTGTAATCTTTTCTTTGTTTGTTCAGGGACTCCTTTTATAAGTTGGCTTGATTTTTTCAGGATGATACTTTTAACATCTCTATAAGGTGGTATCTGATTGCGTTTTTGATTTATCCTAATTTGGCTCTTAATTGATACGGCTTGGTTTGGTGGCAGTGTATAAACTGAAAAAAAACCACTAGAATGCCCGGTCAGCCGATTAGTGGCAATCATACGTATCCAAGAGTCTATTTTATCTTCTTGTCTAGAAGATAGCCTTTGTGATAGATATGTCTTAAGAGAGACAATTTCGCCTTCAGTTTTAGGATGGTAGAACATCGAAAGATCAAGGTTGGCTTTCAAAGCATTATTGAATTCTATTTGAGATAGCCTATCCTGCAGGGCATTAATTTCTGGAATATTTAATCTTGGTTTTGAGAGAATCTTACTAAGAGGGTTTATATCATTAGCAATTACATTTCTATTTAATAAGGCGGCTTCAATGGGGGTAGTTCCTCGACCACTAAATGGGTCGTAGACTATATCTTCTGGGTTGGTTAAAAGTTCAATGAAGAATCTTGGTAGTTGGGGTTTAAAACATGCTCGATAGGCGATTTCATGTAGTGAACTGGCTTGTCTCTGCTTAGAAGTCCAGAATTCATTTATGTATCTAGGGTATTCTCTGCCATTGACGATAAATTTATCAACCTTGGTTGATTTCCCAGATTGGCTAAACATTGAGCTTTGTGCCGTTTCCATAAATATGTAATCGCAGAGATAATTGGTTATCGTCATTTATTGCTACTTAACCTCTTTCATGACTTCATTATTCTTATGTTCTTATCAAGTTTATGATAAGATGGGGATTAGTTTTGCCTTACTTGGATTTTTAGGTTCTCTTTGTCTCAGTTCATAACATCTAGATATTTTACCCTTTGTTTAGATTATAATAACCTTTCCTTTGAAAATAAAGCTATCGGGGTCTCCTGACCTTACCCCAAAATTAGCGCACTGGCCTGCTGGAAACCCTGAGGACCAACCCCATTTATTCTGGCAATGTGTTTTACCTTTACCTTATTCCAGCGGTTATTCATGTTTTGTATCAGCAATGGCCGGTCCACTGCTTCAAACATAGGGGTATCATTTTCTCCGTCCCCCAGGCCGTAGCTCAGAATATGGCCGTAATTTAATTTAAAGAGTTCATTCAGAATTTTAACCGCTTTGCCTTTATTGCTTCCCAGACCGACCTCGAAAAAACGCCCTCCAAAAACACAGTTCAGGCCTTCATGTTTTATCCGGTTAACTATT
>MVQL01000101.1 GCA_002067205.1 Pelotomaculum sp. PtaB.Bin104
AAGTAATTAATAGGGGACCCGTAATATCAAATGTAACTGCCTCGGACGCCCATATCATGGCAATAAGTAAAAAGAGTGCCAATGAAGCCTTGCCATATAAAGTAAGTCCGACAGGAGTTGGCAAAAGCATAATTACAGAAGCAAAAATTACCGCTAATAACAACCAGACTGGTTTTCTGGCACCAGCTAAAAGTGGTTTTTGCAAAACTGATTTCTCAGTAACTGGACTGATAGAACTCATTATATTTCACCTCATTTAATTATACTTATTATCTACAGAGGTATTTAGCGGAAGGCCCAAAAATATTCTTCTCAGAAGGATAAAAAATAAAGAGCCTTGCAAATTTCGACATTGTTATGTTAAACTTAACAGGTTCCTTTGAACTCTTTTTGGTTTTTAGTGTTCTTTTGGCAACGAGTGTGGAAAAGGATCTAACCATGCCGTTGGTGAGACCTTTTCCAACACTCATTTTTTAATTAGCTTGACACCTATCGTTGTTATCGGGGGCTTGAGAAAAGGTTTAGTTTGAAACAAGCAATAGTCTAATTTTTTGGAATAACGCATCTAAAATTAAATCTTCTGAGTTAACAGTTTATTTCTTACGCAAATCTAGAAGTCTCCTGAATTTAATTCTACCAGCAGCCGAAGCTTCCTGAGCTAGAGTGCCGAATGGCAATAATTCCACACCATTGCACTTAACTCCCAAAACCTTATTAACATCATTAAGTATTTTTTCTTGAAGTTCATCTACAGAACAATCTTGCACGATTTCAGCTTGTAATTTAATTATGTCTCTGTTATTAACATAGTCTACAACCAAACGATATTCGCTACCTAATTCTTTATATTTACGAACTACCGGTTCCACTGACTGTGGATAGATTGCGCTACCACGCACTTTGACCATATCATCAACGCGGGACCGTACACTAGCCATCCGCCGGAAAGTCCGCCCACAAGAGCACGGCTCAGGGATTATTGTTGTAAAGTCACCGATATTATACCTTACAAGGGGTGCTGATTCTTTATATAATGTTGTTACTGTCAATAACCCTTCTTTTCCATCAGGCAAGCGATCACCGGTTTCCGGATCAATAACTTCAAAATAGTAAGCATCCTCATTAATATGGACACCATTCTTAAGCTCACATTCAAAAGTGGGCGCCCCAGTCTCCACACTACCCCAGTTGTCATATGCAGGAAGACCCCATCGTTCTTCAATCCGCTCTCGCATCGCCGGAGGCAAAGGTTCACCGGTGTGAATAAGTCTCTTCACTTGAAAATCTTTCTTTAAATCGTAGCCCATTTTTTCGGCAACATCGGCAAGATGAAGAGCAAAAGAAGGTGTCATCACCCAACATGTGGCTCCCCAATCCCGGGCCAGAGTAATCTGTCGTTCAGTGTTTGTTACCGCTCCACTGCCAACCGGGACCACCATGGCACCTAATTTCATAATCCCTTCAGTGGAAGTAAATCCGGGGATAAATAACGCGTAAGTCAAAGAAACCTGCACCCGATCTCCAGCGGTTACCCCTTGAGCATTTAGCCTCCTGGCCCATAAATTACCGATTACGTCCCAATCATGCTTACTTTGAAAAAATGGTTTAGGCATACCAGTTGTTCCTGTACTGCTTTGAATGCGACAAGCAGGTAAATCACCTTGAAAAGTACCAAAAGGGGGATTTTCTTTTAGATCTTTTTCTATTTCCGACTTATTAGTCACAGGCAACTTACCTATATCTTCGATTCCTCGAATATCATCAGGATGTAATCCTATTTTCTCCCAACGATTCCTATAAAAAGGAACATGCTCCCAACAATGTTTAACTAATCTACGTAAACCCAGGCTCTGGATCTCCCTGATTACCTCATAATTTGCCCGTTCGATAAGCTGACTTTCTGGTGGAGCGGAATATTGTAATTTTGTTAATAGGTTTTTACTCATATTCTAATAATGGGTATAATCAAAATATTTTGATTATACCCATTATATTTCACCCCTTTCATTTTAGATTATATTTTCTAATAAAGGTGCTACTTAGCCTGGCTTTTGCTCAATAAATCAATTTCAACAGATTAATAAATGTCTTTTACTTTAGTCCATTTAGCGAGACCATAGTCATTCCATTTAGCCATTATCTGATCATATGAATCACGGTCTGGCTTAACTGGAATGCCTGTTGGCCGGCGCTTTTCGGATGCTATTTTTTTGGTAGCATCGATTACCATCTTCCCGCAATAAGTGAACTCAGTATATCCTGACACCTGATCTATATCTGTTCTATCGGAACCTGCCGGGTTCAAAGGATATACTCCTACCTCCGGTATAATAATTACGTCCTTAGACGGGTCCATTCTGGTAGCTATAGCCCAGTCAACTTCCTCAACATCGAAAATGTCGATGTCTTCATCAACAACTACGACGTAATTGGCAGCCGCAAATCCTTGCCCTGTAGAAATGGCCTGGAGACCAGCCTGCTTACCCCAACCAGGATAGTGCTTATTAACTTGAACTATCACTTTATAGCCGCGAGATTTATGTGGTGCCCAGAATTCACGGAAACCTACAACTGTCCTCTTTAATGTGTTATAGTTATTAGCCTGAATAACCGGCATCCTAATCATTTCTCCTTCGTTGTTAGGATGTCCTAGAATACAAGATTGGTAAATTGGATCGCGCCGAGTCGTTATTGCTGTTACATGGAACTGTGGCAACATCATTGGTTCTTCATAATAACCCATCCATTCAGCAAACGTGCCCTCAATCTTTGCATTTTCAGGTTCGATATCTAATTGTCCCTCTATGATAATTTCAGCAGTAGCTGGAACTAACAAATCTATAGTTTTCCCTTTGACCATTTCTACCGGTTCACCTCTAAGGCCGCCTGCAAATTCAAATTCATCATCGAGGAATGAACCCATCTTAGTTGTAGAACAAATATTAATTACCGGGTCTACTCCTAAAGCAATAGCTAATGGAATCGATTTCAACCCTTTTGCACGCGCCCTTGCAACGTGAATTCCAATATCCTGAGTGGCACAACACATAACGCCGGTAGTATTTTTGTTATGGATCATCACCCGGTACATACCAGTATTTTGATTATAACCTTTGGCAATTGGATCCTTAGTAATAACATTGGTTAGTGTAATATAAGGACCGCCATCCAACGGACTCCATTTAAACACAGGGAGCTTGTACAGATCTACATCGTCACCGCTAATCACAACCTCCTGGCAGGGAGCAGTTGTAACTACTGTGGGTTTATGCCACTGGCTTTTATCCTCAAGCATTTCTGCAACACGGTTCCGGATAGCTAAAAAGTTTTCTCTAAAGGTTTCCTTGGGCTCTAAACCTAAGCCCATGCAATTACGTTCTAACGTACCATGAGTATTCATAAGTACCGGGATGTCGAAACCTTTTAATTTGAACAACATCGCTGGACCCTGGCGTTCCGCTAACTCCCACATCATGGATGATACTTCATAACCACTTTCTAATTCCACGGAAGGCCTGACTAATTCTCCTCTTTCCTCAAGGAAACTCACAAATTCACGCATGTCTTTGAAAGCCATTTTTAAATCTCCTCCCTTATATTTTTGTTTTTACAATCAGATAATTACCAATAGGGTTATTACCCAGAATAATTTACAACCTCTAAAGTGATCGGCTTAAGCCATATTCCACCTCCCAACAAGTCGTTATAAGCAATCAACCGGCCGTTTGGTTGGTTATAATATATAATAATAGAATGGCAATGTCAAGCTCTAATTGGAACTGGATCCAATTTATTATTACATTATCGATGGCAAATTGCCGATCAATTTAGTCTATATATTTACCGGCATTACTCTAATAAAAAACGATTTAAAAAAACCGCCCATCATCTTTGATGAGCGACCTTTTATCTCCTCCTGTTCATCAGCGTCACGGGGAATGAAGAGAACCGTCCGCCTAGACTACCGGGTCGGCAATAACGCCGTGGACTAATTAATCATTATCCCTCTTGGAATTCAGCTAGGTCCAAATTAGCCAACTGCTCTACTTGGTTTATCTTTGCTGATCTCGGTCCGACCAGACCCACTTCACTCCATCGGCGTGTCAAGTTGTGCGGTAAGCCAAACTGGTCCATCACACGTCCGACTAAGTGATTAACTAAATCGTCAATGGAAGCCGGGTGGTTGTAGAAAGCCGGCATAGGTGGGACCAGGTATGCCCCAGCCCTATTCACTGTAAGCATATTTTCAAGGTGAATCACACTCAAGGGGGTTTCACGCGGGACCAGAATTAGTTTCTTTCGTTCCTTCAACATCACGTCGGCAGCACGGATAATAAGGTTTTCAGCCAGGCCATGAGCTATTGCCGCCAGTGTTTTCATGCTGCAGGGTATGACAGCCATACCGCTAGTTTGGAATGAACCGCTGGCAACCGACGCCCCCACGTTACGCAGGTCGTGGCAGTAATGTGCCATTTTGTGCACCGCCTCAACGGTGTAACTTGTCTCCAGCGCAATTGTCTTCTCTGCCCAACTGCTCAGGATAAGGTGGGTCTCCACCCCCGGACATTCCTGTAAAGCCTCAAGTAATCGAACACCATAAATTGCTCCGGTAGCTCCTGTGATGGAGACAATAATTCGCTGAACATCCATAATTTACACCTCCTACCATTATCGTAAAATCAGCTCTTTGATTTTGAAGCATTTTGCGGACGCTGGCTACCCGACAGTTTCTACATTGGGGTTTAAAAAAACTGGGGGCGGTTTTAATCGCCCCCTTAGGGAGAGGTTAAGGACATTTAAACACCTGCAAAAGAGAATTTACTCAACTCATCTGCTAAAGAATAGCAACCTGGCGGTTTATCCCGTTCATCGATAAATCTTTTATCTTTATAGTCTGATCGTTCGAGCGTCCCTTTCGGCACAGTTTGTACATCGACCCGTAAGTTAAGGTGCTTTTTTAATTCGGTGGTAATGACCTGATTTACATCTTCTGACGAAGGAGTTACTTCTATTTGTATTTTTAATTCATTTCCTGGACATTTCTGTAAAGCCTCTAGAAACTTGATGCCGTAAATTGCCCCGGTAGCTCCTGTAATGGAGACAATAGTTCGCTGAACATCCATGTCTTGCACAACCCCCTCTATTATCGTAAGATCCAGCCTTTGTAATCTGATGCATTAGCTCGAGCGCCGGCTACTCCATCTATTTTGAGATTAGGGTTTAATAAGACTTAATATTTTTATGAAAACAACGTGCGAGCCGCACGGTTTGTGCATCAACCCGCGAATTAAGACGCTTTTCAAATTCGGTGACAATGACCTTGATTTCATCTTTTGACGAAGTAGTTTTCACCAACCGGCCATTTGGTTGGTGAAATTGTATCATAATAAAATATGAAGGTCAAGATTATTGTCCTTATCAGATATTGTCCTTATCAGTTAAAAACATTGATACCCAGTGGACTTATTTAAGGTTGAGCATCCAGATAATAATCCTATAGCTAAGCAGCGTTCCCTAATTGAAATCGGCCTCCGGCTGATTTTTACTCAATTAGCCATAAGACAAGGAATTAAAAAGCTATATTT
>MVQL01000102.1 GCA_002067205.1 Pelotomaculum sp. PtaB.Bin104
CTTACCCTTTGCCAGCAAGTATACCTCATTCTGCCCTCCGGGTTCACTCTGGACATAAGCCAGGGTTTGCCCGTCGGGCGACCAGGCCAGGCTGGAAAAGTCCTTCTCCTGCCCGGCTGCCAGCAATACTTCATCTTTCGTCAAAGCTACTTCCACCTGTTGCGCGGCATCGGTTCCAAACGGGCCCGGCGGCATGAGCGCCGTGATAATTTCCTCGCCGCCTGTATCGCAACGCCGTACCAGCGCCAGCTTGTCACCGGTCCGGGACAGGGCGGGTGAAGTATAGGACTGACCTTTGGGAGGCTTAACCGCGCCAGTTTGATTGCCGTATTGGTCCAGCAGATGCAAGGACCCACCCCTTATGGCAATAAAACCTTGCTCTTGCGTTCCGCAGGTAAAATCCAGCGGGCTTTTTTCCAGCCAGAAACGTACTATTTCTCTGGAGTGCCCGGCCTCCAAAAATTTTGGCGCCATCAGCAACCAACATATCCAGCATACAATCACAAGCAGCAGCATTGCCGGGATCAACCACAACAAACCCGGACGCCTGCTCAAGCTACGTGCGAGGAAAAAGGAAGGCATTCCACCCTTCGCGCCTGATGCCGCGGCTGGTCGTCCCCGGTCCGCGCCGTCTTCAACCTGCATCCCGGCCAACCGCGCCCTCAACTCTCCTCTCAGCCGCTCGTTGACCGGGACGGCTTCCCGCACTCGCCGCATGTGGTTCAAAAGTTCGTCCAGTGAACTTCCACCGGACTTAATATCCGGCTGAACCCGGTTTTTACCCTTGTTGCAATGTGCGTTCAATGGAGTGATTTTCCCGCGCAATCCTTTCACCCCCCTCTCTGTTGCTGAAATATTCATTTCGCAGTGCCTTTAACGCACGGTAGTGAATCATGCGAACAGCCGGTTCCGTTTTCCCCAACACCTGGGCAATCTGGCCAAACCTTAATTCCCCGGCATACCTCAGAGAAACCACATCCCGCTGTTCCGGGGGAAGCCGCCCCAGCATGTCTCTTAACAGCTTCACTTCTTCATCCTGCAACAGTTCTTCTTCAGGGCTGGACTGTATGGCGTTTGGGACCACCAACTGACTTTCTGGGAAGGGCCTTTCCCGGCGTCCCCGCAGGTAATCAACATACGCGTTATGGGCTATCCGGAAAAGCCATACCGCGAAAGGAGCATCCCCCCGGTACTTATGGAAATTCTCCAGCGCTTTCAAAAAAACCGCGGCAGTGAGGTCGTCGGCATCCCAGGAACTGCTGATCCGGTAACGCAAATACCTGTTTACAGCATCAAAATGCAGGTCGTAAAGCTCCTCAAAGGAAACACCGAGAACATGCTCCGGCCCAATTCCTGGCATCATTATAAAACACTCCCCCAAAAACCCTCCATGCTGCTTAAACACTACAATCTCAGATTGTGAAAACTTAAAAAACTTATATATAAATTTACTGTTCGGCCTGTCTACCATATAGACGGCCAGGCATCCAAAATGTAACGTTAAATATATAAAAATAACTCCCATGCTATTTTCTGGCGAGTATAATCTAGTTCTAAAAGGTTGACTAATTTGCTAATTATGCGGAAATCACTATCGTGACTCCCTATAAGCAAAAAGGGCGTATACCAATAAACCGGCAACAATTATTCTATGAAACATTACAATATAGTTGAATATTAAACTGAGGGCAGACAGCCAACCCACATTATGTTTAAAAAGAAAAAAACCTACATCAAGGTTGAGAAAAGATAAAATCATAACACCAAGGGGTATTGTGTAAACCACGAACAGGAATTTAAAAAGATTATTTCCGTATGCTTTGACCAAGGCCAGGCTCAAGAGCAGGCAGAGCAACTCAGCCGACAAGCTCATAACGGAAAACATTAAATGGAACAAGCCACCCATACCGAAACTAGAAGGACCCAATAATAAAGATCCATATAAAAGCAGCGGGATGCCGGTAATAATTAACAAGAATGTTTTTTTATCTCTGGCATAAGGAATAAGATCATAAAACCTATTAACAGGAGATGCCGTTTCAGTCTGTTGTTCCCACCTCTCCCTATATTGTAAGAGAGCGTACAAGGCCAACAGAATTCCTGCCAGCCCAATAGCTAAACTTATTGCGTTGATAGAATCCCTGACTATATGATAAGTAGGGTTTACGACATATGCGACAAGTCCGGCAAAAAACATATCCGTCAATTTCTTTAAAATATCATTTGCCGCGCTAAGAGCCAGGGCGATGCCCTGAAACTTGAAAAAGGAATTGTTTAAAACGCGGTAGAGTTGGACGCATTTGCAAAGAGCCAGAAGTTCTGGCGCAAGGATAAGAAATTTCACTAGTTCCCAGATAAGTTTGAGACATATTAAGTCCCATAATTTCAATTCGGATACAACTAAGGATATGAAAAAAATGATCAGAACGGCTCCAATAACAACTCTTTGTTTCTTGTCCAAGTTCGCTCTTCAACTCCCGGGGATTTCTCCTTTTTTCAACGCTCAACCCTTTTAAACGTCAAATCGGTAGTACGACTTTGATATTAAATTTACAGTGAGATTTAGAATAACCTGTCCCATCAACGTACCTAATAATTTAGTATCCATTAACAAACAACCAGAGTTTTTACATTACGATAAAGTCCTGTCTCCTCTATATGCCTGATCTTATGAATGGCGATATATAACCTTACCAAAGGGCGCGTGTGTTTTATGTCAAATAGTTAATACAAATGGTATTAAAGGACTGTTGATGAAACTATTCAAGACTCACCTTCTTAAAAACAAAAATTTCTCCAGTATCTCTCATTCCTTTAATCTCAAATTCAGAACCCTGCGGTTCCAAGGCAACATACCAGACACAAATATCGCTTTTTAAGCCCGGTTCTCTATTTACATTGATTATTTTGGCTTGTTTCTGTGCCTGAGACTCTAAATCAGTCATCAGCACTTGGTGTAATATCCCGGTCTTTAATTTCTCCATGGATTAGATTCGTACTTTGATTATACGCCAGTTTAATATGCCTTTATATTTTAGACGGTGAAAAGAACTAACTGGTTCACCAAAATCAACCATAATATACTACAATATACCAGAATATACTACCCCTTGGGAATATTACAGAATAAATTTTTCCTGCGGTAAGACGTCCGGGAAATTATCGGTAAATATTGCCGTTTATCTTAAATACAGAACTTTATCAACACTATATTCGTCTTAATTTCAGATAACTGATCAGTTAGTGTTATCTAAGCTAAATATATATTTTCAGAAAAAGGGGCGTGGTAAGATGAGGAAAACCAAACTACTTGCGATTATACTGTGCTATTTAATCTTCGTCGTCTTCTGGGTAGTTCCTATGGAAGCGGCCGAAATTACGGCACCAAGCAACTTGACGGCGGTAGCGGTTTCTTCGAGCCAGATCAACCTGACCTGGACAGATAACTCTAATAACGAATTAGGATTTATTATCGAGCGTAAAGAAGGAAGTAATAGTTATGTCGAAATTGCAGTGGTAGATAACGTCACAGCATTCTCAGATACCGGTCTGGACTCTAACACAAACTACACATACCGGGTGCGGGCCTACAATTCATCCGGTGATTCCGACTATTCCAATGAATATAGCGTCACCACCACCAGGGCTGTGCCGGAAGCACCGTCCTACCTGACTACAGTGTCTTCTTCCCGTATTGATATAACCTGGGTTGACAATTCCAGCAACGAAACAGGTTTTAAAATTGAGCGGAAAACAGCGGGCGGAAGCTACACCCAGATCACTACAGTGGGGGCTAATGCAACCAGTTACAACGATACGGGATTGGCTGACAACACTAAGTACTACTACCGGGTGCGGGCTTACAACTTATACGGGGATTCAGACTACTCCAATGAGAAAAGCGCCACCACGTACAGTACAGCGGAAGTCTTGATTAAATTATACATTGGCCAGTCAACTTACTATGTAAATGATCAGTCAAAAACCATG
>MVQL01000103.1 GCA_002067205.1 Pelotomaculum sp. PtaB.Bin104
GGAAAAAAACTATTAATCTCAGAGAAAATATTTGTACCTTTATTACTAAGCATTGGGATCAGTTATTTATTGTTTCGTCACTTTAAATATACTGATTTTCAGAGATATCTGAAAACTCCCTTTGCTTTTTTTATGCCATTTTCTTAACTTTTTCTTACTTGCGAAACTTCAATATTTAATTTCAATTGACTAAACATCGAGTTTTTATCCCAATATCCATGTTGGGCAAATATTTTCCCATTAACAACCTGAAATATTTCGCAACCATGCATTCTGAATTTATTTTCATTAGGTGAATGTCCCGCAAATTCACCTTTCATTGTCCCCTGGAAAATCCATTCAACAACAACCCATGAATCCTGTTCTATTATGTTTTCAGCCTCAATGTGAATGTCCGGGAAAGCCCGAAAAAGATTTTCATAAGTCTTTTTCATTGCTTCACGTCCATGTACCGCTTTCCCATATGGAAGTTGTGTGTTGGTAACATTTTCATCATAAAGGGCTGTTGCCGTATCTGGATTGTGACTGTTATATGCATCAATCCATTTTAGGGAAATTTGCCTTGGCGTCAGATTTAAAATGTTGTCTTTCATAATATTTAGTGATTTGTCCCGAGAATAAGAATGCTTCATGGAAATTGAAAATGAAAACAGAAAAACTAGAATTATATACTTTTTAGTCGTGTAATATCCATTAATAGTTATTAGGATCCGTGTCAAATCTTTGTCTTAAAGTCCAGGTCTGGACCGGAACCCAACTTGCTGCCAGCGGCCCGGCGGTATAACTTCGTAAGCGTCACCGGAAGCAGCATCCGGTAACAATCCGGGCACCCGCCGGGAAGCGGGCCATATCTCAGTCCCGGAGCAAAGAGGGGACGGCGTGGTTATGCCATTACAAATATGTCCCGGGGGAAGAAACGTTAGCAAAAACCATGACAAACAAATTGCCAATATTGTCCGTGTCGGGTGGTAAAAGAATTTATTTATTTAACCTGGAATGCAGAGGCCACCAATTGGATTCCTCAGCTTTAATGGCTTTATATAGCTCATATTGACACAGAACAGAATCATGTTTTCCATAACAGGTTTTCCCCTCAGGGTCATTATTATAAAGTCCTTTTAGAATGGGTAATGCCTTTTGAGAATGAATTTGACCCAATGTCCAGATAGCAATATGTGAACGATCTTCAGGAGAGTTATTTGTATCCAGCAAGTAAGCTATCAAGGCATCTTCAGCAGTACCAGGATATATTCCCCTGGCATGGTTGATATTTTTCTTTACATCTATATCTATCCAGATGTATAATGCAAGGAATCCTGAAATTAGCAGGATAAGAAGACCAGCACTCAAAATGATTAACTTTCTCTTCATTTTTTCTGTTATTATTTCTCAAGAAGTTTATTGTCTATAATTCTCCAGGTGAAAGTTTCCCGGATCATAAGTCTTTATACGAAGGACCATCCATGCCACCCGACAGCCCGGCGGTATAATTTCCTAAGCGTTACCTGACGCAGTACCCGGCAACTGTCCTGGTACCCCGCGTTATAGGGAGCTATTTTAATCAGTATGTTTTAAAATCAGTCAGGGTATTTTGTTTTTCAAATCAAGAAAGAAGAATTTTATCATTGAGCAGGCTTGCTGCCTTTGTACTTTAAAAGGTAAAGTTGAATAAAAATACCATTTTGAAACTTGGCATCGAACACTGTGTCTTTCTTAATAAGTTCCGATTCCGCTAAGACAAGGTCCAGGTTATTTTGATTCAATGGATTATTGTGAAATTGGACTGCACAGAAATCCTCACCCGGACTTAAAAATTCTTCGGGTTTTTGATATTGTTTTACCTGGGTAAAAGCATCAACGTTTGACATTTCTGCCTTAAGCCAGTAATGTTTTAATCCCGAATTCCCATTGTATTCTACCATGGGGCCAGCAGTGACCTCGGTAATATGTAAAATCTTATCAATCTCAGGATATGTTTTGGTGATATATTCGATGGTTTGTTTATAAGGTCCATATGAAAAAGCGAAAGCTGAGACAGAGATCCGAATACCAAAAAACAGGATAACTGGTATCAAAATTATTCTCACCCATTTTGTCTTAATAACGGTTAAAAGGATTGTAGCCGGAATAATAAGCATTGTGACTATAACCGCAACATATCTGGAATAAAGTATTGGTTGTGAGAACAAAGAAATAATCATTGCTATAATTAAAGTGCCAATAAAAATGCACAATGACAACCACAGAGGTATTCTATACCCGGAAAACGATTTCTTAAAACTTAAAATTATTGTTAAAACCATCAGGGTATACATCAAAATAGTCAAAGATTTGGAAGAAGGGGTTGTCCAGAATTGTTCAGTGAATGGTATTGCGAAACAAGAAACAATAGTTGATAGACTTACCTCAGGAGCCCAAAAAGCACTTTGTACTCTTTTTACCTGAACAACAAACATAGAGAGCCACGGGAGAAACAATATGGCCGCTATGAGCATTACAATCAGGTGATTAATCCATTTTCTGTTCTTGGTAAGTACAAGATAAATCAAAACAAACATATTCGCCATACATGCAGCAATCAGGCTATAATAATGAGTATACATCGCTGCCACAGTGAAAACAAGTATAAGAATCAGATCCCGGGTGGTGCCAGTTCGTAAGAATAGACAGGAATATAAAAATACCCCTGTTATAGAAAATGCTGCCCAGCTGTACATCCTGGCCTGATGCGAATATACCGCCACCATCGGAACTGATACCAGCATCAGACATAAGTACAATGCTCCTGGTTTACCAAAGATACGTTGACCGGCAAAATACCCTAATAACAGGGTCGCTAATACTCCAACAACTGAAAATATTCTCAGGGATACTGCTGATAAGCCGAATATGCCTGTAAACAATCTTAATCCAAGATAATATAATGGCGGGTGTAAATCAGTTTTAAATTTAGCATAAAGATCAGATAAAGAACCATACAACATCGACTTGGTGTATGTTTCATCACTCCAAAGATCGCTTAATCCAATGTTAATAGAATAGAAAACTATCGCAACAGCGAATACTATCCAGAATAACACAAGTTCATTTTTAAGTAGTTTTTTTAGAAAATCTGCCATGTAATCAAATTTAAATGAATGAATGAGATAATTTTATCGATAAATGGTTAAGATATTTGAGTCAATGTCTTATGGATTTGACTGATTGTCAGATTGGTACGGTAAATGCCCTATAACGGCCCGGCGGTAGGGCTTAGTAAGCGTTACCCGACGACAGCACCGGGTAGAATCCTGGTACCCCGCGGCAGCGTGGCCACAAAACTGTCACGGTTCAAGGAGGGTCTGGCGCGTGTTTTTGCCGTCCGGGTACAAATTTGATTGAGTTCTGGCGCGGTCGCGGTACAAAGTTTGATCGGAGTCGCGAATTTATCCCCGGTAACGAGGTTTGGTGCGAGCACTGGCGCAGTGTCGTGGTTCAAACATGATCAAAGCCCGAAAACTATCAAGGTAAGGTGGAATTTATTTGTAAGCTGATGCGCGTGTCCGGGTGCAAGAACCATTACAAATTTTAACGGTGGGCCAACAACAATCATATTGTGGCCGGCAAATGTTTTCTTAATCAGTTCTTTACTCGGTGAAGTAGTCCATGAATCAGTTATTTCAAAGAAGCTCTCCATTTCTCCGGCCGGCTCCTCAGCCTGGCGCCAGACAATGACCAAAATGGTTGCTTCTGCTCCGCGTCACTTAATGCACAGCCCCGTCAGTCCCAGTGCTAACCACCCAACCACCACTTCACCCGGAAACACATTAACCAAAGAGACCAACAGACTGATTGCCATACTAAGGTAGACAATAAAAATATTACAGTCTCTCATTAAAGATGGATTACAGCATTAAATCCAACCGTCGCTTAATTCCCGGACTCCGCATGGATACATTAAGAATGGATCATCCCAGGTAACGCCACTTGATCAAATCCACATTTTGTTCAATCCTGATCTGACGGATTTCATAACTTAGCTGTCTCTTGGGGAAATCACCAACAAAAACACTGATAACATGAACGAACAAACACAAAACCAGGAATATTGTCCTGAATTCCACCCTGAAAAATGGGATGAAAAGACACACTTATTATGTTTCATGATCCTACGGCATTCAGGTCTGATATTCTGATTTCCGTGAAGAAAGATGTCCCGGGCGAGAAGAATGCCGCGCTATCAGGCACCTTTGTAAGCAGGACCTTCGATGGTGGCTATAACGCCTTCCCGACATTCGTCAGGGAAATGGATCAATACCTGTCAGAATCAGGGAAGAAGGCAAAAGACTATTATGTCCACTATGCCTACTGTCCGAAATGTGCCAAAAAATTCGGTCATAACTACATGATCCTTTTTGCAGAGGTGAGCAATAATTAAGTCTCCGGAGTCATTTGTCAAAGGTCTGCCGGCTGTATTTCAACTTTCTCGCCGGCCCATTGTTTTATTTTTACACTGACAGAGTGATGACCGAAAAATCATTTGCCATAGAAGGGATGAACTGCGCCTCCTGCGCAGCACACGTAGAGAAAGCCGCGGCAAAGGTCGAGGGCATAACATTTGCCAGCGTCAACCTGGCCACGGAACGACTGACCATCTCCTACGATGAGCGAAAGGCATCGCTGAGCCAGGTGGTCGACGCTGTAAACAGGGCCGGCTACAAGGCCATCGATGACGAAAAAGAACGCAGGGCAGCACGTCCCGAGGCTGAAAGGCTCAGGAAAAGACTTATCTGGTCTCTCGTCTTTACTGTTCCGCTACTCATAATAACAATGTCTTCCATGGCCGGGGCCCGGCTGCCGGACTTCATCTCACCAGCGACCAGCCCTCTCAACTTTGCACTGCTGCAACTGTTGCTTACCGTACCTGTTGTGATCACCGGACGCAGCTTTTACATCGCCGGCACAAAGACACTCCTCAGGGGCAATCCGGGAATGGATACCCTCGTGGCAATGGGTACCGCGGCAGCATTCCTGTATGGAATATATGCCACAATCCGTATCGCCGGAGGTGATTCACACTATGTGCACAGTCTCTACTATGAGTCAGCCGCTACAATAATCACCCTGATTACAATGGGTCGCTTCCTGGAGGCAAGGTCAAAGACCAGGGCAGGCAATGCCATCCGGCAACTGCTTTCCCTTGCTCCACCCCTGGCCACAGTGATACGCGACGGCAAGGAAAAAACAGTACCTGCCTCGAAGGTGCAGGTTGGAGAGCTTGTGGTGGCAAGACCCGGCGAACGGTTTGCTGTTGACGGTACGGTCACAAGCGGAACAACATCAGCTGATGAATCGATGCTCACCGGGGAGAGTACCCCGGTAGAGAAGGAAGAGGGCTCAGAGGTGACCGGAGGGAGCATCAACCTTAACGGTTCGGTGGTTTACCGGGCAACACGCGTGGGCAGTGAAACCACTTTGGCAAGGATCGTGAAGCTGATGGAGGAAGCCCAGGGATCAAAGGCCCCTATTGCAAGGCTGGCAGACAAGATATCAGGCATCTTCGTCCCGGTCGTCATGGCACTTGCCCTGCTGGCAGGGACAGCCTGGCTCATAGGTACGGGAGATTTCCGGCTGGCATTC
>MVQL01000104.1 GCA_002067205.1 Pelotomaculum sp. PtaB.Bin104
GCATCGACATGAGCCAGTTGTTCAGCGAGCAAGCGAAACTCCGTGCTGAAGAACTCGGCGTCGCCGGTCAGGTCAAGTTCATCCACGGCGACGCTGCGGGCTACGTATCTGAGGAGAAGGTCGGTGTGGCAGCCTGTCTCGGCGCCACTTGGATCGCCGGGGGAGTCGTCGGCGCCATCGAACTTTTGGCGCAGAGCCTCCGCCCTGGAGGGATCATCCTCATCGGCGAACCCTACTGGCGGCAGTTACCGCCGTCAGAAGAGGTTGCCAGGGGGTGTCTTGCCAACTCGATCTCCGACTTTCTCCTGCTTCCAGAGCTTCTGGCGTCTTTCGGCCACCTCGGCTACGACGTCGTGGAAATGGTTTTGGCAGACCAAGACAGTTGGGACAGATACGAGGCGGCCAAGTGGCTCACCATGCGCCGGTGGCTCGAAGCCAATCCCGACGACGAGCTCACCAAAGATGTGCGAGCCAAACTGACCTCGGAACCCGAGCGCTACGCCGCCTACACGCGTGAATACCTGGGCTGGGGCGTGTTTGCGCTGATGCCGCTTCGCGGCGCAGGTGAAGAGCAGACCGTTGGCTTGCCCATTGCGCAACGGCGAAAAACTGTTGGGTAAGGTAAAATATAGGTATGGCAGACTATAAATCCATCCACTTTACAATTGATTTTGAAGTAAGTGGCAAGGTTTTGGATGTTGTTAATGACTATTTAGCGCAACAGCCTGAACCACGCCCATTTGTTGAACCTAATTCAGCGGGCTATGTTTTTTATTTCCATACTTTAGATATTAGACTATTACAACGAAATATCGAAGCACTTACAGCCCAAGACCTGTTTTCTAGCAACGACTCTGGCACTTCAAGCAAGACGGGGCAAATCCTGAAAACAATTTATGAAGAAGTTAGCAAAATTGGCAGTTATGGTGTTAAATCAGGAAAGCGTCAGTATGTTGATTTCAACATCGAAAGAAAAGTACAAAACCGCAAAGGAAAAGAAAAGAATAGATCTCAGTATTATTATGCACAGGATAATGACTTTTCCGAAACCAGTAATCCGTTGCCGTCTGAAATGACCAATCGAATTGTCTGCGGCGATAGTTTGGAAGTTTTGAAAACGCTCCCCGATAATTCAATAGACCTGATTTTTACATCCCCGCCATACAATTTTGGGCTTGAATACGACAGTCAAGATGACGCTCACAAATGGGAACTTTACTTCAATAAATTGTTTGCCATTTTTGATGAGTGCATACGAGTTTTGAAGTTTGGCGGACGAATAGCGGTCAATATTCAGCCTTTGTTTTCTGACTACATTCCCTCTCATCATATGATTAGTAATTTTTTTATTAGCAGGCGAATGATATGGAAAGGTGAGATTTTGTGGGAAAAAAATAACTACAATTGCAAATATACTGCTTGGGGTTCCTGGAAAAGCCCTAGCAATCCTTATCTAAAGTACACGTGGGAATTTATCGAAATTTTTGCCAAAGGCACGCTCAAAAAAGTGGGCGACGCTCAAAATGCCGACATAACCCCTGAGGAATTCAAGGAGTGGGTTGTCGCAAAATGGAGCATTGCGCCAGAAAGAAAAATGAAAGAATTTGGTCATCCAGCCATGTTTCCAGAAAAATTAGCGGAACGGGTTATTAAACTCTTTTCTTTTGTTGGCGATGTTGTATTAGACCCATTCAACGGAGTTGGAACAACAACTGCTGTCGCTCAAAAACTTGGGCGCAGGTTTGTTGGAATTGATATTTCGCAAGAATATTGTGATATAGCCCAAAAACGCTTGAAGTCCACATTATTTTAGGAGTAAAAATGCCCCATAACATTGCAGAAATTCAAAAAGCCTACAACATTTTGGTGGGTGGTATTGACGAGAAAGCACACGCTGACAATGACGAAGGTAATAGGGCTTATGGGGGTGCAGTGCGTTCAGCAAAAGGAATACTTGTAGAAAGTATTGCCAAAAACTTGGTTGAAATCGCTTGGGACGAGTTGGGCGGGCATTCTAACAGATTGAGTTTTCTAAAAGAAAGCATCCGAATCCCACTGAAGCCAGAATACCTAAAGCGGGTTCGCCCTATTGAAGTAGCAGAATATATCAAAGCGCATATTGAACAGTATTTTTATGGACATAAAACCGATGTGCATGTAAGCATTGATGGTCAGTTTGTAATGGGTATTGAGTGTAAAGCCTATACCGAAAACGCTATGCTAAAACGAATTTTAGTTGACTTCACCTTGCTTAAGCAGGTTGTCCCCAGTCTCAAATGTGTTCTGATTCAATTAGAGAGCCAGTTGACAGGCGATTATTCTCAGCCGTTAAAACCGATAATCTACGGGAGTGCGTCAACTCATACGCTTTTATCTTATTTTGACGTAGATTTGAACATTATCACCCTGCTTGAAGGTGAAAGAAAGGTGGATGAGCCAATACATAAACAGCCTTATTTCAAGGCAATGACCGAACCAGCATTGAGAAAAGCGGTAGAAACTTTAAAAGCACTTTTGGCTGAATTTGTCGTGAGAAAATAGGTTTCCGAAAGTCAAAAGGCAATCCATCACCGTTTGCAGCGGACAGCGGCTACGCCGCTGAGGGAATGCGCCGCGTGCTAGAGGAGTAGATTTCGGGCAGTAGAGTCTTACTCGTCCGCCGCTGCCGCTAAAACCAGCCGTTAGCCCCTTCCCCTAAAATGAAGTTGTAAAGGGATAAATTATTATCCATGAGCATTTACGACCAGAGAGATAAACCAGCATATGGGTTATTCAAAACTGAGCCTCACTACTCCAAGAATCAAAATATCTTGAAGTGGTGGAATTCAGATTTGGACAACCTTTTAGTTACTCAAATTGCACAGTGGCAATGGGTATGGTATTGGGGAATCACAGATGAAATCGTAAAACTCACAACGCCTGAAACTATTGAAATGTGGAAAAAGTCCGACCCTCTTTGTTCAAAATACGCATGGTATAACATTTTGATGTACTTTGCGGCATCACGAGCAGAGCAATTAGGCTTTACAAAAACAATTCGGCATCCACAAAAGAAAACATGCCCATTATGCAATAATAATTTCATTGAAGATTCCCTGCCAATGCCTTTAATTGAAAGACTAGGTATTGATAGATTAGATTTTTGCGCGCCATGCCTTAGAGATACAATTCTTCAAGGAACAGGCAATAACTCCATGTCTGAAAAGAATATACTCAAATATCTTCAAGATTTGGCATTGCTATTAGAACGTGTTCCTCACCAAAGTTTCGGTGAAGGCAAGGCAGATATACTTGATATGAGTAATAGTGAAAGAATGGCTTTCCTGAAACTCTTGAGAAATAAACCCACTACGGTGCGTGTAAAATCTGTGTTCGGCTCTTGGCTTAATGCACTTATACAAGCGGGCGTGCTCGAAGATGGGACAAGGAAAACCAGCAGGGGTATTCACAGCATAGCAAAAGATGGTCATGTTTGCCTTTCGCTTGGAGAGAAAACGATTGACGATTATCTTTTTTCACATGGTATTCATCACGAAAAAGAACCGAGATACCCAGAAGGTAATTATCGGGGCGATTTCAAAGTGGGATCAGCCTTTATTGAATATTTTGGGCTTACTGGAAACCCTGACTATGACGCAAAAACAAAAGAGAAAATTCGTTTATGCAAGAAGCATAATATTATGCTCATAGCAATTTATCCAAAAGATTTAGTAAGTCAGCCAAAATTAGAAAATTTGCTCTCTGTCTTTACCGCACAGATATAGGAGAAGATATTATGAAGTTAAATGATTTTGTTGCAGATTCACTGAAACAGATAATTGAGGGCGTAATTGACGCTCAAAAATTTGCAAAAGAAAAGGGCGCTTATATTAACCCTCCTCGCGCCTACTTAGACGGGGATAAATCATGGAGATTTAATATATATGACGCTAGTGTAAAATACAATCCATACGGGCAAATTGTAGAGTTTGATATTGCAGTAACTACTTTAGGCAGTACTGAGGCTGATGGACAAGTAGGAGTACTTGGCGGAGCACTTGGATTTGGAGCAAGAGTTAGAGCGTTAATAGGTAAGAATCAAGAACATCGAATTAAGTTTTCAATACCTTTATTTTTTCCGGGACAAGAATAATGAGTTATTGCTTTGCCCTAATTGGGTTTCTATTACCTATGAACGGTAGTGCCCTTGAAATAAAACGGGGCTAACAAAGCGTGCACCCGACGGGTGGGACGCTACACATGATATGAAAACAGTACGCGCCCCCCCATGGGTGGCCAGGGGAGCGCATTTTTTTGTCATTGCCATGTCTTGTTCACAAACCATTCCGGGAACATATGGGAATTGGAAAGAACCACCTCGGGATGCAGACTTATGAACTGACGCAGCCGGGCATCGTGTGGACCGAGAACCAATTTGATTAACCAGGCGGGTGTCTCGTTGTTGTAGACTGCCCCGGCGTCAGCAGCATTGAAATACCAACCATTTTCCAGCCGAACAGCAACGCCGCAATGTCCCCGGGAGTGACCATGCAGTGATACCAGCCACATCTCCGGCAAAAAAGGGAGGCGGGTGGCTTGAAAATCGAACCATTTCTCCTCTCCATCATCGTAAAGAACCCAATCGGTCACGTGGGCAATGTGTCGTTGAATATAAGCCATATCAGTCCAGCGCTGCATTTTTCCAGTAAAAGCCTCAAATTCCCGGCGGTGGACATGCACCTTTGCCCATGGAAAATCAGGCAACCCTCCACAATGATCAAAGTGCATATGGGTCAAAATGATGTCACGCACATCTTCGGGCTGGTAACCTAACTGCCTGATCTGGTTAACAGCAGTTTCATGAACATCAAATGGCAATTCCGTGATGATCCGGTAAAGCTTCAACATTGCGTGTGGGTGGGCATAATCCTCAACACCCGGACCGGTATCGATGAGAACCAGGTCCTGTTCTGTCTCCACAAGCATACAAACTGTGCCAGTTTTCAGAGTAGACGGCCAGCGTGCGTTGCAAGTAAAACCATTGAAAATGTGGATCGGCATAATTTCTTTCTCCTTGGCACCAGCCCAATATCCGAAACCTGCTTGTGCTTGTGGGCTTCAGTATCCGGATTATTTTATGGAGAACTTATCCATTTTGAATGTTTATTGTAATTATATCTGCGCCAGAGGGCAGCGCAAGGAAATAAAATAATCATCCAGGCTTCTCGCCATCCCCGGCAGGATTTGGAAGAGCGTTTTTCTGAGATGGCGAAATAAGGCAATGACCAGTTGTTGGACGAAGCCCCTCCTACACATTGGGATGAGGAAGAGAGGACATGGTAGTCATGCAATTCGAAGGTTGTCTCATCAACCTGGATTCTACTGGTGGAAGTGAAATCCAGAAAACACATCCCGGGCTCATTATCTCTCTCGATGAGATGATCCGCCATATCGCAACGGTGATGGTTGCTCTGGTGACAATAAAAGGAAGAAGTAACCCAACTCGAGTGGACCGCCAGTTTGAAGGGAAGCCGGGGCAGATTGTTTTAGATCAGATAAACACAATGGATAAAAGCTACCTGGTCAAGAAGCCCGGAAAAATATCGGATGATGCCCAGTGTGAAATGCTGACGGTGCAGTCAGAGATGTTTTCTGAGTAAGTGGGCAATGTACGTAAATAAGAAGAAGCTTTCAAAAAGTGATCCTAATCCAACCGGTGTGGACCG
>MVQL01000105.1 GCA_002067205.1 Pelotomaculum sp. PtaB.Bin104
CTCAAACTGTTCCGCGGGCAGCCCGGCAACAATATGGTAAACTACTTTTTGCGCTCCGCCAAGTTCAGATAATGTTATTACATGTAAAACTTTTAAAAGGGCCAAAGAACACCTCATAACATTTTTAGAAAAATAAAGGGAAATTGGCAACTCTGTCGAATTGATTATATTATTAAAACAGCATTACATCAAGAAATAATAAGATTTTTTAAGCTATGATTGGAGTGTTGTTATGAAAGCGCTTATTCTGGCCGGGGGGAAAGGAACCAGGCTCCGGCCTTTAACACATACCATGGCCAAACAACTGGTGCCGGTAGCGAACAAGCCTGTCTTGCATTTTGTGATGGAACAGATAGCGGAAGCTGACATCAAAGAAGTGGGCATGATCATATCGCCGGAAACCGGCGAACAAATTCAAGCCTCGATAGGCGCCGGAGACAAGTGGGGCGTCAACACAACTTACATCATGCAGGACAAGCCGGCCGGGCTGGCGCACGCGGTGAAAACCGCCCGTGATTTCTTAGGCGACGCGCCTTTTCTGATGTTTTTGGGAGACAACTTAATCCAGGGCGGCGTAAAAGAACTGGTAGCACAATTCAATGCCGGCGAGTGCGACGCTTCAATTCTGTTAAAAGAGGTAACTAATCCAAGTGCTTTCGGCGTGGCTGTGATCGACAGTGAACAGCACGTTCAGCAACTAATTGAAAAACCCAAAAATCCTCCAAGCAACCTCGCGCTGGTGGGAGTCTATTTATTCAGCCCGCTTATTCATGAAGCCATCGACAGGATAAAGCCTTCCTGGCGGGGAGAACTGGAAATAACCGACGCTATTCAGGAACTGCTCAATATGGGACACAAGGTTACAGCCAGGCAACTCACCGGCTGGTGGCTGGACACCGGGAAAAAAGACGACATTCTGGAAGCCAACCGGGTGGTGCTGGATGAGTATGCAAGCACCCGGGTTCTTGGCAGTGTCGACGAAAAAAGCCAGGTGGCAGGACGGGTGCAGGCCGGCGCCGGTTCGGAAATAATAGAAAGCGTAATTCGCGGGCCGGTGGTGATTGGCGAAAACTGCAGAATAATTCGTTCCTTCATCGGGCCGTTTACCGCGGTGGGAAACGGGAGTATACTGGAAGACGTAAACATCGAACATTCCGTAATACTGGACAGATGCGAACTACGCCAGGTGCCGCGCCTGGAAGACAGCCTCATCGGCACAGGGGCCAAAGTCGGCAAGAAAAATTCGGAACATAAAGCATTGCACCTTTTCCTGGGAGACGATGCGGAAGTGATTTTATAAATAATTTATCGGAAAGTTAATATTTTGATATGGAAGGTGAAAAAGTTGGAACTAATCCAGGACGTAGTGGTTAAACAGCTTAAGATCATCCCCGACGACCGCGGTTACCTTATGGAAATGATGCGCCGGGACTGGCCGGAGTTCATGCAGTTCGCCCAGTCCTATATGACAGCCTGCTATCCGGGAGTCTATAAAGCCTGGCATTACCATAAAAAGCAATACGACCATTTCGTCTGTCCCTGGGGTATGGCCAAAGTGGTGTTATACGATCCCAGGCCCGACAGCCCGACTATGGGAAAGGTCAATGTATTTCACATGGGCCAGTTAAATCCCATTCTTTTGCGCATACCCCCATTGGTATATCACGGCTTCACGGCTGAAGGAGGACAATTGGCCTTAATCGTAAATTACCCGACCGAGCTTTATAACTACGATGAGCCGGACGAGTACCGCCTGCCGCACAACGACCCGTCCATTCCCTACGACTGGGAGGTAAAACACGGTTGATCGTACTGGTAACCGGCGCTCGAGGCATGCTGGGCGGGCAGGTCGTCCTTGAATACCAAAAGCGGGGCGCTGAAGTTTACGGCCTTTCCCGGCAAGAGCTTGACATAACTAACTGTGAGCAAACATACACAACGATAAAAAAAATCAAACCAGAAATTGTTATCAATTGTGCCGCCTATACAAACGTAGACGGCGCTGAAGAAGAAAAAGAAAAGGCTTTTCTTATCAATGGCCTTGGACCGCGCTATTTATCCCTGGCCTGCCGCCAGTTCGGATCAACACTAGTACATATTAGCACTGACTACATCTTCAACGGACAGGCCAACCGCCCATATCAAATCTATGACACTCCTTGTCCCATTAACGTTTACGGCGCCAGCAAACTATTCGGGGAGGCAGCGGTGCGTGAAACCGGAGGCCGCTTTTTCATCGCCCGCACAAGCTGGCTTTTCGGCCCCGGCGGGAAAAATTTTATTGACACAATCCTGAGTCTCGCCCGGCAAAAAGACGAACTGAATGTTGTCAACGACCAGCAAGGCTCCCCCACCTACACCGTCGATTTGGCCGGGGCGCTGGCTGACCTCGCTGCCAGTAAGATTTATGGGACTTACCATACTACCAATAACGGAGCTGCTACATGGTATGGACTGGCAAAGAAAGTTGTCGCTACGGCAGGTCTAAAAACAGTGGTCAACCCCTGTGGGACTAAAGATTTCCCCAGGCCTGCTCCCCGGCCCGCTTATTCAGTGATGAACCCTTTTCCGTTAAAAAAAGTAATAGGATATAACCTCCCCGACTGGGAGGATGCCGTTGAAAGGTATATGAAGGAAATAATTTAACGGAGGCTAATATCATGAAACTACTGGTAACAGGAGGAGCAGGTTTTATCGGCTCCAATTTCATACGGCTTATTTTAGACGAAAGCGATTGGGAAGTTGTCAACCTCGATAAGCTGACTTACGCCGGAAACCTGGAAAACCTTGCCGATGTAAAAGATAACCCCCGGTACTCTTTTGTCCGGGGAGACATTGCTGACGCAAAACTGGTTGACGAAATATTTAAGCAATACAAATTTAACGCATTAATAAACTTTGCCGCCGAATCTCACGTGGACAGGAGCATCCAGGACGCTTCACCCTTCATCTCAACCAATATAGCAGGCACCCAGGTCCTGCTTGACGCCGCCAAAAGACACGGGCTGCATAAGTTCGTCCAGGTTTCCACCGATGAAGTATACGGCAGCCTGCATATGGACGACAGCGCATTTACCGAAGAGAGCCCTTTGGCTCCGAACAGTCCCTATTCCGCCAGCAAGACCTCGGCCGACCTTCTCTGTCGCGCCTATTTCAAAACGTACGGCCTGCCGGTGACGGTCACCCGCTGCTCCAATAACTTCGGACCCTATCAGTTTCCTGAAAAGTTGATTCCGCTTGTAATCACCAACGCAATAGAAGATAAACCCATCCCGGTTTACGGTGACGGTATGAACGTGAGGGACTGG
>MVQL01000106.1 GCA_002067205.1 Pelotomaculum sp. PtaB.Bin104
TCGGGCATTAAGCTGACCGTGGACCGGACCTATCCGGAAGGCGTACTCGCTCTTAAGGTCGGCGGCGTAGCTTTATCTGAGAACTGCTACCTCAACGGCGGTGGTTACAGAGGCGGTGCTGCTCTTGCCGCAGCAGCAGACGCTGCTAACGTAAACGAAGGTGAATTCGTCACCGGCACCGTAGTAAAACTCAAAGTTGCCGACTGCGTAACACCGGCCCCTGGAGACACTAAAGGTATCTCGGTGTTCAAGATTGGCGAATCCAAGTTCACTGTGAACGGCGTTGAGAAAACCATGGATGTTGCTCCGTACCTGAAGAACGACCGCACCTACATGCCGCTCAGGTTCGTTGCCAACGCTGCAGGCGTTGCTGACAACAACATCATGTGGAACGATGCCGATCAGAGCGTTATCCTGGTCAAGGGTGACCGTGTGGTCAAACTGGTCATCGGAAGCACAACCTTAACGATGAACGGTATCTCCTTCACCATGGATGTTGCTCCTGAACTGGTCGATCCCGGCCGCACCATGCTGCCGATTCGCTGGGTCGCTCAAGCTCTTGGATGCGAAGTAACTTGGGATGATGCCACTCAGTCAGTAACAGTGCAGTAACTATATTAAGAAAATAAAGGAGCTGATTTAAATCAGCTCCTTTATTTTTGTATAACGAAAACCACCTGCTATGCAGGTGGTTCCAAAGAGCTTTAGCTATAGGGCATGCACGCGGTAAGTTGAACTTTCACTTGAGACTCAGCTTAGTACCAGGCCTTTATAGGGGTAGAGCATACCACCTGCTGAGCGGGTGGTCACGATTAGAGATATATGCAGCCATGGCGGCCAAACTTGTTGCGTGATTAACCTCAGGGAAGGTAGTTAAAAGAAATATTATTCTGTAGTCAGGCCAAGTTGCTTTTTAAGTTCACTGATGTCTTCGTTGAAATTCTCTTTAATCTTATTGTTGTACATGGTCTTAATTTGTTCATCTTGTAATTGTGGAACCATATATAAGAAATCGTTCAGGTCCTTCTTTGCGTTATTATAGGCATGCAGCACGGCATCATAATTGACTTTTTGTTTATCATTTTCAGTTAAAATGAATTCTTTTTTCAAGTCACTCTGCTTTTTTAATTGTTTCATCTGTTCATAATTTTGCCGTGTTTTTGTTACAAATTCCTCTTTGTTAATCTGGCCTGCAACCCAGCTATCATATGCATTGCTGGTACTGTCGGCAATATCGGACAGTAGTCCGGTCCAATGCTCGTAAGTAGTTCGAAATTCACTTATTGTATTAACAGTTTGACTGTCAACGGGATTAATAGAAGTTTCAGTTTTTGGCTTGTTGCAGCCGGAAGTAAAAAGCATAATCATTAATAAGATAAAAACAAGTATTTTTATTTTCATAAAATACCACCTTTCTGAGTTTATTTTATTTCTATATAAAGTGAGCAAATCCTTTTTGAAACATATGTAAAAAGATAAAAAATGGCAGAGTAACAGGCATTCTGTTTTCTTAGATGACAAAATTTATCTTGACGTCTTTTACTCCCGGGAAGTATACTTTCATTAGTAGATATTTAACTATCTTAACAATATTACGAATATGAGGGGTGATTGCCAGTGAAGAGGTTTCTTATAACAATAGCAATATTTAGTTTATTTGTCTTTAATACGGCGGCGGCTTGGGCTAAAGAACCGGATACGCCGGAACTTACTCTTAAACAAGCTGTGGAGATGGCGCTGAAAAACAGCACAACGGTTAAAAATGGTCAATACAGTATAGAGCAGGCCTACGAGACGAGAAAATTATCTTCTCAGAAATTACAGAGTGTACCGGTCGGACCATCCGAAAGCAGCGTGACGCGTTTCTTTTACTCCTTGCAACAAGCGGATCTGAACTGGCAGGTAGCCAGAAAAAGTTACACTGTTTTGGAAGATTCGGTTGAATATGCAACGCACCAGGCTTACACTGGTATTTTACAGGCCCAGGAGAAAGTGAACACATGCGAGAAGGCTTTAAGAAGCTCCGAAAGGCAAAGATTGGTTGCAGTCGCCAGTTACAAGGTAGGGATTATTAACCAGTTATCCATGGAACAGACAGAAGCAAGCCTGGCGAGCGCTAAAGACAGTTATGAAGAAGCGATCAAAGCTCTGGATGACGCCTATCAAAAATTCAACTACGTTGTGGGGCTATGGCCGGAGGACAGGCCAAAACTGACCGAAGTGCCAAGCTTTGAGAAACTGTCTGTGATTGACTTGAACAATTATATAGAACGGAAGCTGGAGGAAAATCCTAGCTTATGGGAGAAAGAAAAAAATGTGGAAATAGCTAAGACGGCATTGGATACTTTTGACCCAACTGACCCATCCGAACCGTATAAATCCAAAGAAATTAATGTGGACAAAAAAATATTAGAGGCCGCTGATGCCAAGGAGCAAGCAAGAAAGGCGTTAAGAACACTTTACTATACAATTGGTCAACTGGAAGAGCAATACCCTGTGAATGTGCAAAATGTTAAAGTTGCCGAAGAAAGCCTGCGCATAGCCAAATTGAAATATGAGATAGGCATGGCTACAAGCACAGATGTGGCGGTAGAGGAGACTGCGCTGGCTAAGGCAAAACAACAGTTGCTAAATATGATTTGCCAGCACGATGTGCTGAAATTAGCTTTCAGTAAACCTTGGGCATACGGGTTATAACCAATGAAGTATCCCAATAACATTGAATACAAATGATGATAAGAAAGTACAAGGAAACATATTAAAAAATGAGGGCTATACCCGTCAGGTGAAGCCCTCATTTACTGATTTAAAATGTGTTAATCAAGTAATTTTACTCTTCTTCTTTTTCCTCGTATTTTATTGCCACTACCTGCTCCTGTTCATTCCAGCTAACACTAGCACCGAAAGCCTCGGCCACCCAGCGGGCGGGCAGCATTACCCGGCTGTCTTTCATTTGCGGCAGGACATCCATTTTAACAGCATTATCATTAACATAAAGCAACTGGCTATCCAAGTTCAATTTTACTATTGTGCCATCTTTAGAAAGAGTTACCTCCTTAGTCTTATTATCCCATGTTATATCATTGTCTTGAATACCCAGGCCGTAAGCCAGGTAGCGAACCGGTACGTAAATCCGGTCATGATCTTCATAAGGGACGGCGTCCATCTGCCAGTCTCCCATGTCAATTTTGTAAGAAGCAACGCCGATTCTGAATTTTGTAGTTACCGTCCGGGTTTGGTAATAGGAATTAGCCGGTAAGGTAGAGTAAGCCGCTATATAGATGCCGTCACTCGCACCGCCGATTATTTTATTATTAGGTAAAACAACAATATTGTTCAGTGTGGCATTATTAGAGAGTTCGAGCTCAAGGTCGCTCCAATCACTTCCGCCATCTTTGCTGACATAAACATGCCCGCTTTTATCAGCGGCATATAAAGTCTTGTCAACTGTGTAGTTGGAAGAAAAGGCCATATCGACAAAAATGCTGTTGTTCTCAATGCCATGCATAGCGGAAAACCAGTTGTCACCTCTGTCTGTGGAATAGTAAATGCTTTTCCTGCCGTAAAAGGCGAACACTTTATAGTCTTTTGAGTAGTTAGGTGAAACAAAGAAGTTATCTAGCTCATACGATAGGTTAAGTTCATTCCAGGTGACTCCATTATCGGTGCTGACACTACCACGGCTGAAATTATTTTCTCTAGTGAAGACTATATTACCATCAGGAGTCGGCTCGAAAAGATAACCGCCATGGTTGTAATTCACATCATCCCATGTTTGTCCGTTGTTATAGGTCCGGTACATTTGCCACAAACTGTTATCTTCAAATGGTCTTGCAGCTAAGATCACGTTGCTGTTGATGTTGTTCGAAAGTACGGCGAAAACCTTGGTATTAGCAGGTACGTTACATTTTTTATTCCAAGTTTCTTTAGAAGTATCGAAGCTGTAAACAGCTAGTTGTTTCTCGTTCTCCTCTTGTAGTGAATATAACGATTTATCGCTGGCGACCTGGACATAGCGAACCGGCATATTGTTTATTTTTTTCCATGTAATACCCTCATCCAGACTAAGATAAAGGTTATTATTAACCAAGGCGTATAAACTCTTGTCCTGCTCGTAAAGTGGGGAAACATAAATTTTCGCATTGACATCCATACTGATTTTTTCCCAGGAATACCCGGCATGGGCCGGTTGGCACCACATACATACGATTACCAATAAAAATAACAGGGGAAAAAGTCTTCTCATATTCTAAGCCTCCTCATAAGATGTGGTAAAAAATTTGTGTTGTACTAGGCGAGACATTATTAGTGGCCATTTATTCGCAGAGGTGCCAAGATCCCCCCTTTTTTATAACCTTATCCTTATTATAAATTATATTTCCATTACCGGATACAATTAATATTCAAGAAACTATACAAATTTTAAAATAACATTAAGACAAATTCTAACAATATCGAATCTGTAGAGAAATATTTATGAAAATATTTGGCGATAAAGAGGTTTTATAGGATATTCTATAGAATAATCCCGATGAATAAAAAAAGGGAGGACTTTCTGTGAAAAAATTCATTATGGGCTTGGTGTTTGGTGTTATCCTTACTACGTTAGGAATAGCAATGGGGGCGGAGAATCCAATCAAGATAGTCTTCGACGGGAGGGAACTTCACCCGGACACACCGCCTCAGATAATCAATGACAGGACTTTTTTACCGCTTAGATTTGTGGCGGAGACACTAGGTATTAACGTCGAATGGGATGCAGCAACCCGTACCGTAATTATGACCTCACCCGAAAATATGCCTCCCTACAGTCTCGTTGCATACCAGAAACTTAACGATGAATACGGCTTTGTGATACTGGGCGAGGTTAAAAATGATTCTAAAAAAACATACAGCGACGGCAAGGTCAAAGCGGAAGTCTTGGATGTCAGCGGAAATGTTATTGATAAACTGACTGCAACCTTACCTCCGGGGATAACACCCGGAGAAACAGCATATTTTAAAATGAGGTCTTTCTCCAATCAAGGAAACCTGGTTAAAACAGTTAATTTTAGCTTTTCAGGAGAACAAGAAATAGATGTAACTCCCACTAATGTATCTTTTAGCGAGATAAGATTTTCCAGGGACTCGGACATTTATGATGATTCAATCTATGTAACAGGCGAAGTGGAAAAGTCCAACGAAGACTTGTACAGGAAATATCAAAACCCGATAATCCAGATTGGTCTATTCGACAAGGACGGTAAGATGGTCAACTATGGAGAAAGGGAATTGCCGGATTTAAAAAAAGGCAGCTACAGTGAGTTTAAAATAACTTTGGACAAAGGACCTGCTTACGCAACCTATAAATTAAAGTGTTTTTCTGATTAGTTGATAAGCAAACCTGCCTTTAGGCCGTTATACTCCCGGTTCTTTGTTTAAGAAGTGATGCGTTGCGTATTATTTTCTCTCGCAACGCATTTTTTCTAATTATTCTTGACAATTCTATTTGGTCCACATATACTTTATCCAGTAAAACATTTAAAGAATTAATGATTTTGACAAGATGTACGGAATAGATTGTTCATGTTTGCAAAAATGAATATATACCAATCAATCAATTCGCAGGGAAGGGTTAAAAGGGAGAAATGAGCTTGAGAAATTTGTCCAGGATTGCTATTGCGGGCATGTTGGCTGCTTCAATAGTTATTCTATCTGCCTGTAACCTGATAGGTAATAAAGAAAGGGATCATGATACTGTTACCGTTAGCAAGGTTACAGCTCATAACGGGAGGCTGTCCGGCGGAACGGTGGCCGG
>MVQL01000107.1 GCA_002067205.1 Pelotomaculum sp. PtaB.Bin104
GCTCCCCGCGCTTGGCTTACCAACTACCGGATTGTTGGGTTAAAATAAAAAGTGCGAAAGATTCTTGACACTACCTTAACCTGTATACGTATGTCGGGAATGATCCGGTGAACTGGGTGGATCCACTAGGTCTAAAAAATAATACTAGTATAATCACAGAAATTCCAAAATCGCCAATTGGATCAATATTTAACTTATTAAATCAAGTTCTTACTTGGACAAAATTTGCCAATGGCATGAATCAAATGCGCTATGCACAAAATGACGTTAATTATTTAGCCACCCAAATACCTTGTGGTGAAAAAAGACTGGGATATTTTTGTTATAAAGAGGGATTTCCTATTACTAGTTGGTCTGTCGGACTTGGCACAGCTATATATGGGTATGGATTAGGTATAAAATGTGAAAATTTACTAATAACTGGAACAAAAGATTGTTGTCCTCCATGTGATAGTCCTTATGGATGCTATCAAAGCAATTAGTAATAGTGGGCGGCGCACAATAACTGCCAAAAGGAGAGAATGTATGATTTTTGATATAAAATTTATGAAGCCAATAAATTTATTCTTAAGGTTGTCCTTCTTTTTTGTGCTCTTGATTAAATTAAGAAGCGTTACCATTTTAATTGATGCGAATATTAACAATTTTGATGAGCGTATTGCTTCAATTATTGCCGGTGGAACTTTATATGAAACCATTTTTGTATTAATACTTTGCATTGTCGGGTTTGTAAGCACATTTGGAATATCACGTTTTAAAGAGTGGAGCAGAATGATTTTAATTTGTGTATTTTTACTTTTCATCTTACTTAACATTTATAATGCATTAAGTATCTTTAATCTACAAATACGAGATAATATTGGGTATAATACTCCCCAAAAACTGGACAGGTGAATAAGGTGCATGCTAGTCTGCCATAATCGAGAAGGAGAGAGGAAATGGCCAAAAGCATGCGAAGAAGCCACGATGGAGCTTTTAAAGCCAGAGTCGCCCTGGAAGCCGTGAAAGGGGAGAAAACCATGGCCCAGCTTTCGAGCGAATATGGCGTCCATCCCAACCAGATCCGGCAATGGAGACAACGATTGTTGGACGAACTGCCTGACGTATTTTCCGACCGCCGCCAGAAGCAGGAAAGCGAAGGTGAAGAGATGACGTCGGAACTGTATCGTCAGATCGGCCAGCTCAAGGTGGAACTGGAATGGGTTAAAAAAAAGTCCCAACAGCTTCAGTTAAACAGAAAAAAGCGATGATTGACCCTAATCACAATAAGATTTCCGTTGCCCGTCAGTGTGAGCTGCTGAACCTTTCGCGATCCTCGTATTACTACGTTTCGGGGAAGGATGACCGCTATAACCGGCAATTGATGAACCTGATAGACGAGCAATACACCCGGATGCCGTTTTATGGGGTGGCCAAGATGACGGCCTGGCTGCGCCGTCAGGGACATACCGTGAATCAGAAGCGGGTTCGTCGATTGATGCGGCTCATGGGACTGGAAGCCATCTACCCGAAACCGAACTTGAGCAAAGCCAGTCCGGAACACAAGAAATATCCGTACTTGCTCAAAAAAATGATTATTGATCACCCGGATCAGGTTTGGGCCTCCGACATAACGTACATCCGCATGCAGCAGGGATTCATTTACCTGGTGGCCATCATGGACTGGTACAGCCGTTATGTCCTGTCCTGGGAGATTTCCATTACCCTGGATACCGGCTTCTGCATCGACGCCATGAAGCAGGCGCTTCAATTTTCACAGCCGGAGATCATGAACACCGATCAGGGGGTTCAATTTACCAGTACGGCGTTTATCGGCCTATTGGAAGACAAAAACATCAGAATCAGCATGGACGGCAGAGGCCGGGCCTTCGACAACATTTTCGTTGAGCGTCTCTGGCGCAGTGTCAAATACGAGGAAGTTTACCTTCATCAATACACAACGGTTCCCGATGCCAGATGTCACCTGGAGCGATACTTCTGGCTTTACAACAACGAGCGGCTCCACGAGTCTCTGGGTTATCGGACCCCTTATGAAGTTTATTTCAAAGAGCAGACCGGATGCTATGAACCAAAAGTGGCCCTGGCATTTTAACAAACAACCGGCAATGGCGTCGTTACCCACAGCCCTCTCTCCGCCATGCTCCGCGGAAGGGCTGCTCCGAGATGGCTGTGGATAACGCCAGTTCCCGATGATGACATCATCCGGAAGAAGAATTAACCTTTAACCGTGCAGACATGTCGAATGCACCTTAAACCAGCATGTTTTCTGTCTTGACAATGGGGAGGGGCTCAGGGTCGCCTGTTATCAATTTATCAAACACGTATTTAAAATTAGCATGGCGTTTAGTTCTTTGTTGTTTTTTTGGATCAATTATTTATTATTTGATGCAACCAAATATAAGAAAAGCATTCGGCGGGAGCTATAAGGGAAGCGATAGGGGACGTACTTAAATATATCAATTGAAAGGGAACAGGGGAGGACACCCTTAAGTATTTCCGTTTGAAGCAGGTCACCAAGGGCACGACAACCGTAAACTACTCCTACGATCCCTTCGGAAGAAGAATCCAGAAGAATGTCAACGGGACCATCACACAGGTTGTTTACGACAATGAAGACATCGTGATCGAATGCGCTACAAACGGCACTCTCAAGGCCCGGTACACGCATGGCCCCGGCATGGATGAACCGCTGGGCCTTCAGAAAGGCACCACGAATTATTACTACCATGCCGACGGTTTAGGCAGCATTGTTGCCCTAACCAACACAAAAGGCGCATCCGCCCAGCTTTACCGTTATGATTCCTTC
>MVQL01000108.1 GCA_002067205.1 Pelotomaculum sp. PtaB.Bin104
GCCGCCGCGCGGTTCATTGTTCCTGGCCAAACAAAAAACGGCGTGCCTAAAGGCACGGTTTAATAGGGAAACTTATTGAACCATACCCCAAACCGATACGGAAAGCAAGAGAGAGGTGTTGTCCCGCAAGGGATAGCACCTCTCCTTCGCTTTAAAATGGAATGTAACGGATTGGAATTATACAATGCTATTAATATAATCCGATAAATCTTTTATTAATCTAATGGCAAACTCAGCTTCCCTGTTATGTAAAAGCACTTCATTCGGGTGAGATAAAGAATGTCTATTCCTCATATCATTGATTGAAGCTACAATTCCCGAAGCGCTTCGCAAAGATGTCTTCATTAACTCAGCTATAGGTGTGGGTCCAATATTAGCACTGATATCAGCATGTAGTTTATTATATAATTGGCTAAGTGTATCGGATTCCTCAAATAAAACATTTCTATTTTCGAGAACCTTCCTTAAATACCCATGAAACGCTGTGTGCACCCTATCAAATGCAGAGTCATATTTTCCTTGACTCATTAGCAATTCTGCGTCAGCTATTGCTTTTGCTATAACTTCTGTCAATGAAATTGAAGAAAAATCTATTACCTCATAATGCTCAATCAATATTCCAATATCAATATTGGTTAAATAATTATCTCCTTGTCTTCCGTAAATACTTTCGGCTATATCTAAAATCTTGTCTTTTTCTTTAATAAAGGAATCTTGCTTATCGATTGGGGCCTGAATATGAAGAATAGAACAATAAGTATTCCATTCGCGTCTTGTAAAGATTCCTGTTTCTTCAATATACAAATTGCATCTTGGGAGCGTCATAATGACTTCCCACATTTTATCTGTGCCAAATGAAGGATTACTATTTGCTTTATGCTCAAGTGCTTTAATTAAAGTTACTTTAAAGCTATTATCATCAATCATAAAATCTCCTTTTTAGTCTGAAGAATTTTTCAGTATTTAGCTCGCCCACAGCGTTATTCCAGGAACGGTTTTATTAAAATCGTCTTCGACAACAATACCCACGCTAAAGAATGCACGAGTTATAGCAACGTATAACTTCGCCCGTGTGGTTTCCTCTAACTGGCAGTTTCCAGAGCATAGCCACTTAAGCATATCCTTGGTAGGGTAGATTACAACATGATTAAAGTCAAGCCCTTTAGCTTCGCCAAAATTCATAACAGCACCATTTGCTATTGGCGTGGTCGAATTATTATAGCGCAACTGCATTGGGTTATATCTACAATAATAATTGTTAAAATCGCTATTCTTCACAAAAAAGATACCCATATGATCATCTGTCAGAGATAGCTGTGATTTGCATTCGGGTAAATTAGGAAACAGCTTTGAAGAAAGCGCACAAATTTCCGCCGAGTTTCGATGAGATACGTTTAATGTCGTTTCATCAATGTCACAAGGTAGCTTTTTGCATTCAGTCTGGATGAAATCTTTTATCTTGCCGTTCGTATACTTCTGATATTTTTTATCATGGTGAGTAAGGTAAACTGTTTGGCGCGGATCGCCAACCATCGTAAGGCTCAAGGAGCTTTGCATAAACAACATAATTAGCTCTAAATCCCAGCCAGCCATATCCTGGACTTCATCTATGTAAATATGGCTGAATATTTTCTCAAGTCGTTTTATAACGTAGCCGCCAGATTCCTCGTTACACCTAAAAACCAGCTTAGATAATTTGTCAGAGTAAACATCCATCCTCGAATTAAAATAATACTTATAAAAATTATCTTCGCTCCAATAAACAGGGAATTTCTTATTCATATATCTAAATCCAGATGCAGTAGCGGTCAATTCCATACCCTTTACCCGTTCATCCCAATATTGATATGGCTTTACACCATGTTCAATTAGGAATGAAAACCAAGTCTGCACAGTCACATTGGGAGGGATACATCCTTTGTTTGCCTCAGCAAGTTTCCTTCGAATTGACTGCTCATTTGCCTGAGTAAAGGTTGTAATAAGCACTTTTGAGGACAAGTCATTCATTACTTTTTTAATGATATGTGTTGTCTTTCCCGAACCGGCGGCAGCAATAAACAGTTTATTTGCACACATGATCAATCGCCTCCGTTATGTACTGCGGAAAAGCAATATCACTATCCCAGTCAAAAATGGCTAAAGCACAATCGGTTTTGTTATTTTTCATGTATTTCCGCAGGTCGTCATCGGAAGTATATTTAGTTCCTAATACCGAGTTCAATTTTTGGCGATCATTTGAAAGAAGCATCAAGTTTTCTAAAGTATTGTAGTTGTAATCTGCTAATCCTGCTTCTGACCGATCTGATTTATCGTATGAAATCAGGATGTTGTCCTTTTTATTTTTGCCGAGAAAATCATCATACTTTTGTTCAAGTGCCTTTATATTTCCATCATTGTCTGTGACCACGGCGACAACTTTATTTAGTCTATTGGCGACCTCCAAAAATCTTAAAAATGCTGTTCCTACGCTAATTACATCGATACCGTCCTCGATTGGAAGCTTCCTATCATGCGCTTTCATGTATGCCTTTTGAATAACGAGCTCATCAGAGGCGCCTTCCACAAGGATTGCTTTTTGGCTCAATACCAATCGCAATGTATCATATCCGGGCAATTTTTCGAAAAATAAACGGGTCTTTTCAGAAACCTGCGACAATTTTAATTTATTGCCACAGGTCAAACATATTAGGTTTGATAGGTCAAGTTTATTTGCAACAAAGCTGCTATGCGTTGAGATAACAACCTGCCTATCCTCGCATTCCGCCTTGATAATATTAAGCAATTGATTCAGCCGTGAGTGAGTGAGATGATTTTCCGGCTCCTCCATCAGTATGATTGAGGCCGCTTTCGCTTTTTTGTCTGACAGAGCCAATCTTGTTTTTATAATACACTGTTCGCCTTTGCCGATATAGTGGAACGGAACTTCGTCAAGGTATGTCATTAGGCTACTTTCCCATGCATTCTTCGAAAGTAATTCAACGGACAATCCTATTTTTTTATCTGTTATAGTGGCAGCAGCTTGTATCTTTTGATTAATATCCTGAACTGATTGATCCTGCATGAAGCTTTCGCGCATACGACGATGAGCTTGAGCAATTTTCACGGCATCGGCAGTTTCTAAACCTTGCCGTACAATTCTTGAACATGGATTCGGAATGTGGATAACTTAGTGCCTGTGAATAACTCGATTAATTCCAATAAACGGTTATGTGCACCTGGACAATTCCTTTTAAACGGCACTATGTTCCAAACACTATTCCGACCTCCCTCGTTTTGGGTAACTTTAATAAACCTCATTTTTAGAGGATTATTTAGCCCTCTGATTGGGTTATCGTAATTAAGCAGCCTCTGGAATTCCCGGGGTTATTCGCTTAGCAAATTCACTAGCTCGTTGCTCCATTACCATAACGATAGCTTCCAGTGCCGGTGAAGCAGCCAGCCGGATGTGCTGGTAACGGCCCGAACCGACAACATTTCCGGGTACTTTGAGAACTACCCGACGGATGGTTTTTACCTCGCATTTCTGCAGTGATTCCGGAAGGAATGTTTGCTTAAACCAGACCACTACATTATAAGCAATTACCTTAATCCAGCTAAATAACAGGTTCGTCATCATCGAATGCAGGCTGTTCTGTTCGATGGCATACCCTTCCTTGATTTCGTCAATACGATTTTCGATATTGGCCCGTTGATTGTAAGAGCGAAAAAGGGGTAACGGCTTCTCTTCGGTGTTTGTGACGATAGCCTGATATGAATAGGTGGTGAGCATCATAGCCAGTTGTCCATCCGGAGAATGTTCTGTTTCATGTGACTCCCGGTAAATAACGCAACGTCTGGCTTTTGTCCAGTTGTTTAGCAAAATGGGAATGTCCGCGGCAGCCCAGCGATCATTCTCCGTAGCAAAACGGATTTCCTCTTCTTTTTCCGCAAGGGTTTCCCAAAAGTCGGGATGTTGTTGGAGATAAGAAATCGCTCTTTTCACAGTCGCCTTTTTCGGCAGTTTAAAAATGTAGTACCAGCCTTTTTCTTCAGCATAGTTCATTACCGCTTGATCGGCGAAACCGCAGTCAGCACGGATTCCTTCGATGATATATTCCGGCGGCAGCATAGCTTCCACCTCTTTGACAAAAGACAGAAAATCCTTCATACCGTGGGTGTTGCCTGGGTTTAACTCCATATGGAGAAGTTCACCGGTTCCGGCAATAAAGGCTACTCGCACCTTGTAGGAAGGTCTTCCGTGGTAACGGGGGTTATACCCGTTAACCGCACCTTCTTGCTCGCCGAACAAAGTAATGACAGTGTCATCAATGTCAATCCAGACCAAACGCTTTGGCTCCATTTTCGCTTTCCGATGAAGAAGTTCCTTGTTGATGGAAATTAGTTGTATAAGATGCTTCCATTCTAATTTTCTTAAGAAAGTACGGAAAGTACTTTCATCAGGAAAGCGGTTTATTCCCTTAACGGCCAGATATCCGGGATCATACTTTAGTGCATCCATATGCGAGAAACGAGTATGGCCCAAGATGGAGCAGTCGATCAAATAATCGATAAGCTGACGGGCCAAGTATATGGAATTATCTTTTTGCTCCAATAAAAGTCTATTACCGATGATTTCATCAAGGCCAATAAGCTCCTTGAAAAGCTCTATAAACTGAAAGTTTCCTGCTTCAGTTACCGAATTGTTGTCGAACGTGACGGCACGCATTTTCTTCATTGCTTTTTTAATCCGTCGCCGTTCTTGTAAAATTTCTAATCTGCGCTCTTTTCTCAGCTTTTGTTCTGGCATGTGGGGGTGGTTTTGTGCTACCATAGTGCTAGGACACTTCCTCTCATGGTTTAGGTTTAGTCACTTTTAACCATTTGACAAGAGGAGCTAAGTGTCCTGTTTTTTTGCCAAAAAATTTACCTTTTTTGCAGAGAAAAAATGCTTGATACTACTACCTTAAAATCCGATTTTTAAAAATTACTTACCGAATCCATGTTGAAATATAGACGTCAGAACCGTTCTGGTAACGTGTTGATGAGGAATCAATCAATGCCGACTTAATTGGAATGCTCTTAACCGTAATATCTTTTCGGCCAAATGTAGACCATCTGACTTCGTAATATTCGATAGGAAGAGTCTTTACATCACCGACATTAAGAAGCGCATTGTATTCATCATTGTATTTATCATCAAAAGCTATCGTAAATGAAAAGCCGCAGGCGTCCTTATCCTTATCACTGTTATCGCTTCCCATAAATGTGGCATTGTCTTCAGTGACGGGATCGAAATATAGCTCTATTTTTATTTGCGGTGGCCTCTGAGGATTAGGTGTTGACAGGCTGTCTATGTATGATTTAACGGCGGCATTGTTAAATAGATACTGTGTTAGCTCTGTGTTTAAGTGTTTACCGTTAATAATGCCGGTCAAGGCTAAATGGATTGCCTCAAGCACAGTTGATTTGCCAACTTCATTATCTCCAACGAGAATATTCAAGCTTGGATTCAGTTCCAGCTCGAAAACATCATTGTAGATTTTAAAGTTTTCTATTTTTACTTTCTTTAATGCCATAAAACCCCTCCTACCATGCAATACATCTGATACTCCACTACAACAATAGCCCATCAATCCATAAATCTTGTCAATGTTTCTCAGTCTTCAAAAATCCATTCTTTATAGCATCAGGGAAAAGAAACATTTTTTCCGCTTTTCCAAAAGACACAATTATTTTATCTTCAGTAATTCTTACAACCTTGCCATTTCCGAAAGACTTGTGTGTGATTGATGATCCAGGCTTAATTTCAGAGTAATCGATTGTAGAAATTTCCTGATTGTTTTTATTGGTTTGATACGGACTTCCAGCAGGATCTGCAACTTTTGTTGCTGGTTGAAGTATCGGTGTTCGTATTTCCGGTTTAATAAATGTCGTTTTTACTACGGCTTTTGATGGTTTTGCAGGTTTCTCTTCAGGAACATCATCCTCTTCGTCATCGTCTTCAAAATCGTCAATTACATCCGGTATGTCATCAAAATTCTGCATTACGGCAGCCAGTGATTCCTGCTGTGACGCAAACAATTTTTTATATTCATCAGAAGTGAGGACAGTATCATAGCCGCCGACATTCTCGCCTTCATGTTTATTTATGCCTGTATAACTGAGGCTTGAATCCTCATACCTTTTAAATTTATATACAGCGTCATTCATGAGCGGCCCGTT
>MVQL01000109.1 GCA_002067205.1 Pelotomaculum sp. PtaB.Bin104
TAATTTTATCAAGAATAGATTGCGTCTTAAGGCGGCATAATTATCTTGTTTTGTCAACTGCGAAACTTGAGTTAAATAAAATTGAAATCTCAAATTATATTGATAATCTTAAAACGTCTCAGTTTATATCCTGTTTGTTTTAAGCATTATCATAGATATAACCTTTTTCCTTTTCATTCAAAAGCTTTTCAGTTATATAAGCTATCAATGCAATTCCTGGTATATTGATAATAAACCTTGCTATCATAAACCCCCAGCCCATTGAAGAAGCCTCAAATAGCAGCATGGGAATTTTGGTTGTTGACCATGCCCCTATAAAAATGAGTACATTGGAAAATTTACTCCCCTTTTTCAAAAGGATACCTGCGACAGGAAAAGCCGCATACAACGGACCGGCGGCTGCCGAACCCAGAAAGAACGCTATTGCGACACCTATGAAACCGGACTTTTCTCCCATCAGCTTGATCATGGTTTCACGTTGCACCCAAACATCTAATAGTCCCACTCAACAGGCACAGTAACAATTCCAACCATCATGAGAGTCGATATAAATACAGCAATTTGCATAATGCCTGCTCCGCTTTTTAATAGCGCTGAAGCCAGTGGGAAAGCTACAAAACCGGGTATTAGTGTAATTGAACCGATGACAGACGCAATAACCATGCCGATCCACCCTGATTGCCGGCCGACCATTTTGGATATTGTCTCAGGGCTTAATACCGCAAGCAAAATGCCTATGATAATTAGAATGGAAAGGAATTGAGGAAGTATGTTTTCAAAGGCTTTCCACGCTTTTTTCAGTGCCATCTTTGTTTTTTTCTTGTCTTTAATAAAAGAAAAGATAAGCAAACCCAATGCTAAAATATAAAGAATAATTGTAAAAATACCGAACACCCGCCTTTAAAGTAAACTCTTGGATTATAAAAAAATAAGCCAATTTCTCGACTGTATTTCACATATATAGTCTTATCTAAGCTTCCTCTTGGATGAACTTTTTAATCTCATCCTTTCCTGGAACCCTGCCATAAGCTTTAACTTTTTCGTTGATTACAATTGCAGGTGTCCTCATAATCCCATAGCCCATAATCTTCTTGATATCCTCCACCTTTTCCACCGGGGCTTGGATACCTATTTCTTTTACCGCTTCCTCGGCAAATTTATGCAGCTTTTGGCAGTTTGAACAACCCGTGCCTAAAATTTTAATATTCATTTTTTTAGCCCATCCTTTCTAAATTTAATATAATGATATTATCGTCTTTATTTAATCAAAGATTTAATTTAATCAAAGATTTAATCAAAACCAATCCCAAAAAGATAAAACGCCAAAAACAGGATCAGAAGTCCAAATATGAACTTCAAAACTTTACCGGCTTTTTCGGTATCCGGAGAAGCAGCCAGTGTCTGTACAAATCCAACCGAAGTACCTGCGACAAGCAACAGCGCACAATGACCGATTGCATAAACCGCAAGCAGTGCCATACCGTATACAATGTTGCCCTGCCCGGCGACAAAAGCCAAAATGGCCACAAGCACCGGCGTTGCGCAAGGAGACGAGAGAATACCTCCGACAATACCAAGCAGGAAGGCTCCGAACAAGCCCTTTTTTGGGGTGGGTACACCGCAGCTTTGAGGCATAAAGTTAATTATACCGAACATCTGGAGCGCCACTAAAACCATAATCCCTCCCAATACGATGTACCACCAATTTCCCGTTCCGGTCATCAACCTCCCCAGCATGGCGGACAGCGCGCCAAGTACTGTAAAAGTAGTCACAAGACCTACACAGAAAAACAAGGAATACTTGAAGGCTCTTTTCTTATCATTCCCCGCGTATCCCCCGACATATCCGATCACAAGCGGTACAGCTGAAAGCATACAGGGACTAAAGGAAGAAACAAGGCCCGCAACAAGCGCCGTGAGAAATGCAAGCCAGATGTTTTGGGATAAAAGCTGTCCGAAGTTTGACAAAAAATCAGCCATCATTTAACCCGGCAACCACAATAACAATTGCTGCAATCACACCAATCTGCAGCCATCGATTCGATTTTTTATTTATTAATCCACCTTGCTTTTCTCCCATTTCAAACCTTCCTCTTATTAGAACGGCTAATTATTCCTTGTTCAGTTCCCGTCAAGCTTATTACTCACGGGAAGTTTAATGTTATTACACCTATATTATTGTAGACAACAAAAAAAATATATTATAATATTATCATATAATAAATAAATAATTCAATAACTAATTAGCATTAAATTACAGTGTCCCCAAAAAATAAAAAACCGCTCTCAGTTTTACGTGCTGTAGTTGTAAGGGTTATAAATAAAAAATAAAGGGGGATGATTATGAACGAAAGGTTATTGTCCATGGAAGCAGAATTTATAAAGGCTTTAGCACATCCAACCAGGATTCGAATTATCAAACATTTGATAAACAGCGAAAGATGTGTTTGTGAGTTTACCGAGGACTTGGATGTGGAACAATCAAATATGTCACAGCATTTGGCTATTTTAAGGAAGCAGGGTATCGTCAGCTCTCGTAAGGATGGCTTGAAAGTTATGTATAAAGTGAACCACCCCCAAATTTTTGAAATACTGCAACTGATTGAAGAAGTCCTGGTATCGCAGGTTAAAGAAACTTTGAGTATATTAAATAAAGAAAAAAGACGGGAGGATGAAAATGGATATTAAAGTATTAGGCGCTGGTTGTGCTAACTGCAATAAACTTGAGCAAATGGTTATTGACGTGTTAAAAGAGTTGAATGAAGACGCAAATGTTTCTCATGTAAAAGATTTAAGGGAAATACTATCTTATAATGTGATGCGTACACCGGCCCTGGTCGTTAATAACCAGGTAAAGTTATCAGGAGTGGTCCCGAGCAAGGACAAGTTGAAAGACATTATCACCAGTGAGTTAAAGAAACGGGGGTAGCCTATGTGGCAGAAATTTGTTGAATATCTAGTTTTTAATCTGATGGGTTTTTCTCCTGAGTCACACCTAGGTTCCGCAATTAACTTCTTTATTTACGATACAGTCAAAATATTATTTTTGTTGGTTCTGATCATATTCATTATTGCAGTTATCAGGAGCTTTTTCCCGCCAGAAAAAACAAAGGTAATACTAGGTCATAGACGGGAGTTTATTGGTAACATTATTGCAGCGATACTGGGTATTCTCACTCCCTTCTGAAGCTGTTCCGCGGTGCCGATGTTTATCGGTTTCGTGGAAGCGGGGGTCCCGCTTGGAGTGACTTTTTCTTTTCTGATATCTTCGCCGATGGTAAATGAGGTTGCCCTGGGAATGCTTTGGATGATGTTTGGCTGGGAAATAGCCCTAATATATATTGTCAGCGGGGTAATTATAGCTATAATTGCCGGAACGGTTCTAGGCCGAATGAAACTGGAGCATCTTGTTGAGGAATATGTATACCAAATAAACTCCTCAGGATGCGACTGTGCCATCGATGAGCATGAACTAACCTGGAAAGAACGAATTAGTTACGCAAAAGATTATACAATGCAAATATTTAAAAAGGTTTGGCTTTGGGTTATTATCGGGATTGCTGTCGGAGCTGCGATGCACGGCTATGCCCCAGCAGGTTTCCTGACTCAATATGCCGGTCCTGGTAATCCTTTGGCAGTACCACTCGCAGTTATAATTGGCATTCCTTTATATTCTAACGCTGCCGGGATGATCCCAATTGTAAAGGAACTAGTCAGGACGGGCATGGCGATGGGCACGGCCCTGGCTTTCATGATGGCTGTAACAGCTTTGTCTTTGCCCGAAGCTATTATTCTAAGACAGGTGTTGAAACCAAAACTGCTTGCAACTTATTTCGGCATTGTTGGTTTGTCGATTATTGGTATAGGTTATTTATTCAACATAATTCTGTAGTTGATATTGTAATACATGCATCGGAAACTGACATACTTTTTGATACCATATACATTATTGCCAAAGCCTAAGATGAATTTTAAACCAGAAGCGTCCTTATAGCTCTGGTTTTTTTGTGCATAAACAGCAGTAGTAAAAATCAACAAAATTCAAGCATAGGCATCACCTTCCTTAGAGACGTGTTTTCATCGGACAGTTCCCTGTTTTACTCACAATAAAATGACCCTTGGGCATGCTTTTCAATTCGTCCGGCGTCATCAGAGGGCGTTGGATCATCTGCAGGGACTGGCTGGGATCATTTTTACCGCGGCTTACGGAGCCGCTCAGCACAGTCTTGTTGCCCAGGGCCTTGGATAATATTTCAGCGGATTCGCTGTTGGGTGCGAATCCACCAAAAATTGTATCTTGGCAGTTGTCAACGATGATAGCCGCGCCCTCTTTACCATAGTTCTTTTCAAGCTGCGCAAAGGACTGGATGATAGCCACAATTGACACGCGACGAGAACGGCTGGCAGAAAAAATCATCTCCGCCGACTCGATCTTGGGAATGGTGCCAATTTCATCAAGATACATCATTACCCTGTTTTTGAGTTTTCCACCTTGCTCATCGGCCACAGAAAGTATCTCCCGGTAGAGCTGCTGGACGATCAGGCTGATTAAGAAATATTTGGTGGTATCTTCCTCCGGCATGACTAAAAACAGCGCGGACTTGGTGTTGCAGAATTTTTCCGCGTCGATGGCCGTGTCAAAGCACAGGATTTGCTCCAGCTCCGAGTTCAGAAACGCGTTTAAGCGGGAGAGGGCTGTGGAGAGAACGCTTTGCATGGCCTGCTCCGCGGTGTTGAGGGCCGCCCCCGCGAACCAGCGGGCTTTGTGCTCCGGAGGCAGTTTATCAATCAAGAGCTGGAATTGGTTTTTGCCTTTGACGCCGGAGGGTGCCAGCAGGTCCTGGATCAGCTTGAACACGCTAATGATGTGCCGCTTGGGAGGCGGGCAGTATTCGGCAATCAGCAAAATGACGGAGGTCAGGAGGCCCTCGGCGGCGTCGTAGAAAAAGGCGTTCTGCCCGTAATTGCCCGCGTCCATACCGCTGGAATACACAATGGTCTTGGCGGTGATCTTGGCGTACTTTTCCGCCCTGGCCTTCAAGGACAGGCTTCCTGGATCGGCGAGATATGCGTCCATGTATTTGTTGACCAGGTGCAGCATGTTGTTGCCATCGCTCCTGGCCGGAGGCGCAGGCGTATTCCAAATTGGGATAAAGGAAGTTGGCCGTCTTGCCGACACCGGCGGCTCCGATCATGAGGCAATGGATGTCGCCGGTGTCCACCAGGGCGGTGACGGAGCCGCGGGAACTTTTGCAGCCCACCACCAGCTCCTGCGCGGCGGGCAGGTTCTTTTTCCGCCGCCATCGTTCCGGCTCATAGGGCACATGGACATAGGTCTTTTGGATTTCTTGTCTTGTCGCCCAGCGCGCCGTGCCATGCTGGCCGTCGCCCACTGTTCTCGACTTGGTGCCGTTTAGGGTGTAGTAATGGGCCAGCAGGGAAAGAAAGCCGATGACGCCGAACATGGTTAGAGCCACAGCGATTAAGGTGATGATTTGGGATGCTTGCATAGGGACACCTCCATAAAACATAAAGGCTATGCGCAAAAGGAAATTTCACACATAGCCCCGTTGCATATTTGTTTGTCAAGGCTTTGTTTCCGTCATGGTCAGAACTTCAAATCCATGGAGAAAGCTTCGTCCTCGTCCACGGTAATATCCGGCTCCGCTTCAACAAAATTGACGTATTCGCCGATGATGCCGGCGGCCCTTTGATAGCTGTCGGCTTTTTTGACGCGGTCGAACAATTTCATCGGCCTGGGTTTTCTGCCCGCTTGCCGCCAATGTCCGGCAGGCGATGCCGAGCAAGTTGAGAATATAGTTATAAGCGCCGGTTAGCGGAGCGTCGGGCTAGGGGTTTTCTTTCATATTGATTCGCTCCCTTACATGGTCATGTTAAAATTTGCTGCCGTTTCCGCCTGCTTTTGAAGCTGGCTTTGTGTCTCAACACAAATAAAAATCTGCGTTTTGACACAGTCCAGCGCCAGGCGCAGATAAGAATTGATGAGATTTTGCTTATCTTCCGGACCGCGGATGCCGACCGTATTGATCTGGAGATTGAGGGACGTCATACCCAGCCACAGATCATCCGCTCTGGAACGCAGCCGTCCCTGATCCTGATGGGGACGGTAGCCATCCCGAAGCTCTCCGATAAGCCCTTCCGTAGTCACCGGCTGTTCCATCTGCCGGTATTGCCTTTGCGCGGCGAGAAGAGCTCCGGCCCCCATCATTTGCAGATGCTCCGTCACGGCAGACTCCTTGCCCTGGGCCACTTTTCCGTTGGCCATCAGGGGTTTGAGTTTATCGTAATGCTCCAGCAGCAAGTCATGGGGATTGATGGCGGACTTTATCGACGCGCAGACTTCCCGCAGCGCGCCGCACACTTCCGTCAATAATTCCAGCTTGGGATGTTCCTGGGCCGGTATGGGCGTGACGCCGTTTCTGGCTTTCAGGCATTCGTTCCAGTCCTTGTATTCCGGCAGCAGGACAAACACCCGCGTATAGCCATGCTCCGTTACCAGTGACACCCTTGCCTACGGGTTGTCTTCCCGCTGGTTAGGTGACAGGGTTTCTTTCAACCCATCGGCCCGGCAGACATGCCGGGCGAACAAAAACGGAAAGCTTGCTTTTACCCAGGCTTCCGCGCATAATGATTGTATAGGAGAAGTGAAGAGATATTCTAAAAACAGGCAATAAAAAACACGCTTCCTATTTCAGATAAGCGTGTTCCAATTGCTTTTTTTAGTTGGTTTTGTTTAATCCATGGAAATGCCGGGAATCTTTTGCTCATCCTCCGGATCGTTGGCGCTCTCCTGCGTGAGGACATCAAATTGTTGGATGATGTCGGAGCAATAGTCTTTCAACTTTGGAATGTCGATG
>MVQL01000110.1 GCA_002067205.1 Pelotomaculum sp. PtaB.Bin104
GACGAGTGAAGAAAAACAAGAGCTGGCCGAGTTTCAAAAAATTCAAAGGTTTTTTTCAAAGAACATCAATTCGGAAAAATGGGATTATGTGGCTGAAAAGTTGCCGGACGCTCACATTTCTATAATTTCTCAAATTATGAAAGCTGATGAACCGAAGAAAGTTAATTGGCTTGTTTTAAGAAATGCTTATTATGTCATAGACCGAATTAAGGAATTAAAGAAAGGGGAATGAAGATGATTTTTTACGATGAAAGCAGCATTATGGGGTCTTTCCCGTATTCTGTGTAAACTCGGAAATTGCGTAAGATAGAGCAGTATTTAATTGGGCGGGAAAGCCGGGGATCGGCATTCCCGCCTTGGCTGCATATTAGCCGGAAGCGGACGATATGTCAAGGGCGGCCGTGCTCGGCCGTTCATTTCACCCTTGACGAATCGGACGGGTTCGGCTATTCGGGAATCCTGTCTGCGAAGAAAATCTCAAGCTGGGAGTGGATCAACCCCCAATCCTGCCGCCTGCCAGTCCACTTTTTCGTAATGTCCATCATAGCCAGATACAACATCTTCAAAAGGGCATCGTCCGTTGGGAAAACCGATTTTGATTTGGTCACTTTCCGGAGCTGACGGTTGAAATTCTCAATGGCATTTGTCGTGTAAATCAGTTTGCGCACCTCAGAAGGGTACTTGAAGTAGGTTGAAAGATTCGCCCACCGGTCCCGCCAGGAAGCTGCAATTTTCGGATATTTTCTGTCCCACTTACCGCCGAAATCCTCCAGGGCGGCAAGCGCTGCCGGTTCATCCACCGCAGCGTAGACCTGTTTCAGGTCTTTCATGAGCTCCTTGATATCTTTGTAGGAAACGAACTTCGTCGTGTTCCTGATTTGGTGAATGATACACTGCTGGATTTCCGTTTTTGGATAGATTGCCTCAATGGCTTGCGGGAAGCCCGTCAGTCCGTCCACACATGTGATCAAGATATCCTCTACGCCACGGTTCTTCAAGCTGTTCAGGATACCCAGCCAGAACTTCGCGCTTTCGTTCTCGCCGACCCACATTCCAAGCACGTCGCGTTTTCCGTCCATCGCCACACCCAGAGCAATATATACCGCCTTCTTGACTATTTGGCCTTCACTGCGCACATGGAAATGCACGGCATCCATGAAAACGACTGCGTACAGGCTCTCCAGTGGCCGCTGCTGCCATTCCCGGACGATGGGGAGTATCTTATCCGTTACCCGGCTAATCGTACTGTCTGACACCGAAAGGCCGTAGATATCCCGGATATGTGCTTCAATATCCGCCGTGCTCATGCCTTTGGCGTACATCGAGAGTATCTTCTCCTCGATATCGCCACTGAGCGACGTCTGGTTCTTCTTCACAAGCTGTGGCTCGAATTCGCCCTTCCGGTCCCTCGGCACGGATATCTCCATCTCTCCAAGACTGCTTTTGAGCGTCTTTTCCGTATGGCCGTTCCGGCTGTTATCCGTGTTCTTGTTCCGGTAGTCGTACTTTGTGTAGCCGAGCTCCTCGTCAAGTTCGCCTTCCAGTCCGCCCTCCAAAGTCATCGCAACCATGTCCTTGAACAGTTCCTGCACATCCTCTACGCTGTTGCATTGCAATCCAGCCTGCTCAAGGATTTCCGACAACCTTTTTCTGTCTGCTTTACGCTGCTGTGGTGTTCTTGTGTCTTTTTTGCCCATAACTAAACCTCCGTTTGGGTGCTTCTATTTTACACCTTCCCGGAGGTTTACACAAAATCGGGGATAGTCTCGCATTATGTTTGAGAGTGAGGAACACTATTCTTTTTACGTCGAAAAGGCCGGGCAGCTCCACGCCGATGTTTACTTAAAAGCCTTGATTTACACTGTGGGTATTTGCCATGATACCCGTAGCCGGTGGGCGAGATTTTATGATGAAGCCGCCCGGACGATTAAACCGGAAGTGATTACCGAGGGTTGGCAGACGGGAACGACCGTTAAACTTACAAGGCTTGCTTTTCAGCTTTTTACAGACGGTACGCCTACTGCGCTTTCGTTTGATGAAAACGACAAGCAGACAGAAGATTTTAGCGAGTGCAGCCGGTACAGTGTTTCGGATATATTTTGCTGCGGTTTTGCGCCGTTTTTTGTGGAAGCGGTTAAGCTCCGTTATCCTGAATATTTTTCCCGCCGAAATGTCTACACCGAGAGCCAAAGAATTGCAGACCAGCTAAGAGATAAAAAATAGCGTTTCCAATGACAGTAAAAGCCGCCCTATTGAAAGGGCGGCTTTTGTCTATTTTGCCTATTCCCCGCGGCGGATCGGGCGGCAACTGCCATTATAGAGCTGTGCAAATTCAACAATGAAAAAGAACAACCGCATAAAATAGGGCTTATTTATAAGATATATCCCACAAATAAGACCCCCTTTATAATTGTTTTGTAAAGGGGGTGATGTAGTGATAAGGTATGATCCTTTTTGGGAAACACTGAAACTCAAAAAAGTAACCAGCTATGCGCTGATCCGCAAACACAATATCGGAAACGGTACGCTTTACCGTATGAGAAAGAACGCCCCTTTGTCAACCAGGACGATAAACGATCTATGCGACATTTTAGATTGCAGGGTTGAGGATATAATGATCTACGTCAAGGATAAGGAAAAATAAAAGGCGGCAAAAGGCACGTTTCAATAGGGTAACTTATTGAACCATACCCCAAACCGGTACGGAAATGAAAGAGATAGGCGTTGTCCCGCAAGGGATGACGCCTATCTCTTTGCCAATTCTTTAAATACGCCAAAGATTTTTTCATAAGCGTTGTCAGCAGTGATATCCGACAAAGGTACTTCATATCCCAAAATGCGTTTTAATCCCCAATATCGTTCAAGAGGTTCAGCGACTACTCCGCAATACAATTCACCAGATTTATACTCAGGAAATTCAATTATGCCATTGTACATTGGCTGATATAAAATCCAATGGTCTCCTGGAGATATGGGAGCTGTAGACCAATTCTTTGCAATATTATCGTAATCATATCGGGCGACATTGGCTGTAGGAATATCAAAGTTGGCAAAATTAAGTTCTAAAACATATAGCGCGCCGTTTCGATATCCATTTTTCAACTTGGCGTCCGAGCACCGTTGAAATACCACAATGAAGCTATCATATGACCAAGCATTTGAATCACGGTCACTGTTCCATCTGAGAAAGGTGTTGTTTTTTCCCATCGGAGCAAGCTCAAATTCACCCTTTTCTTCTGCCAGAGCAATGCAGCGCGAAATGAATTCCTGCACATTTTTGTGAGCTTCACGTACAGTTTGAAAAGCCTTTATTGTTTCTTCATTCATCATACCAAACCCCCTAAAACCGCCGAATCCCTTTTCATTTAATAGCTCTGACAAATCGTCGAAAATAACACTATCAGTTTTGTTTTTACATATAGAGTCATATAAACCCTGCCAAGTCATGTAACCAAACGACACGTCCGCTGAAATATTTATTTTCTGCTCATTGAAAATAGCAACCGCTGATTCCTCACGAGCAAGAAATATTAAGAACTTTTTCTAATTAGGGTAATTGCTGATAAGTAACTCCGCTTCACGAACCAACTGATCGTTGCCGGACAAATCGCTGTTATACTTAACCTCAATCAATATAACCGCTTGCCCCAATTCAATAACAATGTCCGGCTCTGTTTGCGAACCGAGATAGTGCCGCCAGAAATAAATGCTACGACCCCATTCACCGCTTATTTCTGCGGGTAATGTTTGTTCAAGGAACTTGCTTACAGCCGCCGGAATAACGCTGTTGGCTATTATTTGGCGGACGACAGGATAAGGCAAATATCTCAACGCTCCGAAAACATTCCCTGTCAATTGGTCTTCAGAACCAATATCAACAATCTTATGACGAATTTCAGCAATCATAATAATGCTATTCCCTTTACAATCAGAATGCTATATCCCGTAAAGGATGGCGCCTATATCTCTTGATTTCAGTTAATCTTTTGTATCCGATGCTTCGGGCAAATAGTAGTATTTTCCGTCCTTTATGATGATTGCCACATCTTCATTATAAACCTGATTTGGTGCTTCTGAACTCCCAAGCGTTGGATTTGCCTGAGTGCTTATTTCATGGGCAAGGCTTTGTTTTAATTCCTTATAGTTAAATTTATCATCTATCAAACCCGGTATCGCCGAAATGACGGCTTCGAACCCTGCTTTAGAAATGCGCTCATTATCCAAATCAATACGCAGCGTCTTAACTTGCCTGTCATGCCATTGCCCAAGAAGTGTTCTGGTTTGTACCGATTGCTCCAAATACTTGTTATACGAGGCATAGCTCCGTTCCGCAGATATAGAACCTTTGCCTAATAAATATGTCAGCTTACTGATTTCTTCAAGAACCGCAACTAATACATTCTGATATCCGACCAGCATTTTGAAATCATCAACCTTAGACTGATAATCCTTATAATCGGGGTTTGGAGTCTTTTTGGTGATGTCTGATATCGTAATATTCACTTGCCCAAGCAGCTCTGTAGCAGTAGCTTTCAAGTTTTCTAAGGCTGAGTGCTTAAGTGTTCGCTGGTCGTCGTCTTCCATGATTTCAGAGCTGAATTGCGAAATCTCCCCAACGAGAGTAATCACAGATAATATCCGGCTCTTAAATTCCCTGTCTTGAAAATCGCTGATTTTGTCTATACTTTTTGTCATGTCTTCTAACTTGGAACTTATCTCGGACATATAGTACTGCCCGACAACCAAAGAACCTACGTTTATGACATTCGCCACGCCGTTGGCGACTGCGGTTGTTTTTGAAACATCCACCTTAACTAAGTTCGCCTGACTTTTTATCCCCTTTGCCCCACGGAAGAACCCTCGTACAGCTCCAGCCATATCTTTGGACTTTACAAGCTTTTTGCCACTTGGCAATATTGCTTTGTACACTTCCATGCTTTTTAGAGCTTTGCTTGCTGCTGTTCTCGTTGCGGTTTCAGCTACTGCGGGAAGTGTTTGCGAAATACGGGCAATAACCGTACTGTCCGTGATTTCAAACAAACTCTTTTCCTCAATTTGAGTCGTCGCAGGAAGAAGTTCAATTGGTATCTATTCTATATAGAAAATCCGTTGGCCGGCGATTGGTTAAAACTACATTTGTTCCAACTTGTCTTATCGAAT
>MVQL01000111.1 GCA_002067205.1 Pelotomaculum sp. PtaB.Bin104
TGTGTCTTCGGAGATTCTTATTAAAGCCGGCCACAGCGGTATACCCATAGTAGTGTCACGCGCCGCGCCCACCAGTCTGGCGGTAGATTTAGCCGACGAGTTCGGCATTGCTTTAGTGGGGTTTGCCCGTGGTGAAAAGATGAATGTCTATAGCCATCCCGAAAAGGTGATTATGTAATACTGAGGTTTATATGTCCAAAATAAAGTAATGAGGCCTGAGTAAAACTCTATTCAGGCCTCATTTAATTTTATCGCTAGCGGTTTTTTTAAGTCCGGTAAGCGCCGCCCCGAGCGCGCTATTAACTGGGGGTCTTTGGGGACGGTTACCGGCACTTTCAATTTTTCTTTAAGCATTTCTGTAATACATGGGTTAACGGCCACACCGCCGGTGAAAACTATCGGCGTCTTAAAACCGACTCGCTGAAGCAGGCTGAAAGCCCTTTCAACAACTGATACATGTAAAGCCCTGCCAATATCCTGCCTTGCAGCACCTTTATGCAGCAGCGATATGGCTTCAGACTCGGCAAAAACTGTACACATACTGCTGATTTTGCTGCCCGGGCTGCCTGAAAGGGAGTCCCTGCCGAAATCTCCTACTGTGCTGTAGCCCAAAGCATTTGCCATAACTTCAATAAACTTACCTGTTCCGGCAGCGCACTTGTCGTTCATTAGAAAATCATCCACGTTGCCTTGATCATCTAACGAAATAACCTTCATGTCCTGACCGCCGATATCCAGTACGGTCCTGGCTTCCGGAAAAAGATGTGTAACTCCAAGGGCGTGTGCTTTGATCTCGGTAATAATACTATGGGTACTGTGGGCGAACTCCGCTTTTGCCGCGTGCCTGCCATAGCCCGTGGCGATAATGCTTGTCTTGAACGGCAGTGAATAGATTATTTCCCGCGCTTTTTCCAAAGGGGTAAAACCGGTGTCCGCCAGATCGGACTTAACTATTTCCATGCCGTCCAAAACCACAAGGGCAATTGTTCTTGAGCCTATGTCTATACCAGCGCTGAGCATTATTTATCGCCTTTTCTCCCTATTTAATCATTTCCAAGAAAGCTTCAATCCTGGTTATAAGCTGGCCGGAATCCTCCTGGCCGTAATCAGTTTCAATTTTCAGCAAAGGAATACCGTTCTCTTTCAGGACCTTTTCCACCCGGTTTGCCTCTACCAAGTAAGGGTCGCAAAAAGCCAGGGAGCAGTGGATGATGCCGTCGGCCTTATATTCTTTCGCCAGCTGCACCAGCTTTTCCATCCTGCCTTCATTAGGTGTGAAACAGGCGCAGTTGATGCTCAGGTACCTTCCAGCGATGTCACTAACCATTTGATTAACGTTTTCACCATTTTCGGGCACGATGTTTTCGAAATAACGAAGGCCGGTGCAAAGTTCTTCTGCTACAATAACAGCCCCGCTGCTTTCAATGATGTGCGCCACCTTCCAGTTGGGTATAGCCATTGGAGTGCCTGTTACGATGATCCTCGGGGCGTCTGAACCTTGAACGCCTTTACCTTCCTTAACCCTGTTTTCAAGTTCATTACAGAGTTCACCAACCTTGGCGGTGAACCTCTCCACATCATCGTACATGGCGATCTGCTCGATCAAAAGGCTATCTTTACCGCTGATTGGAGCAGGATTATTTTTACGAAGATCAGCCATTCTTAATAATGCTTTGCGTTTTTCATTCACTTCTTTGACTGAGCGTTGTAGTGATTCGAAAGTAATTTTATTACCTGTGAATTCCTCCACGCGAATCAGGAAGTCCTGCACCTCACTGCGCCAAAGTGACTTATCCTTTTCCCTCTTCATCTGGGGGGTCTCCATCATATGAACGGGAACGTAATCATGAAGTATCTCAAAAGCTTTCTTTTTGCCGTCGCAGGTTGTTTCGCCCACCACCATATCGCATGATTCAAAGTATGGACACACTTTTGCCAATTTAAAGCCCATGAATGACTTAATCAGAGGACAGATGTTCCTGGGCAAAACCTTTTCGGCCTGCGCGGCGCCAATCTTAATACCGGAGCACAGGCCAATGCATATTCCACCGGCGGCACGGACTATTTCCTCCGGAACAAAAACACAAAAAGCCCCGATTACCTTGCCTCCTTTAGCCTTGTGTCCCTGCAGCTCCTGGATGCGCAGGCCGTGGATTTCGTTGATGACAAAATCAAAATATTCCATCCCGTCCGGACGGTTTTCCTGATCCATGTATACATCTTTGTATGTCGGCGGCAGCGCCTGTAATAGTTGGTCATGAGCCTTCAGGTCGATCCCTATGGATTTCCACATTGGACGGTAATCAGTAGCCATAAAAGCACCTCTTTTTATTAAAAATATTTAAAAAGATTATATTATAATAATAATTAATCAATCAAATAAAATATATTTATAAACAATGCGGTATATTATTAACCTTTTTTATGTCTGAAAGACAAAAAGACATCTCACTTGGGTATGGTAAATAAAAACATTGGCCCAAAGTTAAAAAATCGCAAAGATTAGGTAGGAAAGACCAGTTGCTGAACAAAATAGTCCTGGAACTCGGGCAGGAAAGACAACTCTTTAATTTTTATCCTTCGGCAAATGTCCCGGACCTCCCGGGCAGCGTCTCTGTTAATTAGTACATTCTTGGCTCCTTCTTTGGCGGTGTTGCCGACAAAAATTATTTTGTCACACAGTTCGGCGGGCAATAAACCTATAGCGGTCAAGGAAGCAGGTTTTAAATGATACCCGAAAGCTCCCGCCACTAAAACTTGCTGAACCTCCTGACAACTGAGGTTCAATTCTTTTAACAGCAAGGCGATACCGGTTGCGATGGCGCCTTTGGCCAATTGGACTTGCCGGATATCTTTTTGAGTCAGGAAAACCTGCCCATCTTCCGAAACAAGAAAAGCCCGCTGACCCTGGAATTCCACCAAGCGGCCTGCCAACACCGCCGGTATGCGCTCATTTTTGCTAAACCGGCCACTTGGCTCAATGACCCCAACCCGTGCCAGTTCACCCACCAGGTCTATCAGGCCGCTGCCGCAAAGGCCGATCGGGGTGGCATTGCCAATAGTCTTAAGATGCACATCTCCCTCATCGGAAATCGAAACAGCTTCAATAGCTCCGCTCTCAGCCCGGCGCCCATGAGAGATGTTCATTCCCTCCAAGGCGGGACCGGCGGCGGAAGATGCGCCGGCGAGAAGACCGTCTTTGAGGGCGACGATTTCCCCGTTAGTGCCGATATCAATAAATAAAGAAGGTTTCTGGAAATGGTGAAAGTCAGTGGCCAACAGACCCGCGACGATGTCGGAACCGACGAAGGCGGAAGCTGAGGGGAGGAGGGTTACCACCCCGCCGGGAGCGATTTTGACGCCAAGAGGACCGGGACTGACTTCCAATTGATCGATAAAGACGGGCCGATATGGCGCGATGGCCAGGGAGCGGGGATTGACACCCAAAAGCAGATGGAGCATCGTTGTGTTGGCTGCCACAACAATTTCGTAAATTTCCTCGCAGGTGACTTTATGAGTGCGGCAGAGGGAGTCAATAAGTTTATTGATCCCTTTGACCACTTCTGATTGGAGGATTTGAGCCCCGCCGTCCTGGTTTGTCGCGTAAGAGATCCGGGTTAGAACGTCTCCGCCAAAAGCTGTCTGTGGATTAAGGCAAGAACGCGTTCCGAGGTTTTTCCCTGATTCCAGATCCATGAGTTCGGCTACTATACTGGTAGTGCCAATGTCCAGGGCTATTCCAAGGCATTTTCCCCCCTGGCGGTAACGCAGGTCCAGGAGACTGTTATCTCGTAATATAGCTTCTGTATAGTTTCGTCGTTCCGTTAAATGTTCCTGTGCCAGCGTCTGCAAGAAGACGGGCAGCCGTTCCGGGGAAATATGCTTCGCGTGACTCAAGTCAAGGGTCTCCCAAAGGATCTTTCTTTCTTCTCTTATGTTATTGGGTGGGAGAACGAGCTTCCTGATGCGGGGGTTAAACTTCAACCCCTTGTTTTGTCCATCTGCAACGGTGCCGAAAGTTTCCTCCTTGCTTTTCAGCAAATATACTTGAGTCGGTCCGAAAATTTTGGCCTGACAGGCTAACCTGATTCCCTCATCTGCCAGCGCGCCCAACTGCTCCAATTCTTTTTCTTCAGGGGCGTTTAAACTGCCGCTTGCTCTGAGCCTGCATTTTCCGCACTTTGAATGGCCGTCGCAAGGCGCCTCTAGGCGTATTCCGGCCATCCGGGCGGCCTGCAGAAGGCTGGAACCCTCCTGAACCAGAGCGGTTTTCCCTTCCGGGTAAAATATCACTTTATAAAAACGTTCACTCATGTCTTTCGTACCTCCAGGATGTCACAACGTCATAAGCAGCCTTAATCGCTTCCGGTGAAAGCCCTTTATACAGTCCGCCCGAGGAACCGAAAATATAGCCCGGGAAACCGGCCCATTCTTTTAATAGGTTGAGGACCTCGTTT
>MVQL01000112.1 GCA_002067205.1 Pelotomaculum sp. PtaB.Bin104
TTTTGGATATTATTACCTCCCCTCCTTTCCTTGCAAAATTATACTCGTTTTGCCGGATTGTCCTTGCCTGGACAATCTTTCCTGTGGTAGAATGAAACAAAAATTCTGGGGGTGTTGTTATTGTGATGCGAAGATTCTTAAAGCTACGAATAACGCGAACATTGAACATGCAAATGCGAAAACAAAAACTGCGTAAACTTGTCGCGTTGCTCGTTGTGGTGCTGGTGCTGGGTTGCTGGGTCGGGGCTGCTGGTGGTGCCACCGATCAGGAAATATATGACCGTATCCACTTTATGAATCAACAAGTTGAAGAAATGGAAGCTAGTAGCGTTTACAGTAACGTTTACGTTGATTCGTCCTGGGTAGACTTAAGCAATGTATCGTCTACCGGAACAGTAGTCCAGCATACCTATCGCGGAGGAAACCCAACGCCAACAATAAATAACTTCACCATACCGTCCCGATCTTTTGATTCAGCTTTAGACAAAGTTGTCCGCTACGTTCTTGGCAATGTTGCAAATGTTTATAAGCAGGAACCACTTAACACAGAAACAACCATGATAACATACCAAAGGACAACCGTTCCTATTTATGTTTACGGCCCGTATAAAGCGCAGGAGTTAGATGAGATAATATTGGGTTTACCGAACTGCTTTAATATCTCCTACGACACCAGCCACGGTAGAAGCGATCCAATTACCCCCATTGAAATGCCTGTTGCGGAAGCTACACTGAATGCAATTTTTTCTATAGATAACCCAACCTATACAATAAGTAGCGGTTCAACTGGCGAACCTGTGACCATGACAATGGACGTTGCCCCATATATAAAAGATAACCGAACCTATACCCCTGTGCGCTTCCTGGCCTATGCCCTTGGAGTAACAGAAGAAGGAATCCAATGGAATGAAGCGACACAGACAGTTACAATTATAAAGGACGATACTACCCTTAAGTTAACAATTGGCAGTACCACCCTTACAAAAAACAGTCAAACTATAACTATGGACGTTGCCCCGGAGTTGGTTAATCCGGGCAGAACAATGCTCCCTGCCCGGTGGGTAAGTGAAGCCATGGGCGCATCAGTTACCTGGGACGAGACAACTAAGCAGGTGACGATTGAGATTCTTCAGCCACAGGAGCAGGGCTAACAAGTCCTGCTTTTCTTAATTTCATTTCCTGTATTTTAGCTTCTAGTTCGGGTCTTTTCTGAAGCCTAATACCGGCCATATTCTTACGCACTGCAAGCAACACCCAAGAAAACTTACCGTTAATTTCTGGTTCATGGCTTTTGATGATAAAGTAAGTATCACCTATTTCTGTTTCATAAAGCGTAAATGGCCCCTTGGGTGTACATATAATATTCCAGGGGGTTTCTTCGCTATTCGGTATAATACATTCAAGGAATAGCGGATCTAGATCAACGCGACATTCACCATTTACTAATTCGGCAACACCTTTCGGGGCTCTGTCCATATACAATACTTCAGGAGATTCAACAGCAGCCAATGCTACCAGACCTTGACTTGTTTCCTCAACTGCGTTTTTAGGCCGACCTATTACATCAAGTCTGCCAGATACAAACAAATTCCCCTGCACATTAACTTCAGTATCAGAATCAAGATAAATTGTATCTCCGACAATAGCGATATTCTTTGTAGTTCCTGTATTATTCCTAGCATGAATCTTTAAGCCGCCACTGCCGAAATAAGCTTCTGTCGGCAGTATTTGACCAACCATATTGTTGAGGACGGTATCGTACCACTGTACCAGCCCACCGCCAGAGGCCCAAACATTAAGGGCTGTCTTTCCATTTTCAACTACCGTTAACGGATCGCTCCCCCCAGCCCCAAGCTCAGTATAGGTTGTAGCTCCCTCCTCGCCGCTACGTATCTTGGAGGCGTATATATTACCGCCAATCTCCCGGCCACATGTGCCACCCGCCGACGCCGATCCATTTTGAAGCGTAATGTCCGGTATTTGCCACGGTATCGCACCGCCCGGTACTGCCGGGTCATACTCCGGGAATTTAAACCCTCGTATCCCGCCGCCGGGCATGATCACCGCAACGTAAATAGGACCCCCGCTGACTTCCGGCAGTCTGTCGAACCACTTAAGGTATTTACAGCCCACAGAAATAGTAAATAAGGTAAAAGTCAGCGCTTCTTGCAAAGACATCCTCTCAAAGCGGATCAGTTCGTCCGAGATTAGCTTCCTGATAACATCGACCGCGCCCAACGCTTGAAAGCAGTAATACGGGCGCACGCCAGGGCCGCCGTTAATGCTGAAAGGCACGTCCGAACCGCCTTCCGCCCATACCTGATTCCCCCCAACATCGTACCCGCACAGGACGAAGCTGAAGCCGCGCCCATTTAGAACCGTACTAAGCCTTTTGTAAAAAGTCTCTGCCAGGACCCTGAAGGAAGCTCCGTTCGCGGCCACACACTGTAGGTTTGCGATTTCCTGATCTGACGTCCAATCGCTTGTAAGCCCAAAGCCGGACAAGGTTAAACTACTTACCCCTGAATAAATTAGTCCGTATCGGCCTACTTTATGGACTTTCGGGTGATTATCTCCTAGAACTTTAAAGTCGTCGCTGTAGATACCCTTCTCGAAGTTAGCATACCATTCAGGGGACCCGTTTATTGTTCGTGATTCAGAGGCCAGGATAATTCCCTGCGGAACTGCTGTCACCAATGCGATTGTCATTTAAAAATCACCTTTCCTTATAAAATATATAACATTTTTTGATTATTTGATGTAGCGTACGGAGTCTTTCAGCATTTTGGAGCGGGACCGGCCGGCCCCGCCTCCGGGTAAGGGACTGCCGCGCGAGGGGACGGCAGGCCGGATAATGATTTAATTCAGTAGCCGCAGCTTAGATTTTTCTTTTTCCAGGAAACTCTTCCGGTCGGCTGCCGGGACGTGCTTAAACAAAGTTGGTATTTCCAATGGGTTAAACGCCTCTTTAACGCTGTCGGCAACGTCCAATTTTGCCCTTTCCAAACTTAGCGCCGGTGTGAATTTTCCGGTTTGTTTAGCCAATTGTTCCACTTCCTTCGCAAGCTGAAAGAGTGCGCCAGTACTATCCATCAGGTTTTTAATGTCCTTGTCCACTTTAGCAGCAACTTCCAACCTGGCGGCGGCTTTTTCTTTTAACTGTCGGCGCTGCTGTCGCTGTTCCTCACTCAATCTGGCTTCCTCAGCTGCCTGACGTTCGATTTCGGCGGCAAGGTCGGCCTCGCCCTGGAGGATGTCTGCGGCAAGAGTTTGCTGTTGGGTAGCGAGGTCAGTTTGCTTCTCTCTGAGATTGTTAATTTTTTCCTTAATTTGATCGATCTTGTTGTTGGACATGAATATAATCTCCTTTCAAATATAAATGTTGTTGGTTGTTCTCTGCTGAAACATGGTCCTGAATTTTATTTTTAAATTTTAGCTCATTGTCCATAAGCCGGCGGCGCTGCTTACGATTTCTTAGTGATTGGCGCGTAGTCAGCATCTTAATCATTATTACCACCCATACCTATTCCGTTGGTCGTGAGTTCTACGGCGCCGCTGCCGTCGCGCCAGGCTACTTTTAAGTTTAAGCTCTGGTTGCCACCCGATATATTGCCTCTTAGTTCGCGGCGTTTATCTAGCAAAATTCCCACTGAAACAGGCAATTGACTCAGCTTGATCTCGCCGGCTTCGTTCTCTAAACGTTGAAGCAATTTATCAAGGATATTTTCAATTCGGGCTTGATATTTAAAGTCAATAAATTCGCTAACCTCTGCGCGGAATTCCTTAATGACAGCGGCAACGGTGACACGGTTTAAGCCAAAATTCTCCGCCGTCTTTGCGAAATTGCCAGTTTTTAGAACGTCCTCAATAATCTGGTCCCTTACTTCGTCCGGAATTTTGTTCCAGGCGGGATGGCCTTCGCGGACGGGCTCAAGTGGTCCGCCGAGTTGTTCGTCTGGGAGCGGTTCAAGTATCTCTCCGTCGTGGACCTTTGGGTCGTTAGAACCGGTGGGGTCGTTGAGGTCTGTGTTTTGAATGTCTGTGGTTTGGTTGCTGGTGTTCAAGTTGGATTCCTCCTTTCTATGTGTCAAGGTTGTTATCTTGACAGTGGTTACTTTCCTTCTAGGTGTCAAGCTGATTGACTTGACAGTGCTAGATTCGTATAATGGAATGTTAAGGTAATTTTTGCCTGTTGTCGGTTCATGGTTTGCGGGTGCAAAGTGTTGGTGTTATTGGGTTTGTTGGGTTTTTGTTTGGCTTATTGATTGTTGATTTAATCAGTTAGAGCACGCAGACACTAAAACATAAAAGAGGTTTGCCGGGCCGGGAAGCGGCGTTTAACCGCTCCCCTTGCTCTTTTCCTAATGGCTTTTATATGATATATTGTTACTAAAACCACCTACACCGCTTTTCTTCGCTTCCTAGCACCTGACGGATAACGAACTCTTAATTCTTTCATCACGTCAGCAGGGAAAATCGAAGGATTCTGATAAAGAAAATCTGGAACAAAGGCTTTGAAACTGCAGAAGTTCAGCTTGTACCCATTTAGACGGATCTCCCGCGAATAATAAACCCATAAAACTCTCCAGGCGGCATTTACCCTAGTTCTTATATCCTTACTGGAATCATCAATAACGGGATTGTTCTCTTGCTTGATTTTCTCGCCCTCGTAATAATTAACAAAATCGTTGCCGTATTTTCTCTGAGCTTTTAGGAACTTTTTACAATGTTGCGTGTGTTCTTTCTGATCGGTCTTTTCCCAAGGAATAAACTGGTACCCACAAATTTCACACTTCAATTTTTCTTCAACTCCCTCGCCAAAAGGCTGTTATGTTTGCCGAAGCAATCCCCTTCGCTTCGGTTTATTCTTACCCCTTTTGGCGGCATGTACCCCTTCCCCGGTTATCCGGGCATACCGCGTTTTTTATATAATGCCACCTTGTCTTATGCGCGCCGTAGGACAAGGCGGACTGATTTTTTATATCCAGCAGCAGTCATCGTCTTCGTCTTCCCTGCTGTATAGGTCATCACTGGAGCTTGAAGCTCCCGGATTATCGGAAGCTCCCGCGAAGCTCCCACCCTGAAAGCCTTGATTTTCCTGCATTTTGGAGCTTATGGAGCTTTGGGAGCTTCCACAGGTTACTCTTTGGAATGATACATAACTTAAATTATTTTCCCCCCTGGTTATCTCAAAGCAAATACCAATGTCAGACAGATTGCTCTTAACTAATTTTAATCGCTTAGTAAGAATATGCGCCGCTTTCGGCCACCCTTTGGCCTTGGTGTTTATTCTTTCTCTGTTTGCAACTTCATCAAGAAAGCCTAACAATGAAGTCATCGTGCCTGTCCATTCGTTTTTATTAGCCATAAATGCTATAACGGCACTTGCTACCGGAGACGAACTTACTGCTTCCTCGCTGGCCTGATGAATATTATCATAATAAGCATCAATAAAAGCTTCACCGCCGCCAACTTCTATTGCTTCACCAATGGCGTACCCCCATTTGGCAAAGTCAGCCATACGGGGTTTGCTGTCGAGTTTAACAGTAGGAAATATAGCTATTGCTCGTGACAGTGTATCGAATATGCCCCCCAAAATCACGGGGCGTACCTCTTCAAATGCGGCCCAGAATTCGCTTTCGTCCCTCCTGTCTTCGGGATCTATTCGATTGAGTTTGAATAAAATCGCCCGGTCTAAGAGATCTGCCCGTGTGACTACTGAATTTATGCCGTTGAGACAGACACAACGACGATATTTGAGAATTACTTCTTCCATGTCGGAATAAAGTTCACGTTTAGTTACGCCGGAGCCGGTAGCGGCACCACACAACATGTCCGACTGCCAGGGTGAAAGGCCATCCAAATTATCATAGCTTGCTAAGTAGTTTGTGGTTAAATTTAACGCTAACTCGTTCCTATCAGTGGGCATGGTGTAGATCTCCATGTTAGCCGGATCAACCAATTTTCTTAATATACGCATAAACGTTGATTTTGCGGCTCCTTTTTCACCACTCGCGTCACCTATCGGGTGGGGGATACCGGGGACGTACGAAGCAATCACATAAGCTAGCAGGAGTCTCTCTGTTTTTTTTAAATCCCTTAAAAGGTATTTTGAAGCTCCCGAAGCTCCCGAAGCTCCAGGATGCCCGCCGCTGTAAGCTTCTGTATATGGAGCTTCTAATTTTGAAGCTCCCGAAGCTCCCGAAGTAGCTCCAGTTCCTTTTAAATTAACAAAATCTAGTAATTTAAATATCCCATCTGCAACGGATGCCGGTTCGACCTGTGCCGCTGTGTTTTTAAATCTTCTGAAGATGATGGGCGGACTGTTGACTATTTCCCACCCCCCAGCTGTAATTTTTACAGCTCGCCATTTTTCGTCCCCTAGATCATACCAAATACACCCATCGTGTTCAGCCACCCTTAGAGATAACACGTGTTCAGGTCCATCAAATACGGCCTTTGCTTCCAATACATTTAATGCCTGCCCGATCGCGTCACTGTTCGGTGCCTTCCCCGTGGTTTCAAAGTATTTCCCAACTAACCAACGCTTAAAAAATTTGTTCCTCAGGGGCCATATTTCAAAATGATCGGATACATAAAACCTGGCAAAAGGTTCCTGTTGCTCATCATGGAATAAGGTTGCGGCTGACAGTGCCAATTCAATCAAAATATCTGACTGTGTACGTTTATCCTCTTTTTCTTCTTTCTCTTTTTCCTTTTCGACCTCTTTAACAGCCGCGCCGCGTACTTTCAGGAGTTCCCGTATTTCGGTACTGTCGAGACCAAATTTTTCTTTCAGGTTGAACTTAATAATTGTACCCGCGGTAAGGTTATCACATTTCACAAGATCCCTTTTTACAAAATCCTGTACCGCCCGGATTGCTTCAACACGGTTAGCCGGAACCACCAAACGATCAACCATAAGTTCCCAGCAGCTACAGGCTTCAGCCATAAGTCCCCGAAAGGCATCGGCAGGATTGTCTCGTAGGTATTCAGCCAAGTCAACTTTTGAAACGTCCTCTGGTCTCGGTAATCTCACCAGACGGACACTTACTCCATTGGTTTCCAAGAACGTAGCAGTATCCAGCGCGCCACTTTCTCCGGCATGGTTGTCCTCTTGGTCATTACATATATATACTTGTTCCACCCGTTTGGCTAACTGTAAAAATTTCGGGTAATCCGCTTTTCGGAATCTGACTGTCACCGGTGAAATGCAGCTAAAACCAGCCTGTAGTGCCATTAAACAGTCTGCAACACCTTCAGTAATTAACAACTCCTTCGCGCCGCGGGTCGAATCCTCGCCATAGAAGTATTCGTTTGAAATTGCCGGGCTAACAAAGGGGTGTTTCTTACTGACAAGCTGCTTTTGGTACTTTTTAGCTTTTTCGTCATCCGGACAACCAGGGAACCAGCGGCCTATC
>MVQL01000113.1 GCA_002067205.1 Pelotomaculum sp. PtaB.Bin104
TATTATAGGGCCACAGTGCGACGAGCAGGGTCGAATCGTCTATAGTGAAATGCATAGTAGCGTTTCTGTTTCATTGGGAGTTTTAGGACCATCATTTTATTTAGACATTGATTCTGTCAAAGGTGTAGCACCCTCTGGTTTTCAGACCATTGTGTTGCTGATTTATTCTTGGCCTCCGGTTGAACCGCATGTTTAGTCGAGAAAATGGATGAGTACTCTTATTTCTCAACACGAAAACTGACAAGGTGTATATAAGCCATATTAGGTTTCTTCTTTCTGATCGTAAAGTTGAAGGTTTACTCCATTAAGGCCATCGAAGAAAGCTATCTTAAGGCCTAAACCGCGATCAACAGGTTCTTTTATAAATTTTACGCCTTTCGCTTTCAAATCACTGGCTGTCTTTTCAATATCATCTGTTTTAATAGATAAGTGATGCACCCCAAGCCTACCCAACCTTTCATCATCTTTGTATACTTCTTTTGCGATCAACTCAATCCGGACATTTCCTGCGTCCAGATGAAGCGATTTCGCTTTTCTACGAATTACAGACATCCCTAACACGTTTGTATAATAATCAATTGCTTCGTCAAGATTATCGACTAGTATTGCGACTTTCCAAATTTCCATAATCTTAAAACTCCTTAAGATAAGTATTAATTATCCACGCGCATCTGACAGATGTTTTTTTGCCGCGCTAATTAAAAGAGCCTTTAAATGAACTCCGATGATTCCGAATCCTTTATTAATCATTGACTTCGGATCCTCACCATTTTTTAAAGTAATTCCAATAGTCTTGCCTGTCTTTTTTCCTACGGCAAGGATTTTGTTCATAGCATCTTGCATGAGAGGATGATCAGGTTGGCCGGTAACTCCCAACGCTTTGGATAAATCCGTAGTGCCTATTATTACTGCATCCAAGCCTTGAGTGCTTAATATTTCTTCTATATTATCAATTCCAATTGCACTTTCAACTATACCTATTGCCATGGTTTCACAATTAGCGGAAACGGCATATTTTGCCAAGGGTTCTGTTAAGCCGAAATCGGAAGCATGAACGGAAGCAAGGCTTCTTTTGCCTTCAGGCTCGAATTTGACAGCATCTACCAAACGTCGTGCAGTTTCGGCGTTATCCATCTCGGCAACAATAATTCCATGGACTCCAGCATCGAGGTAAGGAAGTATTACTTCCGCACGGTTCTCCGGAACCCTGACCAGCGTTGTAATTCCACGCAACTCAGCAGCAAGGACCATCGGTACGACACTTTCGACGTTAAGGGAAGAGTGGAGGCAGTCGATATTGATATAATCAAATCCAAGCAGGCCAAGAATCTCAGCACTCTGAAGCGAAACTTCTTGTAATGTAACACCTAGGGCAGGTTCTCCATTAGCCAGTTTGGATTTCATTTTGTTAAATCTCATATTATATTCCCTCCACTCTTTCATCAAACAAATATAATCAAGGTATAGCGATACCCTTCACCCCAAGTCTAATACGATAAAGAGATGTTGAAGCACATAGATATAAGGTCTTCCAATCGTCGTCACCCCACGCGAAATTAGCTGCTTTTTCTGGAGGAAGAATAGTACCAAGATGGTCGCCGGATGGATTGAATACCCAAATGCCAGGACCGGGGCCAGAGCAATAGACATTCCCCTCGGAATCGACTTTTAAACCATCAGGTACTCCCGGCTGTTCACCTTCAAGCTTTGCGAAAAGCCTGCCGTTAAAAATGGTTCCATCTTTTCTCACATCATAAACTCTAATGAGCTTGTCTTTTGTATCGTTGATATAAAGCAATGATTCATCCGGAGAAAAAGCCAGGCCATTAGGTTTAGTAAACTCTTTTGTTAAAAGGATGAGTTCTTTTCCATCGGGATCAACTCTAAAAACACCAGAAAAATCTAATTCTTGAGGTCTGATTTTCCCGGCTTTATCGGAAACAATTCCGGAAGTAGGATCAGTAAAATAAATATTGCCATCTGTTTTAATCACAACATCATTAGGGCTATTTAAGCTTTTGCCTTCAAAATGGGAAGCGAGTGTAGTCACACTTCCATTTAATTCATAACGTAAAACACTTCTAGCCATATGATTGCAGGATACTATTCGGCCTTGTTTGTCTAAAGCATTCCCATTCGCTTTGCCGCTAGGATCGCGGAAAACCGTATGCCCTTCCTTGCTAGACCACTTATGCATCTTATCACCATAAATATCGCTAAAAATAAGATATCCGGCATTATGGAACCAAATGGGGCCTTCGATGAACTGAAAACCCTCGGCGAGTTTTTCGAAAACTAGAGGGCTTGGAACGATACGCTCGAATTCTTTACTCACAGGCTTCTCCTTTTATCATTCTTAATGTTGTCATATAAATACGACATATAGATTCAACTAATTAGTAATAACAAAAAATCAATACTATTACACTTCAATGTCATCCCTCCTAAGAGTTTTGCCCTTTCCTAACTGCATGACTATTCCTAAAATCAGTGAAAAAAGGGTAGCGATAAGGAATCCAACGCAGAGAGGATTTTTTATGAATATGTCGAGACTCCCATCGGAAATTGTCAGTGCCATTCGAAGATTATGTTCTATATTTGAGCCAAGGATGATACCAAGAATAACAGGGGCTTGAGGGAAATCCATTTTTTTCATCAAATAACCAACGATACCCGCAATGGTCATTATCAATATGTCGGTCGAAGAACCACGAAAACTGTAAACCCCAAAAATTGAAAGAAACAAAACAACAGTAGAAAGATAAGGGCGTATCTTATCCATCACCCAGACTAAAACAGGAACGAATGCCATATTGATAACTACAAGCATAACATTACCGATATACATACTCGCTATAAGTCCCCAGACAACATTGGACTGTTCGGTAAAAATAGTTGGCCCAGGATGAAGCCCGAACATAAGTAGAGCTCCAAGAAGTAATGCCGATACGGCGCCAGCAGGAATACCCATACTAAGCATTGGAACGAAAGCTCCACAAGTAAGGGCATTATTAGCGGTTTCAGGTCCAGCGAGCCCAGCAATAGAGCCTTTGCCAAATTTTTCTGGGTGTTTGGAAAGCAACTTTTCGGTACCATAGCTTAGAAATGAAGCCAAAGTAGCTCCAACACCTGGCAGAGTGCCGGAAAGGAATCCAATTACCGTACCACGTGCCATAGGGCCTGCGGCTTCCTTGATTTCGCTTTTGGACGGAAACATTTTAGAAAGACGCAAATCGGCTTTTATTAGTGTTCCATTTTCCGGATTTTCGAAGTTTAGTATTATCTCACTTAAGCCAAACAAACCCACGACTATAGGAAGAAAATCTATTCCTCCGTAAAGACTGGGATGCCCGAAGGTAAATCTAGGTAAGCCAGTAATGACATCAAGGCCGACAAGACTAATTGAAACACCAAGGCAGAGAGAAATAAAACCACGAACCATTGATTTACCAGCGAAAGAGGTAACCATAGAAAATGCCATTAACAGTACAGTAAAGTATTCGGCTGGGCCAAATTTCAAAGCCATATTTGCAAGCGCTGGGCCGAGAAACATAAGCCCAATTACCCCAACAGTTCCACCGATAAAAGAACCTATAGCCGCTATGCCGAGTGCTTTACCGGCTTTACCTTGCTTAGCTAATGCATAGCCATCGAATATCGTTACTACCGAAGATGCTTCCCCAGGTAAGCCCATGAGGACTGCAGTAATAGTACCACCATATTGTGTGCCGTAATAAATACCTGCAAGCATAATCATTGCTGCCGTAGGACCCAATTTATAAGTTGCTGCTAGAAGCATAGCAATCGCGCCTGTGGGACCAATACCAGGAAGCGCCCCTACCAAAGTACCGACAATTACACCAAAGGCACAAAAAGCTAAATTTGCAGGCTGTAAAGCAACCCCAAAACCCTGTATTAGGAATCCAAATACATCCATCAACACCCCCTTATCGTACTAATAGCCATGTAAATAATCCTGCAGGAAGGTTGATTCCAAGTACTCGCTGGAAAAGTACATAGGTAAATACACTCATAACTAAAGATGCAATAATAGTTTTTTCCCATGACAGGCTTTCGATCACTCGAAACTGAAATAGTCCTGTAATGAGAATTGTCGGCACTGCACCAAGACGTTCCCAAAGGAGAACAATAACGAATGCCGATCCTACGTATAGATATGGCTTAAGTACTTTGGGGAAAATGATCGCTGAATTCGAAGCGTGTTTGGAAAAAAAACGCTCGAGTAAATAAAGCAAATCCAAAACAGCAAATGCAATTGCTAATATCAATGGGAAAAACCTTGGCCCGGGAGAACCTTCGTCCATGATTGGCATACCCCGGGTTAATACAAGCAGTGCGATAGCAAATATGAATATAACAGCCGTTGTTATAAGCTCGGGCAAGGTAACTCTTATTCGCATATTCACCTACTTATTTATACTTAAAAAGGTTACTTTGCATTGGGTTCTGATTGGCCTAACCGGTGAAAAAAGATCAATAGGACCCAAACAAAGACACACTAACTATTGCTGTAGTAAAGGAAGGATATTAACGTAACTCTCATATGAATCTATAATATTTGCTTTAAAATCAGATGAGTTTTTATATACAATAGGCAATCCTAATTCGTTATATCTTTTTTGAAGTTCTGGACTGTCTAAAGCTTTTTTAAAAGCATCATGCAAGGCCCTAATAACCTCAGGAGGAGTGCCTTTAGGTGCGGCTATTCCACGCCAAACACCACCTAAAACATTATAACCTTTTTCTTTGAATGTAGGCACATCAGGCAATCTCGGATCTCTGGAATCAGCCATAACTCCAATTACCTTCATTTTTCTCTGTTCAGTCATAATCCTAAAATCTGCCCAAGGACCGACGCCAGATGCAACATGCCCACCTGCAACCATGGTTGATACTTCAGCAACACCCTTTGTATGAATATACTTAAAATTAAGGTTATACTTGTTTTCCAGAACCAAACAGGCTACATGATTGGCAGTGCTATGACCTGCTGTGGCTATTGATATTTTCGTTGTTTTTGCTGCATTTAGGAATTCATCTAAATTAGCATACGGACCATTAGCATAAACAGATAATGTTGCCGGATCGTAGGTAAACATTATAACCGGATCGAATGAATCAATCTGATAATCGACTTTTTTTGTAACAATATTGGTTATAGCAGCAGATGTGAGCGCCAGGAGTTGATAGCCATCAGGTTTTGCTTTTGATACTTGAATAATTCCTTCTGTACCACCCCCGCCTGTTTTATTGGTAATTAGTATTTTTTGGCCAAAATACTTTTCCGCTTCTGATGCGAGAACTCTAGTACTAGTATCGACAGCACCTCCAGCGGCAAAAGTAACAATTATTTCTACAGGTTTGGTGGGGAAAATGGTTTGCGCACTTAAAGAAATCAAAATCGAAAATAAGAGAATTAAAATGAAGAAGATTGATTTTGAAAAAGTCGAAATTCCTTTCTTTTTAAAATTACACATTTCCACCCTCCTCAAGAAGCTTAAAATTCTATATAGCTTTGCCATTTGAAACGATCGGCCCTGTAAAAAGAAATGCCAAAAATAATCGCCTCACTTTTATCCTTGCCAAACAGTACTGTCTTGCGTAACACTACCGGACTACCTTCCATAATATTTAAGCAAGAGGCAATTTCAGGAGAAGCGCCTATCGCCTCTATCTGATTTGACATCCCAGTCCATACGACATTGGTTTCTGCTTCAAGAATTTTCCTAAGTACGCCTGTTTGAAGCTTGCTTTCAGTTATTACGCTAGCCCAAGGTAAACGAATATACTTGTAATCAAGTGTAAGGGGGACATCATCGGCGGTACGAAGTCGTTCAAGAAAAAGAACTTTAGTGTCCTCGCGAATCATTAAGTTACTTGAGACTTCATCGACCGCACGAATCCATTCCATTTTTCTTGTTTTGATTGTCGCATTTCTCCCTTCTTTAGAATAACGATAGATATAATTGGAAGGCTCATCGATGTTTTCGATAATCTGTTGAGGAGGAGAAGCAAAAAGTCCCACACCTTTAATGGAACGAATGATACCTTCCTGAATAAGACCTTCTATTGCATGCCTCGCCGTAAGTCGGTTTACGCCAAACCTTGCAGCGATTTCCATAACCGTAAAGTGCATCCCTTCGTCTTTGCCTTTTAGAATCTCATTGCGGATGCTTTCTCTGATTAACACATATTTTGGCAGACTGCTTTCATTATCCATTTTAATCACCATTTATGTATGCATTTAACTATTTGTATCGTTTTCTAAACAAAGGCTTTATCTCAGATATAGGGGCTTTCTTGCGTATAAGCTCACGCATCACTTCTTCATCAGCGCAGATTTGACGAACTTCATCAAGAACAAACTGGACTTTATCAGCAGGCACAACACAGACACCAGAATCATCCGCAATAATCAAATCACCAGGAATAACTTGAATATCATGCAAGGTAACAGGTCCATTGACTTCGATAGCCTCAATGCGACACTTGCCGGTAATGGGTGTCCTGCCTTTGGCCCATACGGGGAAATTAAGTTTTTTTATTGAACCGATATCCCTTACAGCGCCATTGACAACTAATCCAGCTACTCCTTGCTCAACCGCAACAGCCGCAGCCTGTCCTCCCATGTTGGAGATGTCAAGGTTGCCTCCCATATCGGCAACAAGAATATCGCCAGGTTCAGCAAGATAATAAGCTTCTCTAGAGGCCATTCGTATAAAGTCTTTGTCATGCAGTCCTTGGGTAACTGTTTTTCGTTCGGGGATGCTTCTTAAAGTAATAGCCGTTCCAATAACTGTTTTCCCTGGTATTATCGGCTGAAGATAGGTCGCAGCTACAGCCGAATGTAAGCCCATTTTATCTAGTAGATCGGATACTGTTCCTGTTAGATCTTCAAAACCATGTAATTCTTCGATAATTTTTTTGTCTATACGAGGAAATTTAAGTTTTTTTATTCTCTCTTGAGGAACAACCCCCCAAATACGACCCGCTTTCAAGTACTCTTCATATTCTTGTTTCAGAGTTTGCGACATGTCTACTCCTATATAGATATCTATACATCTATTCTTAGTAAAAGCTTAATACATTATTTGGATTTGTCAAGGTATAAAATGACTATTGGGGAAAATTATTAAAAACCTACAATAAAATACAGCTCTCAAAGGGTTTACACTTTTTCTTGCTCGATAAGTCAGAGATTGATGCCAATCAAATAACAATTCCTAATGCTTTGAGACGTGTGGTGAACGTTAGTGATGATTTTCGTTTGTCCCAGTTCTCCCTCAGAAGGTAGCAGCCGGCAACGGCCAGGAACTTATCGATGATGTCCGGGAAATTGCTCTTCTTCCATTCTTAAAGCGTATGATGCGAGGGACCACCCCGAGCAGGGCTTGAGCCCTGGAGGTTCGTGGCGATTCGATGACTGGCGTCCACATATTCGACGGTGATATGATCGTATTCGTACCCGGGGAGATCCGCGGGGATGGTATCTATGTCCTCAGGGTAGGGGACGAGCTTATCGTCAAACGGGTTGAATTTGATCCCATTTCCCGAAAGCTCCGGATAATGTCTGAGAATCCCCGGTATCCGGATCGTATTGAGTCGGCCGACGGGCAAATGGTTTAAATAAGTATAATATCCGAGGCTCGTGAGAATTTGAAAATGATGAAATAAGATTTTTTCTGGTTCAATTTGAGGATCATCTCGAGGAGTACGTGAAGAAAAGCACCGGGGCGCTGATGTTCAGGATGGGTAGATTTGCATAAAAAGCGCAAACAAAGTATCTCAATTAATCAGTAGCGAATATGCTCTTTCGAAAGAAAATTGGAAAGGGTACTTTCGGCGACTCCAAAATATGCCGCTGCTTCGCTCCTTGCTAAATCATTAAGGTACTCACTAGATCTAATTCTTATCAAAGGGTCTCCACTTGCTCGAAGTCGTTCTTTTATTTCTGCAAGCACCTTTGTCAGCTCCTTTACGGGCATTAGTAGATGAACAGCAAATATGTTCGCTTGTGATTCATACCAACGATACGCTCGATCAGATTTTGACATATGAAACGATAAGTAAGATTCTTTGTCGTGAAAATCTTGTCGTCTGTAGAGTTCTGCATGAAGTACGAGATGGCTAATTTCATGGGCAAAGGAAAACCTAAGTTTATTCTCGAACCTATCACTCATATATTCATATTCATCAACATAGAGTATGCGGAAATCACTTGAGATAAATGCATCTATATTTATAGAGCTACGTAATCCCCTAATCGGCTGAATCGATATGCCAAGATCTTGTTCTATCAACGCTTCAATATCTACTGGAAATGTGTTGAGTTTCGGGAAACGTGCTCGAAAAGAAGCTACTTTTTGTTTTATTTCTGAAATCTCTAAAAACGGCGGGCAAAGATCATCGCTGAGCATCACTTCCCCTTTGCAAAAGATCAATAATCTTTCTAAAATCTTCTTCCGACGGTTTTATGTTATCAACAGTTCTCAAAAAAGCAGGAAGTTGATCGAGGAGCACATCGTTCGTCATCACAAACTTTGGAATAGATCCTGCGGCAATCTCAGCCTTTGATATGAAGTCATTAATTTCTTCTTTTTTTACTTTTAAGACTGCCGCAATCTTTTTAAGCCTTTGATGGTCAACCGGTGGCGGCATCAAACCGCGCTCTATCTTACTCCAGTTACTTGGATCCTCTTCAGCTGTCTTACAGAAGTCTCTTAAAGAGAAGCCGCTGGAGAATCTTAGGGCTCTGAGCTCATCACCAAACATTTCCTTCCCCTCCGTTTTTTCGTGTGGTATATAAATACCACAACCTTAATATTATTTCAATAATGGTAGTTGTCAAGAAAAATCGTAATATTTTAGGTTCTGTCCCAAAACTTCCCGAAAGCACTCCGTTGATCTTTAAGCTGCATAAGCCGCTCTATCATATGAGGTCGATCATAATGGGAGGTCATATTCTCGGACTTGTGCCCGATCACGGCCTGAAGTGTCTTTTCTGATACTAGCATTCGCATCCTTGTATTGAAGGTGTAACGCATAGCATGTGGTGTCATCCGGCGTCCTTCTAGGTTGATCCCCGTCTGGCTGAGCCCTGCTTTCCATCTTCGGCCGAGTGTTTTTTTCCGAATTGGTGTCCCGCGGTGAAGAAAAAGCAACCCTTCGCGGGGCGGCACGGAAGCAAGGAACATATCGAGGATCTTCATCATTTTCTCCATCAATACAACCGCCCGGACGCGCAGATCCTCGTCAGTGGCCTTCTTGAGGCCAACGGTTTCCTGTTTCGAATTGAGGCCTTATCGATGATAAGCCCATAAAGCATTTCGCCGTTGGGAAGCTTGTGCCGTACTATTTGATCATCTGATACCGCCCTGAGTTCTCCTGACCGGAGCCCCGCAGAGACTCCAAGACAGCACATCGCCCCAAAGAGGATTCCTGTCCCATGATCGCGGCCGTCCTTAAGCTGCCATATCTTCTCCAGTTCGTCACGGTCTTCGGGGAAGAGCTTTGCGAACTCCTCATCGGTCAGCGTATCCTGATGCTTCGAACCTCGTTTGAATCGATCAAACTTCGGAACTATTCGAATATACCGCGATCGTTTTGCCTCCCTGAGCGCGATTCCCATGGTTTCTATAATGGCGTTCCTTAACGAGTTAAGTGTAAATATTTACTTTATTACATAAAAATAGCCGCCATTTCTGGCGGCTTTGCTATCTTTCGGGCTGAGAGGATTTGAACCTCCGACATCTTGGTCCCGAACCAAGCGCGCTAGCCCCTGCGCTACAGCCCG
>MVQL01000114.1 GCA_002067205.1 Pelotomaculum sp. PtaB.Bin104
TTCTCTCTCACATTCGCGGATTACCTTCGAATACTTCACCTCAAACTCTGGCCAATTTATTTTAAGTATTTCTTTTATTTTTGACGAATACCTCATGTTCTAATGTTACCATAATATGGTCTCACCGGGTACCCCAAAAGTATACTTTCCTTAACAATAAAAAGACCTACAAGTAGGCCCTCCTGGGCTTGCTGTACTTCTGGCAGCCGGCTGCCACGTTTTGCGCTTAAGCACATGCTTTACGTCAAATAATTACCTAATATGTTGGTCTTTTTTAACATTCCGTGCTTTATAGACAATTTTTACCTAATTCTACCGTCCAAGCACCCAAAAGCAAATAGGTCTAAAGTACTATCTTTACTAGGACCTGTTATACCCAAATTAAGGTAATTACCGCACATTCCAGCACGCGATTATTTTCCGGATCATCCCAAATGACCTCCAGCCGGAACCTTACCTCAAAGTATGCTCAGAAAATAAGGCAATAAGACAATGTACGACTCCTTTCTTTCTTGACTCACCTTAGAGGAAATGGTATCTTTGTGATATATTTTCAACCTTAATGGACATCAAGTACGGATTTTTGAGACTCAAATGTCCGCTAATCGTAATTAGCCGACATAAAATCAAGGAGGCTTCACCCTATGGTAGTGCGCAAAGAGGATATTCATATTTTGGTTGAGCGCCTGAAGGAGCATGATCAGAAAACAGTTTTTGATTTCCTCCAGTATTTGATTGAGCGTTCCGAGAAAAAGCCGGCCGGTTGGGCAGAGATCGATAAAGCTAAACCGGATGACAAACCTTTAACAGAAGAGGAACATCGCCAACTTAATAGTGATGCCGGTTATGTGACGGGGGAGGAAGCCAAGCGTGAATTCGGGCTACAGGTTAATCTACCATAAGGATACGTTGAAATTTATGGCCAAGCAAGATAAGGCTGTTCAAGAGCGAATTGTGCAATGAAGGGTCTTCTAGCAATTCCTCCGCATGGTGACATCAAACCCATGAAAGGACGCTAGCAGGGGTTTACGAAATAAAAAGTTTTACCCCCTTTTTTAACTAAATCGAGTCCCTAAACCATTAAAAATAGTGGATTCTTTAAATTCAAAAAGTAGTACACAAGAATGAAACAACTATCTACAGCAAGCTATTGGGATTAACGCTAAGTATATAGTGCCTAATATATTGCATTGATCATAAATGATCCTATTTAATCCAAAAAGATCCAAAACAGGCTTTGCCTTTCTACACTTCTCGCGATATAGTGGTATATATTTGCCTAAAATCGCGAGGTGGTAACTTATGTCCGGTCTTATTAAGCAAATGGTCAATGGTAAACCCTATTATTACGTTATTGAAACAAAACGGGTAAATGGTCAACCACGGGTTGTTTCCAAGAAATATCTTGGCAAGCTCGATGACATTGTCCGCAAGGTCACTGAACCTCCCCAGCCGAGTTCAGTAAAAAGTCGCGAGTTTGGCCTTACTGCTGCACTTTTAACCATCGCCGATAAACTTGGCTTTGTAAGACTCGTGGACGACGTGGTCGTCAAGCGCAACCAGGGAGCCACAGTTGGGCAGTATATGCTAATTGCCGCCTGTAACCGGTGCTCGGCACCGACCAGCAAAAGCAAGATCGGTGAGTGGTACCAGTGGACAATCTTACCACGAATACTGATGATCGACTGTAAGTATCTTACCAGCCAGCGGTTCTGGGATAACATGGACCTGATTACACCAGGAGAAGTAATGGAACTCCAGGTAGCACTGGCAAAAAAGGTGGTCGAGCTGTATCAGGTTGACTTACGGGTGCTTTTATACGACGCGACCAACTTTTTCACCTACATCGACACCAATAACACCTGTACGCTGCCCCAGCGCGGTCACAACAAACAAAAGAGAAACGATCTGCGCCAGATTGGCCTGGCCTTGATGGTCAGCCGAGAGGGCGGCATTCCCCTGTTCTTTGATGCTTACCAGGGAAATGAGTCCGACCCGGTGGAATTTGACCGGTTTATCAGGGAATTAATCAAGCGATTCAACGACATTTTTGCAACTTGCGACGACCTGACCATCGTGTGTGATAAGGGTAACAACTCAAAGAAAAATCTTGCGATGGTGGATAAAAGTCCTTTTCATTTCGTGGCTTCTCTCGCACCGTCCCATCTTAAAAAGGTATTGGACGTGCCCATGGAGCAGTATCAGGACTGTCAAAACGATCGTCTTAGAGGTGAAAAATACTACATCACCAAAGATATAGTGTTTGGCACTGAGCGAACAGTTGTTTCTGTCTACAATCCATCCCTGCTGGAAGGGCAGCTCCAGGGCATTTACAGCAATCTGGCCAAAACCCAGAAGGTATTAAGCCTGCTTCAGGAAAAACTTATCGTCTGGAAAACCACTAATCGTAAAGGTAAAAGGCCCACCGCCGATTCAGTGGATAAGCAGATTAAAAGAATCCTCATTCGCCAGCACATGAAAACCTTGATTCGCTACACCGTGCAGGATGTCGATAATAAATGGGTTGACCTCCAGTACAGCGTAGACGAACAGGCCTTCGATGAACTTAAGAATACTTATCTTGGCAAAACGATCCTCTTTACTGACAGGCACGACTGGCAGGCGGAGGAAATTATTCTGACTTACCGTGACCAGTATAAAATCGAGCAGTCTTTTCGGCAGATGAAAGACCCCTCCTGGGTCAGTTGGGACCCGCTTTTGCACTGGACGGACCAAAAAATTCGAGTGCATGCGTTTTACTGTTTTACCGCGCTATTGATGTCGGCACTCTTAAGAAAAGAGCTCCAAAACAGAAAGATTTCCATGCCCTTATCGAGGGCTTTTGAAAAGCTATCCAAGATTCAGGAAGTGACCATTGAATATCCCACACCAAAGCGTACTCAAGAACCTGTCCGGGTGGTTATGTTGACCGAAATGGATAGGGAACAGAAGGAACTTTTTGAGGCTTTAGGTCTGGAGCAATACTGTGTTTAGTACTACGTTTTTGGCCCCCAAAGCCTTGGTATTAAAGGATTCTAAAAAATAAAAACTAGTATTTCGTAAGGTCATGCTAGCGTACAATTTTGCAAGGCAGGAAGACTGTAAATTGTCTTTTGCATAGCAGACAATTTTTTTCTGATGTCCTATCGCGGTGTTCTACCGTCCGGTAGTGACGAAAAAATGTAACATCGTTCACAGTTGTTTCAATACGCAGGATTATGCCCTGTTTATCATATAGCTTTATTGAAGCAGGCCCCATGTGGTGTTTAATTCGGGTTCCTTGAATACGGGTGTTAAAGTTGTTTCCAAGTTCATCTTTGTAGCGACCATCCAGCTTTCGGCCAAGGAATGTTGCCACATTATCAGGTTTGACGGCATGAATTGCAGTTCGAACAAGGTTTTCGTACATTGGCAAATGCGATATCCGTTGCATATTCACATTGCAAGATGCTCCAGTGATACTCGTTTGGAAAATGGCGAGCAACAGGGCAAAATTGAGTTGCGTATTGATTCAGCAACCGGTGAAGTTTATTTACAGAAAAGGTATCAGATAATTCTTGGGCTTTTGCCCAGTCCTCAACTTGAAGAAAGGCATTGTCGAACTGAGTAAAGCTGATTCCATGGTGCATGAGTTGATTAGCAAGCCAGTTATGGCCGTTACAATAAAACTGAAGCTTAAATGGCGCCCATGTTGGAACACGCAGATAGCATAATCCAAACTGCTCATCAATGAATTCGGTCTTCCTTTCAATCCTATCAAAACAGGAGAGAACCCCGTTAATCTGTTTTGAATATTTTTCAATTAAGGAAGCCATGCAGTTTTTACTCCTTGTGTAAACTGCTGACTGTTTCGACAAATATTTATTAAAAACCTTTTTGGTTCCGGCTTTGCCGGGTTAGGGAACTAGCAAAAGATTGCCAAACAGTAGATGATGTCCATGAGATGCTAAAGAATCTGTTTAAGGACACCTTACAGGAAATACTTGAGGCTGAACTTGATAATCACCTTGGCTACAAGAAACACAGTCCGGAGGGTAATAATACTGTCAACACCGGTAATAGCCGTAACGGCTACAGTAAAAAGACTTTAAAAACAAGGTTTGGTGAAACAGAACTAAGCGTTCCCAGAGACCGTAATGCCGAATTTGAGCCAAAGATTATCAAGAAATACGAAACGACTTCAAACCAACTGGAAGAACAAATTATTGCAATGTATGCCAAGGGCATGTCCACCCGTGATATTGAGGATCACATGCGGGACATCTATGGTATTGATGTTTCAGCAACAATGGTTAGTAACAGGATGGTTTGGGAGTGTAAATAATTTTGTGTAAATGGAAATCCTTTCTTAAAATTGGTTAAGCTATAAATGGCTCTTACCCGCTGGGAGGATAGGGCTCTGCTGGAGAGCAACCCGAGCGCCCAGGGGGGTTCTGCCGGGGATACGGTGGGGGGGGACCCAATTTATCCCCCTACCCTTATCCTGTATCCTTGAGGAGAACCAAAGCGAAAAACTCGTTTTTTATACTGCCATTTCAGATTCCAGCCTATCTTCAAAGTAAATTGCAAATTGGGAGATACAATTTTTCCAATCTCTGATCGGCATGGTCCATTTTTTGGATGCCTCTATTGTTGCCAGATATATTATTTTTATAAGTGATTCATCTGTCGGATATGCCGTTTTAGTTTTAGTTACTTTTCGTAACTGTCTGTGATAACCCTCGATGACATTGGTTGTATAAATAAGCTTGCGGATTTCATACGGATATTTAAAATAAGCTGTTAGCTCAACCCAGTTATTTTCCCATGACCTGATAATTATGGGATGTCTTTTACCCCATTTTTCTTTGAATGCAGTAAAAGCTAACTCTGCCTCCCCGATGGTCAGGGCCTGGTATATCTTCTTAAGATCCGACATTAATTCTTTTTGTTCCTTGTATGGCACATATTTCAAGGAATTGCGGATTTGGTGTATAACGCATAATTGTATCTCTGTTTTGGGGAACACTGTGTTAATGGCCTCGGAAAACCCGGAAAGACCATCTTTACAAGTGATTAGTATATCTTCAACGCCCCGGTTTTTCAGGTCATTGCAGACACCGAGCCAGAAGCTGGCACTTTCGTGTTCTCCCACCCAGATGCCCAGGACTTCTTTTTGGCCGGCCATATTGATGCCCAGTACGCTGTAGGCCGCCTTGTTGACAATTCTGTTTTCCTTGCGTACTTTGAAATGAATTGCGTCAAGAAAGACCACCGGGTAAACCCTGTCCAAGGGTCTGGACTGCCACTCGGAAATCATAGGCAGGAGCTTGTCGGTGATTTTGCTGACCATGGACGGTGAAACATCAATGCCGTAAATGTCTCTCATATGATCCTCAATATCCCGGGTGGACATACCCTTGGCGTACATAGCAATGATTTGCTCTTCAAGCTGGTTTGATGTTCTTTCATATTTGCCGACAATTTTAGGTTCAAATTCACCATTACGGTCCCTGGGTATATCAATTTCTGTTTTGCCGAATTTGGTCTGGATGGTTTTCTTGCTGTAGCCATTGCGGCTGTTACCGCTGTTATTGCCTTCTACGCTATGTTTTTTGTAACCAAGGTGTTCCTCCAACTCAGCTTCCAGTATACCTTGAAGGGTATCTCTAAAAAGTGTCTTTAACATGTCTTGTACGTCGTCCACTGTACGGCAATCTTTTGCCAGTTCACGGATGGTTTTATCCTGTAAGTCTTGCATAAATGGTCATCTCCTTTTATTGGTAGTTTAACCATTGTCGAGTAGAAGTGCGCCTCTTTAGCTTTAGGAACAGGTTTGTTTTCGCCGTTTCTCCCCGTTTCCTCTGGGAGTGTCACAATATTTGCTCCATGGTAAATTGAACGCACAACCCTCACAGAACCGTGCTTGCGCTACTCACGCACACGGCTCCTCACTAGAAGTTTCACACATCTATGCAAGACCCTAATTGTCCAGGTATATACTGCTGTATATTTTCGGTCCAGGCAATGGTTTGGCTTTGAGCAGCAATAAGAACTTTTCCCAGGTATAGCTGTTACGCTGACTTCTTCGATTGAGCCACTTGAATAGCAGTTTTGTCACTTCGTACCAGTATCTAGACAGCATCGGCCTGTTATCAGTAATACCATAGTACCTGTAATGACCTATGAGTTTGGGTTTAATCTCTTCCAGCAGTACCTTGACTGGTGTAGTGCGGTTGGCTTTTATCCATTGTTTTATTCTTTGTACGGCTGCCTTAAATTTCTTTCTGCTGGTCTTTCGCTTTACCCTGAACTTGCCGTTCCGGCTTTGACCGCAATAATGAGAGAAACCAAGGAAATCAAATGTATCGGGTTTATTCTTTCCTTGCTTTTTGGCGTTTTCTTTTGCGAAAAGGCCAAATTCAATTATTTTGCTCTTTTCCGGTGCAATACTCAGGTTGAATTTTCCCAGTCTCTTTGTCAACAGATTAAAGAAACTTTTGGCTTCATATTCATGCTGAAAGCAGCAGACAAAGTCATCCGCATAGCGGACGATGTGCGCGCTACCTTTAAACTGCCTTTTTATTATCTTTTCAAACCACAGGTCAAGCACATAATGAAGATAGATGTTTGCGAGAATCGGGGACACTATCCCACCCTGAGGAGTCCCTTCTAGGGAGGCTTTGAATTCCCCTTCTTCCATGATTCCTGCTTTGAGCATCCTTGCTATAATTCTTAACAGTGTGCTGTCCTTTATCCTGACTTGAAGACATCTTATCATCCAGCCATGGTCAACATGGTCAAAGAAACCTGATATATCGGCATCTACTATCCAATTTATTTTCTTTGTCATTATGATATCGTTTAGTTCTCGCAAGGCGTCATGACAACTGCGTCCAGGGCGGAATCCATATGAACTATCAAGAAAATCCTGTTCATATATCGCCGATAGTATCTTACTTACAGCTAACTGGACAATTTTGTCCTCGTAGGCCGGTATGCCCAGAGGTCGTTTCTTGCTGCTGCCTGCTTTAGGAATGTATACGCGCCTTACTGCCTGGGGTTTGTATGTCATCTTTTTAAGTGATTCGTGTAGCGTCCCAATGTTTTCCAAGAGATTCTTTTCGTATTCGGTTTTATTTACTTCATCTATCCCAGGAGCCTTGTTTCTACTAAGCTCTTGATGGCATATAAGCAACATATCAGCATTTAGTAGATGGGCCAGGCTTGTAAACTGTTCCTTGGGTCGGTCTTTTGCAATTTGTGCTATCCTTGCAAGTTTTGTTTCCAATTATCTTCCACCTCGGAGTGTGGTAATTGTGTCCTTTGCAAAGGCCTTCTTGTGTGACTGCCTTTTCTCTACAGCCATTACGCTGTCTCATCGATGTAGAGTCGGAGGAGGTGGACATCAATAAGCCTGCCTCCGTCCGCTCGTTCAAACGGATCGTACAGTTTTCCCG
>MVQL01000115.1 GCA_002067205.1 Pelotomaculum sp. PtaB.Bin104
TATTACCGCCGGCGGGAGGGAAATTTATCTGAACAGGCTTTCAGTGGAAGGAGCGCAATTGTGTCTATATTACAGCTTGCCCGGCCAGCGAGGCGACTTTCCTGCCTACCTGCCCGACTTTCGCCTGGAGGACAATGAAGGAAGACCAATCAGTCACAGCCGGAATTTCTGGGAAAATGAGACCGGCAGGATAGAAATATCTCTTCCTGAGCCAGAGCGGCAATTCACCTTAAACCTGGTTGCGGTCGGTGAAAAACTGCCTGATGTGGTTTTCGACCGGATACCTGCGGAGAATTAAGTGATGAAGAAAAAGAGAGCGCTTTGTGCCCCCAACGCACCTGAATATTTCGACCAGAAAGCGCCCGAGCCCCTCTTGGTTTAGGTGCCGGAGTAAAGTTTTGGCGGAAAATACGTCGACGCCTTAACCGGAGAGACTCTAACTTTGGAAATGAATTAGAAAGGGCGCAACATTTGGTAAACTGAAAAAGAAATTTGCCTAAAGTTAGCCTGCTGGTTAGCGGGCTAACAGCGATATATATTTCAAGTATAGTTCCCATCTATATTTTTCTTTCATTGTTCACGCAAAAAAGTAGAATTATTCAATATACTACCAATGTTATATGTATATCACTTCTATTATTATATTCGGCGACTTTTATTAATGGTGGAACTTATTAACAAAAATTTAGGCTTCCGCAGTTGGATAAAGCTATCGGCGCAGATGGCGAAGAATGGCCCCATTAGTGATCCCGCGGCTTCTTCCATTTCCAGTCCAGGGGTAATGTGGGGCTGACTACATTAAGAGGCTGGAGGTTGTATTTTTGATTACTTTATATTACTTAATAAACCCGGCTATCACGGGTTTTGCGTCCTTGCTATGTCTGCTTATTGGTGTTTCATCAGAAAGTAGTATAAAACGTAAAATTTTTATCCCAACAGCTTGTTTTTTAGCAGTGCTATTTATTTACTTATTATGTCAAATTTATTTTAATGGACCACCAATTGGAGTTTCATTACCAAAGCTCTAGGCTTCAAATCCATTTTTCTACGGGCAGGGGTTGCAAGATTGGTGTGATTTTATCGCATCTTCCAAAAGGAACGACCCCGTTCAATATTAACATTGAGGTTTAATTGATGGAAAGGTATATGTACGAGCTATTAGCCTTAACTTTTATTATTCACACAATAGATACGCTATTGATTGTTGAGAAAAAGAGAGAATGAACTCTATATTTGAACGCTCTTAATAACCGGATGCGTGGGGCAGCTAAAATAAGGAAGGTATTATTATGCTTTCAACGCTTCTAAGAGTATTATTGGCCGGACAATTAAAGCCTTTTCGTTTAAATGCAAATGAAATCCCACGATTCAACCCGCACCTGGAAAACTTCGGACTTTACGCGCATATTCCTTTTTGCCGGCGGATTTGTCCATTTTGTCCTTATAATAAGATGCTGTACCGGGAAGATAAGGCGGAGGAGTACTGCAAAGCCCTTTTGGTTGAACTCAGGCGCTACAAGGAAAAATTCAGCGCCGCCCGTATTGACTCGGTTTATTTTGGCGGCGGCACCCCCACCTCGGTAACACCCAGATTAGTTCAACTGATTGATGAAATCAGGGGCCTTTTTGACACGGGTAAACATATTGGAGTGGAAGCGCACCCGAACGACCTTAACCCAGAGAACCTGAGACTCCTCCGGGAGGCCGGGGTAAACATGCTGAGTATAGGGGTACAGACATTTGACAGCCAGTTGCTGAAGATCATCGGGAGGCCCTATGACGGGGCGAAGGCGAAAGAAGCGGTGCAAATGGCTCTTAACACAGGGTTTGACACTGTTGACGTGGACCTGATCTTTGCTCTGCCGGGGCAAAAACTAGATGACGTTGTCAATGACGTTGCCATGGCCTTTGCGCTTGGCGCTCAACAGGTTTCGGCCTACCCGCTAATTATTTTTCTCTACACCGGGATGAAAGCTCACGTCAGGCGGCTTGGCCTGAAAAAAACCGGCATGGCGGCCGAGAAAAAAATGTTGAACGCTATTATAGATCTGGCTCAAAGATATGGGTATAAACGAACCTCTATCTGGACTTACACGCGGGAAGGGGCGCCCAGGTACAGCTCGGTGACCAGGGAACGGTTCGTCGGGATTGGCGCCGGGGCTGCTTCCCTTAACAGCGGTTACTTTTATTTGAACACTTTCGACGTGGAGCAATACGTTGACGCCGTTAAAAAAAGACTGCCGGTTTCAGTGGGGATGAAATTGCCCGACCGGGTGGAAATGCTGTACTGGCTCTATTGGAGAATGTATGATATGGACATCCCATCGTCCCGTTTCACCGAGCTTTTTCACGAACCGATCAGACGCCGCTTCGGCCTGTTATTGGCAACGTTTCTTTTTTTCGGCCTGGCAACTTCAGAAGGTGATTCGATTAAGCTAACTAAAAAAGGGGCGTACCTTTTTCATCTCGTGGAAAAAGGTCATTCCTGGGATTACCTGTGCCGGGTCTGGGCCGGAAGCATGAAAGAATCCTGGCCCTCAGAAATCATTTTTTAGCAGGTGTTGCGTATGTTCAAAAAACTTTTTTACTTCGCCGGATGGGCCTGCTTTGGTTTATTTTCCATGACGAACATATCCCTGAATATAATTTCGAAAGCGAATTTATTGCGAATTGGGCCTATTCGATCCCGCACACATTCCTCTTTTTAATCTGTATATTTATTCTATATAGCCTTTTATTAAATAAATATGATTCGCTAAAGTAGAATATTGGAAATCAGACAACACTCAAAGACTGGAAAATTTTCAAACCATAACTTTGAGGAACGTCATTTACCCGAAACGGAAGTATTTCTTTTAGCAACGAAAAACATGGGCTATAAGATTAAAACCAATTTGTAAACCTTTCTTGTATCTTAAACGTCATAATTTAAAGAGCAAAATTATTTATCCCTCTATGACTGTTGGTTTTTGGAAACCAGA
>MVQL01000116.1 GCA_002067205.1 Pelotomaculum sp. PtaB.Bin104
ATAAACTATCCTGTTGAAATAATTGGTCAGTATTCGAAATTCTCTTTCCTGTATATGCCGCTGCTCACCTGTAAGATTATCTAATGTCACCACCGGAACGGATGTCGTGGTGTGGCTGATGGTTCCGCTGGCCTGCCTGAACCCGGCGTATATGTCGCCCCGGTTTTGTATATGCTGTATTGCCTTCTGCAGTATCCAATTGACAGTGCTTGTCTGTGTCTGGAATTCCCATGCCTGGGTGCGCCTTTTATTTAGGATTATCGCAGCTAACTTTACCGCTGTTGGCATACCTGCCGCCGCTGGCAACCGGCCGGTTTGTTCTGTCTCATACGGTAACCTGGCTGCCGCCTGTTTATTGGTTTTGCTGTCTTGTCCGGACCCGACAGTGCCGCTGCCAGCTGTTCCATATATACTGTAATTGTTTAGAAAGTACTGATCCGCCGTCTGCCTTATTCTGACAATAGGGTTCATCCGGGTCTGAAACGCTCTTTCCAGTGTGCGCGGTTGCCTAAGGGCAATAGTAGCTGCCGTTGTTTCCGCCTGTACCGCTGTACCGGTCCGTTTGCCATAAGGTGTTACAGCAGGCTGAAGGAGCATTCCTCTGATGATTGCCGTCTTGCTTGATTCTTTTTGGTATTTGTTGATAACCGGACCTGTTATTCTTCTATCACTGCTGGAAATGAATTGCTCAGGGGTTCCCTTCTGGGCTTGTCTGTCTTCGCCCGGCGGCATTGTCACGCTGTTCGCCTGGCGTTGCTGGTAAAACAACCGGATATTTACCGCAAAATTAGGCAATAAACTACTATAACCGGCTTTACGATGAAAAAATTTCTTATAGACCAACGCTCCTCTACCCAAGAAATCTTTTCTTAACAAACCGTATTTGTTAAATATTTTTACAGCGAATTCTTGGCGAGGCAATAACAAGATCATTCAGTTTCCCCTTTAAACAACTAAATGGCTGTCCCGGAATCAAATTATTCTTTAGCTATTCCTTTCAAGCCGTTATGCACTATTTCCAGAACCTCGACAGCAATTTCAGCTCTGGACGCCTTTAGTTCAGGTCCGATCCATTTCACCGGGTAGGAATCAAAAAAATTCCACCTCCAGATTTCATCGCCAGCCTGATCAAGCAATACCACCGAACCATTCTTCCGTTCGATTATACCTTCGGCAACATCCTTGTACCAATTCCAAAGTTCGACTGAATTGGTTACTCCCCTTTTCAACACGAGGCTTGGATATTTAGTTACCTTGGGAAAGCGATGCACGTACGTATTGACACCGCCTTCACGATATTCTTCCACCTCAGTTTCCGACCGGAGCCCTGAAACTTCTGTAAATCCGCCGACGAATAGGCCGTCAATCTCCACCCAAAAACGAAAGCTGCCACTCGGATCATACAAGGTTGATGTCACCTCGGAATAAACACGTCAAACTCATTTTCCGGTTCTTCATTGAGTTTGCGGTTAATATTAGAAATTTCCTCACACCATTTTTTTCTCTCGCGATGTTCCATCTGCATGATCTGATCGTGCGGCCAGTGAAAATAATAAGCTATAAATGCAGCTTCCTCATAAATCCTCTTTAACGGATAGCCTATTATTCTCCCGCCGGCTCCCCCGAAAAATTTATTTCCGCCTCAAACTCATGCTGGCATTTCGGGCATACCGCCTTAAAACGCGCGCTCTCAGACTCGTTGATGCGCTGGTAAAAATCTTGTAGATAGGCAAAGTCCGCGGTAAAAAGCTTTTCAATCACTTTTGTGTCTATAGCCCTCAAATCACCCAGTTTTGTGATCACCCTGGCCAGCAAAATAATAGTCAAGTAGCTTGGATTAGACTGTACTCTAGAATCACGCATCGGTAAAATCTCATCCGCGGCTGTAGCCAGACGCATTACTCCCTTTTTATGCAAATCACCGTGCTCGTCGACAAAACCCTTCGGCAACTCAAATTCATATTCCGTTTGAAATGCCATTTATAATTCTCCTTTTCTGAGTTGTCTTGTTGTTTCCAATCATCCGGATTATCAGGATTAAAACAAGAGGCAAGAAAAAGGAAAGTTATTAAGCTCCAATCTCCAACCTCTTGTTTTAAACAACTACACTGTCCTGGTCAGACCCTCGTGGGCAAGCTCAAGACTTTCAATCGCCACTTCGTTGCCTTTAGCGTTAAAGTTCGGCGCGGTATATTTTGTCGGCCACGCTTCGATAATTTGCCATGTGGCGACATCTGTGCCTGCCTCATCTATGGCGATGATCGTGACGGACTTGCGCTCTATGGTTCCGTTGACCGCGTTTTCAATCCATTTATACATATCCACCGAATCGGTAACACCCCACTTCAGGGTGATATTACCATACTTTGTTAAGCCTGGTAATTTACGGGGCGTCGTAGTCTCATTGCCCTCACGGTATTCGATTATATCCACGGTAGTGCTGAAACCCGATACTTCACTGAAGCCTGCTTGCTGGATACCCTCTATTTCCACTCTGTAACGAAAACCTCTGTAAGGGTCTTTACGTTCGCCAGGCATTTTTCTTCCCCCTTTACTTATTTATAGTGACGGCATTTAGTTAGTCAGTTATTTATTGCTCGCTGGTTTTTTGTGTAATTCTAAAGATAACGAATTCAGCAGGCTTGACAGGTGCCACGCCGATGACACAAATCAAACGTCCGTTGTCAATATCATCCTGGGTCATGGTAGAACGGTCAACCTTGATAAAAAACGCCTCAGCCGCGCTGCTGCCCATCAGCGCGCCGTCTCTCCACACCCTGGTTAAAAACGCGTCTATGGTCCGGTTAACCCTCGCCCACAGTTTTTCATCGTTAGGTTCAAAAACGACCCAGTTGGTGCCGCGCTTGATCGATTCCTCCAGGAAAATAAACAACCTTCTTACGTTAATATATTTCCACAAAGTATTTGAACTGCATGTCCTGGCTCCCCAAACGCGGATACCCTGTCCCGTAAAGTACCGGATCAAGTTCACTCCCTTGGGATTTAAAATGTCCTGTTCACCCTTGTTGTACTGGCAATCCAGCCCGACACAGGAACGGACGACTTCGTTCGCAGGCGCTTTGTGCACTCCGCGCGTTTGGTCCGTTCTGGAATATATCCCGATTACCGAGCCGGACGGCGGGATATAGATATTTCGCTTGTCGAGCGGATCGAAAACCTGCAGCCACGGGTTATACATGGCAGCGTATGTAGTGTCGAAGATATTACGGTGTGTCTGAACATCCGCCACCTTGATCTTTTCCCTGGGAATATCCAAAACGGCAAACCTGCTGGCCGAGTTTTCACAGTGAGCGACCAACGCCAGTTGTACATCCGGTGTCGTCACCCCCGGTATGGCCATAATACTGACTTCATCATTGTCAATAAAAGCCTGGATCCCGGTGCGTTTCCCCGGTCCCCTGTCCTGGCCCATAAATTCCGCCGCGGTAATACCGGACACCGCGCCGTCACTGCCGCCGGCCAGCGTGATCACATAATCCGCATCTTCCTCTTTTTTCCCGGTAATAGTCTCATAAGGCGGAATGGGGTCGCTGTCGTCACCCTCACCTTTGATTAGTTTCGGGTTCAAGTTATGTTCAACGGCAATTAAATTAGAACGCGCCAAAACTTTTTCCACATAATTGGCCGCGGCAGCGTTAAGAGACACGTTTTCAAAAGTTTCCATTTCGCCTTCGTAGAAAACATTAAGGCTAAATTCACACGTGGTTAGTACTTTAACGGGGACAAGATCCTTGTCGATAACACTGTCGTCACCCCTCAAGTGATTTGACAGCGTGATCACATTGTCCTGCGAGGCGACAACTTCATTGTATTGCTTGCTCTCACCGTCACTAAAAACGACAATATCTCCGGGGTTAAAGCCGGCATTGTTTTTCACACGATACTGTTTACTTTCAGCGGAATCGCCGACAATCTCCAATATCTGTGTTTTGGCCTTGCTGGACGGCGAGACTGAAACCTTGATTTTGTCACCCCAGGCGCCCGGGTTTTTCGCGTAAATATTCAGCACTACCGAATCTTTATTATCCCCCGCGAAATTAGCCGCCGCTTTCGCATCGGCCGGCGCTACCCTCATCACATAACAGCGGGATCCGCCGTTAATAAAAAAGTGCTCCACTGCGTAAGCAAGGAAACGGTAATCTCCAAACGCGTTTTCCGACAAATACCACCCGAATTTTCTTTGAAAGTCAGCGAAACTGGTAACCAGTTCCGGCAGTCCTTCAACACTGCCTCTCTCCGCCAGCCCGATAAACCCGGCAGTACTGGTGCTGACACCCTCAAGCGGCCTGCCCCCGCTCTCAAACTCTTCGACGTATACTCCTGGAGACAAATATTCTGGCATGTTTACCCGGTTTCTAGTAAATCATATACAAACATTTTTTCATCACACTGAGTTTGTATAATATAGAAACCAGCTCCCTCCTTTCTGTATTTTATTTTAAATTTTTATAACCCCTAAGTAATTCACTTCACCTTCCGTCATTTTTAACTCTTCTATTCTAATTTTATTCTCGTAACTGAATTCGACTTTAACGTCGAAATTTTTCTCTTTAATATTCCGGAAGTAAGCGACAGCTTCACCCCGCTGATCCGCCCTGGTTTCCACAACAGGCAACAATAACACACCGCGCTTATGATCGTACCGGAGAGGTTTGGCCACCAGATATTTATGTGTTTCTTTCAAAACTCCGGTGATCCTGCAATATTCAGAACACACCTCCTCTTGATCATTTATCAAGAATATATCTCCAACCGCTATCTTGCCTGCCACATTCGCCAAACTAATTTCCTGTAGCCCTTTTTTTATACCACCTTGCGCCGTTTTAGCCCTGGCGCAACTTACTGACATCAAAGTCGCTCTGATCTTGGCGCCTGGAGCCGGATTACCCTCGGAGCCACGCAAAGCGGCCCGGATCAATGTCGACCCCGCGGGGAATGGATAAGCGGAATTTGGTTTAAGAGATATAAACAAAATAGGCTCTACCGGATCAACTTTTTCAAGCGCTACTTCAATAATTTCGTTCAGGTAGACATCCGACTGCACCACCACATGATAGGTTCCCGGCGGCAAACCGGTGAAAACAAAATATCCGCCCGCTTTTCTGACCGGCCTCCCTGGATGTTCGATCAAAAAGACATTAATATTGCCGCCGGACTTGGGTACTGCGGTATAATCATCCACCGGGCAGACAACCAAAGAAACCTTTGTGCTAAATTTGACCCTGCATTTGTACTCCATCTTTATCGTCTCTATCCGTCGATATTAACTTCCACCTCCATCACCCGCTTAGATTTCTTAAAGCGCGTAGAGTCTAAAGCTATCGGTCCGATTTTGTAACTAACCGAAAGTTTAAAAGGAACGTCCGTAAAACGGTTCCATATCTCTGTGATTTGTTCCACGGATAAATTGTTGCGGACTATTTTTATTTCCTCGTTTGTCTCAAACAATGTCCCATGCAATATTGAGTCTCTCAATATGCCGTTGTCATAAAAAACTTGCACCGCCCTGCCCAGGATCCGGTGCTCGTCCTGCGCCCGCGAATTCAAGTCGGCTGTCGAATACGCAGTCATCATGTAATACAGGTACAGCGACAGCGGAGGGTATTGCCAAACTCCGGGTCCGACGCTGCGCATTTCCGGGTAAGAATACTCGCCCAGTTCTTCAATGCTGTACAAAAACAGGGTTAGGCGAAAATCACCCTTGTCGGCTGGAGAACACAAACCAATCATTTCCGCTTTCGGAATTGGTTCGGGTGTCATTTGGTCCCTCAATAATTTAACTAACGTATTCCCTACATCCGCAATTACTGTGTAACCTCCGATAATTATCAACTCCGCATCAAAGAAACTCGCCTACTTACGTAGTGTCCTAATAATAATTACCTCATCTGTGAAGTTTTGACTTGGGAGAATTATATCACAAGATACCGATTGCGATAAACAAAATGTTTAGATTTGCCGCAACTATTGTTTCATTAATAATTAAATATTAATAATATTGTTATATTCACCTAGATCTTCTTTAAGTAATAATTTTCCTATTTTATTCAACTCATACTTTGCCGCTGCAACAATATGCTTCATACCGATGGGCTCGGAAGCATCAGCCGCGAGAAAGGCGGAGGAAACGGCGATATTTTTAATATTACCCCCGGCTACTTCAAACTTGCTGGCAATAAATTCAAAATCGATGTCGTCACTAAGCGGGGCTTCTTCAGGAAAAATTGACTTCCATATTTTTTCCCTGTATTGTTTATCAGGAAACGGAAACTCAATAATAAAGTTAAACCTTCTCATAAACGCTTCATCGATGTTCTGGATAAAATTAGTCGCCAGGATCGTAACACCTTCGTATTCCTCTATTTTTTGCAGCAAATAGGCAGTTTCAATATTCGCATACCGGTCATGCGAGTCTCTTACCTCGGAGCGTTTTCCAAATAAGGCGTCAGTTTCGTCAAAGAACAAAATCGCATTGCTTAATTGCGCTTCTTGAAATATTTGTTGAAGATTTTTTTCAGTTTCCCCGATATACTTGCTGACAACCTGGGACAAGTCAATTTTATAAAGCTCCAAGTACAATTCTTTCGCCATAACTTGCGCCGACATGGTTTTCCCCGTTCCCGGCGGACCGGAGAACAAAACACACAGTCCCTTGCCATAGGATAATTTTTCTTCGAATCCCCATTTACCGTATACAATATGTCGGTATTTCACCTGGTTGCACGCGTTTTGCAGTTGTTTTATTTGTTCAGGCGGCAATACTATGTCATCCCAACCATACCTAGATTGGACCCGGCTCGCTTTATCTCCCAAGTTGTGGCGCACTTGCGCGTAACAAGCTTTATAGAGCTCTTCTATTTTTATCTGGCCGCTCGCTCCGGAATACCAGTCGGCCATGTTTTTTGCCGTCATCAACGCATTCCGGATTTGACCGGGTGTAAAGCAAAATTTGCCGGCAATGGCGCCCCAGTCAATTTCCTTCCAAAAGCTATGCCCTTTACTAAAATACTCCCAAAATCTTTTCCGTTCAAAATCCTTTGGAATGTTAAATTCAATATCAATAAAATAGTACCCATTGTTGAATTCAACCGGCTTTTTGAAAGAGTCGGCCAGCAAAAAAATCAGCCCGGAAAACACCTTTAACGCCTCAAACAATTCACCGATATTCCTGCGGGAACTCTCGTTCTCAAATAAAAACTGATAATTGTCAAAGCAAAGAACCGCCTGATGGAGGATTGCCTCACGAATAACTTTTTCAATTATTTTTTTAAAAGGCTGCTCCTGCCCGCCGGCTACACGGAGGTCGACGATTAGTAAAGGCAAGCTAAAATACTTGCAATAATGTTTCACCTGAAGTTTTTTTCCGGTTCCGCAAGGTCCGTGGAAATAAAATATGATAGAATTTGATGCCATAAACGCCCGAATTTTATCTTGCACTTCCTGTCCCGAAAGAAGTGGCGTCAATTCTTCCACGGGAAGAAACACTTCTGTAAAAGAACGGATACCATCATCTATCTGCTCCGAATTTAAAAGAAATCTCATTATACGTTCGTCGAGCCTAAGCGCTTTCAAAAGAAGGGCACTACCGGCGCCGGTACTTTCATCCTCTTTCAAAATATATCTGCACAGATTACTCCTCGGGGTAAAAGACATCCTTGCGGACAGCTTTTCTTCCGGTGTCGCGCAAAGCAATTTCATGGCTAAATCTATAGTAGGGTCTTTGCATGTCACGTCATCATTTAAAAAGGCGTATAACTTTTCATATTTGCGATCCAATTCAACCGCCAGGCTGATAACAACGCATTTATCTTCAAAAGTTGTTAAGCCGAAGACTCTGGATAGATACGGCAAGGGCAGGAAGACGCCTTTTTCACTGCTCAGGTTTAGCCTCTTTTGAATAATTGAC
>MVQL01000117.1 GCA_002067205.1 Pelotomaculum sp. PtaB.Bin104
TAAGATTAAACCTTAAACTAACATCCGCGCCCTTTTTGGAGAACACCTCCTGACTGGACAGATAAAAGGTGTCATATTGGACAAAGTACTGGCCGAACGGATAAAATCCAGCCAAATCCTGCTGGATGTCGTTATAAAAAATCATGTCGGGCTCAATGCCTCTGCGGTTTTCAATGTCGTAAAACGCCACACCGACACCGACACCATCTATTTCAACGTCACTTATGCTATCCACTTTTGTTGCTTTTGCCCGGCACCTAATCCACCTGCTGGAGCTCCCCCCAACAGATACCTGTTTAATTGGCACCCGCTTAGTCTTCTTTAAAATTATTCTATTCCCGCTGGCTGATACTTCATCAAAAGCCTGCCAGCCGTTTTCCCCGTTGTAAGCCCATTCGGTGTATTCCGAATCAACTAATTTGGCGCAAATCGACGGCTCCTTAAATCTTTTTAACGAGTTTCTGAACTCAAGTTCCACAACGGCTGTATCTTTGATATTGAACAAGTCGTTATGCCCCAAGTACAAGCTGTGTTCCTGCAAGTTAGCAGCATCTAAAAAATCAAACATGGCAAACGGCGGCTTGTCCTTTTTTCCCGGGTCGCCCAAGCACTCGTCCGGTATTTTTGAGATGTAATCCAATTCGGAACTAACATTATATGCGGCGACAGGGCAGGCGGGTGTCGCCAGGATGTTTTTATCCGTTTCAAATACAACAGGTTCGCCCCCATCCGGAACATCCGCGGAAACCTGCGTCCCCGCCGGGATCAGCACCGGCTCTTCCGCCCCCTCACTCAGCTTGAAGGTGACATAAGCACGCGCGGGTTTTGCTGATAAAACGGGAAAATCAAACATATTTATAAAAGCCATAAAATTTTTCATGGGCACTTGGTTAAAGCGCTTAATATTCTCCTGGAACATTCCGGCGAATATCAAAAAAAGCGCCGTGCCCGGGTCGGGATCTTCCGGAGAAAACCTCCACTCCGGCGTGTAATAGGTATATATTTCAGCCATTTGTTTAATTAACGCGTTTAAATCCCTTTGATCAATTACCGGCGGCTGCATCTCATATCTCCATTCTCAACAAATTCGCATGCGGCGACCTTTAGGCATATAACGCGGCTCATGTTCGGCCCACCCAATCGGGGACATTCCTCCGGCCCCAAAGATAGGCCCGTTAGGGAGGTGTGTCCCCTTTCCTTTTATTTAGTGCCCTCATATATATAAAACGGGTAAACAAGGTTAAAAAGGTTATTCGTCGTACGCACGACATACTGTATGTTGATGAGCAGTTTCCCCGATTTCTCCTGATCAAAATCCACACTCACTTCAACATCATCAACTCGCGGCTCCCAAAGGATAATCGCGTCTTTGACGTCGGACTCAAGCAGTCTTAAAGAAGTAACGTCTGTCAGGCCAAAAACATATTTGTGAATGCCGCAGCCAAAGCTTGGACGCATCACCCGCTCGCCCTTGGCTGTGGACAAGATAATGCGAATTGCTTCGGAGATGTCTTCCTCATACTCCGACATCATGATCCTGCCGGTTACAGGATCAACTTGAACGGGAAATTTCCACCCCTTGCCTAAAAAACCTTTGGACATAGCCATAACCTGCCTGTGCTTTTTGCAGTAGTCAGGAGTCAGAATTCAGAATAAGACAAGACGATAAAATTATTTTCATTCTGACTATGACTCCTGACTACTGACTCCTGAATTTAATTGATTTTCACCATAGAGCCCTGGATGTTCAATATACCGCTGGATTTAATATTCATCATGCCGCCCGCTTCAATGTCCAACATTTGCGCCTTGATTTTAAGTTGGGCGGAACTCTCTATCTTAATGCCGCTTGAATCGATTTTTATGGAATTGGAACCAGCTTTTATCGATATTTTCATATCACTTTTAATGCTTATTTCATTACCTGCAGCGTCTATAGTAATCTGGTTGTTACCGCTTTTTATTTGAATCTTGCCGCTTCCCGAATCATCCATCAGGATATTTTGACCCTTTTGGGTCTTGATTTCTATTTTTTCCTTACTGGACTCATCGCCGAAAATTAATTCGTGCCCGCTGCGTGATTTAAATTTGCGAATATTATTCTTCCCGTCGGCATTATCTTCCGGAGGTTTTTCCTTTGAGTTCCACAGCATGCCGATAACATAAGGCTGACGGACATCGGCCTCATGAAAAGCCACCAGCACTTCGTCTCCCACTTCGGGCAGAAAAAAACTTCCCATACTGTTGCCGGCCATCAATGTCGCCACTCTCGCCCAGCCGGTTTCGTTCTCGCACTCTCTGATTGGCAGTTTGAGCTTCACTCTGCCTAATTTTTCAGGATCCTTGTTATTGGTCACAACACCGACCAAAACCCCGTATAACTTCCGGTTCATCGGTTTGTTCACACTTGTGAGCGAGTCGTATAAGCTCAAAACGCATTCCCTCCGATAGTAAAAGCCGTGAAGTAGCCTGAATCATCAACGGTATGAGTCGCCGACTTGAGGTAATAAACCTGGTTCAGCTTGGTCCCGGCGCCTGCCACTTCAATATACTTGCCCGCCCTGATCTCAGGCAAACCGATGGATTCCCCGCTTCCGGAAACAAGCAGCATCGCCCTTTCATTCAGTACGGCGGTGGCTTTCTCATCGGCGTCAGCCTTCGAAGACACGTTTATATAGATATAATCCTTGGCGTTCGGACATACTTCGCTTAAAATAGCGGGGCCTGTTTTGGAACCGCTCCCCAGTTTGTTTACGCTGCCCGATACGCCTGCGATTTCTTCTTTCTTTTTTTCATCGTAACCTCTTACATCAACTTCCGCTATCTGGTCGACAATATCGATCTCAACCGATAAATTGTGCAGGTTCTTACCCAACTCCAGCGTAATAACCGGCGTTTTATCCTGGTGTGGTTTCCGGAAGTAAGCTGTCTTCCCGGCCACGAAAAATTCGTAATTATTTTCCCGGGCCATCCACGACAGGAACTGGTAGTCCGTGGCGCGACTCTGTTCGACTATATCGTAAACGACACTGGTAGTGTCTACATTGGCGCTTAACGAATATTCGCCGACGATAACGCTGACAACATCACTGTGCTTTTTATTCATCCAGGAGCGCGACTTAACTCCTTTCATCATTTTAAAAGTAGCATCCATACCGCCGACAATTATTGTCGGATTGCCGTCCGGCGGAAAATCAAATTTGACAGAAGTGATTAAACCGACAAAAACTGTCTCTAGCTTGTCAGCGTAACCCATTGTTATTTCAACGTTTTTTCCCACGGAAAAATATTGATCGAGCCAATCAAAATCCCTGTTCACCGGATCATAAGCGTTGATCACCGTAAACGAAAATGAATCCGCTTTTTCAATACTTGTATCCACCTTAACATTGCTAATCCCAACACCCTGGCTAACCAGATCCTCACCCTCGACGCTGACTTTAAAATAAGGCGCGTAAAAATCACGGTATTTCCCGGCTAATTCGTCAAAACCATAGCTATTGTTGTCTAAACTAACATCACCCATTTTGTCACTCCAAAGGCGGGACGATCAGACGCATTCCCGGTTCCAGAACCCTTGGGTTGTCAATGCCGTTTGCCCTGGCAATTGCTCTCCAGAACCGCGGGTCCTCATACTCCTCACCGGCAATCATCCAAAGATGCTCCCCTTGTTTTAGCGTTCTTTGCTTTGTCCGGTCTGACGATTGCCGGGGAGTTTCTCTGAATTGCTCTTCCACGCTCTGGCATTTATGAAATGCCACACTCAGTTTCGCTCTAACCGGCGTGCCTGAATCCAAAAACATAGTGAACTTCTGGGTAACGCTTACCAATACCCCTCGAAAAGACATCGGGCCCCATACAAATTTGCACATCGGCGGAGCATGAAGATCTTTATCCACATTGAGCAAATTTGCTACCTGCGATGAGTAATTTCGCACGTCAATTCCTTGTTCATAAGTGTCAAAAAACAAATCCATATTTAATTTCGTGCCGTCACCGCTGATGAATTTGCCAATTGGCACAGAAAGACCTGGAACTTTATGCCACGTAAAACTGTTTGCCATTTGTATGGTATATTCATTTGGATTGAACAAAACCTCAATTGTCTGCTGCCCATTGCTTCTTTCCACTATAATTTTCGCTTTTTCAAGCGCCACTTTAGCGTCATTCCCTCCATAGATACCGGCTAAAATCCTCTTCTCTGCCGTTCATGTTTTATCTTTCTTTCAATTTCCATGTACACTTTATCAACAATCTTATTGATATTAATCTCCGGGTTTTGTGAAACCGGCACATCTATTTTCTCGAGATTCACTTCAACCTGCGTGGGTGATTGCGAAACTGCGTCAGACTGTCTTGAACCCGCAGGTGATGCTTGTTGTTTTAGATATTCCATCCGGGTGTTTGCTATTGTTTCGTATCGCCTCAGAGTTTCAGTTTTTACAGCTAAACCTTTTTGCACAAACTGTTCCATTTTACCGGTTCGCTGAATATTATTACCCTTTATCGCCGACCGGTGGTTATCATTGACCAACCCGGCAAGTTGCCGCCTGATACCCCTGCCATTAGAATCCCTTGGCGCTTTTTCCATTGATAAAAGCCCCGGCATTATTTCTCCGACGGCTAGCGGAGCGACCCTTGTTTGGGTGAATGTTAAGTACGTGTTCACTTTGTTTTGCATATGCCGCAGCGCCGCCTGCAGCAACCCGCTGATATAGTTTCCCTGCAACTCAAATAATTTTTCCGGTGTCCGCCGGCGCTGAATACGGCTACTTTTGACAGTCTCAATTCCTGCCTGTATTTCTGTATTAATCTGTTTGCCTGAAAGTGCCAGCCTGGCTCTCGTTTCAACTACCCCTATAGAGGTCCGGCGCATTATGCTGCTCATATTATCCACCGTAGCCGTGGCAGCCTCACGCTTCCCAAACTGTTGTCCTCGCACCGGTTTTGCTTCTGTTGTTTGTAATTTCAGCCACCTGTTAACGTACTGATCCGGTTGCCGCAATGTCTGTATGTACAGCGCTACGGCTGGCGTTTTCTGAATCCGCGCTGCGTACTTAACTCCGATGGGCGTGCGGCGGAATGTTTCCACATCTTGATTATTCGTCGGGCGCCACCTGCCGGCGAACTCTTGTATATATGATTTCCCTGCAGGTTCAGTGCCCTTGTTAGCCTTTTCTGAAATAGTCTTCTTCCTGGCTAACGTTCGCCGGATACTTTCTTCAGTCAATATGTTAATTTGTTCTCTCTGCGTTGGATTTCCGGCTGATTTCTGGCCGCCGGTTCCGCCTTGTTTGGAACCAGCCGTTTTATCGCTTGTTAAGCCTCTATTTTGAATAAGACGCTGTATTGAATAAGCTATCCTATTATTATAACTTGTCTGAGCCTGAAATTCTCTTTCCTGGGTACGCCATTTTTTTAGGATTATTGCAACTGACGCTACCATCGGTGGTATACCCAATGCCGTCGCCAACTGGCCGGCCTGTTCTGTCTTATGCAGTACCCTGGCTGCTGCCTGTGTGCTGGTTACGCTGTCTTGTCCGGACCCAACAGTCCTGTTGCCAGCTGTTCCGTATGTACTGGCACTGTTTAGAAAGTACTGTTGTGCCGCTTGCCCTATTCTGACAGCGGGACTCGCCTGTGTCTGAAACGCTCTTTCCAGTATGCGTAGTTGTCTAAGGACAACTGTGGCTGCCGCTGTTCCCGCCTGTACCACCATATCGGCTTGTCTGCTGCGAGGTGTTGCCGCATACCGCAGGGGTATCCCTGTTATTCCTCTGATGAAGGCCGCCCAGCTTGATCCTTCTTGCTCTTTGCTAATAACTATATTTGTTATTTTAATATCACTGCTGTAAATGAATTGCTCCGGGGTTCTCTTCTTGGCTTGTCTATCTTCGCCCGGCGGCATTGCCGCGTTGTTTGCCTGGCGCTGTCTGTAAATACGCTCTTGTATATTTAATTTCCTGACAGGTTCTATTCTCTTGTATACCCGCTCAGAAACGGTTTTCTTATTTGCTAATGCCTGCCGGATGCCAGTTGTTGTTAACTGGCTTATTTGCCCTCTTTTTACCGGTTCGAAGGCTGCCGTTTGAACACTGGTTCCGCTGTCTTGTCCGGACCCGGCCAACTTGTTTCTTTTCAAGTCAACAATACTTTGAATAAACCGATATGCCGCATAAACTATACTGTTGAGATAATTGGCGTGTATTCGAAATTCTCTTTCCTGTATATGCCGCTGCTCACCTGTAAGCTTATCTAATGTCACCACTGGAACAGATGTCGTGGTGTGGCTGATGGTTCCGCTGGCCTGCCTGGACCCGGTGTAACCGCCGCCCCGGCTTTGTATATGCTGTATTGCCTTTTGCAATATCCAATTGACAGTGCTTGTCTGTGTCTGAAATTCCCTTGCCCGTGTATGCCGCTGCCCACCTGTAAGCTTATCTAATGTCACCAC
>MVQL01000118.1 GCA_002067205.1 Pelotomaculum sp. PtaB.Bin104
TGCTGTCAAGAACCTTAGCTGCTTTGTATCCCAATGGAGTCATCAAAATGAGACTTCCGAGGATTCCCAAAATCACTGCAAAAGCGTCAGCGGCCATCTTTTGCGTTATAAGTATAACTATGAGAACGGACCATACTGTTAAAACAAGGAAGGTTTTTTTCCTTTGTTCCATTCTTATTGATTCATCTTTTATTTGTTTCTTTGCTGTACCCGCCGGCACCCATCTAAAGATAACGTAAATACCCATCAGTAGAGTTAAGGGGATACAAGGGGACGCTCTTTTTGCTTCCCGGTTGGGCTTTAAAACTATGATTTAATTAAATCCAGGTTTCTTTTTTTATACCAAGTAAATGAAATGGAAGCAAAAAAGCGTCCCCTTGCTATTTTTTTAGCATTTTATAATTCTTTAATTTGGTCCCTCTTTGTCACTTTCTGCTTTTGTTCTAAATTCTTTTACTGTTCCTCCGCCAAAGATAAATTTTCCAATAACAGTTTTACCATCAACATCATAGAGTGGAATTTCTTGTGTAGGATGAGCCAAGTTCTGCTTATTCAGAGCTATAGCCTCCTGTGGCGTTTTAGGAAACGGTTGTTCTAGATCTGTACGTTTCACATACCCTTTAGTATCATCCATGCCAACTGCCGCGACTAAATCCGGCACTGTTTCTGGAGAAGTAGCATAAAAACTAGAGCCATACGTCTGACCATACTGGTTTTTTGGAAAAACATAATTACTACCAGCATTAGCAGTCGTGTCATGGATGCCAAGGATACCAAGCGTTCCTAGCGCGATGCCAGCAACAAGAGCAACACCAAAAATCACTGTTTTTAACCCAAGTAACTTAAATTTCATTCCATTGCCTCCTCCAATTCTACTGATTCTGTCTATGTTCGCTATAAATGACTTATGAACCCTAAGGAAATTACCTTCTCAAAACAGGCAGACTCTTAAGTTGCTCATAATCCTTTGCCAGATCCGGTGATAGCTTCTTGGCCTGAGCCAGGAAATCTTGAGCTTCCTGCGCCCGGTCCTGCTTGTTCCGCAGTACAGCCAGCCAGAGGAAAGCCTCACCTTTATTCTTATCGTCATCAAGGGTAGCCTTGAGGTTACTGTCAGCTTCAGTCCATTGCCCAAGCAGATACTGAGACGCTCCCACGCTTAGTTTCACCGTCGGGGTTACTGTCATCGGTGGAGCATCTTTCCATAGGCGTTTTTCTTCATCACTGAGGGTATCCATCCGAATTTGGATTTTTGCCGGAACTCCTTCTGCTTTTTCAAAATACTCCTTTGCTTCGTCTCGCTTTCCAGCGGTCAGTTCGTTGTACCCAGCTATTAAATAAGTCTTGGATAAAAATTCGTACCACTGGATTTGGAACGGGGCTAGGGATAGTGCTTTTTCAGCCGCCTGGACAGCTTCCGGAGTTTTCTTATTAGCGCTGTATAGGGTGGACAGATCCGCGTAACTGTTTGCGTTGTATTTACTAAGCTCCACGGCACGCATGGATGCAGCCATGGCATCGTCCAATTTGCCCTGAGCCTGATAGAGGTGAAGCAGGTCTACGTGGTAAAGTGAAGGGATTGGTGGATTTGTATCATCATAATAGATTGGGTTAAACGGATTGTAGGCTATAGCTTTTTGTATTAAAGACAGTGCCTGGTCGTAGCTCTTGGCTTGAATAACATTTATATAGCTGCTATAAGCAGTAGCCAGGCAGCCACCGAAGAACAGGATTAGAGCGGAAGCGATTGAAGCACCTGCCAAGACGGCATTGTTGGGCGGCACGTATTTATTGTTTTTCTTTTTCTCAACATCGGCTGCTGGGTGGGCCAGGAAAGAACGCATAATGCCGAACAGGGTGAAAAGCACAAGGGTAATGGCGGAAAGGGACAGGTCGAAGTCTATGGCGGCGTGTGCACCTATGGAAACCGCCGCCACGGTAATTATCCAGAACAGTGTCCTGGCAGGGACGTTTTCCCTGGCCCCTTGGTAAAGCTGGTGGGCAATACGCAAAAAGCTTGCCCAGATCCCAGTGATCGTCAGCAGGCCCAAAATACCTGTCTCCACCATAATCTGGAGGTAATCATTATGCACCTGGTTGGAGTTATACATATAGCTCTGGAAGGAGCGGTAGGCTTCCTGCCAGCCGCCACCGCCCCAACCCAGGAGTGGACGCAGGGCAAACATCTTCAGTGCATCGCGGTAGAAATAGAAACGTTCAATAGCGCTGCGAAGGTGAATATCATCCAGTTGCAGCAACGCCCTTACTTCTCCGGTATGTGTGTTTACATAAACGGATACTCCGGCGCAACCGGCCAGTACCGTCAGAAGGATGACAGCAAGGATACCTTTTCTGTGGACGGTGATCCACTGCAAAAGTCCTTTTCTTTCAGTTAAGGAGTAAAGCGCCTGTCCGACCAGGGCCAGTACCAACCCGGCGAAAAGCCAGAACCAGGCGCTGCCGTTACTCTTGTTCACAGCTACAGAAACAAAGCGCCAGGCGGCAAGACCGGAGAAGGCCCCGGTGAGCAATATATGGATAAATACCGGTATTCTACCGCCTTTCGGCAGGCCGGCTATAAAAATAACAAGCATTAAGGAGAAAACTAGCAGGCCACCCTGGGACTTAGTGCCCAGGAACACGGTGAAAAGCAGGAAGTTACCGGCAGTATATAGATACTGGAAGAAGAATTCTGTACTCAACCGGATGGGCACCTTCTTTTGCTCTTCCCCGGTGGAGATCGTAAAGGATATGCCTGTCCTGCGCCAAAGGTAAAAACCGATAAACGTCACCGCTGCCAGGTAGCTGGCCAGGGCGTTGGGATACTGGAAAGAGGAATAAATCCGCCCGTCCTTAAACCCATCATTGATATGGATAATCCCGGTGGTGGTAGCTAGGCCGGCCAACGCCACTCCTAAGGCGCTTATATATATGACGTGCAGAATAGTCGTTATATCTTTCTCATCCCTGATTAGCCGTGAGGCCAGCCAGTAGACCAGGAAATACAGGATGGTCTTGACCACTTCGTCCACCGCCAGGCCGTAGTTGGCGGCCTGAAAAGCTGAAATGAGATAAACTATTGGAAAGGCCAGGACGAAGTAATCCAGCGGGTGGGAAAGGAACTCATTATCGCGCTTCGACCATTTCCACAGCCAGGCGAACCAGAAAATGACGGCGGTAGAAATTAAGGCCCGCTCTTGTTCGGGCTGGAAGAAAAGTCCTCTGAAATAAGGGGGCAGGAACAGTAAAATCATCAATCCCCAGAAAGCTATGGCATGACTGAACTCCCACTGATTGTTCTCCCGCGATTTCTTTACTACCGTAGTCTTATTTTTCATTTTTGCAACAGAATTAGTCATTATATGTAACTCCTTAACCAATATTATCAACATCTTTTGAGCTAATACTGGGCTTATGGTTTTACGTAATACAGCAGTATTCCTATTAACTAGACCTTTTAAATAATCAGGAATACCGTCGTTGTTGCTGGTAGTACCGGTTTTGGTAACATCACACTTGACCGCTTGCTCGTAGTCGCTGATGGCCTTCTGGATATTGTTGCTCCTCGCGGCAGTATCGCCCGCGCGCAGCGTTTTGGATGCCAATCATAAGGTCAAGCGCCAAGAAGAAGCCCGCTAGGGTACCGACGATGACGCCTTTGATAGTAGGTGGTATCCTTCCAGGCAACCTGCTCATTCTTCCTATAGTAGTTCCTTTACCGCATACGGCTTCCTTAACCGTTATGCTGACACACGTCCGCACCTCTTGTTTTTAATTTGATAAATTCTACATTATATTCTATATTTCCTTCTTTAATCCTGCACCTGCTAATATTTACTACGATGGGAGCATGAGGATACAATCTCTTATTTCTCTACATAGGGATAAATACCAGCGCCGCTTAAGGACGGTGATATTATCCCATCTGGCAGTGAGAAAACAACTTTGTTTCCCGTTTGGTAATTCTACCAAGCCAGTATTTTTCACCCGTCGCTTAACAACCCGCATTATCCAGTCACCGCCGGATGTATAAAATTGATCTATAAGACGCGATAACTGTTGTTGGCTTATCTCGATGACAAAGGTTATCGAAGGTGAGTTTTGCCCCAACTTAAACATAGTGAAGCGCGGCACAGTCTTGCTCGAGCCTTCTTCTATGGCAAGCGGAGCGAACTGTATCTGACCTACCGCTAAGGCCAGGAAGATCAACTGAATGCGTTGGGGTTGGTGGTCAACGTGATTGTCTTGTTAAATATGCGGTACATAGCGGCTGTTCTCGACACCTTGCGGAGCTTCTTATCCGGAAGCCCCGGACGTACCCTGAAAGTGCAGCTAGGGGAGAAGGCTGGGCGGATAAATTGTCTCAATTCCAGGCATGAGAGTTAGCTACTCCTTTCTGGTATCTTCAAGCATGAACTGCTTCAGGTACAGGCTGTAGTAATATCCTTTTCTTTCAACCAACTCAAAGTGATTTCCCTGCTCGACAATCGCCCCGTCATCGATCACAAAGATCCTCTCCGCATTGACAACGCTTGCCAGTCGGTGCGAGATGACGATACATGTGGTGCCTTCCGTCGCCCTCTCGATAGTATCCTGGATCAGTTTTTCCAGGGATGCGTCCAGGGAGGAGGTGGCCTCGTCGAAGATTACGATCCTGGGTTTTCTTAAAAAGACCCGGGCCAGGGCGATCCGCTGCTTCTGGCCCCTGGAGATGTTCTCGCCCTTTTCTTCGATAATGGTCTCGTATCCATCCGGAAAGCCCATGATGAAGTCGTCTATCCGGGCCATGGCTGCCGCCTGCCGGATCTCCGGCATGGTGGCGTTCAATCTGCCCAGCCGGATATTCTCCTTGATTGAGCACTTGAACAGGCAGGGATCCTGGGTCATGATTCCGATCTGCTCCCTAACAAAGCCGGGACTCAAGTCGGCAATCCGATGGCCGTCCAGTAGGATCTCACCCTCATAACCGCCGAAAAAACCCATTAGGAGATTGACAATCGTCGATTTGCCAGCGCCGCTGGCGCCGACAATGCCGACGTACTGGCCGGGCTCGATCTCCAGGCTGATTTTCTTCAATACCGGCGTGCCGCCATCATAGCTGAAAGTCACGTCCCTGTAAATGATCTTGCCCCGGATACTCTGTTCAACCACCTGATTGCCATGCTCTTCCGGGACCAGGCTTAAAAAATCATAAATCCGGGTACTCGCCCCCCAGGCAGCCTGAATGTTCAGGTTGAAGTTGACAAAGCTGCTCACGGGAGCATACACTTGGTACAAGTATTGGTAAAACGCGAACAGGCTGCCGATAGTGAACACCCCCGTAAATACCAGCCTGGTTCCGTACCATAGCACGAACAGCGGCCCGAAGGAAATTATGATGAATGATATCTGTTGCACGAAATTGCTCAACTTGATCGAGTATATGTTGAGGTCGTTTAGCTTCGCTAATTCTGCCAGATACGACCCGAGAAAAGCTTCCTCAAGCCTGAAAGCTCTGATGGTCTTCTGGTTATAGACACTCTCGTACAGTTTCGACATGAATAGCGAAGATTGTTCCTGGATTGCCCGGCTGTTCTTTCTCAACCTTGTTTTCATGGTCTTGGATATATACCAGAACAGCAGAATAGTGATGGCATTGAGGATTGTCAGCTGCCAGTTCAAGATGATCAGTAGGATCAGGATACCGACAAAGGTGATCATGTTCGTGACAAAATCGATAAACGAGGAGGTCAGCAAGCCATTCAAGACGTTGACGTCGTTTACGATCCTGGAAACGAAATCTCCGGCATATTGCCTGTTCAAATAGTTCAGGGGCAGGGACTGCAAGTGGGTGAAGATATTCTCCCTGAGCTTATAGCTGACAAGGGTGCCCACGTATACATACAGGTAGTTGATCAGGTATCCCACTCCGGCCCGGAGGCAATAAAGACCAAAAATGATGGCGATAAAAAGATTGAGTTGCGAAAAATCCCTGGCGGGAATGATCCTGTCGATTATATACCTAATGAGCAGCGGTGTGGGCAGCGTCAGCATTACAGAAAAAAACACAAGAGCAATCACGATCAGGTAGTGTCTATAAAATGGCCTGATATAGACAGAATAATTTCTGATAAAGCCGGGCATGTAGGGCTTCCCTCCTGCCTCAACACGATCTTTTCAGATACACCTTGCCCAAAGTTCGAAGGTTATAGATATTTTTCTGCTCCTTGAGACCCAATCTGACGGCAAGCTTTTCCACCGGTCTACTAAGCTCTCTGGTAACGCCGATCCTTTCAATGCCAACTCGTGGCAGATCGTTCATGCCCAACACTTCCTGCCTTTGCAGGTCGGCGCTGAGCGATGCATATCCCGTGGTCTCTATAAAAAGTGTCTCATCCTTTTCTAAAAGCACTTGATACAGCCCGAGAAACATGTTGGTTATCGAGTATTTGGATGAAGTACCTAATTCTTTGAGTATTTTTGTGAAACCGATAGTGATGGCATACTGTTCTTTATCGCATAGAAGCTCGTTGAGGGAGATCCTTTTCAACCTTCCTTCTGCTTTGTCGTGAAACCAGAAGTGAATCTGCTCAAAAAAATCATGGATATAGAAAAAGACACTAGTACAGGCAATGATCCTCTCAATGGCCGTATCGGTAATTGCAGCTGCGATAAAGGCAGCGTATTTTCCCTGCCACAACCGGTAATCCATTTCAAAATCAGGCAAATGGTTAATTGCGCCTTCCTTCGTGTAGATACCTATCTTATAGGCTCTGTTTGAAAGATGTGCTGTCTCAAGGTACCTCTTGGTCGCCTGGTAGGTTTCATCAAAGGAGACATTCATCGCTATATCCATCCCTTTGCCTTGATAGATAAATAGGGGCAGGCACGGTTAGAGCAGTAGCCGCTATTTGCCTAAACTCATTTTCAGGCATAAATAATGTCGCTGGAACAGCCTTCGCAAAAGTCGCAATCGCAAACCGATAAATCGCTGTCGCTTGTACTCGCCAGGGCCCTGATGTTCAACACTTCAATGCCATCCTTGATAGACTGAGCGACATACGGGAAGTTTGTCTGTCTCTCTTTTATGGGTGTGGCTCTGATAGTGCGCTTACCAATTCTACTTCTCATTTCCTCTGATAATGAAGTGTATATCAGCAATGATTTGGCGATGATTTCTTTCATGGCAAAGCAGTGCGTCTGGTCGATGCTTCTTGTGTTGCCACTGGCCATATATGAGGTGTGGTAGCAATCGCCCCCGCAGAGCATTCCGGCCCAGCAATGTTGACAATACGGGTTTCTTTGAGAGATAATGTGAGAAGACAGGAAATCGGTTCGCTTGCTGAAGTCCAAACCCTTGAAGACATTCCCCCAGTTAAGTGTTTCTAAATTGTTAAACCTGTGGCATCCGTAGATCTTACCATCACACGCCACCGTGAAACGGGATACACCGGTATCGCATGGGTGCCTCTTTTTGCTTCCATTATGTATTTTAAATATGTTTTCCATGATATTCTTAAATCTGATCACACGCCCTTCCTGCATGTTGCGACTAACATACCCGGCCAGATCCTTAATGTTTGCAGCCATTAGATCCAGGTCATCTTTAGAGACAGGGCACTTATTAATCGACGCATAGTCGATTAATAAAGACTCGAAGCCACTTTCGATGAGATCCTCGTACAGGGACACAAGATTGGTCCGGGGATCATAGATAGTTGCCCTGACCAGAGCCGGCAAGCCGGACAGTAATTGAACGTTTTTCATGATGGTGTCGTAGGATCCGCTGCCATCCAGGAAAGGCCTTTGTTTATCATGAGTCGCTCGATCGCCGTCAATGCTTACCATTATTTCAATTTTGTTTTCCCATAAGAAATCCCTTATTTCTTTAGTGATTACCGTAGCATTGGTGGTGATGGAAAACCAGAACTTCACATTGTATTGGTCTTGCAATTCCCTTGCATAGGCAACTGCATGCTTAATAAGGGGAAAGTTTAACAAGGGTTCTCCTCCAAAAAACTGCATTGAGATTGTTTTGCCATAATGGAAATTTTGTAAAAAATATTGGATAGCTTGCTCAAAAGTGTCGGTTGACATATGATCCGCTTTATTTATCTCATTGCTTTTATTGTAGCAGTATATACAATTTAAATTGCAATAGTTAGTAACAAACAAGATAATCCCTTCAACATAAGGTGTAGTATTAGAATAGTTTTTTGTATGTCCGGATCCCATATCTGAGATTAGATATTTCTCCAATGTTTCATCACCGTACGGGTTATCAAGAAAGTTTTTGATTGTATCATTATCTTTTAACAGCAGTCCGGTATATCCGGAATATATATATCTTTCAGTGCCATTTTGAAATCTAAAGAACCTGGATTGCTTCAGCATTCGCCTTCCTCTCCCCCTTTATAAAAGTTGATTATAAAAGCATTCCTTTCTAATATTAGAAAGGAATGCTTTTATAACCAGAAAAGCTTGTTTAACTAGGTCCTGAACAATTGTACGCACATCCTGAAGCCTGACAAACGGTACCACATCCTGTACAACTAGAGTCACACATTTTAGCCTCTGTATTGGCTTTTGGTAATAAAATTCTCATCAATAACACCTCCTTTCTTTTTGATATTCTAGTGCCATTGCTTACTGACACAGGATATTCAAATGAATTAAATTGCAAGTGCTTTAATTTACTGGCTAGGACTATAAATATAACGATATTCTAAAACCAGGTTCTAATAAATATCTGCCTATCAATAAATTGGTGTTAGTGTTAAGCTATCCTGTCAAAAGGTTGATGGTACAGGATGTCCTCAATTTGACGACAAATGTGTCCGAATGCTGTACTAAGTGATTTTAGTTAAATATTTTAATGCTGCAAAATATCCATTTTTGTATTTTCAGGTTAAAGAAGGTGTTGATGGTCTATTTTGGCAATTTCACTACTCCACTTGGACATTGACGACCGACTTGCCGTACGGGGGTTACCAGACTTTCTACACAGGTGCATAAAGGCTTATCGAGACAATGCTGATTAAATACCTTATAGCGATAACTAAGGATACTTGACAGACTGACTGACAATCTATACTTTGGTCACTTTATCTATCAAATCCTGGACATTTAACACCATCAGCTTTTGGACATTATGCAGTAGCCAAAACAAAATTGGACCTAGCTCTAACCAACGTATTCCATCCCTATTATTAATCTCATATGAAAAATTGATTAATACAATATGATTATCAATCATTTGATACTAGATAAATTCTATTAGTATTAAATTCTATTTTCAATCTCCTGTCCTCCATATTCTGTAAACCATATTTTTGAATTATTCGCTCCCACCATTTCCGTAATGACAATTCAACCTTTTCAAGTTCATTTGTAGCCTTTGAATATAAATAATCCTGTTCTTCTTGTGATGGTACTGTACTATTTAATATTTTTAATAATTCAATTAATGCCGTTTTCCTACCATGTAATTTTGTTATTTCTTTTTTTTCCTCATTGGTAACCTCACCTATTTTTTTGTTGGTTTTTTTGTTATTCATTATTTATTCTCCAAATTTATTATTAATAATTTTTTCTAAAGGATCTGAATAATTAATTTCTTTGTGCATATTTCGGCCGCATCCGGACACCCATTCCGGTAGCATCCGGACAGCGTAACGGCAACATCCGGACAGCATAACGGAATTATCCGGACAGCATTTCGGCAACATCCGGACACCTTGTCGAGTTAGTAAACTAA
>MVQL01000119.1 GCA_002067205.1 Pelotomaculum sp. PtaB.Bin104
AGAAATTCTTTACAAGACAACAGCCAGTGGCAACGAAGCTACTTTTTAGAGATGAGGACAAGGAAGGGGATGAACTTGAATCCGGTAAGTAACTATCATTTTTTTATTGGCCCTGCCCAATATACCAATTACAGGAATTAGTATTAAATTGCCTGCCATAAATGCTGGTCGCTAAGATAATTGATTACTTTCCGCATGCTTGAATTTAGCGGGGCTTTGCAAACATATTCGATGCAGTTGTCCTCAAGGTAATTGAAGTTCTTCTCGTCAAGAAACCTCTATCCATTCTGACACCTTTGACGACCGTTTCCGGCCCTACTAATGATAGCGTTCCTTGAAAAACTCAAGGAATCCGCTGTTGCTGGAGGTTTTGCCGCCGTACAGACCAGCGGATCTAGTAGCAGCTCGATCTTGCCATGTGTGGACTCAACAATGACAAAGTCACCGTCAGCAACACCCAACGCTCTGGCCTGTTCCGCATGGATTTCCATCAAAGGCAATCAAGATCGACGTTGTTCATCTGCTTACAGGGTAATCACCTGATCGACGCCCACCTCACCTAGGGCGGCGTAAAGCTGCGGGAAGCAGCCGATTTTAGCGCTGACGATCAGCTTGTCCTCAATGCCCCGCTCAATGGCGCACTTGTCGCAGGCCATTAAAAGCATGCCGTTTATCTCCTGGATCTGGTGCAGCCTTTCGCTCATATCATTGCCATTCAATAGAAAATAGGTGTTGTCCATAAAGAAAAACATGCCGACCACATCAACGCCGTGGATATTTGCCTCCAGCTGCGGAATAATCATATTGCTCAGGATCTTTTGCGAGTTGGTTGAAGAAAACACATAAGCAACTTTCATGGGGTAAACCTCCTGTTTTTGATTATTCTTAATTAGAAAAAGCATTTCAACCACGGGTTACTTCCATCAGGCCAGACGAAGTCTTCTTTCCGCTTCAGAATCTGGCTGCTTGTTGATGGCAACCTTGAGGGCGTCCATCAGGTGTTCTTTACTTTTAACATATACCGGATCCTTTCTGTCCCGGGGGCGGGGCAGCTTAACCGGCATGTCTTCCAATATCTCTCCCTCCCGGGCGGACATCACAATGACCCGGTCGCTCAGGTAGATCGCCTCATCAACATCGTGGGTGACCATGACTACAGTGGTTTTATCCTTTAGCCAGAGGGCCTCCAGCTCCTCCTGCAGCATTTGCCGCATCTGAAAGTCGACCGCTCCTAGCGGCTCATCCATCAAGAGCACTTCCGGCCGGCCGGCCAGGGCGCGGATGAAGGCAATCCTTTGCTTCATGCCGCCAGAAAGCTGGTGCGGGTACAGCTTTTCCTTACCCTCCAGCTGAGCGATGGACAGGAGCTCCTGTAGGTGTTGCTCCCGCTCCCGGGCCGGCGTCTTGGACCTTTTCATCGGAAAGAGGATGTTGTCCCGCACCGTCATCCAGGGGAAAAGCGCATAGTTCTGAAAAACGAAGCCGCGGTCCGGGCCCGGCCTGGTAACCGTCAGGCCGTTGAGCAGGACCTGTCCGCCGGACACTGCCTGGAAACCGGCGATAATGGTCAAGAGCGTGGTCTTACCGCAGCCTGAGGGGCCGAGTAGGGTCACGAACTGCCCTTCATGGACAGTAAAGCTCACCTCCTGAAGTACTATATGTTCGTTGTGATTATTGATAAAAATTTTGGAGACACCTTCAATTTTTAACTCCATTACTGAACAAACCTCCATTTGGTTAGAGACTTGTTAAACATCAGAATAATCCTGTCAATACCGTACCCGATCAGAGCGGCCATGATCATCAGGGCCACCAGTTTGTCAGTCTGCATTCTGGTCTGCGCATCCACCATAGAGAAGCCGAAGCCGGCACTCGTTGCGATGAACTCCGCTCATATGACCGACATCCAGCCCAGGCCGATGGCTAACCTGCCCCCGATCAGGATATCCGGCAGCGAGGCCGGCACAATAACGTGGGCAAATATGCTCCAGGGCCCGGCACCCATGCTGCGGGCCGCGTTGTAATAGTCCTGGGATATTTTCTGGACCCCGGCAATGGTATTCATAATGATCGGGAAAGTGCCGGCAAAGGCAATTAAAAATACTGTGGGCCCGTCACCGAGGCCAAACCAGACGATGGTCAGCGGCACCCAGGCCATGATCGGGACCTGCCGCAGGGAATCGATCAGCGGGTCCAAGAGATTCATGGCCACCTTGGAATAGCCCATCAGAAAGCCCAGCGGGATGCCGATCAGCATGGCGTACATAAAACCGGTCAACACCCTCTTTAAGGTTAGCAGCAGGTTTTTGAGCACCTCCGGATCATGCACGACAGAGGTCAGGGTAACCATTGTTTTCCAGGGCGACGGCATCAGGAATTCACTGTGATAGTGGTTGGCGGCCAGCTGCCAGACGGCAAAAACTGCCACCAGGGTGATCAGGCGGTACAATATTTGCTTGGGGCCCAGTGAGCCCATAACTTTCTCGCGCATCAGCCGCGTGTTGGCGCCGCTGTAAACACGTACTTTATCCCTAACCGGCTCCATAGCTCCACCTCCTTTCGGGTAAAGTCGATATTCTTGTATTTCCTGATCTCTTCGATAAGAGTCTCTGGTTGATTAAGCTCGTTAACTGATTCCTGAAACAGGCGCAGGAACTCCTGATAGCGCGTGTCTTCTTTAAAACTCTTGTTCACCACCAGCACGTAAGTGATATGTCCGGCCGCCCCGGCCGTGGCCGGCAGTTTATCTCCGGTCATAGTCAGGCCTCTTAAGGCATCCACGACCACCCCGTCCACCGCGTTTTTCTCGTAAGCATAGGGAATGGCGGACGGCAGCATCGGTGCGGCAGCGCAGCCAAAATGCTCCGCAACAATCTGTGTCTGGTGGGTGCGGCTCTGGGCGACCCCGATTTTTTGGGGGGGCAGCCCTGTCTTGAGCACCACGATGTCGGAGTTAACCAGGCACGGGCCGACAATTTCAAACCGGCTGTCTTTTTCGATCAGGCTGGCAGATGCGTCGGGACACATCACGGCCAAGTCATATAAGTTGGTGGTCAAGGCCCATTGAGCGGTGCTGGTACAGCAGTCCTTCACCGGGTAAAGCTCGAAATTATTTTGCAGCACTGCGCCCCCGTAGCCTTTTTCGTTTACCAGGTAGTGGACGATCATGCCGCCGGCATCGTCAGGCGCCCCGATTTTGACCTTGCCGCTATTATCCTCCCGCTGCAGCGAGGCGGTACAGCCGGCCGCTAGCAGCAGGGCGGCAACTGTCAACGAGGCCAAGAAATTTTTTATCACAGCTTAGACCGGCTTTTTGCCCTCCAGCTCGAAGGCTTTAGTTTTCCAGTCCGCGTAGGACATGCCTACTGGGAAGACTGGGTCCACTTTCTCCTTGATAAAGGTGTCAAAGTCATCAGCGCCGCATTCGTTTAGGTACTGGGGCTGGATAAACTCACTTACCCCAGGGGCTTCAGTCAGGGTGCCATAGCCCAGTTCCATGTCGATCTGCCGCTGCCAGTTAGCCGTGTCGATTTTCCAGGTCAGCGTCCTGCCCTCGGCAACGGTTTTCTTCCAGATCGTTATCAGGGCCACTTCCTCAGGCACACTGTAGTTTTTAGCAAAAATTTCTGCTGAGCTGACCGGTTTTTGATAGATATATTCCAAGGCTTTGGTGTGGGACAGGACCATCAGCCTGGCCAGTTCCGGGTGTTCAGCGGCGAAATTTTTGTTCAAGTTATAAGCACAGCACTCGCCCCACTCGCCACTGGGTAATTTGTCCATAGTGGCCAGAACATGGCCCGTTTTTTCGTATTCGGCCATAGAACCCCAGGGGTCGCACGCGGCATAGCAGTCCAGTTTCCCGGCCTTCATGGCAAAGTACTCGTCCTTGTCGGCCATGTTCAGTACTGTGTAGTTTTTACCCTCAATCGGCAGCCCCAGTTTATTAGCCATATTGATCCACGAATAGTTGTTTTTCTCCGGGTCTGTGCCGATCGCCAGCTGCTTACCCAGCAGATCCTGCGGCTTTTTGATCTCGTTGGAGGCAACCAGGTAATGGGAACCGCCAATATGGTTGTTGGCGCCGACAATTATGGGCGAGCCCTTTAAAAAGGCCTGCATCATGCGCGAGTTGCCCACATATCCCACATCCATCTGGCCCGCCGCCATCGCCTCAGGGACCTTGGCGTTTCCCAGCACGTTTACCTTCAGGCCAAGCTGGTCATAGATCCCCGCGTCCTTGGCAATGCAGGCGCCAGTCATGTGGTCGCAGTTATAATAGCCAAGCTGCACCACATAGTCCTTGTCTTTGGCCGGGATGGTGGTATTTGCGGCTTTGCCACCTGTTTGCTTGGCCCCCCCGCAGCCGGCCAGCAGTGCTACAAGGCTGATTGACGCGATCAGCAACATAATAGACCTAAACTTTTTACTCATTCATATCTCTCCTTATCATATTAACTCTGATATTATTACCTTCGCTTTGCCTTGACCTGCTTGCAGTAAAATTGCTATGTATTGATCATTGCTAACCTGTAGCTGCCGAGCAGACCACCGGTACCAGCCGGCCGGTTGATACTACAATATTTCACCGCTGAAAGATATGATCACACTAATAGTGCATGGTTTTAAACAAATAATGTCTTAGCAGCAGTCTTTCATCCCCTCTCCAAATAAGTCCTCCAGGTTAGTTCCTTCCACGCGATAAATAGCGTAACCGTAATTGGTGCCTTTCCTTCCCTGGACAATAAACTCCAGGGGCGGTTTATCGTCAATGTCCTTAAACTGGATGACCTGGTCCGACACGGGCGCCGGCACCTCATTGGTGCACTGGTAGGAGCCTGGGAAACCCAGCACGGCCAGCATCGCGTTGTTCTCCTTGCCCGCCCTGAAAATCACCACCAAATCCACTCCTTGATCGTTGTTTACATCAGCCCGGCTATAGACGATCGCCTCCTGGCCTGGATGGGTGGCCTGAAAATATTCCAGCAGCGGTCCGCCCGTAGCCAGCTCAACGCCGGTGGGAAGCGAGGTCTTGCTGCTCCCTGCCCCATAGCCGGCCGCCAGAGCCACCAAGGCACAGGCCATAAATATCGTGCTCAGCTTGCGCCAGGCCATCAGGCAACCCTTGCTTTCAGCAGTAATTTCTTGACACCCGGCCACAGCGAGTAAAGGCCGAGGGAGATGATCATCACCGAGCAAAGATAGCGCAGTGGCTCAGGTGCGGAGAAGATCAAGCTATTCGCCAGGGATACAGTGTTGCGGGTACCGGTCAAGTCGAAAAAGGGCACAAAGCACGGCAGCAGGTACAGGTTGGTGAGGTAGCCCACCAGAAAGGAGGAAAGGATCAGGACCCCCGCATATATGACCACAGTGCGCCTGCCGATCATTCTATACATGCTGATCAGTTCGGGCAGGTTTGTGGCCGCTCCGGTCATCAGGAACGTTATCGCCAGACCCGGCGCCGCACCGCTGGCCACTAGGGCCGCGATAAACGGAATGTGCCCCACCGCGCAGACGTACATGATCGCCCCTAGCACAGCAATGCCGGCCAGGGAGATCACGCCGGGGCTGCCCAGGTACATTTGAATTAAGGACGCGGGCACCAGGGTGATAATCAGCCCGGCCAGCAACATGCCTATGCACACGTATTTACTGACCGGAACCCCCATGTCGGAAAATCCCCACTGCAGGCCGCAGACCAGCTTTTGGACCAGGCTTGGCTCATGGCCGGACTCCAGCCCGGCCAACTCGACCGGTTCCTCCAGGCCCGGTGCATGCAGCTCTCGCCCACCCAGCGCATTGCCGGCCAGCCCAATTAGCATCGGCACCGCAAAGCCTGTGACCAGGTAAATGGTTGCAATCTGCGGGCCCAAAAAAACGTAGGCAAGCAGTAAGGCCGCCGGGTTAATAATCGGGGTAGCCGTCATAAAGGCCAGAGTCGGGCCCAGGTAGGCCCCGGAATAGTATAGCCCCACTCCCAGGGGAATCACCCCGCAACTGCAGATGGGCAGGAGCATCCCTGAAACGGTGGACTTTACCAGCGACGAGACTTTTTTATTGCCCAACATGCGGTGCAGTCGCTCCGTGGTGACCAGGTTGTGCATCAGGCCGGCCAAGATGAAACTAATCACCAGCCACACCGAAGCGCCGTTTAAGATATCAAAGGCGGCCAGGATCACTTTTTGCAGCAGGTCCAGCATTAGCTGCCGCCGCTCCGCACAGCATCGTTAATGGCTTTTTCAATGACAGCCCGGGAAAGGGCGTCGTATTTTTTTCTGCCATTGACGATCAGCGTGCCCTTGGTTACCATACCGTACTTCCTTAGGTAAGCAACATCCTTGCCGGCGTAGTAAATCTGCACCTCGAGGTCATCGCCATATTTTTTGGCGACCTCTTTAATCGTCTCCACATGCTCCGCGCAGCTGGGGCAGGTATTGATGAACTCCACCTGTGCTTTTGCCATTGTAAACCTCCTTTTTTATTTAATTAGATATAAACATAAGGTAATATGCAGCCGTTTTTAACAATCTCATTGACCGCCCCGAGGGGACAGGTGCATTTTTAGCTTTTCGGGCAATCAGGGCAGCCCCGAGGGCGCCTGCGATCACTAACGCCCTTACACGCTAATCATTTCGATAAAGGCCGAGATTCTGGTCTTCAGCTGCTCCAGGTCAGAGTCGGAGTAATCAGTTTCCAGCTGGATGGTGGAAATACCGAAGCGGTCCCTGACGAAATTGCGGATATTAACGTCCTCGATGATATAGGTATGGCAGGCCTGCCAGGTCAGGTCGATGACCCCGTCCACCTGGTAATCACTGATTAGCTGGCCCAGGAGCTCAAACCGGCCTGGGTTCGGCGTCATCACGGAGCAAGGAATTTTCAGGTAGCACTCGGCGATCGCTTGCAGCGGCTCTTTCTCTTCATCCTCGTCCACCAGGTTCTTCATCGTTTTAATGCCACTGCAGCTCTCAAAGCACACTACGGCGCCGCCGCACTCCTCCACCAGACGAACCACTTTTTCCGAACCGATGCTCACCGGGCAGCCGGTTAATAGCACGCGGGGTGTGCCGGGCTGGAAGGGAGACTGTCTCTTGTCAGCAATCTCTTGGATCTCATCAATCAGCTGGCTAACCAGGTTAATACCGTTTTCCTTTTCCACATTGAAACCCTTCATCCAAATCGCCGCGAGCATGTCCAGCCCCGTCAGCGGTGCCGGATCTAAGCGGTTCATTTCATGGAGGCGCTTCAGCACTTCCCGCTCCCGGTTGCACAGCTTGATCGCCTCTCTTAAATTTGCCCGCGTGATCTCCACGCCCAGGCTTTCCTCCAGCCACTCTTTCAGAATTTCTAACTCCTTCACCCACCAGGCAACCGCATACGGCCTGTCCGTTCCCTGGGGCAATTGCATCATGTGGATAGGTTTATATTCTTTCAAGAGCTCAAACATTTTTTTCTTGCCATCACAAGTGGTCTCAGCCACGATGATATCCGAAAACCGGAAGTATGGGCAGGTATCGGTAATGGCGAAGCCAAAGCTCGACTTGATTAGCGGGCACAGGTTACGGGGAAGGATTTTTTCCGCGGCGGTAACCGGCCCGTGCTTGGTGCCGCACAGACTGACCGGGATCGCCCCGGCCGCCAGCGCCAGCTCCTGAGGTGCAAAGGCACAGTACATCCCGACAACTTTTCGGTTATCACGCTTGGCGTGCTCGAGGGCGATGATATTTTGCCCTCTCATGTCATCAACAATATTCATGGTAAAAGGGCGCATCAGATACATCCTCTCTTAAACAAATACTAAACAATATTATATATGCATAATACTATTAAATAACCTATATAAAATAATTTTATCTATAAAAAGATGAACATAAAAACCATTTATTTAACAAGTTTATTTACAAATTGACTCTAGTATAGGTTCTGTATAATTTCCGGTATAATCAAAAGTATTACTGTGATGGAGGCGGTAGGAATGGACTCTAGTATTAAGACTCGTGAAAACTATTGGAGGCGCTACTCAAAAAGACTTGGTTTATTTCTCCGGAAGTCAAGGGCAAGGTTATGGAGCATTGACGATCATTGCGGATATCAGATCGCAGATCCACATATGAACGTTGTACTTTATGGGGGAAAAGTTTGATTTGAAGCTTGACGATGTAGAAGTTTTTCTAATTGAATATTAGAAAAAACTAAAAAAATGAGGGGTTGCTATTTCTGATGGCTTAGTGGAATTTATATACCTGATAAGGGAGGTAGCCATTCCCTCAGAAACATTACGGCTTTCAAGAAGACTTGACATTCTCACCCATTGAAGCTCTGCCGTGTAAGAAATAGTATAAGAAGGCAGTGGCGAGCACAACGATACCCATGCTTGCATACAAACCGCTAAAACCTAGTGTAGGGATAAAAAAACCCAGTATAAAAGGTCCAATGCCTGCTCCTACATCCGCTGAGATGAAAAAGGTAGAGGTCGCCAGCGCCTTGCGATGTGGGGGTGATACCTTGACGGCCAGAGCTTGAGCGCTGGAAAAAAAGTTTCCATAGCTAAAACCAACCAGGACTGAGGTAAGTAGAAGTGTGAAACCTTGGTGAGACTGGCCAATTATATACAAGGAGACCGAAAACAACAATAAAGCAGGGTAAATTACGAAATTTTCTCCTTTAATATCGAACAGGCGGCCGACAAAAGGTCTGGAAACCAATATGGCAGCGGCATAAACAATGAAGAAAAAACTTCCTGCATTAATCAAATTAATTTCTAATATGTAGGCCGAAATAAAAGTTAGAATGCTCGAAAAACTAAAACAAGTCAAGGCCGTAATCACTGCAATGGGTAATGCTTTAGGTTCAAAGTAGGTATTAAAATTTATTCCCCCCGTATTTTCCGGGTTTTTGTTTGCCCATTCTACTTTTGAAACTTTCAAAGGGAACGCAAAGATGAAGCCAACGCCTAAAGCGGCAGCGCATACAATAAAATTTGCGTTAAAGTTCGCATGTTGGGTGAGAAACATCCCAAGAAAAGGTCCGACAGCCGTAGCAATAGTCAGACTGAGGGCATAATAGCTGGTTCCTTCCCCGCGCCGCTCATTAGGAATAATTTCCGCCGAAATTGTTCCGGTAGCTGTCGAAGCCATTCCAAAAGCTGCCCCGTTGAACACACGGAGGATTAACAGGAGGGTCAAACTGTCAGCTTTAAAATATAAAAGGGTGGTCATTAAATAGAACGCAATGCTGGCATAAAGCATCTTTTTCCGTCCAACACGGTCAATTGAGCTTCCGGCATATAGACGTCCTAAAATTGCCCCTAAAACAAAAATGCCGGATGAAAGTCCAGCCATACTGGGTGTAGCGTTAAATCTGTCCGCCGCATATACCGCCATAATGGCAATCAATAGATAGAAGGTGATGTAAACAAAAAAGTTCACAATTGAAATAATCAAAAAATCCTTGGTCCATAATTTAGGTGCATTCAATTTTTTACCCTCTTTAATTAACATAGCTATACCATACTTATGGAAAAAGTCTGTAAATAATGAAATTGATTAATTGTATCCCTAAATTATTATTAGGTAAAGAATAATCTTGTTTAGCTTTTTGGGGAAGCCTGCTCCAATTCTGGTGGCCGGAGTACATTAACTAATACAGAAGAGCCTTGATCGACAATTGCGTTATCATTTTGAACTATCGGAGCAGCGGCCAGTGAAATAGATGTGCTGTTTATTGAAGCTTGCTTTCATTATTTCATTACCTCCTTTTTCTCTATTTATTTAATATACCAGGTTTCCTCCACTGATTATTTTCCATTTATTATCCGTTGATGATCCTGCTGATTTCTTCCATTTCCAAACCGCTTTGCCTGGCGACCACTATGGTTAGCGAGTTAATGCTTTTCTGCAGGTCTTTAATTACCGGCTCCAACCGGATCAACAAATAGCCAGCCACCACCATGGGAAAGCCGTAATTGCCCGCCAGCTTGATGATTTCTTCCACCCTTCGCTCACCTCCTTCTGCTTAATTCCTTGGTATATGTGCCTATTTGCGAAACGAGAGGGACGGTTCTTGTTTTTATTTTGATGTTTCAGCAGAGCAGCAGGGGGGACAAGGAGATCAGTTCAATGGTTTAGTTACCCCGGGTATAAAAAGAGGGAGGATTTCCTCCCTCAGATCAAGGCTTATAGTTTTAAAATTATTTCACTAAACCGCAGGTGTATACAGGTCGGTGACGGTAGTGTCAATGATTTTTGCGTCGGACTTAGTCACCAGGTTGCCGCCGGAAGAGGTGAAGATGTTCTTGGTGATCACCAGGTCCATGGCAGCTTCCACCTCGGCTTCGGTCAGGTTGTCCCGCGGCGCGTCCAGGCTGATACTGACTGTGTTGCCGCCCTCATTTTTAAAGCTCATGCGGAGCACCTTTGCCATTTGCCTTGCCCCCTTTCTGAATTTGGTCTTGCATTAAACCAGGAGAATAGTTCTCCCGGTTTACCCTGTTCTTTAGTTAGTTGCTGAATTAGGCGTTGATCAGCTCGGCGCTGTCCACCCGGCTGATGCTGCTGAGCGTGTAGCTCTGCAGGCCGGACAGGGAAACGGCCACATCATAGTAGGCTAAGTAGTCGGCGCCTTACTATGTCACCATAGCAGGTTTCCAAATACTCGCCTCC
>MVQL01000120.1 GCA_002067205.1 Pelotomaculum sp. PtaB.Bin104
GCGTCGCGTGGCTCCCGTCCGAAGACGATGTACCGGACATGGTGCTCGTCTACCCGTTGTTGTCGAACCAGCCCAGCCGGTCCGGGATTGACAGGAGCGCCATATACGAAAAAGCTTCCGGGGTCAAAGAACACGTCCGGCAGTACCTGACGTTAGCCGAGCGTAAGTTGGAATATCCCAACGAGGAAAAATATTTGGGCAGCATGTACAACGCACGTTTAGCCGCTGAAAGGATCGACGGGACAGTCCTCCGGCCCGGCGAAGTGTTTTCGTTCAACGCCGCCACCGGCCCGAGGACTGAAGAGAACGGCTTCACCTGGGGGCTGGGCTTCACTGGTTCGGACATGGGTTCCGGCGTCTGCCGGACGGCAACCATACTGTACCAGGCTGCCAGGGAAGCCAGATTGGAGGTCGTCGAGCGGAGCACTCACGTCGGTGGGGACGTGCCCTACGCCTCTCACGACGACGATGCTGCGGTGCAGTGGGGCGTGGCTGACTTGAGGATCGGGAACAGCTACGATTTTCCGGTAAAGATTCGGATCTGTCCGGATGGGGAGAATTCGCTGCGGGCGAAAATTGTCCGGTTGGTCAACTAGCATAAGTCAAATTGCCGGGGTACACATTCATACCCGGCAATTATTTTGTAGCTGAAAGCCGCTGTTTTTGGGAGGGGCGGCGGTGGCGGACTGACCTCCCGGTTTTGCGGCCCGTGGAAACACGGGCTATTTTTTTTATGGGGGTGGTTTTGATGCTGGCAACACAAATGAAAATGGCCCCGGAACCAGTTGCGAGCACGGCTGAAGCCGAATGCGGCGAACTGGGTATGGCCCTCCGGGCAGTAGAAACGGCTCTGGAAATGTTCAGGCGAGCGGGGAGTGATCTAAAGGCGCTTCAGTCTGCCGCTGACGAGCTTGACCGGGCTGTACACCGTATAAGGTGCTGGGTCAATAGTACCAGTAGATACCAGTAGAAAGGGGATAGCATGATGCTTTGGCGCACACACTTTTTAGCCAGCGCAGCCGCTGGGCTGCTTTTAGCCGGACACACGGACGCAAAGACTGCTGCACTGTCAGCGGGAGTTGCTGGGATTGCGGCACTCCTGCCCGACGTAGACAGCCCGGATAGCAAAATCGGGAGGATGATCCCGGTAATTCCCCGCCTGTTCAAGACAGTTGTTGGACACAGGGGAGCGCTGCACTCCGCTATTGGTGTTGCAGCAGTGTTTATCCTGGCGGCATTGTTCTTGGGGTGGAGAGCGCACATCCCCAAAATGCACTATTTGATACTTGCAGGCTATCTCTCTCACTTGGTCATGGACAGCTTCAACCCCCAGGGGGTGCCCTGGCTGTGGCCTTATGGAAAACGCTTCGGCCTGCCGCTGGTACAGACGGGGAGCTTGCTTGAGCGGTTTGTGGTAATGCCGGGCATGGTGCTGTTGGTTGCCTGGTTTGGTATAACAAAGTTGTGGTTGTGGTTTCCGACCATAAAAGCAGTTTTCTCAAAAATCTTAAAAGGGGGAATATTGTAGTGCTGTTAAAAGTATCCAGTAAAACCGAACCCAAAAAACTTGCCGGAGCGATCCTCGGTGCCATGCGCGAAAACGGCGGTTCCGTCGAACTGCAGGCCATCGGTGCAGGTGCAGTAAACCAAGCGGTTAAGGCAGTGGCTGTTGCTCATCGCATTATGGATGAAGATGACGGCCGCAAAATTAAAGTTATTCCCGGTTTCGCTGATGTAGAACTGCGGGACAGGCAGGTAACAGCGGTTAAGTTCACAGTATTTGCAAGTTAAGGCCGGAAACCTTCCGGCAAACATTTTTGTAAAGGGCTGTCGTTCTGTGTGTCGGTAGAACGGCAGGAAAACCTTCCTCTTCCTGTTTCCCCAACGACTGAATTAATTTTAGATTAAATTTCATATTGAAAATTAATTTATGATTAGTTATAATTAATTATCAGTTAATTATTGATGTATAAATTAATTTAAAGTTATTTCATTAGTATATGTCTTTACGAGAGATTTGACTTCACCTTTTTCTCCGCGAGGAGAAAAGAGGGACGCTAATGTGGCCGGAGGGTCGCAGTTGGGGGGGATTTTATTAATACTGACGAGCTTGTTCAGAAGGTGGCAAAGTTAAAGGAAAAAGGAGCGACTGACCAAGAAATTTCAAAAACCTTGGGGATTTCCCGGAGCAAGGTTGCCAGGATAAGGAAGAAGAACGGTATCAAGTCAACTAAGGGGAAAATAACCGACGAATCAGAATTTATTAAACTGTATAATAAAGGTTTTACCGACAGTTTGATTGCAAAAACTTTAGGAGTTTCAAGGGGCTTGGTTATAAAATTTCGCAACAAGCTTGGGTTGAAGGCAAATTTTGCGGTAGGGGGGCGTAGTGCAGGGAAGCTGAGGGATAATGAACCGCTTTATTACGAGGCTAAGCGAGTCCTTAAACACATCGAAACCGCCAGGATGGTCAGGGCCGCGTCGAGAATGTACCTGGAAGAAATACAAAATTCAGATATGAGTAAAGAGGAAAAGACCGAGCGCGAAGTAACGGCCTGGGCTGCAACCATTATCGACCCCACCCCCATGTTCCACCCTGCTCCGGGGAGTTACACGCCCCCCGCTGAAAAAACAAACCTTACCGGCGTGAGGTATGCGGTTGAAGTTGAAAGCAGGAGCGAGCGTATTAACTTGGTCGGCGTACCGGCCCCGGAACTTTTGAATAAAGCCCTCGAATTAAAAGGTGTAGTTGAATCGGCATATGCGATAAAAGACCTGGTTGGTTTGTCGGGATACGTTGGGCTTCACGAAACGGTGGCAAGCGTAACGAATAAAAACCCGGACAAGGTTAAAGAATGGAAAGAGATTTGGCGTACATATCAGGAGAGATCAGAGGATTGGGCGCCTCTAAAGGTTGAAAGCCAGATCAAAATGAGATGCCTGAACCGCAGCACAAGTACAGCATCGACCGGCAAAAAGGGTAAAGGCGGAGGGTGCCAGAACATACACGACAGAAGGGCTTACGCGGGGGCAGCAGGGTATTGACAGATACCGGCCAGAGTGCCGGTATTTTTGTTGGAAATATTGCGGTTAGTCTTTTTTTGGGGTGGACTGTCGTACAATTTTTGCCGGGCAAACTCCGGCTTTTGTTTTTTTGGGGGGAGCTTTGAAGGGAGGGATGGACTCAGAGTATATCATTAGTATTTCCAAAATACAACAGGAGGGATAATTATGTTTAATCAAAAAACGCTAAACATTATCATTTTTATTGCAGCGCTAGTCTTTTTTGCAGGTACAGCGATCTCAAACGCTGCATATGCCGGGTTAGCCGATACCGTAAACCAGTATTCCCAAGGGAATGGGAAAGCCCTTGCAGATGATGCTGATAAAGTAGCTTCGAATGTTGTTGGTTTTGTCCGGGGAATTGCAGTTATAGCGGGTGTTTGTCTGATTATATGGGCTGGGATCGTTTTCGGCGGAGCGCACGGTGACCCCAATAAAATTCTTCTGGCGAAAAAGATATTGGGGGGGTTTGTTATATGCCTCATTTGCATATTCGAGGCCGAAAAAATCGTCGGCGCCCTTATGGGCTTTTTTGGTTTTTCCACCACAACAACGCAGTAAGGAGATAATCCATGTTTGGACATCAGCATCCACTTTCTCAAAAACCAGCCTCTGGCAAAATCATTGCAGGACTTAATTTTTTTCAACTGGTAGTAGTCCTCTTGGGGGCAAAAGTAAGCTATGAACTATCTAAAATAATTCCAGCAATCCCGGTCAAGAATTTTGCGCTTGCTCATATTCATCACTTAATACCTCTTTTGCTTGCTTTTATTGCTGTATTTACGAAAGAATCAAAAACAGGGCTTCCTATCGCAGTATACATTTATTACCTGGCACTGTTTAAATCGCGCAAAAAGACTTTTGTTTGGAGGAGATCCTGATGGCTTTTACAGACTATTTGTTATTGGCTGCCGGAGCCGGAGCAGTATACTACCTGCTCCGGCCTCAAAAAAAGGCGGAAAGCACGCAGGAGTTGTTGGACTACGTTGATATATCACAGGAAGGGATTATCGAGCTTACCGGAAACAAGTACCGGCTCGTGATTGAGGTTGAGCCTATTAATATGGCCCTGCGTTCTCTTCAAGAGCAGGCGACGATCTGGCTCAGCTTTAAAAACTTGATCAACTCTCTCAATTTGCCCACCACTTTCCTTATCCAAACAAGGTACCTTAATTTAAAAGATTACCTGGATTGGCTGAGAAGCCTCAACCATGGGAAACCGGAGAATATCAAAAAACTTACGGAAGAACATATCGAGTACATGCAGAAGAAAACCGAAGGTAAACATTTACGTGACAGGCGGTATTTTATTATCCTAAAGATCGACGCGGCCAGCGCAGGAGTTGAGGGTGGTATCCAGATCGACAACCCCATCCTTGATACGCTTGTCAAATCGATCCCTAAAACTAAAAGTGCCAGAATATCTACAGAGGGAATGAGGCAAAACGCCCAAACGGAACTGTTCGAATCCGCTTCATTAATCCGGGGAAACCTGGACGCAATGGGGATACACTCTGCCGTGCTTAATAAGAAAGCCGTGCTCGAACTTTTATACCAGACCTTTAACAGGGACATGGCGCCGTTTGCAAGGCTAGAAGAGGTTCAGGCACAAAATATGCTGTCGCTGTTTATGAATTCAAGGACACCCGAGACAGTGCTGACTAATATTTAGTCACACTGACTTCTCCACGGGGCAAGCCCTCGGGTTTTCTGGCCTATTTTTTATAACTGAGCCTAAAATGGCTCGGTTATTTTTTGAGGTGATTATAAATGATTATTTTTAACAAAAAGGGGAAATCTAAAAAATTTATTTCAAAACCGCCCGGCAAAAATCAGCCGGACATTATCTTAGGCGCAGCTAATTTCAAGGACATGATCGCCCCCTCTCTCGTGCGAGAGGTTGAAGACAACGGTGGCTACTACGTGGAGATTGGGTCCACATCTGAAATATCAAGGTATTTCAGAAGTTTTTATGCGGCTCTCAGTGGTAGTTCAACTAATGCAGGGATGCTTGATTCGCTCTATGCCGGAGACTTTGGTGAAGCAGACTGCGATGTGGCAATTCATATCACCCCGACGGATCAAGCCCGGACAATCTGGCAATTGGAGCAACAGATTGCCAAATTAGAGGCGGATTACGTTGATGAACACAATTCAGCCAGGCGCAATACATTACTGTCACAAGTAGAGGACTTGAAGCGCCGCCATGCCTTGATTCGCCAGGGATCTGAAAAGCTGTTTTTAGTCGCGATACAAGCTATGGCATCATCAACTCGCATGGAAGAGTTTAAAAAGTTTTGCAACCTCCTGGTCAAAAAGTTCAGCGGCAGGGGGATATTTTTGCGGGCTGCAGACACGCGCCAACTCCAGGCCCTGTTCGGCATGACGCCTCTCGATCAGCACGCTATCAAAGATGTGTTCAGGGACATGGAGTCCTCCAATATAGCGGACCTTTTCCCGTTTGGCCTAGGTGGCCTCCGGCATAAGTCAGGCATCATACTCGGTAACGACATCCAGGGCAGTATTTTGTTCTATGACTGCTGGGACCGGCAGATAGGCAACTACAATATAGTGGTTTTCGGTCGCGCTGGCTTCGGGAAGAGCTTTCTGATTAAATTAATCACGCTGCGTTCTGCGTTCATAGGTATTCTCACTGCTATCATAGACCCCGAAAACGAGTACGAGAACCTTATGGTTGGCATGGGCTGCCCATACATCAAGCTGTCCGCCGACAGCAAGTACCGTATAAATATCTTCGACGTGGACGAGGAAGAAGACGAGGATGGCAATGTGACAGTTAATATCGAGAGCGCCATTAAAGCGGTGCAGGCTGTGGTTTTTAAAATGATCCGCACCTATGAACCAAGTGCGCTGACCGGCCACGTAAAGGTTATGATTCAGGAGTTAATTAAGGAACTTTATGTTGAAAAGGGAATAACGGGGGACCCCTTAAGCCTGTATGAAACCGAGTTAAAGGATAACGTAATATCGGTGGCGGGAATAAAAAAAGTAATGCCGACATTATCAGACTTATACGAAAAAATGATCGCTGTTCCTGAGCTTCAACAGGCAGTTTTCTTGTTAAAACCTTTTACCAGGCACGGGGGAATACCCTCCCAGGCAATTTTTGATTGCCAATCGAACGTGGACATAAGAGGCGTTCCGGTATTCGCGATTTCAGTAAAGGGCCTGGACGAGGACATCATGCGTCCGGTTGGCCTGTTTGTGGCAACGAAATGGGTTTGGGAGAAGTTTGGCAAAAACTGGAAGGTTCAGAAGCGGATTGTCACTGACGAATCGCAGACCATGATGGACGAAAACTCCGTTGAGACCGCCAAGTGGCTTGAAGACGCCTTCAGGAGGGCGCGAAAAAAGAATATTTCCATGTGTGCCATCACACAGGGCTTTGAAGTGTTCTTAAGGGTTCCTCAGGGGATGGGTATTCTGAAGAACGCCAGCACAAAGTTCCTGTTGAGGCAGGAAAATATCGACATAGCCGCAGTCCAGGACAAGTTTTCCCTCTCCGAGGGCGAGGCTAATTTCCTGTTGAGCGCACCCAAGGGGTGGGGAATCGTGAAAGTGAATAACGACGCCTCAGTGTTTTACGGGGACGTTACGGAGTCCGAATACAATATGTTCACCAGCGACCCCACCGACCTGGTTAAGAGGGTTGCGGTATGATGAGAAAAGTTATCTTGGTGGTAATGGCCTTAATGTTCAGTCTCAATGTGATCGGCCTGGCCTATGCCGGGCAGAATTTAAAGGCCGAGAGCGTGAAAGGTCTGTACGGCGCCTATAAGGATGGAGCGATAACGCTTAACTGGAACACAAATATTGTTGATGAAAGCAATAACCCATTGACGGTGGCGACTAATATCATCCGTATATACCGCGGCGAAGCGAGGGATCAGGAGAACGAAGAGATCGGCTACAAAGATGTGGAGCAGGAAGTAAACAACGCCGACCTTGGTACTAATATGCAAAAAGTGATAGCGTTTTCCTTCACGGACTCTAATGTAGAAAAAGGAAAAACCTATTATTATAAAGTAACGTGCGGTTCTATGGGATATAAATGGGCAAGAACCAGCGTCACCGCTGAAGACCCAGCAGCCGTTGCAGATAATAAACGCAAACAATACGAAGAACAATCTGATTGGCCCGAGAGGATGGCAGGGAGTCTTCTGGTAGCAATACCAAAGTTTTTTATGTATATGTTCAACTTATACGATCCTCTTGAATTGATTTTTCAGAATCAGGTTCCAAAGCCGGATAATTTAAAACAAGGGGATTATACGCTAAAGGACCCCCCAATTGCGCAAGTAAGCGGAGGGCAGGCAGTAAGGGGAGAGTTTGAAAGGGTCGGAAATAACATCGTAGGTGCCGCAAGAAATGTAGTGGCGGTTATTTGTATTTTATTCGTCGTTCTGGCTGGTATTGTGATTGTCGGTGCATATAACGACCCGAATAAAGTTATGCTGGCCAAGAAAATACTAGCGGGACTTGTAATATGCCTGTTTATGGTGTTTGCGGCTGAAAAAATAGCCGGGACATCACTGGGGATTATAGGCTATACCCCAACCTCAACGGTATCCGTAAGTCCCAATTCCAGTTCAACAGACGGCGCCTTCCTTCATACCTTCACCGCGCAGGAATTCGGAGCCTTATCAGACTATTATAACAAATTAAACGATTCAGTTCCGGTTTCGCTCGTAGTGGTGATAGTCTTAATGGGCATGGGCGCTTTATACACATCTGCCAACCCGAACGCAAAAATCTCTTTTAGGGAATACGCAGCAGGGCTTTTTTTGGGGTTGGCTGTCCTGAAATTTGGTATATATGTCCTGAGCGTGTTATTTGACATAAATTACGCAATGGTGAAGTTTTTCGAGTGGATCGTCGGGGACAAGTTAAGCGGTGATTTTTTAAGCACTCTAATAAATACCGATACCATGTCTTTAGGACAGGCTATCCTGACCTTCGTTTCGGTATTCTCAATAGGGGTAATCAACTGGCAGTATGTTGTGAGAAAATTGGTTATCGCCCTTTTTATTGGCTTACTCCCGGTGGTTGCCGTTATAGCGATGGTTCCATCGCGAAGGAGCGCCCTGGACTATTGGTTCAAGGAACTAATATCGCAGATTTTTTTACAGACAGCACATGCGGCGGTTTTGTCCTTCGGGATTATGTTAGTTCAGGAGACCCAAGCCCAGGGAGGAGATTTCTGGCTTTCCCTTGCCTGTATCATGGGCCTGCCTTCAATAGCTGTTATCGTCAGGAGGGCATTGGGTGCAGAGAGCCTTGGTTCCGGCGGGGCATTAGGTGCCATGGGGGCAATGATGGGAATTGGCTCCCTGTTAACGTTGGGCAAGATATTGGCACCTAAAATACCAAATAAAATTCCGGGGAAAGAGGCTCTATCCGGTGTTGTTGACAGCGTTGCCGGAGGAACTGGCGGAGGGGCAAATAACCCGGCTATGAGCATGATGGGTAAAGTGGCCGGGTTCGGGTTTAAAACAGCGGCTACGCTGTCCGGGGCGGCCGCGGGGGGGATCTTGTCTGGCGCGTTAACAGGGAACCCGGCAGCCGGAGCAGGAGCGGGCGCGTTATTTGGATCAGCCATGGGTGGGGGCATTACCGAAATAGCCGGTAAAGCCGGAGACATCCTCAAAATGTCACCTGACGAAAGGGCGCAGGCAATGGGTGTGGCAGACCCGGCCATGCTGGACGATCCCGGTGTTGCATACGCCGCAGGGAAAAGGTTGTTCGGAAACGGCATGCTCGGGAAAACGGTGTCGGCAAGTTACGCGGGAGTAAAGGCCGCGCAGGGATATTTCGGCTTGACCGACCCCGGCGCAGCTTCACAGGTGAAAAACAGTATTGCCAATACCCAAAGAAGCCTCAGTAATGCCAGAACGCAATTGGCAGAGTACAAACCGGTTTATGACGAGGCGAAAGCGAACTACACCTATGCCAAGAACATGTACAGCCCCAAATCATCACATATGCAGGAGTTGCAGCAAAAAGCAGATTCTCTTGAGATCGAGAAGAATATAAAAGAGAATGATTATGTGACTGCCTACGACTATTTCGAAAATAACTTTGATCCTAGTGATGTATCATGGAATCCGGATGCAGCTGTAGCCATGACCAGGGTAACGGAAACTGAATCGGCTTACCGGAAAGCTAAAGAAAAACTTTCATCAGCACAAATCGAACTTACGATGGGCAATGCCATCCACGAGTGTTCTGGAAGGCGGCTTGAGACGGCAGAAACCGAATACGCCAAGCGCCAGGCCACTGTCAGCGGGTTGGAGCAAAGGCTGACAACAGAAGGGATTAGAAAAGAGTTCGAAAAACTTAGGCAACCACAGGTCAATCCAAATACAGAAATTGCGTGGAGATAGCCCCGGGAAACCGGGGTTTATTAGTGCCGCCGGGATTACATCATTGACTGGTCAACTGTTCCATATGACCTTGAAGGCTTAACCAAGGGGCAAGCTGTCAAAGTGCTGGAACAGGCTGCCATCGACATAGTAAAAATTGCCAAGTTAAAGAAGAAGCCCATCACAATCGAGGACCTGGACACCACCGATTCCAAGTTCAGGCTGAAATATGGGAACAAGAAGCGCAACCGGAAGATAACGCTGTTCGCCTACCGAACCTTGATAACCACCATGATCGCCCGTGCTGACAGAGAGGGCGTGGCAGTGTTCAAGGTCAAGCCTGCCTACACTTCAGTCGCGGGCAAGCTCAAGTATATGGCGCAGAAAGGTATTCCCATCCACGTCGTGGCGGCATTGGTTATAGCCAGGCGCGGTATGGGTTTTAAGGAAAGAGTTCCATCAGTTCTGTCGGCGACCTTACCGGAGAAGATAAGGCGCCGGCACCACTGGGCGCACTGGAGCTACTTTCAGAGACAGGAGAAGGGTGTCAAAATCCACCACCTGTACCGATTGGGCAAAGAGTTGGAAGGTGGCACTCCTTTCAAGGAGGCGCTGAAACGGTTGAAAACCCTGTCCTCGACGGGGTGAGTATGTCTTCCATGCGTTACGTCGCACGGACGGCTCTTTGCAAGTGGCTCCAGTTGAACGGGGCTGCCCGCCGGTCTTCACCGGTGGAATCCTTCGACTTTAGTCGAGGGAGGTTCAATTTTTATGGGGGTGATTTTATCAGCGAAGAACATCAAATTCAACAACTTATGTCCAACGGAATGGCTACTGCCTTCAGAGTAGCCAAATCAATCGGCGGCGTTGTATTTAGACGAGTCTTTACCAGAATTTTAGCCATGCTCGCTCCAATCCTGGCTCCCTATATTGCGGCCCTCCTGGTACTTGCGCTGATTTTCGGCTTTATCTATTTCGCGCTTTTCATGCTGCCAAGGTATATTGCCGAAGCCTCGAACATGCCAGCCGTAGTTTATAACTACAGTAAAAATGACTTGTGGAAGTTAAGTCAAGATGACGCTCTTCTGAAAAAGTACCGGAAAATTAATAACGACTGGCTTAATCAGTTCAGGAGCTATAACACCTTGGCCTATCAAAGACCAGACAGTATCAGCGGCAATGGAGCTAATCGAGATGCCACGGTAAGCAGTGTTTGGGGCCAGTATATGGCAACGACATTTACCAATCCCTTCACCACGCCTAGTAACTCCGACCAGATATTCCGAGAAAAGGCCCAAAAATATAACGTCGATGTAAAATTGCTTAAATCGGTGGCCTATGCCGAATCGTCGTTTAACCCACGCGCAATATCACTTGCGGGGTGTCTGGGGATTATGCAATTATCTCCAGCAAAGATAGAAGAGTACGGCATTAAAGACCCCTTTAACCCGGAAGAGAACATCGACGGTGGAGCCCGGTATTTGAGCGAACTCCTAAAAAGGTTCAACAATAACACGGAGTATGCCGTGGCTGCCTACAACGCAGGCCCGGGGGCCGTTAAACAGTACAATGGCATACCCCCGTATCCTGAAACAATCGCTTATGTCGCCAAGGTGATGAGCGGATATGCAGGAGGGACTTTTGCCGTGCCGACTCTCAACGCCGGCTGTAACATTGTTGCAGAGCAGGATCAGGCGGAACCGCATATGGTGCCGTGGTCGCTAATGGCGGCCATAGACAGGGTTTTGGGCGATCCCATAGTTAATGGTAAGCACGGGCTTGAGACGGAAGGGAAGGGCAGGATACCGGAGCCGGAAAAACATTTTAAAGAGTTGGAACCAAAACTTCAATGGAAGGACTTTCAACTTTACTATTACCATAAATGGGTCGTGAAGACTGATGAAGAGTCCAAAACATATACTGAAACCTACACTCATAACATCAAATTGCTCGTTAGCGCTGAAACGTATGAGGCGAATTATAGTTATGCTTGGAAAGAGAAAGTAATTGAGAGCGGCGACGAAAACGGGGACGACTATACAAAAACCATTGTGCCTGAACTTGTAACGACGGATCGAAGCGGACCATACTATGAAAGGTTAAAAAACTTACTAAAAAGCTACGGCCTTGAAAAAGACAGTAATACTGAGCTGGTGTTAAGATTGGCCATGAACATGGACCCGGTATTCAACGTTGACGCCAATTTGACGAGTTCCCTGTTGGAGTTGACAGGCAGTACGGAACAACAGGAGTATCGTGGCGGATCGGGGGAATTGGCGTGGCCCGCGAACGGCCCCATAACATCGCCTTTTGGCTATCGCGTTCACCCGATTAGCGGCCAATACAGGTTTCACAGCGGGATTGACATTGGAATTCCCAGCGGAACCGAAGTACACGCAGCAGGGGACGGCCTAGTTGTCTATGTGGGTAATAACGGCGGCTACGGGAAATGTATTATGATCGACCACGGCAAATATCGCACCCTGTATGGGCACCTGGGGTCATTTAAGGTAAGCCCGGGACAGGAAGTTAAAAAGGGCGACGTAATCGCTTTATCTGACAACACCGGCGATTCGACCGGGCCACATTTACACTTTGAGGTAAGGACTGGTGTTAACAAGACGGAGTTCGTAGATCCATTAACGGTGTTCAACTAAGTGGATTGCAGCCTGTTATTTGCGAAAATTAATTAATGATTAATAAATATGCAAAATTTATATTGACAATTATCGTGTTTGGGCTGTAAAATCATTAATAACAACTGCACGAACTCGTGTATGTTGGTTTAGTGTCGCCAAAAACAACGAAAAAAAATGTCACAATGTTCACCGGGTTAATAGCCCGGTTTCTTTTTTTTGGGAAAGTAAGTATACGCATACCTTTTCATGCCGGCAGGACAAAAGCCGTATTTTGTTTTATATGGAGGGATTTTTACGGTTTGTCTAATGGTAATAATAAGTATACTTTTTTTGGTATCGCTTGCTCTTTATCTTTATGAACGAAATATAAATATTAACCGCGATTACCTTGTGATAACTGCTAGGGCTACTTTTTTATGTGCTCTGTCATGCCTATTGCTAGCTTTTGGAATGAGGCTAGTTCATTAGGCAGGATTTGCAGTTCACGAAAAGAATCTCCTTTCAGAAAAAAGAAGGGGGATTTGTTAGTGGATTCTGCCGCTCCGATAATGTTGGCGCTGTTAGCTTGTGCATTTAACTTTTTTGCAGGCAGGTGCTTCGATATGTTGTGTAGAGTCATGTTTACAGAACAAGAATCAACTGTTGGTTGTGGAGAATTTGCCCGCCAGTTGATTGGTGAAGCAGGTCTTTCTTATCGTGTAATACATGATAAGAGTTCACTGACCGGGCGTTGTAATTTCAAACGAAAATTAATCGTTTTGGGTTATCCTCTGGAATCTGACATTTTCACGGCGTTATTTCAGGCGGCACACGAAGTAGGTCACGCTGTGAAAGGGCCGACAGTATTCATGTCACACCCCATATTGACTGTCCTTTTGTATCTATCAGTAATCCTGGGGTGTTACTTTGCCGGGTCTTTGGGTGTGCGTCAGTGGCAGTCATTAGGAGTTTCGTTTATGATTTTCGGGGTGTTCTGGTTTGCATGGCTCCACAACGAAATTAGTGCTTCTCGATTCGCCGGAACGAAACTGGCTGTACACGCAGGAGAATCTCCGGCGCGAAAGATGGTGCTGGTTGACATAATCTACAAGAGCATTTTAGCATTGTGCCAGATAAGCTTCTGTATGAGCGCGGCCTGGGCAGCTTTTGTTCTGGGAATGAGGGGGTGGTGAATTGCTGGAGAAGATGATTGCTCTTAATTCTTTGGATGCGCTTGTATATTTGTCGGTCACATTGTATCTGTACAGTTTGATTGTTTTTTTTAAGATCTCCGCCGGGAATTCCCTCGAATTCATTCGAGGGATGAGAGGCGGTCGATATTCAGCGGTTGTTGAAAGACGACCGCTTTTCTATTTTTAGGGTATTTCTGCAAAGGAGGTGAAGCTGAATGAAACAAACGCTCACGATCAAACTGAAATTATACGATCCAACCCGGGTCAAAC
>MVQL01000121.1 GCA_002067205.1 Pelotomaculum sp. PtaB.Bin104
GGCCGGCCCGCCGCTCCTGGTGCTGGACGAACCGACGCGCGGTCTTGACTATGGCCTGAAAGCCGGATTGGGCAAACTGCTGCGGGAAATTGCCAAAGATGGAACTACAGTGCTCGTGGTAACTCACGACGTGGAGTTGGGCGAAACTAAGCCAGCCCAGAACGAATGCGGCGGGGACGCTCATCATAGCTGCGAACCGGGTCAGGTCCATCGCGACCATCACCGGCCGCTTGCGGCGGAACTCCACCCACGGACCGAACGGCACCGCCACCGCCGCCCCCACCGCCAGCCCAGCCGCGGCCAGCACCGACACTTCGGTCGGCCCGGCGTGCAGCACGCGGATCGCGATCAAAGGGAATGCGTCGAACGCGAGCCACGTACCGAACGTACTGACCGCATACGACGCCCAAAGCCACTCGAACTGCCGTCCCAGCGACCGCTTAGCTGCCATGCCCAGCACACCCCTCACTGTCTTGCCCGAACAACCTTACGTTAACCAAAAGATCAATCTTCGTCCTCGTCTTCATATGCTTCAAATTGAGGATATCATAGTTAAAGATGTCCATGTTTTCAACCTCCAGGGAACAGCATCATCTTATTCACCCATAATTCTAGTGGAATCTACAATATTCCTTGTATCAAAATAACTAATTGTAAAAATAATAATCTGGCAAAATAAAAGTGCAGCAGATGGCAGTTTTCATTAGTGAGTTAGCTGTTAAGAAACCAATACCATGTTGTTACCTGGCTGTTTACGGGATGTGCCTCGACTTTAATAACACTATTTATTGGTGGTAATGACTCGGCTGAAACACTTCGGATTGTTAATAAGTACGTTAAGCAGTCAAAATATGAATTTAGAGCAATTCATATAAAAGTCCAGTCCTCCAAGAAAGTAATTACAGCCGTTTTCCTTAGCGTACAGGAATACGGCTGTTTTTCACTCTAGAAATTCATTAGTATATAGTTTACCCCGAACGACGGAACTCGCGTTTCCGATGGCAACGGTACTGCTGAGATTTTCGTAACCCTGAACGCAATGAACAACGAAGTAACTACTCTAATCAGGTGTATAGTATCCCTTGGCGATAAAAAGTCGTGGCGGAGGAACTGGAGCGAAATGATAATTATCTGTCACCCCCGACAAAATCTAAATTTCCGGCAGTTTGAACTTTGGCTTGGGCTGACTGAGGAGATTGTGGAGCTTTTTTGGTCTTTTTCTCTTCGTATGCTTGAAAGGAGTGTTTTGGGGAGACTTGGCCTTATACCTTCCAAAGTAAATTTATACGCTTGTGCTATCTCACGCAAAATTGTTTCCGTTACCGCTGCTTCTCCTGAGCTATCATTAAACTCAATACTCACGGTACCGCCACCACCTGTTACATAATTTACGCCTTCTAGTACCCTTTTTATTGCATTTATCCGGTTGAGCTGGGTATCTTCACCGCTAACCATTAGGACGAGCGGCAGCAGTTGTGCTATAACATTATTTACACACCCGGGTTCAAACCTAGCCTGTAGATCCATAGCGTCACCGATCACGAGATGGTTCGGATCGTTGGTGGGGTCTGCAACGTTTACATCGAGGTAATTTTTATTGAGACCGATTCCCCCGAGATCGAGTCCAACCAATCCCAAATATTCTAGTTCTGTTTTACCGATCAGACCGCCTACAACCATTTGTTGCTTGGGTTGATTATATTTCTCAAACTCGGACTTCACATTTTCCAAAGCGCTTAATAGTATCTCGCGATTTAGTTCCTCAACTCCCGCTTTGGCAGCTTGGGATATCAATTTTTACGGGCTCTTTTAACATCTCCTCGCGAACGTATGTATCTGTCAGCGGTTCTTGATTGAATTCCACCGCTTGCAACCAAAGGTGTGACGGTTCTTTGTCACGATCACTTGCAGCATTTACTTCTTGATTTATCCCTCTGCGAGAGTATAAGGCTTCGTCCAAGTCTACCATGAGGAGGTCTCCAAAGTGCACTTCACAAACTTCATTTTCCAAATAATTTTCGTTGTAGATGTGTCCGTCCGGAGTTAATTTCACTAAATGTGTAAGCCCATTGATTGCTTTGGGTACGATCCTTTTGAGTTGGGACACCTGAATTTCATCTTTTTCAGATTCCATCCGTTGCCCTGGCTGCCCGACAGACTGTTGTTGAAGTTGAGACCTTAAGAGTTGCATTACTGCTTGATTGCCAATATTTTTTTGGAGTTGCAAAATTCTTTGTGGAGCTAATAATAAATCTGAGTTTACTATATCTCCTCGTAAAGGGTTTGGTTTTACTGTTTTGGCTTTATCAATTTTTCCAGATGTGTCTTGGGTTTTATCAGAATCTGTTTTTGATGAATGAGTAATCATAATTATACCCCGTTAAATTCTTAGAAAAAAAATAAAAGATTGTCATATGCTGTCGAATCATGAAAAAATGACAACAACCGCCATTTAAGTAGCGGTCAGTTGGTATTATGCTTATTCTATTAGTCATTTCTTTCGACAATAATGTTATAGCTCCTTCTCGAAAAAATATTTTTTCAATGCTTAGGATTTAAAATATTTAACCTGGCATTAACTTGAGTACATAGAAGGAAACAGTAAAGTGTTTGTCGTAATATAATAAATGTTAATAGTGTAGCAATTGACCGCTGGAATACAGTGGTCGTTGTTGTTTTTATGAGATTCGACATAAT
>MVQL01000122.1 GCA_002067205.1 Pelotomaculum sp. PtaB.Bin104
AATGGTTGTTGGGGTTAACTCCATTATGCCAGAAGGCGGGTGTTTTGCCTATTTTTTATTCACACAAAACTGTATTTTATCATGGTTTTTGTCGAACATTCAACTGCGAAACTTGAGTAAATAAAAGAGATTGGATAAAGGTGGTGATAAGTTTGGACAAAAATATTACGACCATCTGGCATGAACTAAGCGTACCGCTGAAAAATTTCATAAAGAAACGCGTACCCAATGAACAGGATACCGAAGATATTTTGCAGGAGATATTTTCTAAAATCCATAGTAGAATAGACGGTTTGCAGGATGACAATAAAATCCATGCCTGGATATATAAGATGACGCGAAATGCTATTATGGATTATTATCGTAAGAAAGAAAAAGCGATTGAATTATCAGAGCTTGCCGAGAAATTGACCAATGAGACGGAAGAAGATTTATCTGCCAATGGAGAAATCGCAATGTGTTTACGTGCAATGGTAGACCAGTTGCCGGAAAAATATAAACAAGCTATTATATTGACGGAATTCCATAACCTAACACAAAAGGAAATGGGAGAAAAGTTGGGTCTTTCCTTATCCGGAGCAAAGTCCAGGGTGCAAAGGGGAAGGGCAATGCTTAAGGAAATACTTTTGGGCTGCTGCCACTTGGAATTTGACCGCATGGGCAATATTATAGATTATAAGCACAAGACAAAAGACTGTAAATTTTGTTAATAGAAAGGACGTAAAAAATATGCGTCCTTTTTTCATATCCTTCGTCTTTATATATGTAAAGTCTATGGACTGAAAAATGTATAAGGAGTGTTTTAAAATGCTGGATAAAAACAATGTCCCTGTAAATTATTCTTGCTGCTCGGATTGTGGCGATACTTCACAGGAAACAGAAGCGAATAATGCAGGCGACTGCTCGTGTGGCCCTGGCTGCTGTGATGCTTCAAAGAACACCAAGGCTGAAAAAAAGCGTATTATTATTGATTTTTTATACCTGGACTTAAGCATCTGTGCACGATGCCAGGGGACAGATAAAAGCCTTGATGATGCTTTGACGGAGGTTTCCAAAGTGCTTGAAGCCACCGGGGTGGAAGTGGTTGTAAATAAAGTAAATGTTTTAAGCGAAGAACTAGCGAGGGAATATAAATTCGTCAGCTCTCCGACGATCCGTATCAATGGAAGCGATATCCAAATGGATGTAAAAGAGGACTTTTGCGAATCTTGTGGTGACCTTTGCGGAGATGACGTAGATTGCCGTATTTGGGTATACCAGGGTGAGGAATACACTGTACCTCCCAAAGCGATGGTTATAGAAGCGATCCTAAAAGCAGTATACGGTAGTAACAGTACTAATGAAACAGAGCAGGAGTATATCTTACCTGATAACTTAAAACGGTTTTATGCTGCAATGAAGAAAAAAACAGAAGAAGATCAAATTATAAGCTCCTGTTGTTTTTCAAGTTCAAAAAGTAGTTGCTGCTAAAAGAAGTTGGCAACTGAGTAAATACCAGAAAAGGGGCTGTACCAAAAGGTCAATGGCAAAACATTAAATTCCAAATTGGTTTAAAAAGATATCCCGTATCACTATCAAATTGGTACGGGATATCTTTTTAAATCATTATTTTGGGCCAATTGTTGGGGCAAATTTTTAAAAAGTTACTTTTACACAGCCCCTGGCTACCCATTTGGTAACCGCGACTCAGAATGAAGCAAATCTCTCACCCGAATGTATTTTCATTCATTTAACTCATCCGCGAAAAAATAGCATCTACAGGTCACCTGATAATTTGCCATTAATATTGAAAAATTTAACAGCAGAAATGACATTTCATTGGATAAAGCATATTATATTATTAGATATTAATTTACTAATATTATAATTAAGATGTCTTTATAGCGAACCTCAAAACTGGACAACGGCACCTTTTAAAGCTTTATGGCCAGGGCAATTTGGTATCATCTTTCGGCAGATAGAAGAAACCACATCTTCATTGGAAAAATAATAAACTTGAAAGGAGGCATAAAAGTGTCTAAAACATGGTATCCGGTATTGAACTATGAGGAATGTATCGAATGTGGAGCTTGTATTAACAAGTGCCAACGCCGTGTTTACAAACTGGATGGAACCCGTCCTGTGGTTGTTAATCCCGTGGGCTGTATTCAGGGGTGCCATGGTTGTGGTGATCTCTGCCCAGTTGGTGCAATTGAATATGCTGGCGAAAACACCGGTTGGCTTCCGCCTGGGAAAAAAGCTGCCGGCGCTGAGACAGCTTCCTGCTGTGAAACAGCGCCTGTAAAGAATTCAGGATGCTGCAGCGGTAATTCAGGCTGTTGTGCTGGGAGTTGGAGAAGGCCTTTCAGATTCTGAGCACTACCAGATAGCTTCTCAAAGGCTTCACGAGTGGAGCGTTATAAAATTACAGTTATTCTTTGGAAGGATTTTTGCCGGTATCACCGAGGAGCAGGTAAAATGAAGCTCCTTATACCCTGAGAGAAATGCTGTTGACAAAAAGAGATCCTTTAGTTGCTCTCTTTTTAGTCAACATAATTTAAAAAACATTTATATTTTGAATAGAATGAGTAGTATTGAAAACAAGGCGCGTCTATCTTTTTTAGACAGGTTCTTAACCCTGTGGAGCTTGCAATGGCCGTTGGCGTAAGAGCAGGATATTTCTTCCTTTGAGTTGTGAAGTTGTTTGTCCATTTTTACCAAACCAGTATAATGAGGATTGGGGACTTGAAGACCCTTTGGGAAAGTCGCTTGAGGGGTTCAGAAAAACAAGAGATATTATTAAGGCAAAAGTTGAAGAAATAATTGAAAAAGCTCATAAAGGGGAACTACTTTAATATTCACGAATGTAAGCTGGCATCTGGACAGTACCGGTATTATATGGACACCTTGTCGGGTTGGACCTTTATAATGCAGTATTTATCAATGTTTCAAGCTTTGACACCAATGATTCAAGCCCGTTTTCGTCTGAATAGTTTTTATTTTTTTGAATACCGATGTCTTCGGTGACGATTATTTCATTATCCGGCAGGATGTTGATTGACTCAAGAGCCTTACTGGAACAGCCGACCTTGCAACCGTTTATTGCAACATAATACTCAGACTTTTTTGCGTTACTAACAATGCCTTCTATACCCAGAGGTATTCCAAGGGAACATACAAAATTAATATTGTCATGTTTCTGGGCCATCTGTGTTACGCATTTTGTTGTAAGCATTCCAACGTTGCATGCCCCTGAGCATGGCAGAAGGCCGACAACTTTTTTTCTGCTTACTTCGCACGGTACATTGTTTTCCGTATTCATAAGTGATAACCTCCCAAAAATTCGTCTTTTTATTCTGCCACGAATAAAGGGAGATTATGAAAGCGGTAATAAAAATTAAAAGATGAAATCATCCAAAGTGATGTTCGAGAAACAGGTAAATATTCAGTAACCTGAATATTAGTTCTGAAGAAATAAAAAAAGCCACTACCAGCATTTGTAGTGGTACAATAAGGTAATATTATTCCTTTCACGCATAATTATCTACACTCTTCCGGTTATTTAAACTTATTCCCCGCACCCTTTAAAGGATTGGAATGCAGATTTACTCCTGGCTCTTACCATGGGTTTTTCCGCTAAACTTCGTAAATTACTAATAACTTCCTCAAATTTATTAAAAGGTATTCCAATTAAGCCTTCACCATCGTTTATATTTGTTGCCTCCCTGCAGCCGTAGCAACCCAGGCTTGCATTTATATTTCCCGTTACAAAAGGAATTACTGTGGCATCCACGCATGTTGCCTGGAAGATAGCTGAGTTGAAGTGCAGCCTTTCTCCTGTTTTATAAATTGAAGCTAAAGCTGTCCACATCAGATGCTCTACCGCTGATTCCAGAACCACCACATCAGGTTCAACTTCAATATTGGCAAGAGGGCTTAACAAGACAGCTTGATACTCATTTGGGCTCAGCCTGGTCATACCCTCCATTGCCTTCTTCCCTGCTTCCGGTGTGGCAAATAAACCCATGTTGTTGAGCATCATGCCCGTAGAAAGCATTTCCGGCAATGGTTTAAGCCCAAAAGCTGCCGCCGAAGCGGGACAGGAGATGTTTTCGGCGGTAAGCATGATCTTTTCACCGTTGCCTGCCCGCATCAAAGCCTGACAGTAACGGCTCTTTGTTTCATGATCATATCGATTCATTAATCCAATTGCGTCTTGTTTCTTACTAAACTTGACCCCTACCGGTTCTCTAGTTAGGTTTAAAATCTCCTTGATTTCATTTGCTAATTGCAGCACGGGATTAAGCCTCCTTAAAATTTTTTTTATTTTTTCTTTCACAGAGACTATTATTTTTTTCTTTTTCCAAATAGTTTCTCCAGTCATCTTCCAGGATTTCACATTTACTAGCAGCTATTATTTTAATAATTTCAAGTATTGTATGGTCATGAATATTTAACTCGTAAAATATCCATTGTCCCTGTCGTTCATCTTGCACATATCCCATATCACGAAGTTTAGCAAGATGCGCTGAAACCTTGGGCTGCGGCAACTGTAAAATGGAGCACAGCTCACATACGCAGAATTCCTTGCGTGATAATAGTACCATTATTCTCAATCTTGTCTGATCCGAAAGGGTTTTAAAAAAATCTAATAACTTCTGCATCTTTCGCTCCTGTTCGCTTTATTCTTTGCTATTGATAAAATAGTTGTCTATAATGTTGTTCACTTTATTCTCAACTAATTCTATCTTCGTTTCATCTGCGTAATTCTTGTTTTTGACTATCTCAAAGTCGCTGGTTAATACTAATTCTTCATAATCGGTTAAACCTATTTTATCAAGCGTCTTCGAGGAACATTTGAGAGGACATCCATTTAAAGCTATAAAGCTGTTGTTGGTCTTAGCCATTTTTAGCACGTTTTCCAGCCCTAAAGGCAAACCCAACGCGCATACCATGTTTACTCTTTCATTGTCAACAAATTTCAGCGCTACCTTCCCGGTCATTACCCCCACGTTACACGCTCCTTGACATGGTAAGATCCCCAACTGCATATTAAACCTCGCTCCTTTTTGTTGTATGATAGCATACATATATATACATATATCTATGCGCAAATATATCTTATAGTGGGACATGGTTGGTTGTCAATAAGTATATTTTTGTAAGTTAAAAACAGAAACGCTGACTGCACAGAAAAGCACATCTAGCAGTCAGCATACTGGATAAAGGAATTCGCAGCCTATTTGGCAGGTAATTGGAATTAACTAAATGAATAGTAAATTTGTCAATTGGCGGCCAACTCATTTTGACAATAAGTAAAGGATCGTTGATATGGCCAGTGACGCAATAATCCCAATAGTCAAATCACGTCGAGGATTTATTACTTCTTCCGCCGCTGTGGAGACAGCATCAAAGCCTATGTAAGCAAAAAAAACAATAGCTGCTCCTTGCATCACGCCCGTAATGCCAAAAGGTAGCAAAGGCCTCCAGTTGGACGGATCAACATGTCGTGAACCTAAAACTATGAATAACAGGATAGCGGCAATCTTTGCAATAACCACAAATTTATTCGCTGTTGTGCTATGTTGTATCCCTGAGATTATTAAAATTGTTATTGTTACAACAATGAGCATAGCCGGTAAATTAATAAAACCACCGTCCAAGGGAGATGCTGTTATTGCAACCGGCAGCATTATTCCGGCAGACTGTAGCAAATCGACGAAATATGAACTCCACCCGATGGCAACCGCGCCGGCAGCCAGGGCATATTCCAAAATAAGGTTCCAACCTACCAACCAAGCTAGTATTTCTCCTAGTGACACATAAGTAAAAGTATAAGTGCTGCCGGCTACCGGTATCATGGCTGACATCTCGGCGTAGACAAGTGCCGCAAGACCGCTGGCGATTCCCGCCAACACAAAGGACAGGATAATGCCCGGACCCGCATACTTAGCTGAGGCAACTCCGGTAAGTACAAATATACCTGTTCCTATAATGGCCCCAACTCCTAGTGCCGTAAGGTCCACGGCACTCAGAACGCGCGGCAGGCGATTATGGTTGTTTTCTTTGTTAACCACTAATCGCTCGATAGATTCGGCGTGCCATTTAATCATTTTGAGATTACTCCTTTCGAATCATTCATAAAACAAATAAGACAGTTATGGTATTAGCGTGAAAAACGTGTGTTTCATATGTAAAATATGGAACATAATATTTATTTGGTGAAAAACATTTAAAGGGTAAACGAAAAATGTTCTTAATATAATATATATTACCTGCTCGTTCACATAGAATCCTTAATCTAAGATGACACACCTCATTACTAAACGAGGAGAGTTGCTCACTTAAACCTTATCGCACAAAAAGTGACCATTAGAAAAAAGAGTCTTGAAGCCCATAGAATCACTTGGGCCTCAAGACGCCTTTTTTAGGGTCTGTCAACAGGTCTTTTATTTTACAGACTCTTTTTTTCTGGACAACAGGTTTAACCGGGATGTTTTTTTTTCTGATAAGATAAAATCCCACCTGCGTTAAGACAGATAGGCTTGAGATAAAAGCACAATTTTCTTGACTCTATCAATGTTATCGCTAGCTAATCGAAAAGTCCGTTTTCCCGTAAGTTAAATCTTTAATTTAAGGATCTCCTGAATAATTTGTTCTTCACTGGGCTTTTGTTTGCATTTGCCCTGATTTGTGTAAATAATTTTACCGTTAATGGCTACCTCATAAATGCCATTATGTCCTTCTATCAGTTTCGGAGCAATGCCAAACCTTTTTTTGATTGCAGCCGCCAAACCGGAGGCTAAAGAAAAGAAACCTCATTCAACACAGTACCTGATTTCAATGTAATTGTCGCCTTCAATAGGTTCGATTTTAAAATCACAGCATTCTGTTCTATTCTTATCTTCTTCGTCCACCCGGACAATTTTCATGTCACATCATCCTGAAGTCGGTTTTAGATTCTTTAAGAAGCCAAATAAGCCTTTTTTTTCATCTTTTTCTTTGCTCATTTTCAAAACACCTTCTTCGTTATTCTCCATTTTTGGATCTAGCAATGTCCAGACTTTAGATTGTTTTCCTTTATGAATTGCTTTTTTATTATAAATCTCCGCTACATTGATGTAATAAGCCTGTTCACATAAACAGGCTTATTTACTTTCAACAGCTGCTATTTTCTTGTCTAGAGGCGGAAGACGCTTTTTCCATTGACTGAACAACATTATTGGTATTAGCTTCACCTTTATTTTCGCCTATAACAATGCCCTTAATTTTAATCTTGCCCAGTTGGGCTAAGCGGCTAATAAAGAAAATTACGCTTCCCTCGTTAATTTTCAACTTTTCGGCAATATCCTTTGTCTGAACTTCACCCTCGGCTTCAACGAATGTTAATATTTCTTTTTCTACCTCTCCTACCCAATCCTCAAATAACGCCCGGACTTCCGGCGTCGCGTAGCTTCCCATTTCCGCCGCCTTGGTTACGGATTCAGTCATTTTCCTGCACATCTCCATGGGATTGAACTCTTTCCCCATCTGGTCCATCATCTTCATTCCCATTCCGGACATTTTCTGCATCATCTCCATGGGATTCATTCCACCCATCATGCCGCCCATCATACCCATTTGTTCTTTCACAGTTTCACCTCCCTCATAGAAATTTAATATTTGTAACGGCGCTTAAATCCTACTTCATTAATTCTTGTAAAATAGACGGGTTTCAAAAGCCCCTTATCTTTTAATCTCATTAAGGACAAGGGCATGGAAATTCTAATTTCTTAGTTTCCGCCCGTTCTTTATTTGTGCAATCTTGAAATTCACTAATTAAATCTAACAAATCCGCATTAGCCAACCGGTAGTAAATAAACGCACCTTGTCGTCCCGCCGCTACAATGCCCGCATCTCGTAAAGCTCTTAAATGAAAAGAAGCAAGGGTTTGGGAAAGGCTAGTAGCTTCAATAATTTGAGATACGGAACGTTCACCTTTGCCAATAGTAAGCAAAATACGAAGGCGATTGGCATCTCCCAGAATTTTAAATAGTTTAGCTACGTGTTCTACATAAGTTTTCCCGAAAACCTCATCCAAAAAAACCGCCTCCGTCCTGACATCAGTCTATTTTTATATCAGTCGCAACTCATATTAGTCTATACTCATATTTTACGCACTATACGGTTTATTGTCAAGACAAAATAATAAGTATCCATTACCTTTCATCACACCCTTATTTATAGCGATTCTTCATGAAGGGATATAAATAAAATTTATATCCCTTTCCCGTATCATTTAAATATATTATTTGTTAAATATGAAAATGTCATGATAAAATGCCCTGTAGGGCAAGTCTTTGGGGGATAGGTTTATGGAAAACACTATTTCACAGGCAAAAATCTTTAAACAAGAAAATTCATCGCTGAAATTAGTAATAAAAATAGCCATTAGCGCGGGTTTATTGGCTTTAATTATTAACAAGCTCAATTTTGGCTCACTGCGGGAAATGTTTATCAATATAGACTGGCCGTGGCTGGCGCTGGCTTTATTAATGGTGAACGCATGTATTCTGGTCAGTGTAATCAAATGGCGGCCGCTTTTAATAGCGCAAGCGCTCAACATTCCTTTCGGCAAATTGTTGTCGTGTTATTACGTGGGACAATTTGCTAATAACTTTCTGCCTTCCAGTATCGGCGGCGATGCTATGCGCATATATGACGTGTGCAAGTTAACAGGCAAGCTCAAAGAGGCTGCCGCTTCGGTCATTGTGGAGCGTTTACTGGCGTCGTTGGCACTGGCTCTCACTGCGGCGTTTGCCCTGCTCCTTGTTTCAGGCATAAACGGACATATCATGATCATCTGTTTAGTAGGCGGTATACTGGTGCTCTGCCTGACCGTTACGGTAATATTGTTGTGCTGCAACTTCAAAGAAGAAAGCAAGATAGGAAAGTGGTTATGCCGTTTGGGCAACTATAAAAGACATCCTGTTATTATATTTAAGGTGCTGTTATTGTCTTTTTTGTTTCAGTTGACCCTGGTGCTTTCCAATTATTTTATTTTTCAGTCCATAGGGGCAAATATACCTTTACTTAAGCACTTTTTATTTATTCCTGTGATTATGGCCGTGTCGATGATCCCTCTCTCAATTAACGGCCTAGGTATAAGAGAAGGAATGTATGTGATGCTATACAGTTATGAAGGAATTGAGCCAGCTATAGCGTTAGGGTGTTCACTGATGTTTTTTATGCTGGTGACATTGACCAGCCTGGCGGGAGGAGTCATATTCGTTATAAGAAAGTAGTGAGATATAGATGATTGACGCAAATAAGGATATTTTACTAGCAGTACGCAATAAAGCGGAAACATACTTTAATGAAGGATATAACTGCGCGCAGGCGGTGGCGTTGAGCAACGTGGAAATGCTTAAAGGGCAAACCGACGGCATAAGACAGGTGGCGGCAGGGTTTGGGCACGGTATGAACGCCGGCTGCACCTGCGGGGCGTTGGCCGGCGGCGTAACGGCCGTCAGCTTAATGATGGCTGGCCCTACTACGATGGGTTTTGACAAGGAAATATCGGCAGCTGCCGCTGAACTGCATCAGATGTTTGTAAAGAATTTTGGCTTGACCTGCTGCAGGTCGCTCAGGAGAAAGCTGTCACCTTTTAAAAATAGCCGGTGCAAGGAAATAACCGTTACGACAGCCGCGTTAACAATGGAGCTGATTTTAGCCAGAAAGACGCCGGAATTAGCGTCTGTCGGAGTACATCTTCTTTAGGTCGGCCGGTCTGGTTCCTAAAAGATAAAGAACCTTTATTTTATGCATCAGCCAGGTAGTGCGCCACTTGCCGTGGAGCAGCCAGCGCCTGGCTGAAGTCTTGACGGGGCCGGGAAGAAGCACTGTTTTCCCGGCCTTGCGCATGCTGAGGGAAAACTCCCAGTCTTCCATTATATCGATAGGCGGGAAACAGCCAATCTTGAAGAAGCTTTCCCGACGCGCGAAAATGGCCTGATCGCCGAAATAAATGCCTGTAACAGCCGCCCTTAGGTTTGAACCGAGTGAGGTCAGGTAAAAAAACAAACCTGGGTGATCTATTTTCATTTTAAATGCGCCTCCAACAATGCTGCTGTCGGATAACGATGACTCTATTTGTCGGAGAAAATCATGGGGCAGCCGGGTGTCACTGTGCAAAAAAAGCAGTGCTTCACCGCATGCCAACGATGCGCCGGCATTCATCTGGCTTGCCCTGCCCCGGGGAGCCTGGATTAGTTTTACCCCCTGGTTGATTAGTTTGGAGGTACCGTCGTTGCTTCCTCCATCCACTACGATGATTTCAAGTTGATTGTTCCAGGGGCGCAAGTGTTCAAGAGTTTCTGTAATGGTTGCCGCTTCATTATAAGTAGGGATAATTACACTTATTAAAGGATGCCTGTTAATATCCATAATAATATGATTCGTAGTTTCTCCTAAATTAATCCTTTAAATATTGCGAGGGGAATATGGTAAATAATGCTTAAACCCGCACTGGCAATCATGTCCCGCACGCCTTCAACAGAGGGTAAGAGCCGCCTGGGTGGTGTGCTGTCGCCCGCTCAGCGGGAAGCCTTGCAGTGGGCTTTTCTTAAAGACACTTTGGATAAAGCAAGGTTGCTGAAAGAATTCAAATGTTATCTAGCCATAACGCCGCCCTGTCAAATTAATTGTGTGGCGCAAGCTGTAGGACTTAGTGTGGAAGTCATCCCCCAGCCTGACGGGGATCTGGGACAGCGTATGCTGGGTGTTGCCCAAGAGCTTTTTATAGGAGGTCACTCTCCAGTTATATTAATAGGAACAGATGTGCCGTCCTTACCGCCTGCCTTTTTACTCAAAGCCCTTGCTCTGCTGGAATATGGTGATTTGGTTTTTGGTCCGGCGTTCGACGGAGGTTATTATCTTATCGGTATGCGGCGCTTTGAGAGTAGAATTTTCGAAAATATCGACTGGGGTACGGCATCAGTTTTAGAAGAAACAGTAAATATTTGCCGCAAATACGGCCTGGCCTATAGTCTCCTGGAACCTCTGGCGGATATCGACCAGCCGCGCGACATCCTGGATACGATGAAAATATTTGAAAATAATAAAGTGGACTTTACACCAGTTCCCGCAAGGACCATTCAGTTTTTTAAATCACTAAAGAAAACATGCAAAAAAATATCACAATAGTACAAGGCGGACTTTATAAAAAGGAGACTAAAAACATATTGCTTCGTGTCTCCCTTTCGGTTTAATTTATGCCGGTAAATATCCCGTCATCTGTTCCTATGTTCCTATTTCTCCATAGGCATACTCTTGTCTCCGCCCCACTCGTAGATGGAGGCTTCATAGTTTCTTACTTTCTCAAAGCCGACGGCTCTGAGGATCATGGACGCGTATCCAGATCTGATGCCCATAGTTCAGTATACTACAAAATCATCAGCCGGCTTTATGTTATAAGAAGCCATGAGAGTTTTAATCTCATCAGGTTTTTTTATTGTACCATCTTTATTTAATAAATCCAGCCACAGTAGATTTACAGCGCCTTTAATGTGTCCTCCCCGCGGTTCTCCCGCATTCTGAGAGCCTTTAAATTCTCCTTCTGTTCTGACATCGACCAGCACTTGTTTGTCCAAGTTATTGAAGACATAATCCTTTGTCGCAATATAGCTCTGATCGTAATCTTTCAGGACAACTCCGGCGACGGGCTTGGGAGTCGCCACCTCTTGAGTTACCTCATAGCCCAGTTCCTTCCAGTAAGATAAGCCGCCTACCAGCATCTTTACATTATCCATCCCGGCCAGTTTTAACTGCCAGACAGCTCTGCCGTCGGCGCCCGGTCCCTTAAAGACATCCGAGTAAAATACAATTGTTTTTTTATTGTCTATCCCCAAAGATTCCAGCGCCTTCTGCAAATCTTCCTTTTTCTTAATGGTTCCCCACCCCGGATCACCAGGCTTGCCGACATTATCGCAAAAAGCCTGCAGCCCAATACCGATGGCGCCGGGGATATGTTCTTTGGCATAGATATCCGGCTTGTTGCAGTCCAAGAGAACCAGACTGTCGCTTCCCAACATACCTTTTAGCTTCTGTGGTGTAATCAGGAAATCATTGTTCTGATAAACGGTGATATCAAATTCCTTTTGGGCTTGCTGGTCTACCGGCGCCGGCTGTTTGCCGCAGCCACCGACTCCTAAAACCAGAACCAGGGCTATAAGACCAACCAGCAGCCGCTTGTGCTTAAAGCTCTTCCACATAATCGTCCCCCCCTCTTTTTTTCTTGTCTTTCCACATATTTTTCAAGAGTATAATCAATGTGCTCAGGGCAAAAAGAATCAAAAGGCCGAAAACCATGGTCCTGACTCCACCCGTAAGCATGCCGCCGATATAGGAATATACAATTGTCGCCGGCAATTGACCAATCCCGGTAGCAATAAAAAACGGCCAAAACCCCATTGAGGTCAAACCGGCTGCGTAACTTACAATATCAAAAGAAATAAACGGTAGGAGCCGCGCGATAAGAACCGCATATTTGCCGTAATGCTTAAAAAAGTTATCTATGCTGTTAAGCGCTTTGTGGGAAGTAAATTTTTCTACCGTGGCCCGCCCAAAATATCTGGCAATATAAAAACAGAGGGCCGCCCCGGCCATTGCGCTTGACCACGACAGAATCGCCCCTTTTACCCAGCCGAAGAGACCGGCATTCGCAAAAGTAATAATAAATGCCGGGAGGGGCGCCGCGACAGACTGAAAAACCATCAAGACAAAGGATACGATGGGCGCCCAGATGCCAAAACCCAAAATATAGCCTCTAGCCAACTCCACATCCACGTTGCTCAAGATAAAGAAGGCCTGGTTGACATTAATCTTGACCGCGGGGATAAAATAGTACAAGCAGCCAATAACAACCAGCAGCAATAATTTTCCTTTATATCCGCGGAGTATGTTCTTTATGCACAAACACCTCCCTCCCTTTTCTTTGATTCAAGCCTCTTTATTTAGCGCTGAAAAACTTAGACGGACCGTCTAAGACCTGCCAGCCGGCATCCACGAGGATTTCTCTGCATTTTCCCACATCAAAACCACGATTTTTCTCCGTATGATTAACTACGTCGCGGGGATTGCTGCCCGCTTCGGCCCAGAGCAGATTAGCGCCTGCCACCGCTCCGATAACGTTAGGCTCATGTGTACAGTTACCCCGCACCTCTCTCGGTGTCGCCAGGCGAACTACCGCAAGAATATGGGCCATGCGCGTTTCGCTGACCATGCCGTGATCACTTAAGCTTGTCCCCGGAATAGTAATGCGGCGTGCCGCACCGCTAAATACAGGCTTGGCCTCCCTGGCTATGACTGTTTTTTCGATTATCTCCTCGACGTTATGCTCAGGGCCGAGCGGTTCTACACAAGTTCCCAGAGAAAGACCTGCTTTGCCGGCCGCCTCAAAGGTCCGGAGCCTGGTCTTAAGATCAATTCCGGTGACCTTTCCCTCACCCATGCGGACTGCATGGTATATCCCGGCGATTCCGGCATTGCGCAAAGAAACCGCCCCTTCATAAGTAAAATCAGCAACATTGGCAATCAACGGTACTCCTGTCCGAAGTTCCCGCCGGACAAGTTGTCCTATCTCCAGATATTGCTGAAAGCTTAAACGGGCGGTGGCCATGAGGTAAATGGCGTTAGCACCTGATTTTTCAAGCTCAAGCGACTGCTGAATAATTAATTCTAAGGACTCTACCCTCTGTGTGCTAAAGATTCTATTACTTGCCGCAAAGGAACAGAAGGCGCAATTACAGTGACAGGGGCCACTGTTCACTCCCACCTGACCATGGATTTCCGCCTTGCCCGTACAAGCCTCTTCACTCATTTTCCTGGCTTTATATTCAAGAAAAAAGAACTCTTCTGAACATATGTCAATCTCAAGAAGATCTTTGATTTCCAGTTCCGTTAGAAGCTTCCCGTTATACGCATCTTCAATTATTTCTTTAATCCTATTTTTCATTACACCACCTCAATTTCCTACAAAACCAGATAAAGTATAGCAATATAGTTTTTTTTAATCAAATAGAATATTTTTATTTTAATTCTTTTTAAAATAAGAAGATTTTATCCAGCATAGCCTTTCGAAGTTCAATCCCTTTCCAATATGTTCTGGGCAACCACTTGACTAAAAAACCAGTAGCACTTACAATATGCATATATATTTAACTATTTAAATATATAAGATTAGGTGGTATTATGATCAACATTATTAAGGCACTTGGAGACTCGCACAGGCAAAATATTTTGAAATTGTTGGCCTGCCAGGAAATGGGCGCCTGTGAGATTATCACAGACATCGGCCTGTCGCAGCCGGCTATTGCGCACCATTTAAAAATCTTAAAACAGGCAGGGCTGATAAATAGTGAAAAGGAGGGAAGAATTGTATTCTATACCCTAAATAAAGATGGCCTTAAAGAATTTTTGGAGCAGATAGATTGTTTTCTGGAAGAGCTTTCTTGTTTCTCCTGTTCCCCGCCGAAACCTTCGCCGCTAAGGCAAAATCCTAATCTCTGCATAGAGCTGGGTTACGAGCCTGAAGTTTGTGAAAAAGATATTAGTGAGGAAAAAATAAGTATTAAGAGAAAAAGGAGGTAATACAAAATATGTCCGAAAAAGCCTCGGCAAAGCTTTCTTTACTCGACCGCTATTTGACGGTATGGATTTTTCTGGCCATGTTTTTTGGAGTAGGACTGGGCTATGTTATTCCAGAAGTAGCGAACCTTCTAAGAAAATTCCAGGTTGGAACCACTTCGATTCCCATCGCCGTCGGCCTGATCGTGATGATGTACCCGCCTCTGGCCAAGGTAAAGTACGAGGAAATCGGCAAGGTATTTAAAAACGTCAAGGTGCTGGGACTCTCTTTGCTGCAGAACTGGATTATCGGACCGGTACTGATGTTCTTTTTGGCGATCATCTTTCTGCAAAACCACCCGGAATATATGGTGGGCATAATTATCATCGGCCTGGCCCGGTGCATTGCCATGGTCATCGTCTGGAACTCTTTAGCCAAAGGGGATTCAGAGTACGCGGCCGCTCTGGTGGCCTTAAACTCAATTTTTCAGGTGCTTTTCTTCTCAGTTTACGCGTACTTTTTTGTTACTCTCCTGCCCCAGTGGCTGGGTATCAAGTCAATGGCCATCCATATTTCCATGGCGGAAGTGGCTAAAAGCGTGGCGATTTACCTCGGTATCCCCTTCCTCGCCGGGGTAATCACCAGATTTACCCTGATGCCGGTCAAGGGCAAAGAATGGTATGAGAAAAAATTCATCCCCAAGGTTAGCCCACTGGCTTTGATCGCCCTTTTATTTACCATTATCGTGATGTTCTCATTGAAAGGCAACTATATCATCACCTTACCGATGGATGTGGCTAGAATCGCCGTACCCCTGCTGATCTACTTTGTAATCATGTTCTTCCTGTCCTTCTTCCTCAGCAAGTCGTCCGGAGTAAATTACGGCCAGTCCACGACGCTTGCTTTCACGGCCGCCAGCAATAACTTTGAACTGGCCATCGCGGTGGCCGTGGCGGTATTCGGCATTGATTCCGGTCAGGCTTTTGCCGCGGTTATCGGTCCCCTCATTGAAGTGCCGGTAATGATCGGGTTGGTTAACATTGCCCTAGGGTTCAAGCGCAAATATTTTGCACATGAAATGCAGGGGGCGAGGTAACGATCGAACTGGAGGTCTGCCCTTGTTATTGATAGAGTAACTCGGGGGAAAATGTTTTCTATACTTGCATGGAATCAAAGGAGGGCTGTTAAGTGAGTCAGGATATGATGGAAGCGACATGCGGCGATTTTGTGTTCAAAGTTAAGAAGGGATACCTGTACCATCCGATGAATGCTGGGTAAGAGAAGATGGGGAAAAAGCGACCTGGTGGAACACACACCTCCCCTCAGCGCCGATCCTTTCGGAACGGGGTGGCTGTTTAAAATCGCGCCATCCAACTGGGAAGCAGAGAAAACAACCCTGATGACAGCAGAAGAGTACTTCCCCGTCATGGAAGAAAAGATTGTCAGGGGAATGAAAAAATAAGGTGAGTTAAGCTGGTGTAAAGACATGGACAAAACATATCTGCCAATGCCCCAATGGTTGATTAATAAAATCTGCCTGGCCAAGCAAAAGAAAGACCCTTTAACGCATCGTTTTATTCATGACAACCTGGCCAAGTACAGATTAAATACGGTTTGCCGGGGCGCCTGGTGCCCCAACCGGGGCAGCTGTTACTCGCGGGGAACTGCCACGTTCATGATCCTCGGCAACGTGTGCACGAGAAACTGCGCCTTCTGTGCCGTCAGCCACGGCAAGCCGGGTGAAGCCGACCGGGAAGAGCCGGCGCGGCTAAAAGAAGCGGTTAAAGTCCTGGGGTTAAAGCACGTCGTAGTAAATTCCGTAACCAGGGACGACCTGCCCGACGGGGGCGCCGACCTTTTTGCCAAAGTAATTGAAGCGCTGCACGCTTTGCCGTCCCCTCCCGCGGTTGAAGTGCTGACTCCTGATTTTGGAGGGTCCCTTTCTTCCCTGGAGACTGTTCTGGGAGTTAATCCTGAAGTTTTCTCCCATAATATAGAGACCATACCCAGGCTTTATTCCGCTGTGCGTCCGGGGGCCTCTTACCGCCGGTCGCTTGGCCTGCTGGCCGAGGCTGTGCAAAAAGCCCGTGCCGGAACGCTGGTAAAGACCGGATTCATGCTGGGGCTGGGAGAGGAAAAGCAGGAAGTGGCAGACTTGATTCGGGAGTTAGGGGACGCAGGTGTGGCCATGCTGACCATCGGCCAGTATCTGTCGCCGTCTTTGCGGCACTATCCCGTCAAACGTTACGTCACAGAGGAGGAATTTGAAGAATGGGCTGCTTTGGCAAGAAAAATGGGCTTTAAGAGCGTGGACGCCGGTCCTTTGGTGCGCAGTTCCTACCGCGCCGGCGATTGCTACCGGGAGGTGCTGGACAGTGGCGCAGCGCTGGCGGTTGATTGAGAGCGGCCCGGGCGAACCGTCCTGGAACATGGCTGTTGATGAGGCTCTGGTAATCCGCCACTCCCGGGGTGAAAGTCCGCCAGTTCTGAGATTATATACCTGGAATCCGCCTGCCTTATCGTTGGGTTACTTTCAAAAAACGGCCGGTATCCGCTTTGACATTTTAGAAAGGCTGGGCATAGTACCAGTAAGGCGGTCTACAGGAGGCCGGGCGGTGCTGCATTCCGGTGACCTGACCTACAGTTTAATCGTCTCTCCTGGTCAGGACGTACCACTGGGACTGGTAGATTCCTATCGCTATCTATGTAAAGGGCTCCTTGCTACTTTTGACTCGTTCGGCATAGAAGCCAGGCTGGGATCTGAAAAGCTTGGGAAACCCTTCCCTGCTTTTTGCTTTGCTGTGGCCACGCCGGGTGATATAACCTCGCATGGCAGGAAATTTGTCGGCAGCGCCCAGAAGCGTTTTGGTTCGTCAATTTTGCAACATGGGTCCATCCTTATTCGTTCTCAGGAAAAAATTCTTTCCGAAATCTTTTCCGTTAAAGAAGTCAACTCACAGGCTCTAATGGACAAGATCACTTGTCTAGAGGACATACTAAAGCGAA
>MVQL01000123.1 GCA_002067205.1 Pelotomaculum sp. PtaB.Bin104
AACGATTAGTATTATCATATAACATTTAGCAATATCATAACTCTTGCTGCAACTTATGCTCATTATCATATTAACTTACAAATAAGCAGTAATATTTAGTGAGCTGTCATGGAACATCTCTTCACCTTTTCTGGTAATATATATCAGATCACCATCCTCGATCGCGGTCGCCACATGCCGGTAGACCTAGTGGTCGGCGGTGATATGTAAACCAGGTCTTTATTTTGGGGAATGTGACAGAAACCCTTTAATACTAACGGCGGCTTAATTTTGCACAATTACTTTCATGCCATCTTTTAAGGAATCAATGTTTGTCGATACCACCTCTTCCCCATCTTTAAGGCCAGACTTAATGACCACATTTTTGCCGTCCGTCTGGCCGGCAACCACCTCACGCCTTGCAACAACGCCGTTATTTATGACCCAAACAAAACTTTTTTCTTCACTCGTTGCAAGTGCCTCCCTGGGTATAATAATACCGTCTTCATCTCCGGTGTTTAATAAAACTTCTGCAAACATACCCGGCTTGAGTACATGCTGTGGATTTGGGATCTGTATCTTCACCGGGTAGGCCTTGGAGGAAGAGTTCGCCGCGAACGCAATATTTGTCACGGTCCCCGTGAAGGGTTCATTCTGAACCGAGCCTACTCTTACTTTTAGCTGCTGCCCCACATTGACCTTGTTAATCTGATTTTCATTAACATTTACAGAGACTACTACCGTTTCCAGATTGACCAGGGTGATAACGGGCTGGGTCGTACTGGCCATTTCACCGGAGTTAATATATCTGGCCGTGACAACCCCGCTGATCGGAGCTTTAATAATAGTGTTTGCAAAATCGGCCTGCGCTTTTTTAAGCTGGGCCTCGCTCTGGTGGATAGTCTCGGGTATGGTCGCATTTATAATGATGTTCAAGCTGTTCTGGGCGGCTTCGTAGGATGCCTTAGCTTGAATGTATTGTTTTTCAGACTGCTCAAAAAGCTGTGCTGATATAACTGATGCGTCGCGCAGCTGTTTGTTTCTCTGGTAGTCCGCTTCGGCAGTCTTAAAACTGGATTCAGCGTTGGCCAGCGTCAGTTCCGCCTGGTTTTTTTGAGCGGGAAGGTCTGAATTCCTTGCCTTGTCCAACTGGGCCGTATATAAATCCACCAGAGCGCCCAGGTCGGCCGCATCAAGACTAACCAGCAAATCGCCCTCCGCAACTACAGATCCTACGTCTACCGGAATACTGGCAACCTTACCGGCAATCTTCGGTACGACATTAGCGGAACTAAGTGCCTCCAACTTGCCGCCGGCCACCGTTCCGCCGGACAGCCTCCCGTTATGAGCTGTAACCTTGCTAACGGTAACAGTATCATGATCCCTTGCTTGCTTGCCGATGGGGCTGCAGGCAGCCAAAGTGTTTATTAAAGCCAACAACATAACCGCTATAGCAATCCTGAACAAATTTCCCAAGCCCACTTCTCCCCCTTCCGGTTCAGATTATTTCAGGCTGAAGATAATTATCTATATCTAAGCTACACCCCAAAAACTTGCCAATATTCTTAATTCTTTAAATGTTTTACTAGGTTAAGTATAAGTGGGTCTTTTTGGGTTGTCAAGGAATGTTAATTCAGAAACACGCTTTGAAAAGCTGCTATTACCAAAAAGGCCAGTCCGGGTTTTTCCAGGCTACCCTTTACTTGAAGCCTATTTAGTTGATAAGCGCTACAACTATAGATAATAAAAGGCTTAATCTGAAAATAACTTCAATTTGTAGCTGGCGTGCTCAGAACCTTTTTCCAATGTTACTTTAAAACTTGCATATCTATTCTGGGTAAAATTATCTAACTTTCTCTCTCCATAATTAACCATCTTGCCATTACTGTCAAACAATGCCACCTGAATTACCGGGTGTTTAAACTCCCTGTTATCGCCGCTATATACACGCTCAATTTCACCGGAGAAGTAGATAAAATCGCTGTAATAATCTTGATCTCTTTGGAGCCTTACGTCATTAAATGTTACCTCGGCGGGAGTAATCGAACACTCGTCAGATGTCGTAAAACTGAATTTTACGTCATTAAATAGATAGCCTTTATCGGAAGAAGATTTGATCTTGAAGTAGGCGTTCTCTCCCGGCGTTATTCCGGGCGGCATCGCGGCAGTCAATGTTTCAACAATATCTCCGTCTGAATCCAAAATATCAGCCTTTATCTCTGCATTACTAAAGGTTTTACTAGATTGATTTTTAACTTCGCCCAGAATAGCATATCCGTATTCATTATCTATCTTGTTGTATGAAACCACACTAAAAACCGGCATTTTATCCGGGGAGGTCAATATCACAGATCTGGTCGTACTATCCCACTTAACATCTAGCCCAAGCGATTCAGAAACAACCCTGATGGGGACAAATGTTCTATCATTTATAATTTGAGGCGGTGTTTCACAAGTAAGTTCCCTTCCGTCCAGAATGATTTTTATTGGTCTTTCAGAGGCAAAAGCTACTGCTGTCAAAGTAATAAGAATACCAATTATTACCCCGCAGATAACTCTGTTCATAATACTATACCTCCTAATATTTAATTCAATAATACCATATTTAATTGACATGTCTTTACTGTAAAACTTCTACCTTGCTTTTTTCCATATTATTATTTCCATATTAACAGTATCGTTTTTTTAATTGCAAAAAAATCCAGGATTTACCCTGGATTTTAATTTGACTGTATAATGTAATCATTTATTCCAGGCTCTCTTACGTCACTTGTTTCCTGAACCTCCACAATTCGCAATGGAACTGCTAATAGGACAACATGTTTTATCCTGCACTAGACTGCCCATGGTTTATAAAAGGTAAATACTGAATTTTCATGCTGAGCAGCAAGATCAAGAAGCGTTTGTTTGCATTTGGCCAGATCCGCTTCAGCGGCTAAAACGTCAGCTTTTGTAACCATACCAACCTCGTATTTAATTCGTACAACCCTCAATTTTTCCTCAGATAATTTTAGACTTTCCTGAGCGCTATAATACTGCTCTTCAAGCTGTTTTATACTATAGTAAAGCGTGCGTATGGCTTTTCTGGCCTGTTCTTTTGTATCTGCCGAGGTAACTTGAGCTTTTTCAACATCAATTCGTTTTGCATAAATTGAATCAGCTTCAGTGGGACTATTAAACTGGTAAATATCAACAGCCAGCTTTGCCAAGTCTATTTTTTGATCAACTTCCCAAATTGATGGGTTTTGGTCCATTATTCTTTCTACTTCAGCATATAAGTTATCTACATTTAAAGGCTCAAATTTAGGCGATTCCGTAAGTACCGGCTTGTCCTCAGTGTTTAGACCCACAAGCTGGTTAAACTTCTGGTAAGCGTCATCCAGCGCTTTTTTCGCTTCCTCAAGCTTTGTTTTCGCACTTGCCAGGGAGGAGTCCGACTGGACCATTCCCTCTTTATTCAGAATCCCGACTCTGTAGTTTGCGGCCGCATTAATATGCTGCACGTTAGTACTTTTTAACTGCGCCTCGGCCACTTTAACTTCTTCAAGCGCCTGCAACAAACCATTGTATAACTGGTAAACCTGTAATAAAAGCGCGTCTTCCTCAACTGAATATGAAAGCTTTGACATCTGGCTGTTGAGGTCGGCCTGTTTCCATGACAATACCGCGCTTGCGGCGGAATCGGGGGATGGGGAAGTTGTTATCGGGATGTATTTTACTTTACTTCCTGCGGCGTCCCTGACTTTTTCAGCCCTTTCAATATCTAATTTTGCCGACTGCAGAGACCTGCTTTTATCCTTTGCCATCTCTACCGCCTTATCAAAATTAATCTCCGGAGTCAACGGCTCTTTAGCAAAGGCGGCAGAAGTCATTGCAAAGACAAAACATAGTACGACCAGTGGTATTAAGATCCTCCGCATGTACAACACCCCTCATCAAGTTATAATTTGTTAAGTTAGTTAATTATCTACCAATAGAAGTATACTCTCCTCGCTTGCTGTTAGTCAATAATTAAAAATTAATCTTAGTCATTTTTTAAGAACAAATTCGCCCTACGGGCGACTTAAATTAAACCGGGGATAGAACCCTAAGGTCTGTCTCTATCCTCGGTTTCTCCCGTATAAAACATTGGTCTCCCGCATTCTGGGCAATCAACATCAGGCATTACTCCAGGCTCTTCATCCCAGGCAAACTCATCAATTATCCAAGCAGGAATCCATTCACTAAATCCACAGCTCTGACAACGATACTTGTGATGAGACCTATCCTCTGGACCGTCCTGAAATGGAATTGTGTCTTCGTCCCATACTTCGTCTATTTTGTCCGCCATCCTTACTTACACACTCCTTCTCTAGTTCAGCAAATGCATCATAAATATACCCATGCCTTGGGTGCCAAATCGCCCATAGTTCCATTTCACAGTGACAACTCGGACACTTAAGAGGATTCTTGCCAAAACTTTGTATCAATCGTTCTTTCCATGTTTGTTTTTTCATCGTGGTCGGTTTAAGCTTGCTTTTGAGTTTTGTTTTCAAGAACTTATAAAGCCCTACTATCTTTTGAGCCAATTTATTAAGATCACGACGATATATGCCGTATCGCCTGACCATCTTGAAATGTTTTTAGGGATATGCATAATCAATTTCCCAATAAATTCAAAAGCATCTATCTCTTTCTCTTTTCTCTGCTCATCTCTATGATCAATATACCAGAATTTTACCTTCTTTCCGTCATAGCTAATAATTCTATATTCTGCAATAGCTGGTCGGGCCAGATACCGGCCAATATATTTCGCTGCCCCCTTGGCATCTCTCATCCTGGTCTTAGCGTGTACGTAAAAACCTTTTGGATATCTACGGTATAATTCATTTATTAGCTTCTTAATTCCAGGCTCCTGTCCAAATTTCTTTTGAATAATTCCCAGTAAAACTTTCTGCCAGCTTTTCCGTAAGTACTCGTAGGGAATATATCCTACATCTTTCCAATTCTTAAACTTATCGATAGCACCTTCCGTTACCAAAGCATGAACGTGAGGGTTGAAACCTAAATCACGTCCAAAGGTATGAATTGTCGTAATAATGCCGACTTCGTAACCCATTTTTTTGGACTTGTTTCTGTACCAGTATTGAATTACCTCAGCAACCCCATCGCTCAGATCTTTTAGCATTTCTCTATGCCAATAAATCTTGCCCCTTAATTCTTGGGGTATAGAAAACACCGTATGGCGGTGTCCTACATTAATAATCCTTTCAACCTGTTTGTTTACCCAATTATCTATATAAATCTTACCGCATCGATTGCAGAACCGGCTTTTACAGGAAAATCCCACTACTCTTTGATGCTTCCCGCAATCCGGGCACATATATTTAACAAAGCCGTACCGAGGGTCACCGCACCTTAGCATTTTTTCAACTGACTCAGTGACACTCTCAACCATATCTCTGGGAATCTTATGTAAATTAGTTTTACAAAATCCTTCCCAGTGGTCAGCGAAAATCTGTTTTATTTTAATTGTTTCTGCCTGGCGTTTACCATTTGCTTCCATAACTTAATTCTACACTTATCCACAATTTTCGAAAAGCATAATTTCTTATACAAATAAAAAAGCCGCCCTATCGGGCGGTTCTTCCTATTCTAGAAGATATCTTCTAACCTGTTTTGCCACGGCTCTTTAGGACGCATTTCTCCTCCGCATTTTTCACAGGCAAATCTGGGAGGCACCGTCGGATCTTCTGGATCAACCAGGTCAAAATACTGGATTACCCCTTCCGGGATTTCTTCTTCTACATTACACTGCAAACAGCGATATGTTATCGTAGCTTCTTTTTTCAACAACGGTCTTTCTTTTCTCTTTTTTTGTTTTTTTTCTTTTGCCATATTCTTTTACCTCCACACCACCCGAAAAAAGGTCATAGATATCCCCGTATTTCGGATGCCAAATTCTTACGAGTTCCATCTCATTGCCACACCGTGGACATTTACAAGGATCTAACCCGAATTCTTTTATCATTCGTTCCCGGTAACTTTTTTTTCTTTTATTATTAGTAACTTGACCTTTATACCCGTGAATTTTTTTCTCTTTTAGTAGTTTTTCTAGCTGCCAAAACTTTACCGCTATTCTACACAAAGCTCTTTTATTCCTTGCATATATCCCGTAATGCCTAACCATTTTAAATTGTTTTTCTGGTATATGGCTTACAAGACGTCCAATAAACTGAAGGACGGGCATAGTAACTCCCTCAATTTTCCCTGTCTCGGAATCTTCGTACCAGAATTCAACTTCTTTATCATTCCACCTTACTATCCTAGATTCGGCAATCGCTGGCCTGGACATGTATCGCCCAATATATTTTGCTGCGCTTTTAGCGCTTCTCATTTTAGTCCTGGCATGTACGTAAAAACCATCCTCTTTTTGAGTGTATAGCTTGTTGACTAAGTTAATGACCTTCTTGTCACCCTTGAAGCGTTCCCTGAATGCTTTTAATATCAGATGCTGCCAACGTTTTCTTAGTGCGGCATAGGGTAAAAAGCTTATGGGTCTCCATTCATCGTTTTTATCAAGACCACCTTCAGTCATTAAGGCATGTATATGTGGATTGAATTTCAAATCTCTCCCAAAGGTATGGACTACGATCACTATTCCTGGGGTTAAATCTTTATTCTTCTTTTTCTCGCTTATTATGCTTTTCATAACTTGAGCTGCACTTTCTATTAATATCGGCAGCATCTCTCTATGCCAATAAAAAAATGGCCGTAGTTCTTCGGCAATTGTCATAACTACATGCCGGTGGGGAACATCGACCTTCTCTTTTGACATCTTCTCTACCCATTTGTCAGTGTATACCTTGCCGCATGAGGGGCAAAAACGGCTCTTACAAGTGAATGGTACGATTTTCTTTTCTTTACCTCCGCAATCTAAACACCAATATTCAGCAAACCCGTTTTTGGGGTCTCCACATCCGAGGACTTTAGTGACAGCTTCTCGCACATTCACGGATTGCCGTTGAATATTTTACTTCAAACTTTGGCCAATTTATTTTCAGTATTTCTTTTATTTTAGACGAATACCTCATGTTCCAATGTTACTATAATATGGTCTCACCGGGTACCCCAAAAGTATAATTTCCTAAACAATGAAAAACCGGTTACTTAGTCACATTCACAGTTTCCGTTTCTTCATCCCACGCAACCTGGTAACCGAAAGCCTCTGCTACAAACCGGGCCGGTATATATACACGCCCGCTTCTTTCTATCGGGACGGTGTCAATATTTTTACTTTGTCCGTTGACAATGATTTCGTTATTGTTTATTACCAGGTTAACTTCTACACTACCTTTATATAGAGTAACTGTCTGTGTCCCTTCGTCCCATTTTATCGTGGCTCCCAGGGCATTGCCCAGATAGCGGACGGGTACGTACATACGCTCATTCTCTAAAAAAGACGCGGCGTCCATGCCGATCGCGTTTTCGCCAACTGTGTAGGAATTTCTACCCACAATGAATTTAATAGTAGTATTTGCCGGAACTGTATTTTGATTTTGTTGAGGTTTTTGGTACTCCATACGGTAAAGATTGTCGTTCGTCACGACTAATACCACTATTGTGTTCCCGCTGGCCGCGCATTTAATATCTTTTATTTCGCCGAATATTTTTGTCGTTAGCGCTTCCCAGTCAGTACCATAGTTACTGGACACTAAGAGATTTTTTTCGGGTGTGACCGCAAAGATGTAACCACCAGGCGCAGCCGTCAGGTTTAATACCCTGCCCAGCACGTTGTCATCACACTTTTTCCAATTTTCCCCGTTATCTTTTGACACATAGATTCCTGCCGTGATAGCGGGATTAAAGCCGACAATTATCGAATCCTCGGCGCTTGTGGAAGCTGCTGTTACTTTTCCCTTCTGAGACACAGTCCCGTACAGGCTAATTCCAGTGTCCCGCCACTTCCCTTTTTCATCATCTCTCGCCAAGAGATTGCCTCCGCTGTTTATAACAAAAAAAGTATTCGCGTCTAAAACCGTCAAAGCGCCATCTTCCGTCAATGCTGTGGGCAGTATCGCGTTACTCCATGTTTCGCCGCCGTCTTTAGATACAGCCAACCCGCTATTAAAGGCTCCCAGTAGATTATTTCCTTCCGTTTCCAAGTTATATAGAGGAATATTTTGTTCAAAATACTGGTTTTCCTCTAAAGTTTCCCATTTGCCCCCCCCGTCTTTGCTATAACACAGGAAATATTTATTGGTGTCCCTGAACTGTCCCGCCAAAAGCAATGATCCATCCGGCATAAATGTCATGTCGAACGGGAGTACGTCCATGCTGTTCTTGTAAACATTATTGTCTTTAACATACCATTTAATCTTTTCCCATGTGACTCCCCCATCTCTACTACGGCACAGCACTTTCTCCTTTGGCAAGTTGCTTGCCTTGGACTGGTAGTCGGGATATTCTTCGATAAATGCAAATACAGTCTTGTCCGCTGCAAAATTTGGTGAAATAAAGACATTCAATACTTGATAAGAAGACAAGACAATCTTACATTGCTGTGTTTCGCCTGCCCAAGCCGAAAAAGGAAATACAATTAATAGCATTATTGTTATAATAATACCCTTTGAATACCTCCACATATTTTTCATCTGACAACTCCCTTTTCATTAGTTACTTAGCACTTTCGCCGTCTGAGTCAGTTCATCCCAGCTTACTCTCCCGCCCAGCGCCTCCGCGACAAAGCGCATTGGTACAAACGTACGTTCCCCCATTACTTCCGGAGCCGCTTCCAAGGTTATAGATTGTCCGTTCTTTTTCGCTGTCAATACACCTATCCATAACTGAATATTATCCGTACCGCGCGTCAAGTCTACCCGCTGTTCAGAAGAATTCCACTCCACCCGGGCGCCCAGGTTTTCCGCAATCAGTCGCAGGGGTACCATAGTCCTGTCATTCTTTAGATATGGTTGCGCGTCGGTATTGACCGTTGTGTAATTGATCATCATACGAATACCATCCACGAATATTTTACTCAATTGCGAGTCCTCATCGTACGTCCACAACAGCGCGTACCGTCCCTTCCCATGGTCAGTTTCCGCTTCAACCACCCCGTTGCTGCCATTCCAAAAAACACTTGAAGACAGTTGAACCCAATCTTTTTTAGAATCGTCCCAGTAGCCGATTCTAAAATATCCCACGGACAGGTCGGTATTCAGCCTGCTCGCCCTTTTGTAGTCTATTTCATTGAAAGTAAACGCTATGCGTACCGTTCTTGAAAGATTGCCTATGTTCTGGCTGTTCTTGTTCGTAATGTATAATTCTATAGCCTTGGTTACATAAATATTTTCCAACTCATCAATTTTGCTGACATCAAGATCTTCCGCCTTGATACTGACACTTTGGTTAAAAACATTTGGCGGCACTTCCAGCCGGAACCCTGCTTTTTCAAATGAAAGCGCCCCCGGCAGGAAGCTAAATTTTTCTTCTGCCGAATCTGCCCAGGCAGGCATATTACCAAACAACAGACCAAACAGAACTAAAATAATTATACTCAGATAGAACCGTTTCACTAAACTCCCTCCCATTTATATTTTTATTAATTCTATTATAAACCAGATTATCCTTTCCCTGCATAATAAATTCTTTATCCAAATGTGGTAATCGAGTAGGAGGCTACCCATTATTTGAGTAGCCGACCTCTCACACCACCACTCAAGCGGTTCCGCAAGTGGCGGTTCCCAAGTTTACACCATAACAGTTTTAAAGTAATCCGAGAAAAATGTGTAACCTGTCTGTCTTAGACGAGCGTCGGTTACAGTGACTTTAAGAATTTGGCTATTGGCTATGCGCCAGTAGCCTTTCCTTGTGCAGGCAAACTTAAATGCTGTGTTATGATCAAGTCCGAGTTTCTTCAGCATGGCATATCTGGTGCGGATTTTCTTCCATCGTTTCCAGATGTACATGCGGATTCTCCTTCTCAGCCACTCATCAGTTGTCTGAAGCAGTTTCTTCATATCCGCGAGTTTGAAGTAATTCACCCATCCCGTTATGAACTGTTTTAGCTTTGATTTCAGTAGCTCGTACCCAAGCCCGTTACTTCTTGATGTAACCTCTTTTACTTTTGCTTTCATCTTGCTGACGCTCTTGGCATGGACACGGAGCTTGATCCCGTCTTTTGACGGATAAAATCCGTATCCCAGAAATTTGACCTTGCCGATGTAGGCAATCACTGTTTTCTCTTTGTTGACTCTAAGAAGCAGTTTGTCTTCAATGAAGGGAATAATGTGCTCAAGTGTCCTTCGCGCCGATCGTTTTGTCTTGGCAAAAAGGAGCAGGTGAGTAGCCCTGGGGAATTTCACCCCAAGGCCCTCTCAGAACCGGACTTGAACCTCTCAGCTCATCCGGCTCCCATTATCCAGCCGCGGGATATATCCCCATTTGCCAGTGTACGAACAATTTTGGTTCACGTCTGGCAACCTTACCGAGCCAATACGTCGCCCGCCGCTTATGTCTGGCGAATCTTTTAAACTTACGTTGCGCCCAGCGGACCAAAGCCCGGTCCATGTGCCTAAATACAGAGTACAGTTCCGATTTGTAAAAGCGCCCATAGTAGTTGACCCAACCTCTGATTATTGGGTTAAACATCCGGGACAGGTCTTCAAGGGCCTTACTTGGCTTCAAATGCATACGCCATCCCCTAATTTCCTGACGCATGACCTTTTTCGCCTTGTTGCTGACTGCAGGAGTGAAGTTGATAAAGTATTTTCCATGTTTGTTCTTGGACCTTCGCGGTCGGAAGGTGTAACCTAGAAAATCGAACTTGGTTTCCGGGTAATTTCCTCGCCTGTCATCGTCCTTGCAATAGACAATGCGGGTTTTCTCCGGATGCAGTTCCAAACTACACTCTGCAAACCGTCTCTTCAGGCTGTCGTGAAGTTTTTCTGCGTCCTCTTTACTGCGACAGTGTGCCACACCATCATCTGCATATCGTGCGAACGGTTTATCTGGATGGTTTCTAGTCATCCACATATCAAACGCATAATGAAGAAACAGATTGGCCAGAACCGGACTGATGACACCTCCCTGAGGTGTGCCTTTTGTCCGTTCCTTGACTGTGCCATCCGGCATCTGAAAGGGTGCTTTGAGCCATCTCTGAATGTAGAGAATGACCCATGGATTATTGGTATGTTTACGGACAGCCTTCATTAACAGTTCGTGGTCGATATTATCAAACAGGCCCTTGATGTCGAACTCTAGTACCCAGTTGTACCGCCAGCATCGCCGCCTGGTAATAGCAAGCGCATCGGCGGCTGACTTCCCCGGACGGTATCCATAGGAATCCGGGTGAAAGTGTGGTTCGACTTGCGGCTCAAAGTAGATTTTTGCAACCATTTGCGCTACTCGGTCCGCCACTGTGGGCACTCCGAGTATTCGTTTTCCACCATTTTTCTTGGGAATTTCCACTGCTTTAACGGGTGGAGGAAAATAGCTGCCAGAAGACATTCTGTTCCAAATCTTGTAGAGGTTATTCTTTAAGTTAGCTTCGAAAGCTTCCAGACTTTCGTCGTCTATTCCGGCCGCCCCTTTGTTCGCTTTTACTCGTTGGAACGCCTCCAGCACCACTTGCTTGGAGATTTCATACGACTTTGTTTTGTCCACTGGCTCCTCCCTTGCGGTTGACCTTTGTTCAAAACTGGATAACACAGCCCCTTCGCTCCACTCCCATTACGGAGTTTCGTCACTACTACAGGCTATTCCGCCCCTGCACTCCGCATCAGTACTTTCGTCCTTGCGGGTCCTCCGCTTGTAACTTTTCCCTTGGCATCGGAGGGCAGGTTCCCACGTTCCTAACCAAAGCCTGTGCCACGTTCACGCCGCCTCCATGCCGGCCACCACCTGGTCAGTAAGCAGGTTTCCTCCAGATTTATCCCGGGCTAACGACTTCCTCCCGGTTTTGATGGCGTTCCTACGCTTTCGACATTTTATCAGCGGTTCACTGGTGTTCGTCTCCATTGGCACTCACCTGACGAAGTCTCGCCTCGCCTTTTCCGTAACGCTCACTACCATGGTTTTTGTCCACAGCAGCTTACGGTGGTTTGGAGCCTCCACCTGCATGGCGGCTCCGAGGGGCCTTCCCTCATCTTCGGTTAAGCATAGCTTTCGGGCTTTTAAACAGCCCTGTGCCTTCGTGGCACACTATCGTCCGCATAGCGGACGAATTTGATTCCCCTGCGTTCCAGTTCATGGTCAAGTTCGTTCAACATGATGTTGCTGCACATCGGGCTGACATTACCGCCTTGCACAAGTCCAAGCTTCGTTTCCTCAAATTTCCCTCTGTTCATTGCCCCTGCCGTCAGATACTTGTGTATGAGCGATATGACTCTGCCGTCTTTGACCGTTCTTGACAGGATCTCTATCATTTTCGACTGGTTTACTGTATCGAAAAATTTCTCAAGATCCATGTCGACGACATAAGTGTAGCCTTGGTTCGCGTATTCCTTACACTTCCTCAAGGCATCATGGGCACTTCTCTTCGGTCTGAATCCATAGCTTGTCTCTACGAATTGAGGTTCAAAGATGGGTGATAGTTCCTGCGCGATTGCCTGCTGAATTACTCTGTCTACTGCCGTTGGTATCCACAACGTTCGCATTTTCCCGTTGTCCTTGGGTATTTCTACTCTTCGGACTGGATTCGGATGGTATTTCCCATCCAGAACCGACTTCCTGAGTTCTTCTCCGTTGTCTTTGAGATATTGCAGAAGATGCTCTACTTCCATCCCATCGATTCCGTGCGCGCCTTGTTTCTCTTAACCTGCTTATATGCTGTGTTAAGGTTGTCCCGGCTCAAGATTCTCTCTAAAAGTCTGTCCTCTCTTCTGTCGGCATCGGTGTTGTTGTTTTCAGTTATCCGCTTGTCGGTAGGCGCTCCCGCATACCCTTCGTTTTCCGCACTATCTCTTTGCGGGCAGCCCTTGCCACAGCAAGGTATTCTGCTTTCTTTTATCCCGACTTTGGTAACTTTCATTGACTTAACACCTCCTTGGGTTCAACCCTTCATAACGCCGTCGACTGCGTTACTAGTATGGTATTTGCTGACTTCTCACGATAAATCTTGTTTCAACCGCATTTCGCAAATTTGCTCTATGCGTCCGTGAGACCTCCCACGGTAAGACGCGTAACTTTCATCACATATACCCGCCGTATTTACATCCCCATGTCCGTGCAGTTTATTGGATTTTGTCTTGAAACGCAGACTTATCCCACTTCGGATACCTGATACGATTCGTGTTCCTCGGGCCGGAACTTTGCTCATCACGCTTCCTTTAGATTCCACCTCGCGATGGACACCCTTGCGCTTGGCTAATGGTTGGCAACTGCCAGCCCCCATAGCGGACTTTCACCGCCTAGTTACGCGCCATGCGTGGCGCACAATATAAAAAAAACCGGGTTCAATAAAGAACCCGGTTTTTTTTATTTAACTAACTACTTTACTGTTACGGTTTGAGTAGCTTCATCCCAGTCAACATTGCAACCGAGAGCTTGGGCAACCCAGCGTACCGGCAACATGGTGCGGCCCGGGTCGACGATTTCGGGAGCAACATCCATGGTAAAGCTTACGCCGTTGATCAGCATGGTTGTGCTGCCAATGGTTAGCTTAACTACACGGTCTCCTTTAATCAGGACTACACTCTGGTCGGCTTCGTTCCACATAATGTTGGAATCAGCCACGCCAGCAGCCTGGGCTACGAACCGGATTGGCAAATATGTCCTGTCGTTTTTGATGTACGGGGCGACATCCATAGTCATTTCAGTGCCATTTAAAGTGAACTTGCTTTGACCGATAGTGAATACTGCAGTGGCTTTTTCATCTGCCGGTGCCGGTGTGGCCACTGTAGCAACAGTCACCTTTTCAACAGCAGTATCGTTGGTGTTTACAGCATTTCTATAGGTAACACGGTCTAAAGCGGTACCCATAATACCCAGTTTCAGGTCTCCTTCCGGAACTGTCCTGTCCAGTGTCAGCTTAATGTTGGAAACTTTAATCTTAGATGGCGTGGTGCTGCTGGACGATACCCTGATTGCGAACTGATTATCGTTGTTCTGGAGCTGTGTGCCTTCTTTCTCTAGTCTGATGTTGCCCTCAGTCACTTCGACGGTCGGCTTCTCTGCGAAGGCCACTCCGCTCGGAGCGTCAAGCACGATCCAGCCGTTATTGTTGGCCGCAGTTGTTACCGCAGCCCTAGTGGCATTGGTAACCACTGTTGGGTTGCCTGCCGAGGCGCCTTTCAATCCTTCCGTAATGACTATATCAGAAACACTCTGGTTGGCCGAACCGATGATCACCTTGTTGTTGCCGCCGGTCGCGGTCACAGGCTTGACAACCTTGGCCAGTACGATCTCGCCGGTCACACCGCCGGTGCCGGAGAACGTAGCCTTTACGTCTCCCTCAGGAGCGTCGGCGTCAATATATACTCTGCACCGCTCGAACTTGAACTTCGAAGCAACGGTGCTCGCACCCGCTGTATACTTCTTGATGTGCCTCTGCTCATCCGAGGTGGCGCCTGCAGCAGATACTGTGAGGGTGCCGTTGCCTTTCTCGGTGGTGATGGTCGGGTCTGAGTTCCACCATCTGACGTAAGACGGCAGTTCAATCAGCACGGTACGTCCGCCGAGAATGCTCCCTGCAACGCCTTCTTCAATGTAGAAACCTTGTATTTCGGCGTCGATGCTACCGGCGACGATGGTTTTGGGATCGCCCAGAGCCGATACCGATACGCCGAATTCAGCCACACTACCGACTACAACGTTTGCTGAAGTCACATTGGAGGAACTGCCGCTGATACTTAACGTAACATCGCCTTTAACACAATCATCGCCAACATCAATACGTGGCGTAATCGTGATCAATCCCCTTGATCCGCCAGCGGGATTGGCAGTGACTGTGATGGGCAGGCGAGAATATCCCGACGCGCTTGTTGCAGGAGCTCCAACTGCGACAGTCAGTCCAACTGCAGTAACAGTGGTGGCAGCGTTCCAGGTCATGTCCGCGGGCAGGTCGATCCTAATTTGATCGCCGACAGCCAAGCTGTCCACTACAGCCTCTTCGATTCTGAAGAGACCGCAGGCAGCGTTAGTGGCTCCAACCTGAATTGTCGCGGTGTCCAGAACTACCGCGTTGGTCCCCGTGCCGGCGATATTGCCGACCACGAATTTCCCGCCGGTGATACCGGAATCAGGAGCGGATACTTCAACTTCAATCGGCCCGGAGGTAGCGCCCGAGATATTTACCGGGAAGAGAAGCTGCACGCCGCTTCTTGTTCCTGTAGCCACGCTCGGGGTCACTCTGAAGGTATAAGTCTTGGTGGTGCCGCTAAGGCACGCAATGTCGGCTTGAATTATACCGTTAATGCCCGGTGCAATAGTCGATAATGGATTCATGTAGAGGTTTTCTCTACCGACCGCAGGTGCTGTACCCGTTGGGAACTCGACACCGTTAGTCAAAATGGTAACTGTAATGTCATAAGGCTGGCCGTTTAGAAAGACGCTGCGAGCCTGATCGCTGTTTTCATAAAGCCATAATTGTCCTAAGTTCTGCGCTCCCGCGTTCGGGGTATAGGTAGGCGTCGACGTCACTAAGTTTGTAGTCGCCGCGCCAGCCGGACCGACCATCGGCACCAGCATCGCCACTAAAAACGACAGCGTAAGCAATACTGAGATTAATTTCCTGCTTCTTTTCCTCACTTATTTCCCTCCTAAAATGTTTTTCCTTGCCAAATAAGTTCCGGGCTCATCCAGTACCTGGCTGACACCCTTTATACTTCCTCGAAACTTCCAGCATCCCCCCTTGCGGTAGTGGTGTTGAATAAAGACTGCTGCGGCAAATAGGTTGCGAATACTGCTAATTCTTCTTTTCACCGTTATACAAACCAGTTAGACAACGGGTTAAAAGTCATATTCTACACGGTAAGGTAAATTCCTGCCGGGCAAACTACCTTTTCCTCCGTTGCTCCCTGATTAGTTAGACAGCCAGTTAACGCCAAAAGTTCCATGGTGGGTTTAAAAAAAATTAACCATTAATATCTAATCATTTATTTCCCATGAGTTATTAATGAATAATTTCAATGAAAGATCTTTTCTTACGCTGGTATATCCGGAGCTGTTTTATTGACACTACACCCTCTTCAACTTATAATAACTTTGAGTATGGTTATTTCATTGTAAAATTTTGCATTTGAGGAAATTCTTATTTTCTTTATTAATCTGTTTATTTTTTGTGGACTCCCCGTGGCGGCTGGAACTTTCTTCTTTCTGCACGTGTCTAATACTTAAAAGGGGAGTTTTCCGCATCATGTAAGGATGGACTTCCCGTGAATGAGACCAGCTTACTGGTAAAGAGAGCCAAAGAGAAAGACCTTTCCGCCTTCGAAGAGTTGGTGCGCATTCACCAGAACAGGGTCTATGCCCTTTGCCTGCAGCTTTCCGGCAGCGGTGAAGATGCCCAGGACCTGGCCCAGGAAGCTTTTATTAGAGCATTCAAGGCCATAGAGACCTTTCGCAACGAGGCAGATTTCGGCACCTGGCTGCACCGCATCACCGTAAACGTATGGCTAAACACCAGGCGCAAGAACGGCGGGAGGCAGTTAATGTCTCTGGACGAACCTTACAAGAGTGAGGACGGCAGCGAAGTGCGGCATGAGGTGGCGGATGAGGGCAGTGACCCGCAACAGGTGCTGGAGGATAAGGAGTTCCGTGGCCTGGTTCGGTTGGCGCTGATGGGGCTTTCTGAGGAACACAGGGCAGTACTGGTGCTGAGGGAAATAGAGGGATACAGTTATGAAGAAGTGTCGAGCATGTTGGGCTGTTCACTGGGGACGGTAAAGTCCCGGCTCAGCCGGGCGCGTGAGGTAATGCGCCGCAAGATGACGGAGTTGGCGCGGGAGAGAGGGGAAGCCCTAACCGTGCGTAAGGAGAGAAGGTGACGGCAGGTGGATTGCCGCGAAACATTAAATTTAATATCATCCCACTTGGACGGGGCGCTTTCAAGATATGAGCAAGCAGCACTGAACGAGCACGTAGCAGGCTGTATGACTTGCGCCCGTGAAATGGAATTACAAAAACAGATTGCCTGTGCGTTGCGAGAGATAGGCCGGGATGAAATCGAGGCGCCGCCGGAATTATGCGGCCTGGTAATGGCCAGGTTGCGTGCGGAACGGCGGACTGTATTACCGTGGTTGCCAGCGGTCTGGCGAAAGGCGCTTGCCGTGGCTGCAGCTATTATGCTTTTAGCTGGGGGTTCGGCCAGCCTTAACGCCGATCTAAAAATGGCCGCTATTGAGAAAATAACCTTCCGCAATGAGCATGTAGCGACAGTTGCGGATAATCATGAAAGCATGGTGCAAACACCGGTTGGCAATCCGGGGGTAGACGCGAACCAAACTAGCGAATCCGTTCAACCGTACGTTGATGTCAACAGACCGGTTATTAACGGAAATGGGAATTCACCTGATAGTACACAGGTTGATAATATAGACACCTCAAACAAGGAAAACAGCGTAATAACCGATGTTGCTGACGCAAAGCCAAAGCCTTCTGCAGGCTTGCAACGAGCATTGCTGAGCAGCGGGGTGAAAGTGACCAGCACAGTTTTAAAACTGGCCGTCGACGATTTGGATGTAGCCAGAACAAAATCAGTGACGCTGGCCGCCGAGGTCGGGGCAGGAGCGCAAATATTTCCTGAGCAGAGTAGTGGTAAAAAGATAGTTGTCATAAGACTATCGGTGTCCTCTGATCAAGCTCCCGGATTTTTCACGGAACTGACCAGGATAGGGGCGTTGATCGACAGGCAGGATGAAAGTCGAGATATCACTTCAATTTATAACGAAACAATGATCCAGTACCATGACCTGCAATCACAGATCGGTTCAACTCGTGACGCCGAAGAACAACGGAAGTTGGAAGCTCAGACCGCTTCATATAAACAACAGCTTGAAGCTTGGGATGCCGAAACCGGCAAGCGAGTGATTATGTTATGGTTGGAGAGCCGGTAGAAGGGAAGGTGAAAATAAAATATTAAGTAAAACCCGGGTGGTCAGGGGCTGTTGACAAACCCCCGTCCGGCTTAAAATTTTACATATAGATTCTTGTTATAAAAATATCTTTGTGGCTGGATTAGCATCAGCAAACTAGTTTATAACTTTTATCTCAAGAACTATTTCATCATCAATTTCACCTGGAAAGGGATCCAAAAATGTAATTTTCACCTGATAACCTGCCAGTACTTTTTCTTGCCTCGTACCGTCTTTATCTACTATCCGCGCATAATCATAATGATTAAACCATGCGGGCTTTTTCCCTGAAGAGCTTCCTTTTAAATACAGGCGCCCATCCTCAATCCTGTCAACTTTACCAGATGTTGTTTTTACATCAATGAGGGTAACTTCTTTTACCTGCCCTCCGGCTAACTTTATGTCGACAAAATCACCCTGCTTGAGGGATTTAAAACCCTGAGTCTTACCTTTTCCCCCAGTCAAAACCGCATCCCAAGCCATTGGCAAAATCATATCATTTACATTCATATCACAAACCACAATTAAGTTGTCCTCACCTAACGCCACCATTTTGACTGATCCTCTGATTTTTTCTATTTCCATAGCGTCATTTTTTTGTTCCAAAAGGTCAATCCAGTTTACCTCACGGCGGCCGTTCAGAATTACCTCGCAGCGAAAATTAACTGATTGTTCCAGAATTTTTACCTCTCCCGCCATGTAGCACTGGATGTTATTGGACACTTGAAGCTTCTGAACACCAGACAGGGTAGTGAACTCTATTTCCGGACGATCTTTCTTCTTCTCAACACCGGTAATCCAACCTGTAAGACGACGCTCAACTGGGATTTTTACCCATCCCCGGTCTACCAACCGGCTTAGAATCACCGCCATTTCAGCCCGGGTCAGTGATTCCTGTGGACGGAAGGTGCCATCCGGATAACCGGACATGAGGTCCGCATTAGCAACCGCAATTATAAAGGCTTGTTCCGAAGTTTTTAGTGTATCCAGGTCGGAAAAGGTTTTAGCAGAAGTAGAGTTGATCCCTGCCAACGAATTCTTTTCAGTGGGCGCTGATTCAGTTGCAATGGAAGGCGGCACAAGGTACATGGCCCGTGCCAAAAGTTCCGCCACCTCAAGCCGGTTGGCAGGTCCGGCGTATTCATAGCCCTCAAGGTTATCCAGCGCGAGAAATCCTTTTTCTACTGCCAAGTCGATATATGACTGCCCCCAGGGTACCTTGGGCGTTTGTTTTGTTTCCACCCTGCTTGTGGAGCGTGAATTGTTCTTTCTATTATTGATAGTAGCCAGTTTTTCGGCTTCCGCTGTAAAACCGCCTGAACGAATGATTAATACCACGGTTTCCAGCCGGTTAACCAGACGATCAGGTTTAAAAGTATGGTCTGGATAACCTTTGACTAACTCCAGAGCAGATAAACGTGAAATATGACTCCGGGCCCAGTGTTCATGTAAATCTTCAAAGAGAACAACATCTTGGACCTGTTCCGCCAGGGCATGAGTACAGTAACAACATGTAAATACGATAATAACGAAAAAAAAGCCCCAAAACCCCAGGAGAGTAAATCTATTTTTTCGTTTACTTTGAATAATCATTGTTAGTCTCCTGTAGATGCCGGTGGTTCATCTTTAATTTTGTAGAGGGTTCCCGCATCCGTCACTACATAAAGATACCCGTCTGGTTTAATCAAGGGCTGCAAAGATATCTTGTCGTCCAGGGTAAGCTCCCAGTCCATCCGGCCTTGCGGGTTTACTGCCAGCAAGCGATTATCTTCCGTACCCAGGTAAACACGCTGGCTGCTTTCATCAACTGAAGGCCGTGATAATGCCTTATACAACGGATCACACCATACTTCCGTACCATCATCTATGTTTAGAGAGTAAAGTCTTTCCCCGGCGAGAAAGTAAAGTAAGCCATGTTCAGATAGGGTAGGGGCTGTCAGGTCGTCGTACGTCACATGATGGCTCCAGCGGGGACTGCCGTCGCCTTTGCTATCGAATGCGTAAATCGTCCCTTTGTTCAGCCGGTCTATTTTTTTGGGATTAACAGTGGCATAAATCAAACCGTCCTTACCAGTGACCAGGCTGGCTCCCTTAATATCGCCCAGCCAGTAACGCCAAAATATTTTTCCATCTTGGCTCAACGCCATTAGTGAAAAACCTTCTCCTTTTTTGCCTAGAATGACAAAAACAGCCTGATCGTTTCCTGCACTAGCCATGACACTCAGCCCGTCCTCAATCTGGGTACTATAGGCATTCCCTCTAGCCCACTGCAGTACCATCCATTTATAGTGTCCCGCCGTGTCAACGGCATATAACGCTGATGGCAGGTGCAAATATAACAAGTCCCCGGGACCGGTGGTCAGCTGTGCCGTTGATTTGCTTTTGCCCTGACAAACTGTAAAGTTCCATCCGCTGCTTCCATTTAATTTTACCTCCTGGATCAAAGCGTTACCCGGTATATATATAGATCCGTGCGAGTCAAAAACCGGATGTCCCAATTCACTGCCACCTACTTCAGCCTCCCATAGTTTGTGTCCGTTCTCATCTACGACAACCAGCTTATTTCCGGATGGTAAATAAAACAGGCCGTTAGGACCCAGCTGAAGTTCAGACGATAGTTTACCCAGATCAGGCACCTGCCAAATTATACGGGGTGACCACTCGCTAGAGCATTCGGCAGGCAGGTTAGGAGTGGCAAAAAACAACAGTAATGCAATGGCTAAGATAATTAGATGGTACATTCTTACACATCCTAATATAAAATACCATTCTTATAAATAAAATCACCATAAAATATCAATTGTTAAATGCTCATTTTATTAAGCACTCACAGGTATTAAGGAGCCTTTCCAGTAGGATAGCCATATCCCCGACTGTAACTGGGTCGCCCGGCGCAAAGGCTCCGTCCGGACGGCCGCGAAAAAGGCCGAAGGCAGTAGTTCCGGCAACAGGTTTGACAGCCCAGGTGGGTATTATGTCTGCGTCCGAGTAAAACAATTCAGGAGATGATTTAATATCAATTCCAATGTCTTGCAGGATAGCCGCTAGGACCACTGCGGCATCGGCTCGGCTCAGGTCGCTTTTTGGACGAAAGCTGCCATCCGAATAACCCTTGATAATATCCCGCGCCCAAGCTTCAGCCACAATGGGACGAAACATTATCGGAATATCCTCCACGTCTGTAAAAGTTAAAGGAAATTCGCTGGCCTCCGGCCAGTTCAGAAGACGTGCGAACGCTACAACTGCTTCCACCCGTGTAAGAGGCACGTTTAATATATTACTTATTTCCCTTCCTGACGTTCCGTCAGCCATAATCTGCTTCAGCACTCCTGCAACACTTTTTGAAACAGCAGCATAGCTTCCTCCGTTACCTCCGCTGTCAGGAAGGTTTATTTTCCTGCCGGAGACACCTCCTGTTCGCCGATCCACAGCCACAATAGTTAAATTATTTAATTGTTTATCATCCTGTTCAAGGAAGAAGCTGAACCTACCCGATTCATCCAAGGTAATCGCTTTCTTGAAGCCCTCTTGCCCCCATATGTAAACTACGGTATTAGCGCTGGCCCTACCGGTCACGGCCAAACGGCCCTGGAGTGGGACAGCGGAAGCAAATAGCATCGGCGGTAAAATAGCAGAACGAGTATCTACCGACACCAAAATATTTCCGGTTGGCGCTGGGACCATGGCATACTCCAATGCAATTTGTTCACCCGGTAGGATATCTACAGGCAAGACCTGGTAACTGTTTTTATAAAAGCGGGTTAAATCGGAAAGCCTGTACTGCTCGCCACACCCGGTTGTGATAAAACCTTCAGCTTCGTTATATTTTGTGAATATGTCCTTATCATAAAAAGTCTCACTAATGTCCAGACGCCATACTTCTTCCCCGGCCGGGTCGGTTGTAACCCTAACCCAGCGCCCGGCAGCAATAGCGTCATCCGATGTCCTTACCCCCCATCGATAAATGACGGCATCCGGAGGCAGGTAAAAGGAACGGTAGCAGCCGTTATTATCCAGCAAGTAGTATATCCTATTTTTTTTGGTAAAATCAATTGTCTTTCCATAAAGAACGCTACTGTATGCCACCAGGCCGATAGCCTGGCCGGTATCCGGCAGGAGCGCTGCTGTTATATGGTCCCCCGGCTTGATCGTGTCGAAGATGGAAATCTCCCTGTCCCTTTTTACCGCCGCGCCCGGGAAGAGCCGGACGGAAGTTCCGTTCTCCATATGCATTTCTCCACTGGAAGCGATAATTTCACGTACCGTGCCGAGAGCCACCTGCCGCTTAACAGCCAGATACTGCACCTCGCCGCTGGATGGCGCCAGGTACAGGCGCACGGGCATTCCCGGCAAGGCTTCTTCCAGTTCATCCAGGGCACCTGTGCCGAAGGGCATATCCGCCGTCTCGACGCCGACGTAACTGTCCTCGTAAGAACACGCCGCGTCGCTGGCAATACGATAAGATCCCCCGTTTCCCACAAGGATAATTTCTTTTTGCCCGCCTTTATTACGCAGTACCGAAACAACACCTTCACGCTCGGTATAACCGGCGCGAACCTGCCGGATTTTCTGATCCACAGGGTTGATCACCGCGCTGACCTCCACTCCCGGCGGCATTTCACCTGGCGCTACAACTCGGTTGTTCAACATGCTCTCCCCGGTGTCCTCGGCCAGATTGTAGCCTCCCAACCTGGCAGCCTGGTTGATCTCCGTAAAAACAGTCCCTTCCGCCGTCTTGAGCGCCTTTACTCCGGTGGCCCGCCACAGGCGGGCTATCAGGTAGGCCCTCCGCGGTGTCCGATAAACCTCCGCTCCGGGGAAAAGGTGGCCTACATCTACCGGTGCAATGTTGTCGTTAACAAGGTTTACCACTTGCATGTCAACCGGGCTGAACGAGGCGCCGTCCGCTAGTTTAATTGACTGGTCGCCGGCACTCTCCAATATATCTTCGGCCGGAGCCTGACCCCAGACCAGGGCGAAATCCTGAGCGGCAGTGGCACTGCCGCTCACAGTATTCCGGCGCACACCCGCACCTATTACCCATATTGTATAATCTCCCGGCACGGGTGAAGGCAGGCAAACCTGCTCCACGTTGTTTGTCCTGTCCGGCGAGTTACTGCCTAGGAAATGGTTACCGTAATAAACCCTGCCGTCAGGCGTCCGTACAAGCAGGTCGAGGTCATTTACCAGAGCCTGCGCGCAGCCCGGTTCGGCCGGCGGGTCTGTCCAGGCTAATGTAGCTTTAAAAGGGGACGTGGTATCAGTAACATTGAAAATATAAGACACTTCGTCTCCTTGAGGCACCCCAACCCACTCATCAGCTAGTTGAATGGTACCTTCTTTCAAAGCTATTACCGTCCCGGCCAGGTCAATTACCCCGAAGCCCTCTTTTGACGGGCCACCTGTCATGGAACGTGACCCGTTGATTAGCGCCGCCTTAACCAGGGCTGCCGATGGAGTAGACAGATTCATATTATTCTTTAAATATTCCCGTAGGAGGGTTGCCGAACCGCCGGCAACGGCGGCGGCCATGCTTGTCCCCTGCAGGCGCGTATAGTCCGGGTATCCAGGGAGGTTGCCTTCAACCAGACGCGACCGGGCGGAAATCACCGCAGAAGCGGGAGCTAGAAGCTCGGGCTTAATCCGCCCGTCCCCGGCCGGTCCGCGTGACGAAAAATCAGCGGGTGTCGCGGTATCATCCGCGCCGGGTACGAAGGCCGGCCTGGGCAGTACGGAAGCGCCGACAGCCAAGGCGTTTTTGCTGTTGGCTTCAGTGGTGACAGTCCCGGAAGAAGGCCCGCTGTTGCCGGCGCCGAAGATTGCAAGGAAGTCGGGGTGATTACGCACAAAGTCGTCCACTTGCGCGGACGATTCAAGATATCTATTGGGCCCGCCGCCCCAGCCGTCTATGTGAACCCGCGCGCCTGCCGAATAGGCCGGCCAGAACAGATCAGCCAAGTTGGCCGGGAGCTCCGGCTCACCATCCTTGTTCAGTATTCCCTGGAAATAAATACTGGCGCCAGGAGCCACGCCGCGGAATTTACCGCCGGAAGCGGCGCCTGTCCCGGCGACTGTAGCGGCCATATGAGTGCCGTGCCCGTCAGGATCATCCGGAACGTCCCGCCCGGCCCACGATTTCAACAACACTACCTTGGGCATTTTGCCGGGCGTGCTCCGCAGGTCGGGGTGCAGGTCATTTATATTTCCCGTATCCAGCCCGCTGTCGGCGATGGCCACAATCTGACCTTCTCCGGTAAGGCCGCCCGGAACAACAAAATCCGGCGCATTTACCGCCACAGCGCCGGTGATGTCTCTGGCACGGTCATTGAGAAAAGAAACCGTATATGTAGCACCAATTACTCTTTGAATTTTGGTGTATTTGAATAAC
>MVQL01000124.1 GCA_002067205.1 Pelotomaculum sp. PtaB.Bin104
TGAACAGGGCTGAGGTTCGGCATTATATCTTTGAATGGATAGAAACCTACTACAATAGAAAAAGAAGGCATACGTCAAATGAGCAGAACCTCCCGCCGCTTGTTAAGCGAAAGTTTTTCCATGAGCAGATTCAGGCGGCGGCATAACGCGCTCTACAGCCCCGCTGGCTAACCTCAGAAGCCAATGCGGCTCCGTCCTTATCGGCGTTTTAGCAGGAAAGGTGTATACGGAGCATATACGGAGCGGCTGACGCTTGGGCAAAAGATAGCCGCTGCTCTTGGGAAAAAAATTGGCTTGAATTAACAGGGAAACTGAGTTAGCCATATAAGTTAGGTTAGTGATTACCCAACGGCAGCCCTTGACATGGAGCCTCTAGGCCTGCGTTTCTGGGAGCCCGCGGGGAGTCCACGCTATGCGTTGGCCTCCCGCCCAAATAGGCTAACACAGGCCTCCCTCCATATCAAGGGCTGCCTGGTTGGTCCCGATTTGCCACAATCTACAGATGTTTTGGGTGTGCGCTTTTCTTGACTTTTTCAGTAACGGCATAATACTTGAACCCGAAAAATTTAAAGTCCAAACCTTTCAGTCCCCTTGTTATCGGGTTTGGCAATGTAACAAAATAAATGCCCCCCGGACAGTTCCCAGCTGTCAGGCTTTCAGTCCCCTTGTTATCGGGTTTGGCAATGTAACCTTTACAGACTTTTAATAAAGTCCGCTTGCGGTTGTTCTTTCAGTCCCCTTGTTATCGGGTTTGGCAATGTAACGGACTAAAGGAAGGGTGTAACCTGGCGGAGCTTGAAATACTTTCAGTCCCCTTGTTATCGGGTTTGGCAATGTAACTCCGGCGCTGGTCGAGGCTAGGCTGATTAGTGTTCCTTTCAGTCCCCTTGTTATCGGGTTTGGCAATGTAACTTTAAAATAGATCTAGGATAATCTTCATGTATACCATCCTTTCAGTCCCCTTGTTATCGGGTTTGGCAATGTAACTGATTTAACATATAAACAATTCGAGATGCTATGTGACTTTCAGTCCCCTTGTTATCGGGTTTGGCAATGTAACTATTGATTTTATGGAGGTTCTAGAGATTGCGTTAGAAACTTTCAGTCCCCTTGTTATCGGGTTTGGCAATGTAACTGGGCAATAACCTCAAGGGCAGTATCGATGGTCTAACCCTTTCAGTCCCCTTGTTATCGGGTTTGGCAATGTAACACTCTAATACAAAGAAGACGGGGCGCTGGGTTTACCCCTTTCAGTCCCCTTGTTATCGGGTTTGGCAATGTAACTACAATCTTTTTGCACGCTGGCCAAATGTTACAATTCCTTTCAGTCCCCTTGTTATCGGGTTTGGCAATGTAACCGGGAAACTCATCCAAGTTCCTGGCCGGGAGCTCCAGGCTTTCAGTCCCCTTGTTATCGGGTTTGGCAATGTAACAGAGGCGATGGCCAGGGAGTACGGCGAGGAGTTTGTTCCTTTCAGTCCCCTTGTTATCGGGTTTGGCAATGTAACCTAGTGCAGAGTTAATGAAAAAGGGCAGAATTGATGTAACTTTCAGTCCCCTTGTTATCGGGTTTGGCAATGTAACAACGCTGCCATCCTTACCGGTGTCGTAAACACCCATCCTTTCAGTCCCCTTGTTATCGGGTTTGGCAATGTAACCTAGTCAAAATGGGCGCTCTCAACATAGGGTTAGAGGCTTTCAGTCCCCTTGTTATCGGGTTTGGCAATGTAACTTTTCTAGCTGCTTTATCTATTTCCGGGAATTCCTTCTTTCAGTCCCCTTGTTATCGGGTTTGGCAATGTAACACGGCTAGTGTTGTGGCTGCAATGCTTGGGTGCTTGACTTTCAGTCCCCTTGTTATCGGGTTTGGCAATGTAACTCGGCTTAATTTGTGGCTAGGCCGACGGGCTGAAAAGCTTTCAGTCCCCTTGTTATCGGGTTTGGCAATGTAACTCCATATTGTTCGTATCCTCCGTATTATTTATAATTCTTTCAGTCCCCTTGTTATCGGGTTTGGCAATGTAACGATGCAGGTGAACACCTCGCCGGCCGATGTTGTCAGCCTTTCAGTCCCCTTGTTATCGAGTTTGGCAATGTAACAAGGAAATAGGGCATATAAATAATATCAAACAAGATATCTTTCAGTCCCCTTGTTATCGGGTTTGGCAATGTAACAATTCAAAGGATTGCAGTAGAAAATCATACACCAATTACTTTCAGTCCCCTTGTTATCGGGTTTGGCAATGTAACAAACTATGTATCTTAATTTTAATGAGGTTATTCTTGTCTTTCAGTCCCCTTGTTATCGGGTTTGGCAATGTAACACTGGATGAGATTCAAAACGAGTGGAGTGCGGATAAGCTTTCAGTCCCCTTGTTATCGGGTTTGGCAATGTAACAACAGGGGATAGGGCAGTTCAGTTGTCTTGTTCTAGTGCTTTCAGTCCCCTTGTTATCGGGTTTGGCAATGTAACGCTGGCGCAGGCGGCCAGGGCGGTGTCAATGGCGGCAACTTTCAGTCCCCTTGTTATCGGGTTTGGCAATGTAACACTGTGTTGGCGCTTCTTGCAATTATTATTCCGGCCTTTCAGTCCCCTTGTTATCGGGTTTGGCAATGTAACGCCTACTGTGTTGGCGCTTCTTGCATTTATTATTCCGGCCTTTCAGTCCCCTTGTTATCGGGTTTGGCAATGTAACTATTATAATTGCTTCTGCGGGAAATTCAGGAGAAAACTTTCAGTCCCCTTGTTATCGGGTTTGGCAATGTAACAATTTTCCGTAAGCATCTACGATTGACGGCTCATAAAACTTTCAGTCCCCTTGTTATCGGGTTTGGCAATGTAACGCCGAGGATTATTATTTTGGACTTAAAACAATTAATCTTTCAGTCCCCTTGTTATCGGGTTTGGCAATGTAACGGGAGACTTTATCGAAGATGCTGTAAGATGTGACGGATACTTTCAGTCCCCTTGTTATCGGGTTTGGCAATGTAACAAAATTCCGGGCTTATTATCCACCCAACATTTGTCGATCTTTCAGTCCCCTTGTTATCGGGTTTGGCAATGTAACGAGAGAACGCTTTCAGCGCTGCTGCTGTGCTGCTGGCATCTTTCAGTCCCCTTGTTATCGGGTTTGGCAATGTAACGCACCTTAATAAATTAATCGGGATCTGCTATGGTACAGCTTTCAGTCCCCTTGTTATCGGGTTTGGCAATGTAACTTTTGCGGCCCCGTTTGTGCGCCTCAGATAGCATCAAACTTTCAGTCCCCTTGTTATCGGGTTTGGCAATGTAACACGCTGATTGACGCAACATCCCAACAGGCAGCGAAACCTTTCAGTCCCCTTGTTATCGGGTTTGGCAATGTAACACAAGAACCATCTCCAAATGTGCAATAGCACTATTTACCTTTCAGTCCCCTTGTTATCGGGTTTGGCAATGTAACGGGGAGGGGGGCCCCGGCATGGTTACAGGGGGGGAAGGCTTTCAGTCCCCTTGTTATCGGGTTTGGCAATGTAACATGGGTTGTGTTCTTCGGGAAGGATTGGATTTAAAAACCTTTCAGTCCCCTTGTTATCGGGTTTGGCAATGTAACCCTGGGGACCCCCTCCACCCCAGGCCTTTACCGGGCTTTCAGTCCCCTTGTTATCGGGTTTGGCAATGTAACATTAATTGTCTCTATTGTGGCTCTGTCACAACCGCAGCTTTCAGTCCCCTTGTTATCGGGTTTGGCAATGTAACGCAAAAGTAACACCAGCTAATGCAATTATTGAAGCAGCCTTTCAGTCCCCTTGTTATCGGGTTTGGCAATGTAACAGGGGAGTCGGAACCAGCGGGCAAAACAGACAGCCCAGGCTTTCAGTCCCCTTGTTATCGGGTTTGGCAATGTAACCGGGATTTTCATAGATATTGCCAATAACTTTCATTTGGCTTTCAGTCCCCTTGTTATCGGGTTTGGCAATGTAACAGCGACACCTGACTTTGTGGAGGTTGCAAAGATATATCTTTCAGTCCCCTTGTTATCGGGTTTGGCAATGTAACGGGATCGCTTATTTGCGCCGCCCGGTCCAGGTCTTCAACTTTCAGTCCCCTTGTTATCGGGTTTGGCAATGTAACAATTGAGGCGGAGGTTGCCCATCTGCTTGGCAGCCTATCTTTCAGTCCCCTTGTTATCGGGTTTGGCAATGTAACCGCTATTGCCGGCGCCGGCATGAACCTATTGCCGTATGCTTTCAGTCCCCTTGTTATCGGGTTTGGCAATGTAACGTACGGTTACATGGGAGGAAGGTGAGAATAAATATGAAACTTTCAGTCCCCTTGTTATCGGGTTTGGCAATGTAACACGATCTGGCCCGGTCGCAGCGCGTTGGCCTCTAGGGTCTTTCAGTCCCCTTGTTATCGGGTTTGGCAATGTAACTTGAAACCTATGGAATTAATCCTCTGATATCTTTGGACTTTCAGTCCCCTTGTTATCGGGTTTGGCAATGTAACAAATATTTTGCCTTTGCATTTTATATTCCTCACCGCTCTTTCAGTCCCCTTGTTATCGGGTTTGGCAATGTAACGGCCATCGAGTACCATGCAAAAGGGTCCGTGTAACCGCTTTCAGTCCCCTTGTTATCGGGTTTGGCAATGTAACGCGGACTCGTCTTATTCCACCACCTGAACAGTATTTCCTTTCAGTCCCCTTGTTATCGGGTTTGGCAATGTAACACAAGTTATTTCATCGACGGCGTACCAAAGAAAAACTTTCAGTCCCCTTGTTATCGGGTTTGGCAATGTAACTCTTTGCTTTTAACAGCATCGGCCAGGAACCGGCAGGCTTTCAGTCCCCTTGTTATCGGGTTTGGCAATGTAACTTTATTCGTCGGCTTCGGGTTGATTTTACAATAGATTAGCTTTCAGTCCCCTTGTTATCGGGTTTGGCAATGTAACGTGAGCCCGGAATAAGCTCCTATTGGAGCTTTTGAGGACTTTCAGTCCCCTTGTTATCGGGTTTGGCAATGTAACGATAGCCCGTTGACTGTTTAACCCTTTGATGGCGTCCCTTTCAGTCCCCTTGTTATCGGGTTTGGCAATGTAACAAAATTTATTTATTTAACTTACATATACATATTATCATCTTTCAGTCCCCTTGTTATCGGGTTTGGCAATGTAACATCAATAAGCCAACCCCTTTGTCCTGCTAGCCACCGGTCTTTCAGTCCCCTTGTTATCGGGTTTGGCAATGTAACTGGGTGCAGTCGCCGTAAATAAAGCCGTTCGGTTTCACTTTCAGTCCCCTTGTTATCGGGTTTGGCAATGTAACTTAAAGAAACAGGAGGCGTTGCAGGATGAGAAAGATATCTTTCAGTCCCCTTGTTATCGGGTTTGGCAATGTAACCAGACGGGCCGGCCGGCTCGATTTGCTGCAGTTCGGCCCTTTCAGTCCCCTTGTTATCGGGTTTGGCAATGTAACCGACCGCGAATGATCAGGTTAAACCCTTGGTTTCACTGGTTTTTTTAGATATCATATAGGACCTTAATTGCTTAAAATTTCGAAAAACCTTTTTCTGCGTTAAAACCCCCTCCTTTTGCGAAAATCAATATTATATTTATTTTTCCAGACCGGTTATTTAAAATCCTCTTTTTATTTTTACCCACGGCACTGCAAATTATATGGGCAGTTATCGTAGCATTCACCAAGACCCGGATCAATTTCCTCGTAGATCATCCTCATTTTTTCATCGCGCTCTTCAATGAACCACTGACGAAGCTCATCGTCAATAATATGGATGTCTTTTTTTACCACTAGTCGGTCACCCTTAAATTCGGCGTAGACCAGGCAACCTAAGTTTATCGGATATTCATAAATGGCTTCCATCACCAAAGCATATCCGGTGGTGGTAAGACGGTGAAACTTTTTTGGTTCGCCGAATTTCAAATCCAACACCATCGGTTCGGAAAAGGTATAAGCGTCGGCGCTAAGGTTTGCGCTCAATCCAAAGAAAGTGCCGTCCAGCTTTTGCTCCACAACTACCGGTATTGCCAGAGCGGCCAGGGAATCCTCGGCAATATACGGCTGTTTAACAAGTATTTCCTGAATACGCGCGGCAACCCTGGCGTTTTCAAAAGCGGCAAGGGTTACAGCCTTCTTTTTCAACTGGGCAAACTCATCTTCTTTAAGCAAGCTTTGATATTCAGCTAGATAACTTAAATTCAGAGGGACATCTAGCTGTTTCAGTATTTCCTGAAAATTGCCGACCCCTTTTTCATAAATTAACCTTTTCGCTCGTACCAGCACACGGACAAGTATATCGTGGAAGACCTTTCCCCTGATCATAGCTGAATTTGGTTTTGTTTTAATTCTGTCTATCTTTCTCAAGTAAAGGTCCCGGTTTGTTTTGCAGTAAGAATTAGCGACTTCATAAAGGGCTAGTCTTAGATCATAGACGGGTGCCAGTGGCGACTGGTGCCAGTTCCAGCCTCGCAGTTCCTCCGCTATTTCCATTTGTCTGGAGCGCGGTAGATATCCTTTGGAAAGCTGTTTTCTCTCTTCGTCGGTTAAAAAATACATACGTCAACGTTTACCTCACATCTCCACAAAAATTGCGATACTCACAGTCAATACACTTTCCTTTTTCACGGGTTTTATTGGGCATCAATTCCTTTGACACCAAAAGGCGGATTTTTCCCAGCGTTTCCTTTACGAAAACCCTGGCATTAGGTGTGATCTCGACTGGTATGGCTTTTCCCTGATCAACATATATGAAGCCGTAGCGCACCGGCTTGTTATATTCATCCTCCAGCAGCATGGCATACGCAATTAGCTGGTATTTATGATTTAAAGAAGGCCCCTGTGAACTATGCTTAAACTCGACGGGAAAGATTTCGCCCCCCGCCACGATATGCATGTCCAGTTTACCTTCCAGGCCAAGGCGCTGGGAATAAAGGCCGGCGTGAAATTTTCGCTCTCCGTCCTTAAAATTATATCGTTTAAAGGTCCTGCGTTTTTCTAGCCGGTCTAATTCCAGGTGCGCTTCCTGGCCATACTGCATCTTCCGGGTAACTTTTTTCTGGACCGGGCAAACATAGGTGAAGTAAATGATCCGCGGGCAATATAGATACTGCTTGATATCGGTTACCCTTAGCTTAAGCATCCGGGATGCCTCCCGGTTCCACATTGATCGTTTCGAGGAGTCTCAAGTCCTTGTCACAAACCGGACAAATTAATATTTTGCCGTTCTTTCTGCCTAGGGTCTTCTTAATCCTCTGCTTCAACTCATCCCTGCGGTTATGGTTCAGTTCACCAAAGAATGCCGAGTACTGGATGTGGGTTAAACCGTAATCCTTGCAGGCCTCAAATATTTTAGTGCGGATCTTATCCTCTTCGATGTCGTAAATGACCAGGGTTTTCACTTTACCACCCACCAACAAAAGGCCGGTATTTGGCCTCCCCCCGCAAAAAAGTGGCTACCCGGCGGGCCTGGCTTTGAATGATGGTGCGGAGCTTATATTTTTTGCCCTGGAACTTGTCCTGGCTTTCCAACCGTTCGTTAATTTTGTCTGACAAGTAGCGCCTGGTAGCAGGTGAAAGCATCCCCTCTTCCATTTCCACGGCAGTGCCTTTGTTAATCATAGCCACCACCACCCGGTCCACCACCTGCTGTCGAAATTCCTCAACAAAGTCGTAGACCAAGCTCAACTTACCCGGACGGTCTACGTGCAAAAACCCGGCGAAGGGGTCTAGGCCGGCCAAAATTAAAGCGCCTTCCACCTGTCTGTACAACATCCCGTAGCCATAATTTAACAGGGAGTTGACCGGATCGGCGCTGCCCCGGTGCTCACGCCCGGGGAAATCGATCTTATCACCGGTCAGCAGTTTGACGCCTTGCCAGTAAAGGTTCCCGGCCCGGCCTTCCACGGACATGATCTGACCGCGGACATCGCCGATACATTTACCCCTGATTCCGCTGAGTTGCGCCGCTATTTGTTCGATTTGGCTGATTGTGGTGTAGACGGCCTCAAAGAGTTCCCTGTCCACACTTTTACGATACTTGGAAAAGTATTTCAGCACGTTAACCTGGTTTTTTAGCTTTCCCTCAATGAAAAGTTTGGCTAAAGTAATGCCTCTGGTGTCGGCAAAGGCTAAGAGTTGCTCACGGCGGGTGATCACCGTACCGGTCAAGTAAGGCGAGACCAGCTTGGCGAAGGGTTTTCCTGAAGGGGTGAGAAAACTGATCTGGACGCCATGCTCCACGCACTCCCTGATCAGATCCGTGGAGAGGCTGGCGCCGGGTGTGTCAATAGTCACCTGCTCCAGGTCGTGGAAGGGGATTTCGTTGACGACTTTGCCGTTTTCCTTTAATATTAGCCGCTCGCTTTTTTTACCCAGGAAGGAGCCGTAGTTGGAGACGAGGAGTTCCATCACTAAACAACTCCAGCCACTTCTAACTTAGGCCCAAAAGCTAAGCGCCTTGTACCGTAATCATTACAAAAAAACCTTGTGGCAAGGTATCTTAAATTTGATGAGTACATATAAACTCCCCCTTCCTTTTTGATATTATTTCCAGGGGGAGGTATTTTTATCCAGCGTTTAAATAGTGAAAGCTTTATCTAGAACATCAATTACCTTTCTTACCTGTGTTACTTTAAGAGGATATTTTTCAAATAGTACAGCAGTCTCGGGTATAAATTTTTTTAATATGGCTTCTGCTACCTCCAGGCTGTTAAAAGCGTCGTCTCCCGAAACCGACTTCATACCATGTGCTACTATAGATTCATTTCTTCTTTCGCGTAGTTCTTTTAATAACTCAACAAGTTTCATACTTTGCTTAGACTCGCCCCTATTAACGATTATATGTTCCTCGTTAAGCAATCGAAAAACTTTGTCTTTAAAAATATTAGCAATAACTGTCTCAGCAGCCCGAATACTCAACTTATTAAAACCAGGGTAAAAATAACCACTGTCGGCAATTGCCTTGATACTGGTTTTATTAGCGCTTTTATTCAAGTCTTTCGGTTCTATTTGATAAATATTACGCAGGCGCATGAATAACGTACCCTCATATACCCGCCAGAACCTAGAAAGAGTATCAGTAAAATCGGATCTTATAAACCGGCGCCTGGCATTCATAAATAAATCAACTAGATTGTACTCATTTTCCAGCGCAGTATTATCTTTTAGTTTCGCCAAATAATCTACCTGTACCTCCAGGGTTTGCGCCAACACGCTTAAATCTAAGGACAACCTGGTGTCGTTGTATACGCTGCGCAGTCTTTTATACGCATCTTCATAAAAGGTCAAGTCCCAGCTCTGGTAAGCTGTGAAGATCCGGTAAAGCAGGGCTGCTTTTTCCTTACGATATGAGTAAACACTTATATTTTTCAAGCGAAGGCACTCTTCGGCCATCCTTTGAAATAAAAATTCTTTAGCATATTGCTTAATCCTTAATAGCAAGTTTTCTTCTTCCAGGAATGTCACTTCCAGCCTGTTTACCCGATTTTCCTTGTTAAACAAGGGGTTTGCCACTTGCCATAATTGACAGTCTTTAAATAAACCGGCACTAGCGAGAAATAGCCAGGTGCTTTTCAATTGAGGAGTTCCAGAAGAGCAGTTCAGGTGTATCTCACAATTAACCTGACGCAGCTCCTGGAGCACTCTATCAATCGTCCGTCTAGAGAGGGGTAATATAGCCGAGTAGTCGGTGGGATCGGCCAACTGCAACGGCATAGTAAATATTTGGATGTTTTTATCTATCTCACTGTTAATCCATGTTTCCGTATCCGCAGCTCTTGACTGTGTTTCACTTTTAACACCTAGTCCTTTTGCGGTTGGGAAAAGGTATACCGCCTCCGGCTTTATGTACCGGCATAAAGTGGCGATTGAGCCTTCTTCACCTGTCTTATCGGAATAAGGGTCCTGCTCCCCCACAAACGAAAACAGTATTTTCAATTTTCACCCTCCAGTCTGACTGGAACGCTAAAGGCCAGAGCATATTGAAGAACTTCCGGATGAGTCGGGGCTATGTTTTCAACCATCTGCCCGTAGAACGGCCTTACCTCACCTTTTGTGAAAAACACGCTGCCGGTTTGAATCATTAGCAAAGGATGTTTAAAAGGGTAACTGGTCAGGGCGTATTCTTCACCTAATTTACCATATTTAACAAAAATTCTATAATGCCCCTCTGTAGGATCACCTGGCGCGGGGACGAAATTCGAGAGACTGAGATATCCATTTGGCTCTTTAATGTTTTCGAACAAATCACATTGTTCCATTTCAATTACACTGAAGGAACCTTTCCCGGTAGATTTTCTTTTACCAATACCAGTCTGGCCAAGCAAGCAAAATTGATCTAATAGCCAATCACGCAAGCCAGGTTCCCTAAGTTTTATATAAATAGACAGGTAGTCCTGCTCCTGATTGTTTTTGTCCTTTTGATTAATGTAATTTTCCGTTTGCTCAAAAAGTTGGCCGCCATCCGCAGTCGAACCGCAAATGCGGCTGATTTGGTTGTGCAGGGTAGATATACATCTTATGGGTTTTTCCCTGTCTTCAAGTACTGGCCCGGCGCCGCTAATCAGCGAAATGAATTCTTCCCGGGTCAGGTACTCAATCTTTTTCAGGCGTTTTCCTTCTATTGCTTGCTTTAACTGCTCATCACGGGTCGTAGGAACGAATCTATTAACCTTTATCAGCGGCTTTGGCAGCAGGTCTCCCGGGCAGGCGTTGGAAAGTACAAACCACGGACTGCCTGAGCGAAAATCTTCCAGCATAAGCTGCAGTGATTCTATTCCTTCCCTATATCTTATGAGCCAGCAGAGACCACCGAATACGGTGTCCGCTTGGAGTGAGGTGATAAAGCCACCGTTTAACCGAAGTTTTAGACAATATGTTTCCAACGCTATTTCCCCTCTTCAAGAGCAAAAGGATCTCCATCAATTGAAATGTCAATAAAGCGTACCTTGCCATAGCCCCTCGAACCTGACCCCCCGAGATATTCCCGTTGCACCAGAGAAAGCCCCTCTTTTATTAAACCCAGCACCTCTTCTTCATTGTCTTCTTCAAAAATTCGCAGCACAATTTCAAAATCAAACTTCGTATCAGCGGGAACTCTTTCGCTTGGCCTTGGATCGCCCGCTTTCCCTGTTTTTCTGTTAATTCTATTCTCATACTTCACTTCAGAGTAATAAATACCTTTTTCCTGGTTTGCAACTTTAAGTTCATCCTTTGAATCAGGAGTAAGAAAAGCGTCCCTGACAATGATCCTGGTCGGGCCGAGATTATTTGTTCTGGATTTATGCGTTCCAAATATTTTACATATATTACAATGACCACAATCACAGGGCTCGCCTGATTGTTGAGTAGTTCTTGAATGTCTCAATTCAAGCAAAGAACGCATTCTTCCTTTTAGTGAAGAACCAGGAATGTAAGGCAAACCTGATACCGGATGTCTGATAATGGGGTTATCCATACCACCAATTTCGATGTCATCCTTTGAACCACCAATCCGCAAGCCAGTCTCGCATAAAATAACGCCACTCATAACTACATGTTTTTCAAGTCTCATCTTTCTACCTCCTACCCACATTATCTTTAAAGTAAGCTAGCACACTCTGATAATGTTCAACAAAACCTTTTAAATGAGCGAGATCCTTCTCCGCCAAATTTAGGTTGGTATTAATAAACTGGCGAAATTCTTCCGGCACGTTATTGTTACGGGAAACGGCATCCGCCACGTTGGGGTAAATACTATACAGACCCGGCTTTATTTCCTCAAAGTTTTTCGTTTCATTATATCTTGAATAAATCCCCCTTAGCTTATTGTAAAATCTCCTCAGGGAAGCGCTAGACATGCCTTTGGCCGATAGTAAATCGGCAACCCTTTCCGCATCAGAAGTAAATATTTCCTTCCGCAAATAACCCTCGTGAAAATAGCCGTCTTTAAGATAATCCGGCCCCAGGCCGGACACAGCTCTTTCCTGACCGCTCCTGCGTGGTGGGGAACCAGTATACTGCCTCCGGTCTCCTCTTTCCGACGGCCTGTTTCCCCTCTGAGCACTATAGCATTGAGGACAGTACTGATAATTTTCCAAAGTTTGTTTCCCGCATGACAGACATCTACCCATATTCACTCACTCCTTAGCCAAAAGTGCATATTTTACAAGAAAATCAAGGTATATAGTGTGATCGTGGTCTAGCTTTTTGAGGTTTTCAGCCCACAGCCGTAACGCTAGCTTGTCCTGGTCTGGTGTTTCAAGAGACTCGAGATTCCTAGTAATTTCATAAGTTAAAAGAGGCAAATACCGAAGGCCATTTACCTCACCATTAAAATAATAGCTGTGGTGCATTTCAGAAAATACCAGTAACTTTCTTAGAAAACCAATAGTTAACTTATCATTTTTTAGCCAGTTAGATAACTTCCCTGCAGCTTCTAACAGGGTTGGGGTCACTGTCCACTTCATTGTACTGCCAAACAGAGTTAACTGGTCCCTGCCTTCTGTTTCTCCCTTTAGAATTTTTTCCTTTGATTTCTCTAAGGCCTCATCTGCAGCCGCCACACTTCTTGATACTGGTACTCCCGGCTTCAGCAAGCTAATGCCCGCCGATATTGTTATATTGTCATTCTGATTAGTAAATCTTTTAAATTCCTCCCGTAGGGTAACAGCAAGACCCACTATTTCGTCCCAGGTACCGATAATCAATAGGTCATCCCCCCCGGAGAAAACAGTGTAACAGTTATTAAACCGGATGTTTAGCAACTGCTCAACCCTGCCCGAGAAGAAGAGGTCCAGCATGCGGCTCATCGTAGCTATCCTGGAGATGCTGTTCCGATCAGCCAGATCATCGCGCAGGCCGTAAACAAACAAGCTCCCCAGGTTGTCCACATCAGCTTTAAGGTACCCCAACAGCTTCCGGCCACTTGCCTTGTTGGCTATACAATCAAAATATATCGGGCTGCCCTCAGCTGGCTTATTATCATCCCGGCAGCCGGGACAGCCGGCGCAGTTGTCCGCTTCTGCCAAAGGGATGTAGTTTGCCATAAATTTAGGCATGGCAGGTTTGCCAGCTATATCCGCTAAATTTGTTTCATTGAGTTTGTAAACAAGATAACCGGGTAATTCCGGCTGTGGTATATCCTTTAAAACCGTAAAACTATAGCTCCCATAAAGGTGAAAGGTGGTATTCCGGTAATTTGAAAGGATTTCAGCATTGCCAAAGGCGATATAGGAGGCATCGGGCAGTAATCTCCCCAGCTTTAAATCCCGGTGACACTGCTTGCATAACCTGTCCCCATCATCTTCAATATAAGTGGCAATTTGCTTATTGCAGCTCTGACACAATCCTTCTTCTCCCTTTTGAGCACGCACCTTGAAGTGATCCGGCGCCCAGGTGCCATCATTGACCAGATAGCTTTCAAGCGGGTTAACCTTTCTCGCGCTTAGCCTGTCAGAAATTTTACCGAGTATCTGACCAAAGTTGTTAAAGGCGGGTCCGTTAAATTCTAACTGGGCCAGGTTAACCACCAGTTCGCCGCCGTAGTAGCTTACTGACCACTGGTCCAAATCCCGCTGGAATTGTTCGATTTTTTCGTGGGATTTTGGTAAGTTAGGGAGAAGGACATAAAACTTCCCGCCGGAGGACATCACGATATTGGTTATCGGGAGGCGGAAGTCATGGATGAGTTTGTGGCTTATCGCCTCAACTAAAGCGCTAAGGTAAAATGACCGGGACCTCAGCCTTTTGGCCACCCCACCAACTCCGATGTTAGCGATATCAAAGATGTAGTTCTGGATCCCGGAAAGGTCACCTACAACCAGGCGAAACTTATTAGGCCTGTTGTCTACTACATCCCTTTCGTTCAGGTTATTCATTTCCTTGTGATAAATATACAAACAGGCTGCGATGGCGCTGGTAGTGCGAAGGTGGTCATATAATGAAATGTCCGGCGCTTGCTCTTGCGTATTACTGGGCACACACCAAGTAAAGCGCTGGAGCAGGGAAAGCAAGTGGGTATAAAGACAGTTAAAATCAGCCCGGTTGACCGCCGACATGAGACGATCGAACTCACGGCCAAATGCAGTCAAGTAATCGTTTGTTTGTTTTGGATTTAACTTTTGAAAAGGTTCAGGAAAGGCGTTAGCCGGGTTGAGCGAGTGAAGCCTGTAATGGTAAACATCCGGAGTGGGACGGTTGAGTTTTAGACTGGAAAACACTGATGCCAATGGCGCTGTTTTGTAATCCCGGTATTCGTCCGCATTATCTCCGCGCTCCGCGGAGGAGTAGTTATCTGCAACGCTGACTAAATACGCTAGTGGCCTGATCAGTGGGTCGGCTTGCTGCACACGCAAATCGGGCGGGAATTGGCGTGTTTCGTGATGTCGCTGCACCAGCTCCGCCAGCAAACTCACATCGGAAACCTGTTCAAATACGGCTGACTTGGCTCTGATAAAACTGGCGGACACCGCCGGGCGTTTTCCTGTAACCCTGAGCGCCCCTTTAAAATCGCTTCTTTGAATAAACTTGCCTACATCGTGAAGGAGACCGGCCAGGATAATGGTCTGATATTCCTTGCTCATACTTATATCCTCTCGAAATTTGTTGATAAAGGAAGGTTCAAGAAATATATGTAAAAATCCTTTCAGTTAATAGAAAAATTATGAAATAAAATCAGCGACCCACAAATACGGTCCTGGAACTATAAAGAGCCCAAAAGGACTCTTTATTAAAAAATGTTTTTAATTTTATCATCCTTAGAAATATCCAACTCTATCCACCTATTTTCAGCAATACAACCTGTGGAAGATTTCAAACTGTCTTGACCTATGTCACATTCATTAAACCAATCTCACTATTATAAGGGACATCAACAGTATTAGGCCGGCCACGCCCGCAACTCCTAGCAAGCCCCTTCTTTCTGAGCATATTATAGCGCCGCCATGATAGTGGTACAAACAATTGGCTGGCTTCCAGTGGTTCATTAGCCAACAGTAAAGACTGGTACTCACTTTCAAGGCAAGCCGGCAGTACTTCCATACCGTCAAAAGCCCGGTAAAACAATTCTTCCAGGCTTTCTTTCGCATCAAATGCGCGTATGTTTTTTAAACAAATAGCTTCAAATTCGGTATAGGCTTCTTGAAATTCGTTATCCCAGCGCTCTGCGATCCTACCTCGGTAAACTTCATCCAGCAAACTTGAAATTTCCTCTTCATTAACTATGTTTCCGGCATTCCTCTTAAGGATTTCCATAGATTTTAGCACCAACTCATCCTGGTAAACATGCTGGCCGTCACTTGGTTCGGTGAAAACATTGACAGGCGCCCACTTTTTTAAACGGCGCCGGTTGATGCGGCCAAAACGTTGAACCAAAGCCTCCAGCGGGGCAGGGTCCGTATAAATCACGTCTAAATCTATATCGAGGCTTACTTCCACTACCTGGGTGGACACCAACACAATTTGCCTGCGCGCACCAGATTGTGAGCCGCTGGCTTCCTGTACGATTTTTTCTTTGCCTAAGCGGTCCCGGCCGTTAAACCGGCCGTGAAGCAATAGTACTTCAACACGGTTGTCCAATTCTTTGGATAATTGATTATAGGCCTGCTGTGCTCTGTTTATGGTATTGCAGCAAACCAAGACACTCAGGTTGTTCCTGGCCTCACCGGCAATTCGCTCAAGCCGGTCCCCCTCCAGCATATCTCCTTCCTGTACCAGCAACCGGTGACGTTGAAACTTAATGAAAACCTCCGGGGTAGCCTGAATAACAATATCCGTGCCCAGTGCCTCGGCTAGCTTGGATTGTAATAGTCCAGGCAATGTCGCAGACATAACCAAAAAGCGGGCCCCAAAGGTTTTTCTCAAATATTTTATTGTTCCTAAGATTGCCGCTAGCCGTTTCACATCGTAAGCGTGGATTTCATCGAAAATAAATGCCCCGCCAAGGAAATCAGTAAGCAGTGCTTCATACCCTTTCAACCGGTAAAAGCCTTTAAGCATTTGATATGGACTTAATACCCGCACCGGATAATGGTGAAGGCGTGATAATTGCCTGGCCCACCGCGCCAGCCTCATCGCCTGCTTCCGGCCGTTATCTTCTTCCAAATAACTCCTGTAAAGTGCTAAAACGCTACGGCTGTGCTCCAAACCTACCAAACCGGGAAAGCTCTTTTGATTTAACCGATGATACATCGCGTTCATGCTTGCCTGATATGGTAAGGTATAGAACAAACGGGAACAAGATCTATCGCAGCTATCCTGATTGATTGCCCATAAAAGAGCAGCCTCGGTTTTCCCGCTCCCGGTAGGCGCAATCATTATAGCTGAGCCCCTTGTATGTAAACAAGAAGTTTGGTGAGAATACATTTTTTCTTTTGATAATCTCCATTGATGCAACAATTCGTCAGCGTTGTGTAATGGAAGTTTCAATAAAGAACCTGCATGGGCTGAGGCAGTGTGATCGCAGGAAATGATGTGGCCGCGTAGCGCTAGTGTGCCGACAGTCAAGGCTTCCCTTCTCAAGCGGCCTGTTTCACGCAACCAGCGCCGGAGATTACCTAAGAGCTCGTGGATGTTTATAGAACCCCTGTTTATAAATCGATTCAGCGCGTGGTCGCAGGAAACCAAATCCACCATCCTCACTCCGGCAGAGGCAAGGCCCAGTGCTTCAATCCATGCCGGCACACATTCAGCCAGCCACTGCCAAAGGCCTGCTAACACCTTCTCTTCTACCCCGGCTATTAATTCCCCCAACGCATTTTCGGAACATTCCTCGCCCCCCATATATAGACGGCTAATTTCGTCCGGGTCTTTATGGTGATAAACAATAGCTGCCGCCATCCAAAGTTTTTCCTCTTTGTTGAGTCTTTGGTCAAGCCAGTCAAGAAAGGCTAATGAAAGTACTTCGTGCCGGTGCGGCCACCGCGGCCCCTCACGCAACCTATCCTGAAACCCTTGTGCCGATTTTCCGAAATCGTGGAGCAGACAAGCCCAGAACAAGGTTTGCCACAAACCTGGGAAACCGGTCATTTCCGGCAGGTAGGGACGAAGCTCGATCATCCCGGCTAACCTTTGTAATACCAGCCAGGTGTGCCGGGCTAAACTTTCCCCTTCTTCCCCTTCCTTTTCCGGGCTTTTTGCCCAGATATCATCCAACCAATCCGGCCATAACAGGCTGGTCATTGTAATCCCCCACAAAGGTGTGAAATAATAATCCGAGATGTACGCCTTTGTCCTCAGGCGACTCGGGGTCAATCCAATATTCCTCCCCGGTTTGTTCCTGATACTTTATAAAATCCTCCGAATATACCCGGCGGCCTAAAACCACATAACGGGCAAAAGAAGGAATACGTTCACGGGCGTAATCCAAAAAGCGCGGCATTAGCACTGCATATCCCCGTCCGGTCTTAATCGCCATACGATATGGCGCCAGGGTATGCTCGAAATAGGCATTAGCGGAAGAAACAAGCTTTGTCCTGGTAACGCTAGTGTAAGTAAACAGGTCCTGTGACCTACCCAGAACAACCGGGTATCGTGGTGATAGAAAGGCTTCCTCCCATTCCGGCTTATTAACGTATAATATTAACCTCGGCTGGAACAATACGGCACGCTTAAAGGGATTAACTGAGCCTTCCATTACTTTAGCAAACTTCGTGCCCGGCAGCTTGCCGCTTGAGGCAGTCAAGACATGGATATGCTCCACATCATCGAATTTCGCAAGATAGGTAAAGTGATATGCAAATTCTATCCCTTCAGGCGGCGCCCATTCACCAAGGGCGCTGCAAATATGTCCGTATATTGTAGCAGGGGGAGGCATTTCAAAAGTTGGGTGGACTCCCTGCATAAAGTGGGGGTACCGGAAGGAAGTGGTTAACCCCTCCGCCACTATTTTAAGTACCTCCATCTTGTCCTCCTATTCTAACCAGGACGCGTTTTCCGTCGCTTTTAACGCCTTAATTAATGCCGCGAAAGCCTCTCGCGGGTGGCAAAGCACTATCCTGCTACCCTGGTGTTTTTCAATAAAACTTTCCAACCTTTCCCGTTCCTCATCCAGATAGCCACGTACCCAGCCGACATAAACCTCGGACAGAATTTCTTCCTTGTAAACAGTCAAGGCCTCTGCCAATGCTTCAATTTTCAGCTCCGGCAGCCCTCGCTTATTTGCACCCACCACGTAACCAAAAATATGATTGCCGCCCTTGGTCACTGCAAAGATTACCAGCGGAGGAGTAACATCGGTATAGTGCAGGGTCTGCTTGGCCCCTCCATCCAGATTAGCCATCCCTTCAAAAAGAGTGGTAATCCGCTTAACCCGCTCATCTAAGGGTAAGCGGTACGCCTTTTCTTTTTCCATATGCACCAGGCCAAGCTCAGCCGCTTCTTTTTTTCGCACTTCGTCCAAGTTACGAAAGCCTGTTTTTTGTTTATACCAGAACGTGCCTGTGGACTTCAGGTCCAGAGAAAATAATCCTTTTAAGGTGGTGCGGTAAAACTGGTGCTCATGGGGTACGGGGTCTCCTTCGTGCCGTGACATAACCCCAAAGTCATTGGTCGGAGTAACCGGGGCAATGGAAACTAAAGTGCCGGCTCTAAAGGGCGCTGCCCTGGTGATTGTGTCTGTGGTTTCCGTTTCACCAGCCCGCGACTGATCGGATTCACGCTTGGCCCGGGCCGACTCGCGTTTGGAAGGGGCGCGCATATACCCAAAAAGGTCATCATCCCAATACTTTACCGGATTGGCGTCAGTATAGGCAATTTTTTCCTCACGGTAAATAGGAGCAGATACCCATGAGCCATCCTGCTCCAGAGTTGTACGTAACCAGTACTTGAAAGCCTGGGCTGAAACATACGGGTAATAGCCCTCTTTAGTTCGGATTAATTTCACACCGGTGCTATTATCATAACGTTCACCTGGAATATTTCCCTGATTATTCAACGCTGACGCCGGCGCGTCAACAAGCAACAGTCCGGTGACAAAAGCCATTAAAAATCCCCCTTTTCTGGTTCATCGTCATCTTTAAGTTCAGGCAATGTATCCTTATTTTTACCCAGCCAGCCCAAGTTGTATAGTTGTTCAATCATCCTGATTAAAACGAGATCAGTGGCCAGGCTCCGGTCCGGCCGCTCAACCTCAAAACCTTCTTCAAACACTTCGATAAACGGCTCTAAGGTGATCAGGGGCGGGTTGCCTTTTTTTACATAGGCCAGGTTGGCTCTAATGAGAGTATTGCGCAGGTGCTGATATTTTTTTGCGCTATAAAATGCTGTGAAAAACTTACGGTCGTCTTCTCCGGCGATATAAGCAGCCAGCCGGTCACCTAAATCCCGAATTTGCTTAATGCGCTCTTGATCCACTTTCATCACCTCTCTTAAAAAAAGGTCAGTAATTTTCCAAGAAACTAAACTGGCCTCGTCTTTTAATGAATAGAAGCCGCGCGGGTCGTCCTGCGTTTTTACATGCACCGGAACACGCAGCAAGTAACGACGGATGAACTTACCGGCATTGTCCGGCAACTGGAATAAATCTTCAAATAAAAAGTTTCTTTTCGGGCGGGTATCTTCCTCCTCACCATCCGCGGTGCGTTTTTTCTTCTTGCCTGGCATCGCCAAACGCCAAGCCCGTTCGGCAATAGCATTCCATTCAGCCCGGTAATTAGGACTGGCCAATTTAAATAGAAAACCGGTAAGTTCAATCGGTAGATGATATATTTCCAGGGGCGGATTCCGGTCGTCTAAAGGGTTGGACTGCCCGCTATTGGTCAGATGGTAGGCTGTCACGGATGAAGGGCGGTTGTCTTCAACCTCCTCTTGCCGCCGCTCTTCGATTTTCAATAGTGTTTGGATCAGCAGGGTTTTGGCCGACATTTTTGCCTCTGGCATTTTACTGCTGCCTGCTTGTTGAGCCAACGATAAAGCCATACGGTTTTCTTCAAAAAATTCAGCGGCGAAATCATAGATTATATCCGGGTTGTCGGAGTGAACCGCCAAAAGCCTGCCGCCACATTTGGCGCACCCTAAAGGGAAAGCCTGCAGGCATAGGGCTGCCTCACCTGATACCGGGAGACCGGCATGTCCCGCAGGATGAAAATTAATTACTCCCTCTCCCGTAAGCAAAGGAATGTGTTGCCGGTAAGCCCGCCCGGGCGGCAACTTGTCCGAGAAGGCAACAGCCGTGGCTGGTTTGCCTGTAAAGACACATTCTTCAACCGGCTGCTCTTTCCTGTAGCCTCTTAAAATTCTTTTGGCATATTCACTGCGTTTTTCCGGCTGTTTGGTAAAGGCCGGTTGATTGAACCAGGCATTGGTTGTAAAAGCCACACCAAGAAAAGATTTTAACGGCTCCCGGACATACTCGCGCTCAATAAAAGACGCCATTAAATCAAGATCCTCTTCCGTTACAGCACCAGGATCATATTTTCCCGCAAAAACCGCCACCGCAGCCAGCCCGACGTCAAAAAAGGGATGTCCTGTGTAACTAAGTATTTTTCTCACCTCTTTTCAAATATGATAAAAAATTTTGTTGCCCCCTTGTCATCGGGAAAAAACTACATACAAAACAATTCTTATTTTTCAGCCCCCTTGTTTTAGGTGTTATACAATTCAACCAATAAGCATTGTTTTGTAGCTTATAATTTATTATCACAACTTTATTATATTAAGTCAACAGGTTTTTCCTTAAAGATTATATATTTCCCCATTCCGAAAACCGCACCCTTGCCTACATGCACCAACTCACCCAGACGCAGCAGGGGGATATACTCACCTAGATCCCCCTCATATTCCACCCGCCCAACCATACCGCCCAGGTTCATCTTGCTATCCTGGCGCGAAGAATATCTCTCCCAGTCAACCCACCTGGTGTGATCCTGAACTAAGCGGACTTCAGTTGCGCGCTCGATTAATCCGGTAAAATCAAGATCGAGCTCCCAACCGTGATGAAAATAGGCAAGGGATGAAAGTCGGCGCAGTAGGTTACGGACGAGCATGTGAAACTCAACCCGCTGCACATATTTTTCTTCAAACTTGAGCCTGGTCATCGTTTGGAATTCCAAGCCCACTCTCCGCATTGCCGGAACCTCCTGTACATCCGGTGATACACCGGTAGTTTTACTGATATCAATCTGCCAGGTCAGGTCTACGTTTCTAACCAGTTGATCTTCCGCCTGGTAAATCATTTCACTCGCGTGGCTAACCGGGTGGATCGCTCTGATCGCAGTCAGCCGGAATTTTTTGCGCAACCGGCCGATGCCCATTTCACCCAGTTCCCGAAAGGCAACAATAAAATATGGCAAGTAGCTGATCGCTTTACCGATCAGGATTAAGTTAAAGCGTAATTTCTCGCCCGACGCGTATTCAGTTTTAGTTTCCAGGGGTGGCTCCAGGATAAACGGGCGGGGGATGCTGGTGTAGTTTCGCAGCGCCTCTGAACCCAGTGGCGGTGCTGTTTCAAAGATGTAGGCATAGGGGCAGTTTGACTTCAGCAGGCAGGCCCGACATTCCGTGCCCCGCAGCGAGCATGCTATGCGCTTGAAAGCGCTGCCGAAGCCTCCTCTTAACGTCGAACCCTTGTAGGGCGGTAAAGAAAGCCCCTGCCCGCCCACCTCTAGGGTTAATTCATACATGGCCACCTGAAAACTATATTGCATTTGAAAGGCCCCTTTATACTAAAAATACACCCGCCGCGCTCCTAGCTATTCTTAGACAACTCTATCAGGCCACAGTTCTCACTAATATCAACGATGATTTAAATAATGTTAGCAAAATAATTCGACAACAGATGTCGGTTGTTAAATAAAACTTTTATTTTATTATAACCCATAAATTGCCTACATTAGAACCATTATCAAACACTTTCTTGATTTATCACAACGATGGTTATTAAAGTCAGCAGAGCCTAAACTCCTAAAATGACGATAAGGACGAAATAGAACAATGTATTTACAATGGGATTATCCCGAATGTGGGCTTCAGAAATGATAAGACAGAGCGCTTACTGTTTATGGAGTATGAAGAAGCCAAGATTACTGAAGAAGAGCTTTCATCCAACGAGCCCGAAGATATTAAGCGTTGCCTAAATGCCGGGATCCTGCCCAAGTGTTACGAAAATACCATTATGGACATCGAAGTGCAAGAGCAGGACCAGTTCAGCTGTTTTATCCGCCATCAGGATGACACAGTTACCTGTCCCATTAGTTATTCATTAACAAGAGTACGCACCCACAAAGATGGCAGTGCCCGTTACCAGAACCGCCTGGCGTGCCAGCAATGCCCCAATCGCTGCACTTTGTGAAAGAACTTCAAAGTAGTTAAGTTTGGGCCGGAAACTCAGTATGTGCCTGTTTTTATGTATGGCACAGCGCTAAAACCATTGCAGGTTTATCCGGCATCAGAAGTTCCCTACAATGCTTTCGCCTTACTGAAGCGGCGGGCTAAGAAGAAAGTGGTATTGCACATCCGTGATGACATACCGACCCAAAAGCTGCGGTTATACCTGTCAGAGTATCCCTTTGGACGTTCAAATGGTACCATGGAGCTCATTATCTGTTATTCAAGGGCATAGAAAAAGCCACAGGCGAGCTGGGGCTTAGCTTTCTTGCTTACAATTTGAGACGGGCCATCAATATGGTAGGCACAAAGAAACTAGTGGAAGCAATGACTTGATTTGACTTTTTTTAAACGTTTTTAAGATAAACGTCAGAAAAACCAAACGAAAATTCCGCATGAAAATATCATAACCCGCTAAAATAGCGGTTTTTGGACAAATTATGGTGTCGGAGACGGAACTTGAACCCGTACGGTTACCCACACGCCCATCAAACGTGCGCGGCTGCTAGTTCCGCCACTCCTACATGATTAATTTTTTTTCAAAAGAGGGTTTTGATTGTTTCGCCCCTGGAAACTTTACCACGAAGTGTCATCACCGCAAACGTGTGCGTCTGCTAGTTCTCGCCATTGCATAGTCGCTTAAAGCACTTTATTTATTAAATTATGAAGTTACACGTGACCATCAAGACCACGAACTCAACAAGTGCAGTTCATGAAAATAGTCCACCGACTAGACCTCTTCCATCCTTAACCAAAAAGCTAGGGAAGCAAGATACTGTGCAAGTTTGGCCGCACCAATCAGTAGCCCTGCAAGGCTGACTTCAAATTCCATGAAACTTATGTTTGACAAACACAAGTTCCTAGTTTATAATATATTCAACCGGTAAATTCTGCCGGTCTTTTTATTTTTATAGGGCGGGCCTCTGCTTACCGGTTGGGGCCTGCCGCAGCAAAGAAAGGAGGAAAAAGAATATGGCAGTAACCAAAGTCCCTACAGGCGCGGCTCTGAAGCTGAAGCTGAATACCGGCACAGACGGCAGCGGCAACCCGGTTTTTCGGAGCAAGAGCCTGAGCAACGTCAAGCCCACCACCGCCGACTCCGATATCTATGATGTGGCCGTATCACTGTCCGGCCTGCAGAGCTACACGCTGGCCAGCATCAGCCGGGTAGACAGCGCCGAGCTGATCAACGCCTAGTTAAGCAACTAACGGGCTAACCGGGCGGACGTTTCTTCCGGTTGGGCTAAGCTGGGGAAACGGGTTCCTCCGGTTCAGGTAAAAAAGGGGAAATATTAAACAAAACTAAATTCAGAAAGGGGGCGAGGCAATTGGCAAAGGTGCTCCGCATGAGCTTTAAAAACGAAGGCGGCAACACGGTCAGCATCAGCCTGGACGCGCCGCGTGACAACGTGACCGAGGCTGAGGTACAGACAGCCATGGACCTGGTGATCACCAAGAACATCTTCACCTCTTCCGGCGGCAACCTGGTGTCCAAGTCCGACGCGAAGATTATCGACACCACCGTAACCGACCTGTACACACCGGCGGTTTAGCAAAGTAAAACTCACACAATAGCCTTGATCCGAGGGGGGAATTCCTCCCTCTTTTTAGATCCGGGGCCGCTAAACCAGGCCAAAAACCAGGGAGACCGCCCCGGTTCCGGATAACCATAACAAGATAAAATAATTGAAGGAGGCGATTTGAAAGGTGGAAGAAATCATCAAGCTGGCGGGTAATTACGGCTTCCCCATGGTGGTGGCGGGCTACTTGCTGATCCGGCTGGAGCCGGTGATCAAAGATTTGCAAAAGAGCATTAACTCGCTGACCATCGTGGTTGCCAGGCAAAGCGGCTTGGAGATGGAAGAGATCAACAGGCTGATCAATGGATAAGAGACGGGGCAGGCTCTGCACGCCAAACCGGCGTGGCTGTTGCCTGCCCTTGCTGTACCTGTACCCGGATAATGCTCACTTAGTAAAATGTAGAAATTCATGGCGTTCAAAGATTTCATTTCTTTATTGAACTATCCTGCCAATTCCACCATTTCAGCTTCTCTGGCTCGTGGATTTCATTGGAGGCAAAATAAACCGCACACTGGAAGGCATACAGGACGCACCGGTCCACCCTGCAGGTTTGATGAGACACAGCCTTTCATACAATTGCTGGGGATCCTGACCTCTTAGAGAGCCAACCGTGCAGAAGCCTAAATCGATTAAGTCCTGGGCCATCCTCTTACCGATGCCCGGTATAGCCTCCAGTCGCTTTTGCCCCTTCTTTTTTTAATACCATTAAAATCCACTCCTAGCCACCACAAAACCAGGGGGACGGTTATGATCCCCCACACGGTATCCCATAGGTCTGGTCTTCTTATGGTTACCCTACCTGCTCTCCCAGCGATGTCTCCTAAAGTTTTTGCCCAGAGTTGATTACCATGAACATCTCCTAAGACGCCACCTCTAATTCTGTGGCTTTTTCCCATCACCAGATATAATTACTTTACCGATAATCATTTCCTGAGGCAAGAACCCCCACACCCGGCTGTCATCACTATTACTACGGTTATCGCCTAATACAAAATAGTTTTCTTCAGGTATAGTTACAGGGCCATAATCATAAAACCTTGTATTATCAGCAAGGTAAGTTTCAGGAATAACACTTCCATTTATCAGCAACTGGCTATTCTTCATAGAAATAGTTTCACCACCAAAAGCTATGACCCTCTTTACAAAGAATCTACTAGGATCCAATGGATATTTGAAAGTGATAATGTCGCCTCGTTGAATAGTATTAAAGTCGGATATTCTTTTTACCATGATATAGCTACCTGCCGGGATTGCAGGCTTCATTGATTCACCGGGTACACGAAAAAGGAATAGATCTTGCCAAGCAACTTTAACACTTTCTATATCCTTTTTAAAATCATCAAGAGTTCCATGATAAAATTCATTATTCATAAATGTTCCGTCTTTTGTTATATAGTTAATGTTTAGAGCATTACCGCTTATGGTCCCGGTCATTATATCAAAAGGTAAACTCCGATCAGAGAACGCTATTTCGATTTCAGAACCATTGATTGTACCTTCAAAAAGAATTTTAGCGCCTGTAGTTTCACCACCATCAACTTGAATTATTATTAGTTGACCACTAATCCCCGAACCCGAATTAACCCAACTTAGATACTTTATCCGATTATATTGTACAGATATATAACCTGATGATGGAAGAGAGGAATTTAACATCGCATCAACATTAAATGATTCATTAGTATCTGGTGTAGAAGAAATTGTAACAATTTGACTTTCTTCATCCCAATTCACTGTGCATCCCATTGCCTCAGAAACAAATCTAAGAGGCACGAATGTGCTGTCATTTATTATCTTTGCGGGTACATCAATATTTATAGGCTGACTATTTTTATATGCCTGACCACCGATTATCAGTTTAATCTCTGTATCATCTTTAGTAGCAGTGACTGTTTGAATGCTGCTATCCCACTGGACATCGGCACCTAGCGCTTCAAATACTGCCCGGAGTGGAACCAATATGCGATCATTCTCAATAACTGGTGGCACTGAAAAATTAAGAGTCCTTCCATTAAATAATATCCTGGGTGATGCTTGGGCAGTGTCAATAAGACATAGAAATGATAGACATATTAACAATACCAACGAAAAAATAAATTTTTTCATGTTAGCTCCCTCTGGTTATTTCTTTTATCCTTTTGAAATTTCTTTAAGATTCAAGAGATACCCTCAAAACACCTTTGGAGTTCTCTCGATGTTTGCCCATATAAATAATTACTTCTTACAAAAACCGGTGAGGCAAGGGCAATTCGGTTTGGATATAGTACATTTAAGTTTGCCGTTCTGTTTTATTCATGCAGCATGTATCAGATAAAGTTTGTTTCACTATGAGCAAGTCGAGTATATTTACTTGCCCATCACTATTTATATCTGCCGCTTCCGCTCCACTAATGGCAAGGCCTATTTTTTGGGCAACCAACAAGAGGTCAAGAATATTAATTGTACCATCACCATTCAAATCGCTGGTTTTTTCAATAGTGTTACCGCTTGTCGTAAAACTGTACAATATTTCATCAATACCCATGCAATTGTTGCCGCTTACAGCAACATCATCAATGCTGATCATATACTTTTGATATTTGTCAAAATTAAATTTAGGATTTAGATATAAGGTGTTTCCTGATATCGTTTTGTCTAGCTCAACATCTTCAAATGTATCCCAGTTGTATATGCGCATTTTTTTATTACCCATTACTATTGTCTTGTTAAAGGTGTATGTAACAGTTGTATCAATAGGTACGTTAATAGCCCATTTTTGCACATTTGTTGAAAGGAGCTGTGGTGCTTCCCCACTGCATAATTCACAGCCACAGGTTGTAAAGCTGTATAGTATTTCTTCATTTCCCATGCAATTTAAGTCACTTACAGCAGCGTCCCTTATTACAAGCATATATTTTGTATAAGCTTGCAGGTTATTTTTGGGGTTAATAAATAAGGCGTTCCCGGAGACACTGACATTGAACTCGATATCTTCGAATGTGTCGAAATCGTACATAATCACATTAGCATTACCAATCTTTATTTGCTTGTCAAACGTAAATGATAAAGTTGTTTCCGGTGGTATATTAATGGCCCATTTTGGTACATTGGATGAAGTAAGCTGGAGTGGTGATCCGGCGCAGTTAGAGCATCCGCAAGTAGTAAAGCTATATATGATTGATTCGTTGCCTAATCCGTTAAAATCAGAAACTGCCGCGTCATCAATGTCGATCATATATCTTTTATATTTTTCCAAATAAGCAAATGGCTCAATATACAATGTGTTCCCGTTTATGTAGGTAGTTATTTGGACATCTTCATATGTTTCGATATTCCAAACACTTATTTTATTATTGCCAGACTTTATTGGCCTATCAAAGGTCAAAGATATAATAGTGTTAGTGGGGATGTTTATTTCCCATTCTGGTACATTTGTATCAACGAGAGTTGGTGGTGTAGATGTTGTATTTACTGCGGTGGCTTTAACAAGAGGGGAGTAAATTTTACAATAATAACTCTTTAAATTTTCAATATCGCTGCTGGTCTGTTTATCTTCGGTGTTTTTTAAACTAAGATAATTAACAATATCGGTTACATTTAGTTGTTCTCTATTGTTTAGATAATTGGCGCTAGTTGAGCTTGCGTATAGATTTAGAACAGTAAACAAGGCTATAATTACATAGATATAAAATCGATGCAAAAATATCCACCCCTATCCCAATAAAATCCTTAAAATATCCGGGCCAACTTTCAATCTCTTTTTTCCAAAACCTTTTATTCAAACAAATGTGCAAGAAATTAATTCTACATGTTAATAAACTCCCCAAAGCTATTGGCTCTTTATCTATTCCGGCCTCAGGTAAATTAAGCAGTTGAGTAGTATAGCCTCGAACCCCTCACTGCAAATTTCCTCATTATTGCAAGCCTAATCCGACACCAGTATCCCTTCTATTTAGCTTTCTCATATATTCCACCCAGGTAAACTCCTCGTAATATATGAATCTGCAAGACAATTCACCCGATCACTAGCTCAAAAAACCTATGCAGTACCTAGGCCATCCGTACTCCAAAAACAATAGAACCTTCTACAATAAAACATAAAATCCTTCAAATATTTTGATAATAGCATCAATAATTTCCATAAGCGATTATAACCATTGTTTTCTATGGCATGTTAACAATTCCCTTGCACGAATTATCAGCATCGAGAGATGAAAAACCGCTTCCGGGTTTAGTTTGAAATCCTGGAAGCGGTTTTTTTTAGAAGTGCCACTCTTTGATTACTTTCCAGCCTTCGGGCAGCGGCCGGTCTCCCTCTTCGATGGTGATCAAATCCTCCGCCGTTTTGTCGTCCAGATCCTCCACCTCCGGCTTGCCAACCCCGTTGGTGCGGACCTGGCCCGCATTGCCCGTTTTCTTTTTCTTGCCCATAATAACCTCCTTATTTCTCCCCGCCCGCTCCTTGGACCGGTGCCGGGCGGGGCTGTTCAGTTGTTTTGTGATGGTGCTGTTTGCTGTGCCGCCCGGGCGTGCAGCCCGGTTCCTGATGTCTTTCTTTAAATCTCCCGCACCATGCCGTCCTCCACCCAGAACATCTTCACGCCGGGCAGGCCGGGGTTGGCGGGGGGCACGTCACCCACTGTGGAAAACACCAGGACCTGGTCGAATTCACCGGCCTCCGCCCGGTCGCAGACAAAGCCGGTGAGCAGGTCGCGGTTGTCCTGGTCCAGCAGGTCCGCCCCGTCGATGGCCAGAAACCGCAGGCCCAGGTGGGCGGCAATGGCCTCCTGGATGGCGATTCCCACCCGCATCTGCTCGCTGGTGGACAAAAGCCGGGCCGGGACGACGGCGCCGGCGTGGCTGACGATGGGGCTTAGGTCCGGCGCAAAATCCACTGTGTAGGCCCCGTCCGTGAGCTCGGCCAGGTTTTTGTTGACGCGGGCGGTGAAAGGCCCCAGGCTCCCGGCCAGCGCGTTTACGCGGATGCCGTCGGGGCCGAAGGCCTTGACCAGCAGTTCGTAATCAGCCAGGCTGTCAGCAAGGGCCGCGCTTTCACGCTCCCGGTCCTCCTGCCGGGCCAGGGCCTGCCGGCCGGACTTGATCCTGTCGATCAACTCCTCCGCCCGGGCAATGGCCGCATCCAGGCCGGCCGCCGGGGACAGGCCGGGGGCACCATGGTCAGCGAGCTCGCGCGTGCTCCGGGAAACCGGTTCATCCGGTGCCGCCAGCGGGGACAGGCCCGGGTCCCCCGTTGCTGCGCAATTCTGCAACGCGGCGGCCAGGTCGGCCAGCAAGCCGGCCCGGTCATGGGCGCTCATGGCACAGGCAATTTGCTCCGGCGCCAGCGGGCACCGGTTGCCGGCACCGGCGAGGGCATCATGGGTGGCCTGCAGGACCAGGGCCTGATCGCGCTGCCCCCTAAGTTCCACCAGCCGGTCCCGGGCCTGCTCCAGGGTGACGTCTTTCGCCTGACCGGCTGGACCGGCTGCGCCTTCTTCCAGGAGAGCCTGGACCCGTTGCAGGTCGCGCTTGGTGTCGCGGCGCGCGTCCCTCAGCTTTTTCTCAATCATGTCCAGCACCTCAGGCCCGGTCTCCACCCGCGGGGGGTAGAGCGGCCGGACCAGTTCCTCCAACCGCTCCAGCCGATCATCCGGCCCGCCGGCCCTGCCCCGGGTGCAAGGCTCAGCCCTGACGCCCCGGCCGCTTGGCCCGGCCTCCTCATTCTGCTCCAGCCAGCGGCCCAAAGCTTCAAGCACGGTTTCCATATCCCAGCGCGGGCCCAGCACGCTGAACAGGTAGGTCTTCTGCCCGGCCAGGCTCATGGACAGAAAGGCGCCCACGTTCAGCGCGGCCTGCAGGTCCTCCCCACTGGTCCCCAGGCGCTCGTAAAGCTTCGCCTGGGCAGCCGTGGCCGACGCCTCCCCGCCGAAGGTCAGGCCGTTAGGGTTCAGGGTGCGCACCGCCCGGCCGGCCCCGTCAAGGTCTACCATCACGACCACGCCGGCAGCGCCGGTTTTGATCAGATCGCCGGCGCCCCGGCCGGCCCGGTCGGTATAGCAGCAGCGCCCGGTCAGGCCCCACTCCAAGCCGGTCAACAGGGAGGTTTTCCCGGCGTTGTTACGGCCCAGGAAAAGGTTCACTTGGTCCAGATTGATATCGCTCCCCCGGTGACTCCGGAAGTTCTGCAGGTAAATACGGTTGGCTTTCATTTCAAATATCCTCCTTGATCATTGATTTCTGCTAGGCACGCTGTTTTCCGCTCCGGCCGCCTCAAGTACCGGGGGCGGCGAATAAACTCAACGTCAGCGGCGCTGTCTGCCGAAGCGGCCTTGTACCACGCGGCAGCGCTGCTTTTCCGCTCCCGGGCGGCTATGATTTGCTTCATTGTGACGGGGATATCAAACTTGCCGGTGCGCTTGTTCCACATATAAACCAAAACTTCAGGTTCTTTCAAAAAAGGCGCCTCCTCACCTTGACGCTGTTTACGTCACTGCTTGCTTGCTGACCGGTTTTGCCGGCCTGCTCCGGGGATGCCCCGGCGGCCACCGGTAAGTCTGATTGGCTGTTCAGCAATTTGCCCGCCTGACTATTCCCTAGGGAATGCCCCGGAGTGCTTTTACTGATTAAGTAGTCAACCGGCTGGTCATCAGCGCCCAAGCTGTAAAACAGGTTGATCATGTCGTCGCCCTCGGCCACGGTGTCCCAGGAAAACCACCCGTCCCGGGTCTCGTACCGGACGGACCTGCCCGCGGGCTTGACTGCCCGGCCGAAGCCGCCGGCCACCAGCTTTTGGGCAATCAGGCTGCTTTTCTCCCGGGACCCGCTGCAACAGGCGATGGCGATCCCAGTGGGCTCCAGTCCCAGGCCGGCCAGGCTGCCCTTCAGCAGCGCCATCGCCTCGCTGAAGCTG
>MVQL01000125.1 GCA_002067205.1 Pelotomaculum sp. PtaB.Bin104
CAGGGCATGCAAGGTGTGCTGGAAGCCTGCGGATACAAAAGCGGCGGGAGGCGTATGCCCTGTATGCGGCGGCAGAATTACAGTCGGAGTGCTCCACCGGGTTGAAGCCCTCGCAGACAGGGAAGAAGGGTTTGTGCCACGGGGGGCAAAGCATTTTGAAAGCCTTGTTCCGCTTCGTGAGGTGATAGCCGCCTCAATAGGTTATACTGCTGCCAGTGTGAAGGTAACGAAAAAGTACTATGACCTGATCCGGAACCTCGGACCGGAGTTGTTTATACTTCGTGAGGCGCCGCTAAACGATATTGAGTTGGCGGCAGGGCCATGCATAGCTGAAGGCATCCGCAGGCTGAGGGTCGGCAAGGTTGAAATACAACCCGGATTTGACGGGGAATACGGCAGAATCAAAATAATGGATAAAAGCGAAATAGACATGTTTACCGGCCAGCTATGCTTTTTTAACGATATGCCCAAAGCTATTGAGAGTATAAAGGTTTCGGCCAAAGAAGCGGAAGCGGCGCCGGTTTTAGCGGATACATATCCGCCTGACGGCGGCGGGGACACTATTAAAACCGTTCCTTCGGACATGCCCTACGGGTTGAACCAAGAACAGTGGGGAGCCGTTTCATCCTCCAGCCCGGCAATCGCGGTAATTGCTGGTCCTGGAACCGGAAAAACAAAAACACTGGTGTGCCGTATCGCCTACCTTGTTGAAAAATGCGGTATACGTCCCTCGCAGGTAACCGCCGTCACTTTTACCAACAAGGCTGCGAGCGAGATGCGCGTCCGTCTGGAGAAGCATTTCGGGGACAAGCGGACAGCAGGCGCGATGACAATAGGAACATTCCACTCCATATGCCTGCAAGTTTTGTCCAAATGGAAGGGTAAAAATAACATAACTATTATTGATGAATATAATGCCGTTTCAATAATCGAAGAAATATTAAAGGGCATGAATTTGAAAGTTTCTCCGCGGGATGTCATGAGAAGAATTTCGCTGATTAAAAGCGGAGTTTCGCCGGTAGAAAATCAGAAAAAAACGGATATTCCGGCAGAGGTATACGATTTATACTGCTCACAGCTTGAACGTTACGGTGTAATGGACTACGACGATATTCTCCTTGAAGCGCTCAAGCGGTTTGAGTCTGCGAACACAGGGGATATGTCGGACAGGAGCCTGGAAAACTCTTTCTCATACCTGCTGGTGGATGAGTTCCAGGATATTAACGGGATTCAATACCGCTTGATAAAAGAATGGGGTAGGAAAAGCAGGAGTATTTTTATTATAGGTGACCCTGACCAGTCCATTTATGGTTTCAGGGGTTCGGATTTCCGTTATTTTGAGAGATTCAAAGCGGATTTTCCCGGCACCCGGCAAGTCCGGTTGACTCAGAATTACCGCTCAACACCCGAGATAATCATTTGTGCCAAATCGGTAATCTCAAAGAAAGCCGCGGGGGGGCGTGCCTGTTCCCTCGACGCAAAAAGGGAAAGCGGGGCCAAAGTACGTCTCATAGAAGCCAAAGATGAATTTTCGGAGGCACTGTTTGTTAGCAAGGAAATAAACCGTATGGTTGGCGGTATCGATATGCTTGATACACAGACACTGTCGGTACCCCATAGAAAGAGGCCTGCGGCAAACCACTCAAGAGGCTTTTCCGATATTGCCGTATTATACCGCACCAATCGTCAGGCGGAAATTCTGGAGCAGTGCTTTTTAAAAGAGGGTATCCAGTATGTGGTTGTCGGGCGGGACGAGTTTCTTTCAGATAAGCTAGTCCGTGAGGCGATTGCGTTTTTCAGGTTTTTGCTCAACCCCGGGGATATCGCTTCACTATTGTTATGCCTTAAAGCAGAAAGCATATATTCGCCAGACCTGAACCAAAAAGTCCTGGAAAGTTACGTTGCGGGTGAGAAAAGCGTATCATCCCTCGCAAGGATTATGGAAGGGACTCATCTGCCGCCGCATAAACCGGGCAAACCGCAAAACTTCATAGAAATGCTGAGGAAATATGAACCTGTCATCAATAGACGTCCCGTACCCCATCTCCTTTTATAGCCGACATATCTGAAGAGCAACTTATAAGAACGAATGCTTTTACACGAAGACAAGCGCCCCAATACAAGCAAGTCAGTCTTTTTGAATAAATGCTTTGCGAGGTGATTAAGGAAAAATGAAAAGCTATCGAAAAGAATTGTGGTTTAACACTAGCTCCAGACGAGAGTTGATTAACATTACCCCCGGGGTGGAAGAATGCTTAAGAGAAAGCGGCGTTAAAGAAGGCTTGCTGTTGTGCAATGCCATGCATATTACCGCCAGCGTATTTATTAATGACGATGAGCCGGGGCTGCACCGTGATTTTGAGCGTTTCCTGGAAAAACTGGCCCCCGAGAAGCCCTACGACCAGTACGATCATAACGGGTATGAAGATAATGCGGACGCCCATTTAAAAAGAACCATAATGGGCAGAGAAGTGGTGGTGGCTGTCACCGGCGGGAATTTAGATCTTGGCCCCTGGGAGCAAATTTTTTACGGTGAGTTTGACGGTAAGAGAAGAAAGAGAGTTTTGGTTAAGATTATAGGTGAGTAGAAGAAGCATCGCAACTACGCGGTATATGCGATACTCATGACTCCGGTATTGATGCTTATGTTTGGTCTGGGTCAGACGGATACCGGCCCTCTTTTAGTCGAGCGGTTTATTGATACCGTTGCCGGATGTATTATTGTGCTCACGCTTGGTTACTTTGTATGGCCAAACCGGAATGCTTTATCGCGGCAAGTCTAAGATACTCATCGCAAAACAAGGGGAGCTGTGCCCATAGGTAAAGAATTTACTTATGGGCACAGCTCCTTATCGTCCTATTGGGTTGTTCGAATAACTATAATATTTGCAATAATACCTTGACAGCCATAGTAATTTGTTTTATATTGTATTTCAGGAGGTGATCCTTTGGTTGACTTGAAAATTTCATCAGATTTGCTTCGGGGGCATACCGATACCATTATTTTGAAGCTGTTAATGAGCGGTGATAAGTACGGATACGAGATTTGTAAACTGGTGCATTCCGGTTCGAACAGGCAGTATGAGCTAAAAGAAGCAACCATGTATTCCAGCCTGAAGCGGCTTGAGCAGGAAGGAAACATCACCTCCTACTGGGGCGACGAAACCCAAGGCGGGCGAAGAAAATATTACAGCATCACCGCGAAAGGCAAACTGACACATGCGAAAAACAAGCGGAACTGGGAGTATGCGAAACAAATACTGGACGTGTTAATTTAAGAAAGGTGGAAATACAATGAAAGAAAAACTTAAACACTATTTGGACAGCGTTTTTTCACCCTATGAGGACTTAAAACAAGTAAAAGAGTTGAAGGAAGAGCTGCTGCACGATCTGCAGGAGAAACTGACAGATCTGCAGCGGGAAGGCTATGATGATGAGGCGGCTTACCATATGACCATCGATTCGATCGGGGAAATTTCGGAACTGATTGAAAGCATTAACGCTAAAACAAGACAGCTACAGCAGATTGTCGGCATGGATTTTTCGAAGAGCGACCTGCAAAACTCGGATTTCAAGGCCACAACCGTACATGACGGCAAATTTAACTACAGTAATCTTCAGGGATCAGATTTCAGCCATTCCGATTTGACGAACAGCTCCTTTAAATGCAGTAACTTGGGAAATACGATCTTTATCGGCGCGAATCTAACGGGGGCTCAGTTGGTGAAATCGAGCCTGAAAGGGGCCATTTTCAAAGACTGCGTATTTGACCGGACGCACTTTAAATTTTCCGATTTATCCGGCGTATGCTTTGATAACCAGACATTCAACGGCACCGTGTTCGATTATAGCGGACTTCATAAAACATCCTTCCGCAATGCCACTTTTAAAAATGTTTCGTTTAAAACCGATGTAAAAAAAGCGATTT
>MVQL01000126.1 GCA_002067205.1 Pelotomaculum sp. PtaB.Bin104
CTGGGAAATATCTTTAAAGAATTTGATGAGGTACCTGTAGCCGCGGCATCCATATCCCAAGTCCATCGCGCCAGACTGATTTCAGGAAAGCAGGTGGCCGTAAAGGTTCAAAGGCCGGAAATAGAAAGACTCATAGATTTGGACTTAAACATTTTAAAAGACATGGCGCATCTTCTCGACCATCACACAAAATACGGGGAGATTTATGATTTTAGCGGTATGGTGGCGGATTTTGAAAACACGCTTAAAAATGAACTGGATTTTACAAAAGAAGGTGAAAACGCGGATACCTTCAGGCTTAATCTCAGCCGGGACGAAGGCGTAACAGTCCCAAAAGTGAAGTGGATATATACGACAAAGCGGGTTCTCACCATGGAGTATTTTGAAGGCATCAAGATCAGCGATTCAGCAGCCTTGGATCTGGCCGGCATTAACCGGAGAAAGATCGCCGAGAAGCTTGCCGCCTCCATATGCAATCAAATACTCAGAGATGGTTTTTTTCATGCGGACCCGCATCCGGGCAATATTCAGATCATGCCGGACGGCACCATCATATTTCTTGATTTGGGGATGGTAGGTTGCCTCAACGAATCCCGGAAAAGAGCGATTTCAAATTTTTTTGTCGGGGTTGCCTTCAAAGACAGTCGAATGGTGGTCAACTCTATTTTTGCTATGGAGGCCGCAACTGCTCGAAGCAATGTGAAGAGCTTTGAAAAAGACGTTGATGCGCTGATCGAAAAGTACCTTACGATGCCTATGAAAGAGATGAAAATTGATAAGCTGCTCCAGGAAATCTTTCATATTGCGTTTTTGAACCATGTAAAAACACCCCGTGAATTTGCTTTGCTTTCCAAAACTTTGACAACTCTTCAAGGACTGTTGGAAAAACTGGCCCCGGATCTTAACGCCCTTGTTATTGCGGAACCTATCGCTAAAAAGCTGCGTTATCAGTTACTTTCATTCGAGAAAATGGGAAGCGGAATAAAAAAGAGCTTATTAGATTACTGGAATCTGTTGAGTGAATTCCCGACCGCAATGCAAAACCTTCTGCATAAAGCGGCAGGTGCAGACTTTACCGTTCAATTTGAGATGAAAGAGATGGATAAACTTCAAAGGCGGCTGGAACGAATCTTCAACAGGATATCCTTCAGCCTGATTTTGCTTGCCGTAAGCATTATCATCGCCGGAGTCCTTATTAGCTCCGGTCTTAACGCAGATACAAGCAACGAAATGTATTTTTTCAATATTACAGTCTTAAAAATAGGTTTGGTATCGGCTGCTATTATTGTTTTGGTACTGATGATTTCTATGATAAGGTCGAAAAACTGAGAAATAACGCGTAAAAGGAGCAATATTAAATGATCGGCTGGATCATTTCAAAATTAAGACTGGAACCGGATTCCTTCGCTGATGCGGAATACTTGGGCTGTATAAGCGGGCTGATCAACCATGAAATGGTCCGGTCGATGGGAAATTATATCCAACACAGCGACATCAATTGTTTAGAGCATAGCCTTTATGTGTCGTACAGCAGCTATCTTGTTTGCAGGAGGATGGGGCTTGATTATCGTTCGGCGGCCAGAGGAGGGTTGCTACACGATTTTTTTCTGTACGACTGGCATCTTGAAAAACCGTACAAGGGGCTACATGGTTTGACGCATCCTCACGTCGCCTTGCAGAATGCGAATAAATATTTCCATTTAAACAAACTGGAACAGGATATCATCCGAAAACACATGTGGCCTTTGACAGTAACACCGCCTAAATATAAGGAGGCATACATTGTGGCCGCGATAGATAAATATTGTGCATTTATGGAAACTTTCAATTTTGGAGAAAGAAAAAATGTGCGTAGGTTGCAAAGTCTATTGTGCTGTTAATGCACCTTCCTTAGAAAGGATCAAAAAGTATGTTAGATTTTATAGCAATCCCGATGGGAGCCATCTTGAAATATATATATGATAACATTGCGTTTCAGAATTATGGAATCGCAATCATACTTTTTACGGTAGGAATAAAATCACTTATGCTTCCCCTGACCATAAAGCAGGTTCAATCGACCTCAAAAATTGGTCAGCTCCAGCCACAGATGCAGGAAATTCAAAAGAAATATAAAGACGACAAGGAAAAGCAGAGTACGGAGCTGATGAAACTCTATCAGGAAAATAAGGTGAATCCGACCGGAGGCTGCCTTCCCCTGCTGATACAGATACCGATTTTGTTTTCTTTATATTACGTTATTTCCCAGCCTTTGAAATACATGGCTGGGAAATCTCCTGAAATCATAGCGCGGCTTTATGAACTGATACCGCAGGGTGCCGAAAAGATTGAGAATATGAAAGATCTGAGCATTATTGCTTATTTTAGTGACCACTCAGAACAGCTTCAGGCGGTATCTCATTTGCTGAAACCGGAAGATTTACTCAATATGAATTTTTTAGGGATCAATCTTGGAGCAGTGCCCGCCTGGAATCCCGGCAATTATATCAACAGCGGTACAAGCATACATAGCTACCTTCTGCTGTCGATTCCGTTGCTGTCGGCCCTCACATCCTATAT
>MVQL01000127.1 GCA_002067205.1 Pelotomaculum sp. PtaB.Bin104
TGCGACAGGAAGTTATCGAGTGCTTCGCGGCGGCAGTTGGTACTTTTTGCCTATTGACTGCCGTGCTGCAAGCCGCAGCGGGGGCAATCCGGGGACTCGTGGCGGCAACGGCTTCGTTGGATTTCGAGTTTCTCTGGAATTATAATTTTATAGAGCGAGAGAGAGGAATTTTATCTTACATACTGAAAAATAAAGATTACGTCGGTTATCAATAAATTTCAGCTTAAGCGGATTAATCTTTTCTTGAATTCTTTATTTCAGCCACGAAACTATCAGAACGTTGTGAAATATGTCATTTATTTTAGCATATAAAGGCAAAAAAAATTTTTTTGCATTTTTTATTTTCTTGTAAATATATGTATATAAAGGAGATATGCGTTTTCTTCTAAGATTGGGTAATAATACGGACTTGTTTTTTTAAGGGCTTTTGGGTATTATGAGCGTATTAATTCTTGTAATTTCCCGGAAACGTTCTGGGAAATAGAAATGTGAGGGGAGAGATCCTACCTAAGAAGGGTTTCTCCGAGAAAATAATATTTTTAGGAAGATTTTTTAGGAGAAAAACTATGGAGACAAAAAGAATCTTATTTGTATTGGCCTCGTTGGCCATCCTTGCCAGTCCGTTGCTGGCAGGAACAACGTTCTCGTGGGGCGGCCAGACATTTACGTCATTAGGAACTCTTGAAATCGTTCGAGCGGGTGTTTCCAGTGATGGCGGTGGCCCATTTATGATCAGTGTGGTCAATGATGGACCTGCTGTAGTGGGCACGAAACTTTGGTGCGTTGAAGTGCATGAGGATGTATGGACAGATACTCCATTCATGTACACCCTGGATTGGGCGGCGTATGCCGGAGGCGTTGGAGCTGTTGGAGATCCGCTGAGTGATGTTACGGATTACCTTTATACTGAATGGCTGAATGGTAACCCTAAAGGTTGGACAAATGATGAGGTCCAACGCGCTATTTGGTACGCTGAAGAAGAAAAACCTTGGATTCAAGGTACTTGGACAGCTTGGAATGATGCGTTAGTTGCTCTGGGTTATAATCCTGCAACCCTGCCTGGGGACTTAGGTTTATCCAAGACGACCTTGGTACTCAATCTGTGGAAGATGAATCAGGATGGCAGTGTTACACCGGTTCAGTCTCATACATATCCTGTACCCACCCCCGCTGCTGTAGTATTAGCAGGGATTGGGACAGCGGTAGTAGGCTGGTTACGTCGTCGTAATACAATCTAAAACTGAACACATTATTTAAACACTTTTTATTAAACAAAAGGCCGCAATCTGTTTTAAGGTTGCGGCTTTTTTTTTCTGGTATATAAGACTGAAATGAGGTGTAATTGTAAAGAATTAAAATTGTTGGAATGGTTAATCACATGGTATCTGGAAAGATAAAGTAATACATGCTGAATCTTATTGGGGTTTCAATCAAATGCGGATGAGAAAAATGTATTTGTTGGGGCTTTCCGGCCTTGCTGTTTTGTTAGCAGCGGGTATCCTTTATGGGCATTGGGCTAAGAAGTATGAAACTATCGCCAGTATTCCTTTGTTACCTTCAATACCGCTTGGCACTTTTCCAATGACTCTTGGCCAGTGGCAAGGCCGTGATGTGCCTATTAATGAAACAGTTCTGAAAGTTGCAGGCAATGACGACCACTTAAGCCGTTTTTATACAAATTCCCAGATGAAAATGGGGGCTTCTTTATATGTTGGCTACACGGCTGAACCGCGGCGGATGTTGGGGCATCGCCCGCAGGTATGCTATGTCGGCAACGGATGGACACATGACTATACAGATCAAGAAATCATTCGCTCAACAAAAGGAATAGAACGGGAATGTCTCATTCACCGTTTTTATAAGCATGGTTTGATGTATGAAGAGGTGTTTGTTTTAAATTATTATGTTATCAATGGCAGAGTTACAACAGACCAAAGAGAGTTTGAGGGTTTATGGTGGCGACGTCCCAAACAAACAGGGGGGAGACTTCAGTACGTCGCCCAGATTCAAATTAGTTCCTCGTCTGAGCAGGCCGTTCGCCTTTTTGCACAAGAGGCAACAGACCAGCTCATGGAGTATATGCCATGAGCTGGTCTGATAATCATAATTGTCAAAGTTTGCTCATTGCTTTAATCAATTCCCGCAGATTCAAGAAAATTGACATACCACTCCGCAACATTGGTATCCAGGACGGACACCGTCACGATGTGATCCGGTTGATCCGGGGCAGTAAATACGACGGCATAATTCCCGGCTTGATTATAAAGCGAGGGGTGCCACGAAAAAGTCTGTGTGGCAATATTAAAAGTTGCTCCTGAAGGTAGATTGGGGGCAGTATAGCTGATAGGGTTGCCCTCGAGGTCGACTCCATTGACAACAAATTCGACAAGACGGTTTTCCCGAACATAATGCGTAAGAGATAAAGCGTTAATCTTCTCTGCGGTCAATGCAGTTGAGAAAAGCTGGACATCTTCAACAAGCCCGCGGAATCCCAGTCCGCTGGATCGGCTTTCGGGGACACCATAGTTTCCAACATCAGCAGTTGTATCAAGCTGTAAGAAGCCGTTAAAAACACCAGAACTCTTTAAATCACTGTCGACAAAGACGGCATAATCGGTGTTATCCCACGTCACCGTGACAAGACAAGATTGTCCTGCGGTTAAGGTGCAGATACCTGCCTGAAGAACATTACCGATCCCAAGTGCGAGGCTGCCGGCAGCCGAATATAAAGCTATGCGGTTGTCCATACTATTGAGGGCATGCCCGAAAAGTATCTGCATAGAGTCTGTATTCTCCGGCCGTATCCGCAGGGCAATGGTGCCGCTTTCGGGGCGGCATTTACCCATAGGAATCTGCATCGCTTGGATACCGGTATCCAGCCGAATCGCATTTTCCCGGGCCCAAGCCTCACCCCAGTTCGGGTCATTGATCAGGCTTGCCGTTTGCCCGCTGATGATGTCAACTGCCGTGGATTGATAAGGTTCATTGAACAGCCAGTGAGCGACAGGCACAGGGATATTTAATGAAACCGTCAAGGTCGCCTCATTGCTGGTGGCAGAACCGCCGGCATTGGTTACAATGCATCGGTATTTATTGTTGTTATCGTTTATGGCCAGTACAGGTGTGGTGTAGCTTGAAGCTGTAGCTCCTGCGATATTAACCCGATTTTTCTGCCACTGATAGGTCAGTGTGCCGGAGCCTGTGGCGGATACCGAGAACGATGCCGTTTGTCCTTCGCTAACCGACCGGTCGGCAGGATGAGACGTGATTACCGGTGCGTTTGTGATGACCGTCAAGGTCGCCTCATTGCTGGTGGCAGAACCCCCGGCGTTGGTTACAATGCAGCGGTATTTATTGTTGTTATCACTTACGGCCAGTACAGGTGTAGTGTAGCTGGAGGCGGTGGCGCCGGCGATATTGCTTTGGTTCTTCTGCCACTGATAGGTCAGTGTGCCGGAGCCTGTCGCGGATACCGAGAACGATGCCGTTTGTCCTTCGTTAACTGACCTGTCGGCAGGATGGGACGTAATGACCGGTGCGTTTGTGGTGACCGTCAAGGTCGCCTCATTGCTGGTGGCAGAACCGCCGGCATTGGTTACAATGCATCGGTATTTATTGTTGTTATCGTTTATGGCCAGTACAGGTGTGGTGTAGCTTGAAGCTGTAGCTCCTGCAATATTAACCCGATTTTTCTGCCACTGATAGGTCAGGCCGGAGCCTGTGGCGGATACCGAGAACGATGCCGTTTGTCCTTCGCTAACCGACCGGTCGGCAGGATGAGACGTGATCTCGGGTGGGGTAACTGGGGTAACTGAACCTGAGCCTCCAACATATTCGTAGGCTCCCATTGAAGGAGTCGAATTCCATGGATTGCCAGAAATATCTTTGGTAAAGTCAAAATCAGGAAATAGATTTTTAATGCCCATATCTGTTAGAAACTGCTGGATATCCCGCCCTGTATGTACAGCAGGATTATCTCCGTCTGCCAGCGAGTAGTCAAAAATCTCATAGCTGTCCCAGTCAAGGTCTTTGAAGATAGAATTGTATTGGGCCTGTGTAGCAACAGCCCATCCCCCCGGCTGCATCCAACCGGCAGGCATTTGCCAGGAACCCTCCCCCAGTGTCCATCCGCTATCTGCTGTTTGCGAGGTCCATCGTCCCACCCACCCATTATGAGACCGATGAGTTATGTTAGGCCAATATGCAGAGCCGGAAATTAAATTGTTATAAGCATAAATAGTTGCCAGTCTGAATACGGCGGCATTAGATCGGGCGGTACGAATAAAGGTATTATTCAGATAAAGTTGATATCCCGAGGTGCCCTGATAAGCATCAGGCCATGTACCTATTCTGTTTTCCTCTGTTCCAAATCCATCGATAACGTTTGCAAAAACAACCACATTTTTGATATCCTGGAAGGTTGCATTTGTTTTGTTATAATAAATATTTCTGGCCAGTAAGATGTTTTCACAGCCAACATAACAAGATGAGCCGTTGGAATGCACACCACGAGAACCGTAGATACGGTTGTCTATGATTTGACCATGTTTGACCCCATAGAATGAAATGCAGGTGTCCGTTGAATCTACGACATCACAGCCCTGGATGATTGCGTTGGACCCGGTCGAAACCATGGCGCCGCGACCTCCAACGCGAGCAATGCTGCAGTTTTTTATCTGAGCGTATGGCCCTACCCAGATGAAGATACCATCTTCACCGCAATCTGTTATGGTACAATTTTGGACTGTAATATATGAATTATCATGCACTGATCCTGTTTCATGTGAAAAGAGAATTCCGCGACCGCTATATCCGATAATCTTTAGGCCATCTATGGTAATGCCATCTTTGTCCATTGCATAAAAACAGTGCCCGCTGGCAGCTTTGCGGATTCCGGAAGATAGCGAATTGGTATTTAACGGCCATAAATATAGCGTATAATTACCCTCTGCGTCTGTTGTCGGGGTGCAATAAAATTCGCCTGCGCTATCCAATGCGTGGGGATGGTTACGAATAGAATAGCGATCGCCGGTCATAAGGTTTCGACGGAGTGAGCTTTCCAATACAATAGAATTATTGGTATGGCCTGTTATGGTCTTAATTTGTTTGTAATTTCCCTCGAACATCAACCAAATTTCAAGTTGTGCGCCGTTATAATAAGTTGCCAGCTGTTCTGCATTCAATTTGCTTAAATACGAATACCAAAAACTGTCGTCTTCCTGTGGATTAAGATGTGTATTGTCTTTTACTGCATTGCTTACACCGAATGCTTCTGTTGGAACAGCTTGAAATTCTCTGGCATCTATGCCGAAACCATACGTTTGATCCGGCCATCGAGCTGTACGGCAATGCTGGCCATTTTCAAATAATGTAGTTGGTACTGTTTTAACTTTCGTTTTATAGATATTTGCATAATTAACGTTTATCAAGCCGCCGGCGGTAAGCCCGGCTTCATTGGAGGTACATTGTTCCCATCCGGTGATAGCGATACTACCGTCCATATAAACATTTTCATCGGGATAAGCCTTGACGATAATCCGGGATTCTTCCGTTCCCGAACGCGGGAAGATTACAGATTCGTAATAACGTCCCTCTCTGACAAGAATTGTATCTCCGGCATAAGCCTGGTTGACGGCATATTGTACGGTTCGCCACGGATTAGCCATTGAACCGTCACCGATAGAATCATTGCCGGATGTTGATACGTAATAATTATGTCCCAGTGCGGGCGTTGACACTAACAGCACCAGCATAAATAGTAAACGTTTCATTACTTTCCTTTCACGAAACTTAAAATTTTATCACCGGATCGATGATAAATTCTATTTTATCCGTTTACTTAAACTATAAGAAACTAAAGTAACGAAGGCAAAAGGGTGAGAATCAAGACTTAACAGATGTCACAATATAGACAAATATCTTTAATCCTAAAAGAACACCTCTGTGTACGTCTTTAAAAGTCCTATAATATTTGTATACTGACAGGTTTGCAAAAGCAAGTGTTTTAGGTACGGTTTTCATAAACTATGCTCTGGATTTAACCGAAGTAAGGGATATAATTATCCCTGTATTTTACAGATTCCAATTCAGTCATGCAACTGACAGGGACAGAGTCTAAACAAATGTCATCTCATCTCTTATGTAGCTCTACAATCGACACCTTTAATTATAGGCGTATATACACGCCATAATCTATCTGACAAATACCTTAGTCGTAAATTTAAAATGAGTAAACGGCCATCCCTTAAAATAAATGCGATCAGCAACTGGGCCTCACTGTTAGTTCATATTATGGTGGGGTTCTTTTTAACTCCATTTATCATATCACATCTTGGTCAGAATGGGTATGGAATCTGGACACTGGTAGGGTCTTTTATTGGCTATTACGGTCTGCTGAATCTGGGGGTTGGCTCAGCCATCACCCGATATATAGCTCGATATTCAGCACAAAACGATATAAAAAATCTCAATGATGTTGCCAATACCGCTCTGGCAATGTTTTGTGTTACAGGCCTTTTAGCGGTCATAATATCTTTCTTTGTTGCTGAGCCTTTGGCGCTGTTTTTTAAGGTTACCCCGGAGCATTTTATAGAATTTAAGCGTATTGTCTGGGTGCTGGGTATTTCGACAGGGTTGAGTTTTCCCAGCGGGGTTTTTGGAGCCATGATTACAGCCCGTGAGCGATATGTGGCACTCAATATTGTAAATATTTTGGTTACTTTGCTTCGAACGGGGCTTACGATAATGATTCTGCTTGCCGGCCATGGTTTAGCCGGAATTGCCTACCCGACGCTTGCAGCCACCGTGGTTTCAATCCTTGCGTTTATGCTGCTGACAAAACGAATTGTACCCGAATTTCAGATTCGGTTTGACCGTGCGGATATTGCCGTGCTTAAAATGTTACTGGTTTATGGCAGCTTTACGACTATTATTTCAATCGCAGACATTCTCAGGCTCAAGTTAAACAGCATAGTCATCGGGCGAATGGTGGGGATGGCTGAGGTCGGAGTCTATGGTGTCGCTGCTCTGCTTGTTAATTATATGCTAAGTATAGTCAGTTCAGGGATGGGGGTTCTTACACCAAGGTTCGCTGCATTGGATAGTGCAGAAAATCGGAAAGAACTTCAAGATACATTCCTGAATTCTCTTTCAATCTCTAGTTTTATCGCCTGTGGTATCGGCTTGATGGTATTACTCTTTGGCGATACTTTTATTTTTCTCTGGGTGGGTAAGGACTTTGAGGCGGCGGTTACTGTCTTGAGTATCCTGTCGGTGTCTTATATGTTCGCCTTGTCCCAGTCGCCGGGTATTGGCCTGATGTACGCCTTGAACAAACACCGCTATTATGCCGCGGCAACCATGATCGAAGCGATAGCAAATGTCATGCTCAGTATTCTGCTGGCCCCGCGATACGGCATTGTCGGCGTAGCAATGGGAACGGCGATTCCGATGGTATTGATTAAGTTTTTTGTTCAACCGCTCTATGTCTCCTATATCGCAGGTATTCGCCTACGCGACTATGCAAAATCAATTATCCCTGCGTTTGGTGTGGTTATTGTTATGCTGCTTGCCCATTGCGGATTATGCCATGTGGCGGAGTTTGGCAAGGATGTCAGTTCCTATTCGATTCTGGCAATCTGGATCATGGTCTCGTCAGTTATCTATTTCTTCTTAATCCTCAGTTGTTCGCCAAATGTCCGGAAACTGGCGATCTCCTTTATACCTAAATCATTAATTGTCAAATTGCTTCTTCAGCCCAGGAGTTCGCATAATGGCTGAGAATGTTTGTACGAAAGTTGTTGCTAATGATTTATGCTCTGGATGCGGGATTTGTGCCGGCGTTTGTCCTCAAAAGACGCTTTCAATACAATGGAATACATATGGAGAATATAGTGCGGTAGATCAACATAATCGTTGTGCGGAAAACTGCACCATGTGCCTCCAGGTTTGTCCTTTCTCGTCTCAGGCTGAGAATGAGGATGTTATAGCAAAGCCATTATTTTCCGATATTCCCGGCATTCAGCATCGTTCAGAGACTGGGTATTATCTCGATTCATATGTCGGTTATTCCAATATACAAAACCATCGGTTAAACGGAGCGTCTGGGGGGTTGACAACATGGACTCTTGAAACACTTCTTGAAAAGGACCACATAAATTACGCCATTTGTGTTTCTTCAAGTTCAGAGAGGGAGAAACTTTTCACGTATACGGTGTGCAGTACTTCGGAACAGATTCGGGCATGTGCGAAGTCATGCTATTATCCGGTAGAACTCAGCGAAGTTATTCATCATATTTTATTATGTGAGGGTAGGTATGCAGTAGTAGGTTTACCCTGCTTTATTAAGTCATTGCGATTGGCCATGCAGAAAAATAGAATCCTCAGAGAAAGAATTAAATATCTCTTAGGACTTGTTTGTGGCCAGCAAAAAGGAAAAATGTTCTCTGAATTTGTTCCAACACTAAAACAAGTAAATCCCAAAAATCTTATATCGATTCAGTTTCGAGCAAAAATCCCCCAAAAACCGGCGTCAGATTATGGACTAATGTACAGATATAAAGATGAACGGGGACAAAACAACGAAGGGTTAGTTTCCTGGACGGAGGGTATGGATCAGGCTTGGTGTGCTCGATATTTCACACTTAATGCCTGCAATTATTGCGACGATGTTTTTGCCGAATTGGCGGATGCCGTTTTTATGGATGCTTGGCTTCCAGCGTACAGTAGTGACTGGCGCGGGACCAGTATTATTCTTGTCCGAAATCCTGATATTCGGAAACTGCTTGAAAATGGAAAGGCTGCTAAGGAACTGTGTTTAGACACTATTTCACCCGAACAGGTTGTTTTTAGCCAGGCCGGGGTAGTTCATAGTAAACGGGAGATTTTAGCAAAACGTCTGACTTGGGCATCAAAAAATAAGCGGATGGTGATACCCAAGCGGGTGAAGCCATCACGGTTAGGAATTATGGATAGGCTTTTCATAACAACCGAAAACGCGACAATGAAACAGAGTAAATTATTGTTTTCTATAATGAAGGAAAGAGAATATTTTAGAGTTACAGAATTTTTCAGACAAATGAAAAGTAATATGTGGGTAAGTAAAATGGTCTATATGATTATATGTAAGTTAAAACACGTTAAACAAAAAATTCTTAGTTAAGATATTCATCTTTATTTGATGATTGAGTTGAATATAAAGCAGCGAGAGCTATGAGTCATAAATATATTTCAGTCTCATTTCCAGAAATGCTTCATTGCTAACTGGTTTAGATTAAGTATGAAGATTGCGATTCTAACTCAACCTTTAAATACGAACTATGGCGGGCTAGTTCAAGCATTTGCTTTGCAACGTGTGCTTGAGAAGATGGGACATGAGTCGGTAATCATAGACATTCCTGTTCAAAGGAGTCTGTATAGAGATTTCAGGGCCATTCTTGATCGTATTAAACGGAAGTATTTGCTACACCAAAAAAATATTGGCAGAGTGTTATATTTTCGGCCAACTAAAAGTGAAGAAAGAAGAATAAAATTTCATACAAACAGATTTATTAAGGAGAATATCAAAACAACAGAATGTATCCGGACTGTCAAAAAAATTACTAAACTTAAGAAATATCAATTTGATGCATTCGTTGTTGGAAGTGATCAAGTATGGAGACCGATATATTCGCCTGGTTTGCTTACTTATTTTTTAGAATTTTTAGGCGATAAACGCAATGTTCGGCGTATTGCTTATGCAGTATCATTTGGTACCGATGTTTGGGAGTATGATACTGAATTGACAAAAAAATGCAAGCGGTTGGCTCAAAGATATGACGCTATCTCGGTTCGGGAAGATTCAGGAGTCAAGCTTTGTGATGAAAAATTCGGGATTAAAGCATCCCATGTACTTGATCCTACAATGTTGTTAGAGCAAGAAGATTATGCTCTGCTTGTCAATCAAGAACACTATTCTAAAAAAAATAAAACATTAATGTCTTATGTGCTCGACAGGACAATAGATAAAGATTCAATAACTCAGACGATAGCAAGTCATTTAAACCTGTCAATCAACTCAGTAATGCCTAAAGAAAAATACTCTGCGTTAACAAGGCAAACAATTGACGATTGTGTATTTCCTCCTGTGGCAGAATGGTTAAAAGGTTTTATGGATGCAGAGTTTGTGGTTACAGATTCCTTTCATGGTACAATATTTTCAATTATTTTCAATAAACCATTTGTCGCGATAGGAAATAAAGAAAGAGGCATGACGAGATTTTTGTCGTTGCTTAAAATGTTTGACTTAGAAGATAGAATTATATTTTCCAAAAAAGAATTAGGAGAAAAAATTATTAACACTTCTATTGATTATAACAAAATAAACAAAATTAAGAAAGAGCTTCAACAAGCATCGTTTGGATTTCTCAAAAAAGCGTTAGAATGAAACTCACAGATTTCGATTTTACTCGTAAAAAATATATTTATTTAATTGACATGTTCATATTATGCCGCAAATAAGCGTTGTCATTCCTACTTATAATCGTGCTGACTATATAATCGATGCTGTTAATAGTGTCTTGTCGCAAACGTACACTAATTACGAGATTATTGTTGTCGATGACGGTTCTACGGATAATACAAAACTACTCTTACAGCCCTATTTAAATAAAATTCAATATATATACCAACCCAATAAAGGAGTTAGTGCCGCACGAAATGCCGGGATCCGAGAGGCACGGGGAGAATGGATAGCCTTTTTGGATTCTGATGATGAGTGGTTGCCCGGGAAACTGGAAGCGCAGATAGAAGATATAGATCGGTATCCGAAGGCCGTATTAAGTTGTACAAATATCAGCTTTGAGGGGCATGGGAGTAAATCAATCGAACTATTCAGGGAATGTGTATCCTATCTTATCAGTAAGACAGAATTAATTCAGAATCCTATAATGCATTCATTTGTATGTACTCCCACTGTCCTGGCCAAACGAGACTCGATTAATGCTGTGGGTATGTTTGATGAGCAGTTGACAATATATGAAGACATTGATTTATGGTTTCGATTATCGACTGTGGGTGAATTTATCGCTAATCCTTTAGTGTTGGCCAAAGCGTACCGCAGGAATGAAAAATCAGATGTTAACTTAAGTGCACAATACTTGACAAAACAAGAAAATAGCTGCACCAGTTTAATCAAGGTTTATGAGAAAATCAGCCGCTATGATCTAAGTCAACAAGAAAAAAAATACATAAAAAAAAAGATAAGTGATTGTTATTTTGATTTAGGGCTTATCAATTATTCTTTGCAAAAATATGGTCAAGCTCAAAAGTATTATTATGAGTGCTTCCGTAAATATCCATCACTAAAAACCCTTATGAAATTATTATTAGGGCAATGTGGTCAATTTGGGGTTGACTGTGTTACGAAAAGAAGAGAGAGAATGAAAGGCTTCCGCCGGTCAGAAGTAGATTAACACCAGGCCAATTGACTTAACAAATGAAAAATCAGTCAGCAGTATTTTATCTTAGAACCATAAGGTGTAATAAAATGATGATAAACAGATATTGGCGTCAAGTGGAGATGCTTTGATGAAAATAGCATTCATTCTGCCGGGAGGGGGCAGGTCAGGGGGGGTACGCTGTACTGTTGCTGCTGCCAATCTTCTTGCAAAGCGCGGCCACAACGTGCGACTGATGTATAAGAAAGGAAAGTTTCGAGAACGGATTGTCTCCGGGATCAATGCTGTTTTTTTTGCAGGTGAAAGCGATTGGTTGCGTCATTTTACCGGGGAGGCGCTCGCGTTTAATGATGTCGCTGATATTGAGTTTGAAAAAGAGGAGATGATTATCGGGGTAGGGATGTGGAGTTCTGCGCAATTGGGGAGGCTTACGAAGTATGATAATCCCAAAGTGCAATATCTGCATGGTTTAACGCCATGGATGCCATCGGTTGAGAAAGAAGCTTTGAGCCAGCCATATCCCAAAATAGCAGTTGCTTCCTATATTCTCGAGGCGGTACATTCCTGTAATCCCGCCAGCAGTTGTTTATTAGTTCCCAATGGCATTGATTTTAACGAATATTGTCCCGCTTTATCTGAAAATGATCGGGATGGCGCAGGCACTATTTATTCAAGAGGGTGGGCAAAAGATCCAGAAACTATTTTGGATGTTCTTCAAAAGTTAGGCAGCCAAATTCCGGAGGTTCCCCATTATATCTTCGGCCAGGAAAAAAGACCACGAGAGATTTCCGCTGTTAGCTACAAACGTTATCCCTCGGTCCGTCAGGCCTGTGAGATCTATTCTCGTTGCAGAGTGTGGCTTTTATGCAGTCGCTCTGAGGGTTTCGGGATGCCCATACTTGAGGCCATGGCATGTGGCTGCGCAGTAGTCTCAACAGACTGCGGGGGACCGAAAGATATCATAAAAGACGGAGAAAATGGATTTCTCGTCGATGTTGGAAATAGCAATAAACTTTTTGAGAAGGCAAAATTATTATTAAAAGATGAAGGATTATGGCGTACGTTTGCGGAGCAGTCAAGGATTACTGTAAAGTCGTATTCCTGGGAAAACTCAGTAGACAAACTTGAATGTTTTCTTCGAGATATTATGGAAAGAGCGTTGAAATAATTTTATGTCGAATGAATCTGGTTTTATTCTTATAGGCGCCAGTCTTGATACCGGGAATCTTGGCGTAAGCGCATTGTTAACATCGATTGTTCAATGCCTGCATTCCGTTTACCCTGATATTTCAATCAGGCTTTTGGAAGGGATTCATAATCCTGTCGAGCAGCAAGTGCGGTTTTCCGATGAACAGTTAGTGACACTTGGAAATCGAGTGGGTGTGCGATCCAATAAAACTCTATGGCGACCAAACCATATTGTTCACCTGCTGGTCCGGGTAATTATAGCGAGGTTGTTACCCCCAAAGTTACGATTGCGATGGCTCAATAAAAATCCTTATACAAAAGCTGTTGTATCAGCTTCTGCTGTGATGGATATTACCGGTGGGGATAGTTTTAGCGATATCTATGGGATAAGACGCCTTTTCTTCAGTTGCTTGAATAAATTTTTTATCCTCTTGAGCGGGATCGACTTGGTTCTGCTCCCGCAAACATACGGTCCCTTTAATGGATTTCTGTCAAAGGTTTTGGCCAGAACCATTCTTGCCCGAGCGGCAAAGATTTATTCAAGAGACTTGCAGAGTTTAGAGCAAATTCGGAATCTGATGGGAAATAAAAAAATGAGGACTACGCCTCAGCTCTGTCCGGATGTCGCATTTGTGTTGAATGGAATACGGCCTAAGACAGAGCAAATTAATAAAATAGAAAAGATGAAAGCAGAGGGCCAAACACTGATCGGTTTGAACATCAGCGGCCTACTCTATAACGGGGGTTATACTCGGAATAATATGTTCGGTTTGCAGTGTGATTATCCATCAGTTATTAAGAAAATCATTTTTAAATTTATAGCATTAGGAAATTATTATATCTTGCTGGTTCCCCATGTTATTCCTCCAAAGATGCCGGTGGAAAACGACCTTGATGCCTGTCGATCAGTATATCAAGATTTGTCGGCAGAGGTCCAAAACAAAGTTCTTGTCCTTGACGGTGATTATGACCAGAATGAAATAAAATATCTCATTGGCCGGTGTGATTTCTTTATGGGCGCCCGTATGCATGCCACGATTGCGGCACTTTCTCAATGTATTCCGGCGGTTGGCATGGCCTACAGTAAAAAATTCTTCGGAGTGTATGAAACAGTGGGAATGTCAGATTATGTTCTTGACATGCGAAATCTGAATGAATCAGAAATTATCGAACGAATAGAAGAACTCTGCCAAAATAAAGCCAAGGCAATTGCAATTCTGAAAAACACTATTCCCGCTGCACAACAGAAAGTATTTTCAATTTTTGAAAATCTTCACTGATTGAGATTCTGTTTACATTTATGGATGTTGTCTATAGCAAAAAACAAAACATTGTCTGAAATGCATTGTTGATAATGTCTAAAAAGATCCAAACATTTGAAGATGTCGCCGGCTGGCAACTTTGTTGCGGCTGTGGGGCATGTGCGGCTGTCTGTCCCGATAAGATTGAGATGATCGATGTGCTGGAATATGGACGTCGTCCGAGATTTCGTGCGGGTACTGACGCCGAAATACCACAAGGTGCAATGACTGTCTGTCCTGGTATTGGATTAACTCGTCTTGTGAAACCAGAGGGGCAATTGGGCGATCAGCATTTTTTTGATGCTTGGGGGCCGGTACTGGGCGTTTGGGAAGGTTATGCTGCCGATCCTCAGATTCGATTCGAAGGTTCCAGTGGGGGGGTCGCTACTGCATTGGCTTTATTTGGCATAGAATGTTTAGGTATGCATGGCGCGTTGCACATTCGTTCACGTAAACATAAACCCTACTTAAATGAGACTGTACTCAGTACTAATCGTGATGAATTATTGAAAGGAGCGGGCTCTCGCTATGCTCCTGCCAGCCCTTGCGACAGTCTTGAGCTGATCGAAAGAGCAGATCGTCCATGTATCTTTATCGGTAAGCCATGTGATGTTGCAGCAGTCCATACGGTTGCGCAGTTGCGTTCTTCATTGAAAGACAAGGTGGGATTTTCGTTGGCTTTTTTCTGTGCAGGAACTCCTTCTACGGCCGGGACAATGAAGATGCTGCAAAGAATGGGAATTGAAGACATCAATTCCTTGAAATCATTACGATATCGTGGATGCGGTTGGCCTGGGAATGCCGTGGTGGAATATTCAGGACAAGATGGAACAAATCAGCAGAAGAAGTTAACTTATGAACAGTCATGGGGTGAAATTCTTCAAAAATATCGCCAATGGCGTTGTTATATATGTCCGGATCATATCGGTGAGTTTGCTGATATTGCCGTAGCCGATGCATGGCACCGAGATGTTACTTCACACCAACCGGGCCTTTCTATTTTAATTGCACGCTCTTATCGCGGTCTGAACATCATTCAGCAGGCACAACGGCAGGGATATCTCCATCTTGACATTGCCGATCCATCTCTTTTGGGGCAATGTATGCCTTGGCAGACATCTCTCAAAGGTCATCTTTGGGCGAGAATTCAGAGTCTTAAGATGATGAAAACACCCGTGCCGGAATATCAGGGATTTAAGCTCTTTGATTTTTGGCGAAGCGAGTTATCAATAAAAGAAAAAATATATTCATTTTTGAGTACAATAAAGCGTGTTTTCGCAAAAAAATTAAATCGTCGGCATATCATGTGTTCTATGCAGGATATTCTCGGTTTGCACACTGAACAATCCATAGAGAAAGAATAATTACGTAATGAATCCCATGATTCGCAATATGGATGGTTTTGGTCTGATCGAATATAAAGATATGACCCATGTTCATCCAGTCGGCCTGATTATACTAATTGTATTAGGCATATTAATGTTATTTGTTTCTCGAAGGTGGGCCATTGTGCCCATGATAATAATGGCTTGTTTTATCCCTTCCGGCCAGAGGATTGTCATTGCAAGTCTGGACTTCTCTTTTCTGAGAATTATGGTCGTGTTTGGTTTTTTTCGCCTGTTGCTGAAGAAAGAGTACATAAATTTTACATGGAAACCTATCGATACTGCAATGATTTTCTGGGTGATTAGTACGATACTAATCTTTATTTTGCAGCAAAAAACTTTTGCTGCAGTAATTTTCCGTCTTGGATTTGGTTTTGATGCATTCGGGATGTATTTTATGTTTCGATGCCTGATTCGGAATTGGGGAGATGTGGATGCTATTATTTCGGGCACTCTGCTGATAAGCATACCTATTGCTTTTTGCTTTTTGATTGAGAATCGTACGGGCCGAAATTTATTTTCTGTTTTTGGTGGTGTTGGTTTGATTACTCCAGTTCGCGAAGGACGAATAAGGTGTCAGGGACCAATCGGAAACTCCATTATTGCCGGTTGTTTTTGGGCCAGCCAAATCCCTCTTTTCGCCGCTTTGTGGTGGAGGTCATCTAAAGATAAGGTTTTGGCGATAATCGGAGTAATAACCTCAATGATTATGGTAATCTGTTCTGCCTCCAGTACGCCGGTACTGGGAGTTTTGGCAGGATTTGTCGGCGGCTTGGCTTATTTTGTTCGTTATCATATGCGGGCAATCAGATGGGGTCTATTGTTAGTAATGATATGCCTGCATTTAATGATGAAGGCTCCTATATGGGCCCTAGTCGCACGGGTCAGCGCTGTCGGTGGTTCAACAAGTTGGTTTCGATATATGCTGATTGATTCTGCGATCAGACGTTTTTCTGAATGGGCATTATTGGGTACAACCTCAACAGCGCACTGGTTTTATGGTGCACAAGACCTCTGTAATTATTATGTATATCAAGGAGTTACAGGGGGCTTTCTGACATTGTGCTTGTTCATTGTTGTTATTATCTATGCGTTCCGTGATGTAGGAATGCTCTGGCGAAGGCAGAAACGCAATACTTATCGTCAAATATTATCTTGGGCTTTGGGAGTCAGTTTGTTTATACATTGTGCACAGTTTATTGGTGTTGCCTACATCGGGACGATTACTATCTTGTGGTATCTTCTTCTTGCGATAATAGCAAGTCTTGCTCCGGCAAAAAATGTTCCCAATATGTTAAAGGTTTATAGGTAAGAATATTTTAATATGCTTTTCTCAAAAAAAAACATTATTCCGATTTTGGTTGCAGGCATATTTGTTTGCCTTATACAAATCGTAATTAACGTTACATTATATGTAAAACTCTTAAGCAACTATCGAGAACTGCAAAGAGTTAATTTGGATCCGGGCTCGCAATGGCTTTTCCATCCTGTTCAGAGAAATGATACGGCAGCATCGGGAAAAGTCAAAGTACTGATGTTTGGTGATTCAAGGATTTCCAGATGGATGCCTTTGCCGCTTCAGGAAGAAATCGTCATTTTAAAGTGTGGAGTCAGTGGGGACTCCACTGCACGAGCGGTGCTTCGGTTGGATCGCGATGTGGTAGGGCTGTCTCCGGATATTGTGATTATACAGCTTGGTGTTAATGACCTTAAAGCAATCGGTGTATTTCCAGACCAGGAAAGTCAAATCATTGAACAGTGTAAGGCAAATATTAAAAAGATTACGGATAAACTATCTCAGGCAGGAATTCATTCCATTATTTTGACTGTTTTTCCCGGCGGGCAGGTGGAATGGTATCGTCGTCCGGTCTGGTCGGAAAGGATTGAAGTTTCCATAACTCAACTCAATGACTGGATTCGTACCTTACAAAATGAAAATGTCACTGTAATTGATTGCGATAGCATCCTGAAGAACGCTTATGGAGTACGAACGGAATTGATGACGGATTGTTTGCATCTCAATGAGCAGGGATATCAACATCTCAATGCTCTCATTCAATCGGCCATAGCAGAAGCTGTTACAAAAATTGCCCATCAGGAGAGCAAATAACAATGTTATTCAATAGTATGACCTTTGCTGTCTTTTTTGTAATTGTCCTAATCTTATATAAGATTCTTAGACGGTCTTTTCGAGCTGAAAACTTGATGTTGCTGGGAGCCAGCTACATTTTTTACGGTTGGTGGGATGTCAGATTTCTCTATTTGATTATATTGGCAACAGTCATCGATTATTTGACATCCTTACTGGTGGACCGCGGGCGGGTGACTTCAAAACAGTTTATCAAGGCATTTGTATTTCTACTCAGTGCTGCATTCTTTTGTGTAACGATTAAGTGGAAAGCTGTATCCTGGCATTTTGATGGCTGGAAACCGGTTGTAGATATCGATTGGAACTCCATCCTGCCTTTGTCCATTAAGGAATGGTGGGTATTTGGTTTAAGCTTGATTGTATCTATAGTTATTGCTCTGTTCGGTTCGAGTGTCATTCGATCTCAGTGGGCGACGCGTCGCTTCTATATGTTTGTTTGTATCTTTCTTAATCTTGCAATATTAGGTGTTTTTAAATATTTTAATTTCTTTGCCGACAATCTGATTGCATTTTTCGGTCATTGTGGAATTGAATTGGGAGAATGGACGTATCGAATAATTCTGCCGGTCGGGATATCATTCTTCACTTTTCAGGCATTGAGTCATACCGTAGATGTATATCGTAAAGAGATAAACGCCTCTGATTCCCTACTCGAAAATGCAGTATATCTGGCCTATTTTCCTCAATTGGTTGCCGGTCCCATTGAACGCGGAAAACATCTTCTGCCGCAGTTTCAACGGCCACGAATCATCCAAATGGATGAATGCAAAGAGGGCTTGTGGCTGATCTTTTGGGGCTTGTACAAAAAAGTTGTCGTCGCAGATAATATTTCAACTGTTGTAAATAATATTTTTGGCCCTTATGACAAACTTCAGTTGACTACTGTCCCTGAGGATGGGATTCGATGTCTGCTGGCGGTCTATGCCTTTGCAATTCAAATTTACTGCGATTTTTCGGGTTATACTGATATTGCCAGAGGAGTCGGCAAATTAATGGGCTTTGACATTATGCTCAATTTTAATTTGCCTTACATTTCCGTCAACCCCTCTGATTTCTGGCGAAGATGGCATATCAGCTTGTCCAGTTGGCTGAGAGATTATCTATACATTCCATTAGGGGGGAGCCGAGGGGGAACCGTATTAACTTACAGAAATTTATTTTTAACCATGGTACTTGGGGGATTATGGCATGGCGCGGCCTGGACCTTTGTATTGTGGGGTATATTCCATGGGGCTATATTGGTGATATACCGTTTATTGGGGCTGACTAAACTGACTGAAAAGGCTCGTTTTCCGATGAATATTGTTTACATAATCATAATGTTTCATTTGGTCTGTGTCGGCTGGCTTTTATTCCGCGCACAGAATATGGCGACGGTAGGAATATTTCTTAAGGCAATATGCGGTAATTTCAAGGGTTCCGACAATGCATTGCAATGTTTTAAGACCATTGCTTTTTACAGTTGGTTTTTGATACTGTTTCAATTGCTTCAAATCATCAAACGAGACTTATTTCCGATGAAATCAATGCATTGGTTTATTCGTTTGAATATCTGGGTGTTTGTTATAATGTCGATTATTACATTATCACCTAAAAAAGTAACCGAATTTATTTATTTTGCATTTTGACAGAATGATCCATATGAAAACAAAACAAGTAAAAATTCTGAAAATTTTCTTTTCGGTTTTCTATTGCCTTATAGGTGCGGAAATATTTCTCCGCATTATAGCACCGGTCCCCATTTTACCAAGGCGAGTCTGTGCGGCTTCCTATGGTATCCGAGGCAATAAACCCAATCAGACCTATTGGCAGAGAACACCTGAAACGACTGTGAAGCTAAAGACCAATTCCAAAGGGATTCGTGCTGACCGCGAAATCCCTTATGAAAAACCTGTGGGAGTTTATCGTATAGTTCTTCTGGGAGATTCGTTCGGAATGGGTTATGAAGTTGATTACAATGATATGTTTAGTACCCGCTTGGAATGGCATTTAAGAGAATCCTACCAGATCAATGCCGAAGTTATCAATCTATCAACTTCAGGTCATGGCACGGCGGAGGAGCTTATTGTATTGCAGAATGAAGGGCTTCGATACCATCCAGACATTGTGCTTGTGCAATGGCATTCCACTGATTACCAGGATAATATCAGATCAGATTTGTATGGGCTAAAAGACGGTGCTTTATATGTAAAAAATGAAACGTATCTGCCAGCCGTTAAGATTCGCGAAACACTGGAAAAACTGTTTTTTTATGTATGGGTTGAAGAAAATAGCCAATTTTATACCTTCTTCAGAGAATTTGCAGCAGTTAAGGCAAAAGCTCTCCTGGACTCATTGCGCTCGACCCGGGTGCGTCCCAACACTGTAAATCAAAACAACAATGAAAGTAAAGAAGATTACAGCACCCAATTATCAGTGGCGCTGTTAGATAAAATTAAAGCGGTATGCAGTGATCGTAAAATTGAATTTATGATCCTTGACATTCCGCGTCCGCGAGGCAGTAAAGAATTTTACAGCGTTTTTCCTTTTGAGCCAGATCAATTGAACGGCCGTTATTATTTATATTCTCCGATCGATGATTTTAAAAAGGCAAATGGGCAAAAAATATTTTGGGAAAAAGGCCACGGGCATCTTACTCCTCTGGGCTGTGATATAGTTGGAAAAGGCCTTGCGGAGTATGTTGTGAAAAATGCTTTATTAAAATAAAAACGAAAGTTATTTTAGTGGATTTATCCGTAATTATCGTCAATTGGAATACTCGCGATATCCTGCGAGATTGTCTAAAGTCTGTATATGAACAAACGACAGACATTGTATTCGAAGTCATTGTCATCGACAATGCATCCTCGGATGGTTCGAGGGAGATGGTTAGAGCAGAATTTCCTCAAGTTATTTTAATTGAAAATACACAAAATCGAGGCTTTGCTGCTGCCAATAATCAAGGAATGCGGATTTGCCGGGGAAGGTATGTTCTGCTGCTTAACAGCGATACCGTTGTATTGGATAAGGCTATTCAGAAAGTGATGTCTTTTGCGGATAAACATCCGGAGGCATCGGTCATTGGGTGCAAGGTATTGAATCCCGACAAGACGCTTCAGCCTACCTGCTTTATGTTTCCGTCGTTATTGAACCTTTTATTGTCTACTACCTATCTCTATAAATTGTTTCCTTGCAGTCGGTTTTTTGGACGTGAGCAAATGAGCTGGTGGGATCGCAACGATGTTCGTCAAGTCGATGTAGTAACCGGGTGCTTTATGTTGGTTCGAAGGGAAGCTATCGAGCAGGTGGGTCTGATGGATGAAGATTATTTTATGTATGCGGAAGAAACGGACTGGTGCTGGCGGTTTAAAAGAGCAGGATGGAATAATCTTTTTTATCCGGATTCACAAATTATACATCTTGGGGGGCAAAGCAGCAAGCAAGTTAGAGTGGCGATGATCGTTCAATTACGCAGAGCTATACTTCAATTCATAAGAAAAAACTATGGTGCCTTACAATACTATTTAGGAAGTATATTGGTGTTGATATTCTATATGGTTCGAATACCATATTGGCTGTTCCTTGCGGTTCTTACCAAAGAACGGCGGCGTGCAGTAGATATGGCAATCGCCTACTGGCGTGGCTGCTGTTCAATTATAACCGGCAAATGAAAGAAAAAATATTATTAAGATGCTTGACAGGTTTGTCGTAAGATAAGTATGAACGCTAAGATATATGTACGAAATGTTAAGCATACAATGAAAGGCTTACTCACTTGGAGTTTGAAAAGGGCTATTGGTCCTTATCGCAAACAAAGCCGGTGGCTTAGGCAGGTTCAATGGTACTCCGCACAGGAATTGCAACAGCTCCAATTGAAATACTTGAAAGACCTTGTCAAGCATGTGTATGAGACGGTTCCATATTATCGGCAGTTGATGACCCGGGAGGGGTTTACGCCCGCAGACATACATGCCCTTGAGGATATTCAAAGATTTCCTATCCTGACCAAGCAGGATATTCTCTCTGCGGGGGCATCTCTTCATTCGAGGAAGTATCCTAAGCTGTTGACCAAAACAGGCTACTCTGGCGGAACTACCGGAGTACGCGTAGCACTTTTGCGAGATTTATGGTCTATTGGAAATGAACATGCATTCGTGCGAAGACAATTTGATTGGGCTGGCTTGACAACACAGGACGTGTGTGCCTATCTAAGCTGGCGGATTGTCTGTCCACCGGGACAACAGCAGGATTATCCTTATTGGTATGATGCTGCAATGAAAGAGTTGGTGCTTTCAACTTTCCATCTATCGAATTCAACGATTCCAACTTATCTGGAATTGTTGGTCAAATATAAGGTCATGGCAATGGTTGGATATCCTTCGGCGATTGCGTCAATCGCACGATATTGTCTCCGTGACAGTATTAAAATTCCCATGAAGGCTGTTTTGACCACATCAGAAAATTTAGATGCATTTCAGAGAAAACAGATATCGGAAGCATTTGTGTGTCCGGTGTATGATTTTTATGGAGGCAGTGAACGTGTCTGCTATATTCACACTTGCTCTGAAGGTTCATATCACATTCTTTCAGAATATGGTATTACAGAACTGATAGAGATTCCTGAACAGCCAGGCATACGAAAAATAGTTGCCACAGGATTTTGGAATCGGGCTATGCCTCTTATTAGATATGATACGGGGGACCTGGTCATTCCCGGCCCCAGAATGTGTTCCTGCGGAAGAGCGTATCCATGTGTAGAAAAAATCATTGGACGCCAAAGTCAGATAATTAAGACGCCATCCGGACGAGAATTCGGAGCTACTGTTGTTGAATGTATTATGGAGTTTATTTTGCATGATCTCGCAAGTTTTCCCATTTTCGAAGCTCAAATGATTTTATATGAAGGGTTTCATCTGGTGCTTGAATATGTATCTGAGCGATCTCTTAATGCGGGAGAAGAAGAAAAGATAAACAGTCTTGTTAAGTTCCATATACCGGAAGATTTTTCAATTGAACTGCGCCGAGTCTCATCTATCCAGAAAACAGCTAGCGGAAAAGCACTTTCATTAGTGTTTAATCCTTCGACACAAAAAACAACGATATGATTTCAGTGGAGAAATGACCATATTGCTAAAATCAAAAGATATCATATGCTTCTCGCCGTCAGATTGGTGGGGGATGAATCCGAGCTGTACTACTCACTTGATGAAATACTTCTCGCGAGACAATAGAGTGATTTATGTCAATCCATTCAGTTCGGACATTATCGGGAGTATCGGAACGACTGAAAAACGCAGGGGATTGTGGGGTCGGATTCTCCGTAAATTAAAAAGTCTTGCCAAAATATGCGTTAAAATCAATGACTCGTTGTATATTGTTAGCCCTTTTTTTTTCCCCTTTCAGGGGATTGGGTGGATCGATGCTGTTAATAACTTTCTTATTTCGCTGCAACTTCTTGTGTTGTTCCGATTTCTCAGTGTTCGCAAGCCGATTGTCTGGGTTGAGAATTTGCGTGCAGCGGACCTGTTCAAAATTATTGTTTCAGATTGTATTGTCTATCATGTTTCTGATTTGTTTACCGATGATTCATATATAGAAAATCAATCAATTCTTGTTCGGCGCGAGAATAAAATCCTTTCCAATGCGGATTTAATCATATGTGTATCAGTGGCTCTTTATGATCGACTTCGAACAAAGTTTCATAATGTTTCATATGTTCCGCATGGTGTCGATTATGAATTATTTCAAAATGCCATGACATTGAGATCGGAAATGAAAGAATTATCCGGTATTGCTCATCCTGTTGCAGGTTATTTTGGTACTTTAACGTCGCACAATAATATTGAATTGCTGGAATATTGCGCAGAAAAGCTTGCCTATGTTCATTTTGTTTTTGCCGGACAGATTACAGGCGGCGATTATTCAAAACTGAAGGGTTTACCCAATGTGACATTTCTCGGCAAATTGCCTTACGATCGCATTCCACTTTTATGTGCCAATATTGATGTCGGGCTCTTGCCGTGGAAAATGGATGCATGGATACGTAATTGTAATCCGTTGAAGATGTTTGAGTATATGGCATGCGGAAAGCCTATTGTCTCTGTTCCAATTCGAGAGGCGGAAAATTATCCGGAATTGGTTCGTGTTTGTGAAACGAACGAAGCATTTTGTGAGGCAATTGAGACTATGTTGAGAACTGACACAGGCATTCAGGCTAAGGCGAGAATGGAGGTTGCTGAACGAAACAGTTGGGCAGCGCATGTCGCTACTATCGGCAACTTGATTTCCGATGTTTTACGTTCCAAGAAAGGTGTCGTGCAATATGGCTAAACTGACCGTTGCATGTGTCGGTGACGTGATGTGCGGCGATCAATTCAACCAGATTGGTTGGGGGACGGCTTCAAAGATAGAACAATACGGCAAAGATTTTGTCGACCCCAGAATTGTAGCAATTCTCAAATCTCATGATATTGTACTTGCTAATGTGGAGTGTGTTTTATCCGACTGTGAACGAGATATCAAGCAGGCAAGATCTTTGCATATGAGGGGCCGTCCTGAGTCAGCCGTCCGAATAAAAGAATGGGGAATTAATGCGGTTAATTTGGCCAATAACCATATTCTGGAACACGGCAGCCTTCCTGCGGAGGATACAGTTAATAATCTAAAAAAAAATGGTATAATCGTTACAGGCATAGATGATAACGGAAAGTTTAATAATTCTCCATCATGGACTGAAATGATAATAAACGGACAAACAATAGCCATCTATGGATTTTGTTTGCGTGATGAGAAATATGCATATTATTATCGGGAGGATATTCTATCCTTATGTCGCCAAATCCAACAAAGAAGAAAATCGGGTGATATTGTTATTATATCTGTCCATTGGGGTGATGAATTAATTGATCGTCCAAGCCTCCAACAAAGAAATGTGGCGGACCAGCTTTTAGATGCCGGCGCTACATTGGTCGCAGGTCATCATCCCCACGTTGTTCAAGGATTGCGGAAACGTGAAGGCTGTCTGGTAGCATACAGTCTTGGCAATTTTATTTTTGATAGTTGGTGTAATCATACGTCATGGTCAATAGTGTTGAGTCTTCAAATCGACAACCAAAAAATAATAAACTATCGTACTATCCCGATTGTTCGGAGTAGAGATTACCGTCCTGTACTTGCAGAGGATGAAATCTATGAAAAGTTAGTACGAGAAATAGATCGACGTAATCAATTGGTCCAGGATGTTCTTGTTGACGGCAGTTCATACCAACGTGTATACGATTCCGAAGTAAGACGATTGAATTGTCAAGACCGAATACAACTATGGCTTCGTATTGCCATGTTCTTTTGGAAGGTCTCACCACGCTATTGGCGTGGTATATTCGCCCGTCCAATTTTGCGAAGATTAGGAAAATGGTAGAGAATTTTAATAATGTGAAAATCTGTCTTGCGGCTTCCGCAGGAGGGCATCTGAGTCAGCTGCTGTTACTGGACCATATATGGAAAGGACGCGCTATTGTCTGTGTTTCAACGGGGGAAATGGTAAGTGAAAAGCTAAAGAAAATTGGCAATACCTATATTGTCGGGGAATGCAACCGTAAGCATCTCTTCAAGACTTTAACGGTGCTGTTTCGTTGTTTTTGGATTGTTTTGCATGAACGGCCTGATGTAGTCATCAGTACCGGAGCGGCGGCGGGTTTTTTGATGTGTTTTTGGGGCAAACTATTTGGAGCAAAAGTTATCTGGATAGACAGTATTGCCAACGCCAAGAAACTGTCAATGAGCGGACGGATGATTCGTCCGTTTGCCGACTTGATTCTCAGTCAATGGCCGGATGTGGCAGCCCAATATGCAAAGGTTGAATATGTCGGTGAATTGATATGATCGTTCCATTGTTCTTACTTTCATTTTGTGTCTTGCTGCTTCTTTATATTCCAGTTCCATGGGGTATTGGATATATTCTGCGAATAAGACAGAAGCAAAAAGCTGTTAGGAATAATCAAATATATTTGACTTTTGATGATGGTCCAGGGAATCGCCTGACTCCTCATATATTAAGTATCTTGAATGAAAATGATATAAAAGCAACATTTTTTCTTTTAGGAAGAAATGTTGCTGGTCGAGAAGCTGTCCTTCGGTCAATTGATTACGAAGGACATTGTATTGCATCGCATAGTTATTCACACTTTCATTCCTGGAAAGTTCTGCCGTGGAAATCGGTATTTGATATTAAACAAGGCTTGAAGTCAATTAATGATGTATTATCACAAGCGGGTAGAAATTATGCGTATCGTCCTCCCTGTGGAAAATTAAATATATTTTCTCTTGTTTATTTGTGTTTGAAAAAAATTCCTGTTGTTTTTTGGTCGATAGACTGTCTGGATACGTGGCCAAAAGACCTAAGAAATGTTAAGTTCGCGGCCCAAAAAATTCGTGAAAATAAAGGGGGAATTGTTTTATTTCATGATTTTGACCGGACGACCGAAACTGTAGATGAATATGTATTAGACTCCCTAAAAGCAGCCATCATTGCTGGGAAGGACCTTGGATTAGAGTTTTCGACAATTGACCGTTTGATAGAAAAAGGTAAGGAATAGACTTGATTTTTTTAGCAGTAGGCACTCAATTTGGATTTGACCGGCTTGTCAAGGCCGTTGATCAGGCAATTGAAAAAGGACTTGTTCAGGATACCGTATTTGCCCAGATTGGACCGGGTGCATATTTGCCGAAGCGAATGGAGTATGTGGTAAGTCTCAAAAAGGAAGCGTTTGACAAGACCCTCAATTCCTGTGACTCAATCATTAGTCATGCCGGGATGGGTAATATCGAACTTGCCTTAAAGACAGGAAAGCCTCTTTTGGTGATGCCGCGGCGTAAGGAATATGCCGAGGTGGTTAACGATCATCAAGTTGATACAGCCCGCAAGTTTGAACAACTTGGTCATATTCTGGCAGCTTATGATCCGGATGAACTGATTGAAAAAATTAAGTTGCTTAAAACATTTGTTCCCAAGCCCCGTATCCCAAATCGCCGGGGGATTATTGACCGGATCAGCCAGTTCCTTGCGACGATTGATTAAAATTCTGCCTCGGTTATACCGTTTTTTATGTTCGAGGTGGATATTACAGGATATAGTAGTACAAGAGAAAACAGGATAAATGAAAACGAGGCAACAGTGAAGATATTGATTACCGGCGGGGCGGGATTTATCGGGTCCCATCTGGCAGAACGGCTGCTGGGGCAGGGACATCAGGTCATTGTGATCGATGATCTCAGTACCGGAAGTCTGGCCAATCTGGCGCAGGTACGCGGCCATCCAAACTTTTCTTTTGTCTTGGACTCAGTCCGCAACGCCAACACCATGCATCTTTTGATAGAGCAATGTGACCTCATCTATCATTTGGCCGCAGCGGTGGGCGTTCAGCTCATCGTCGATCAACCCGTTCACACCATCGAGACCAACATTCACGGTACTGAGGTCGTCCTGTCTATTGCAAACAAATTCGGCAAAAAAGTCCTCATCGCCTCGACCAGTGAAGTGTATGGCAAAAGCGAAGCCATTCCCTTCCATGAAGATGACGACACTGTCCTGGGCAGTACGCGATTTAGCCGCTGGTCCTATGCGTGCAGCAAGGCGATTGACGAGTTTCTTGCATTGGCCTATCATCAGCAGTACGGCCTGCCGGTGGTGGTGGTGCGATTGTTTAACACGGTAGGCCCTCGCCAGACCGGCCGCTATGGGATGGTGATTCCGCGGTTTGTTGATCGGGCACTCCGGAATGAACCGATTCAAATCTATGGCGATGGTCAGCAGGCCCGGTGTTTTTCCTGTGTGTTTGATGTGATTGACGGATTGACTGCCCTGATGGAATGTCCCGATGCGGCCGGCCGGGTATACAATATAGGCTCAGATGAAGAGATAACCATGGAAGCCTTGGCAGATACGATTATCGCAATGACCGCCAGCCGGAGCCGGAAGGTATTTCTGAGCTACGAAGAAGCTTATGGCCGGCCCTTTGACGATATGCATCGCCGCGTACCGAGTCTGGATCGTATCCGCAAGCAGGTCGGATACCAATCTCGCTTTACACTGCAACAGACGTTGACTCTGATTATTCAAGCCAAGCAAAAAGAAGGCACAGGGCAGTAATGACAGGGCGAACTTACTCTATTGATGACGTAAAGGCCGTAATTCTCATTGGCGGCAGGGATTTTGGCCGTTGCCGGACGGCCTCACGTTTGAATCGGGCGTTGTGGCCCTTGGCCGGAAAGCCTGTCCTGCAGCATCTGATTGAACATATTGCCTGTCAGGGTGTTCGCCGGTTTGTGCTGTGCTGTGAAACTGAATCAAAGCATATTCGAAACTCGCTTATGCTTCCGGATTACCTGGATGTCCGATGTATTGAAGAAACAATGCCTCGCGGTACGGCGGGTTGTATCCGGGATGCTGCCGATCCGGGGCGTGATGAATTGCTGTTTGTCTTTCAGGCCTGTACGCTTACCCCGCCGGATATTCATGAAATGATTCAAAAGCATCGAACCGGCGACTGCATAATGACGATGTTTTTTAATCCTCCCTTAATGCCGGAGGAGGCGGTTCTGCAGGATGCACAATTGTATGCCTGTGAATCTTCTATTCTTGATTGTATACCCCGGAAAGGGTATTTTGACATTAAAGAAGGACTTGTGCCCACCCTTGTTTCTGCAGAGAAAACCGTGTTTGCCGCAACTCTGGCATCTTCCTCAGGGCATTTTAGAATGTGGCGCCAATATGTGCAGGCGGTTGGAGTATGGCTTAATAAGATTAAGACGGGACATCCGGCCCTGACGGGGTTTCAGTCTTCGCCTTCCCGGCCGGGTGTGTGGATTGGTGAAGGCGTCCATATCGCAGAGTCAGCGCGATTGGTCGGTCCGATAATTATCGAGGCAGGAGCACAAATTGATTCCGATGCGGTGATTTTGGGGCCGGCTTTAATTGGCCCTCAGGCGGTAATAGGGTCTAACGCATGTGTAGAGCACAGTGTCATCTGGAAAGCCGCAACGATGGGGCGGAAATGCCATATCCGTCAGTCTCTGATTGATGAAAACTTTAATGTTCCATCAGGAGTCCAGTTGGACAATCAGTTGGCGGCTCGCCCCCAAACAGGGCTTGGTGCATGGACGGAGGCGATGCGTCTGAGAATTAAATATCCCGCATTTCATTCAAAGATGGAGGAGCGTGTGAAGACATTTGCCGAACTTCTAAGTCGGCCCCAATTTAAAAATATACTTCTGTTGATACTGGGTTTGCTGTTTGGAACCCTGATGGTTTCGTACTGGCAGCCAACACTAAATAAGTTGTGGCATATTTGGCTTGAAAGCGACGAATACTCCAGCGGTTTGCTGGTGCCGCCTCTGGCACTCTATGTGCTCTGGTCACGTCGGCATTCGTTTTATGAATGCATCATCCAGCCGGCATGGACAGGGCTTGCTATGCTGCTGGCTGCTCAGGGATTCCGTCTGTTTGGGTTGTATTTTATGTTTGCGTCAGCAGAGCGTTTGGCATTTGTCCTGTCCATCGGTGCGATTGTGCTTTTATTGTTGGGCTGGCGTTTTTTCTTGCGGTTTGTGCCGATATTTATTTTCTTGTTTTTGATGTTGCCGCTGCCGAATCGTGTGGAATCGATTATTACCCAGCCGCTTCAATCTTGGGCGACCGTTTCAGCAGTATATCTCTTGGAGACATTAGGTTATAGTGTCATCCGTCAGGGCAATGTCATTCAGATTGGCGATACGCTGGTGGCCGTGGCTGAAGCCTGTAACGGGCTGCGTATGCTGACTGCCTTTTTTGTAATCAGCGGTTTTGTCGTACTGATTTCCCAAAGAAAGTTCTGGGAAAAAATTATTGTCCTACTGTCAACTATTCCCATCGCATTAATTTGCAACACGATTCGATTGGCACTGACCTCGATTGCATTTACAAAAATCAAGACCGAAGATCTCGAGAAAATAGCCCATGATTTTGGCGGCCTTGCAATGATGCCATTGGCGATAGGGATAATCATATTAGAGCTTTGGATGCTCAAACATTTATTCAGTCAGCCGGAATCTATTGAACATCAGGTGGTAATCAGCCGAAAGGATAATTGACGGCCATTGAATAATTTAAGTGCCATAAAAAGAGGAGTGTATGCAGGAATTAGATAAATATGCGTACCAGCCTGTTCAGGGTGAGGTATTTGATTACGTTGACACCCAGCAGTCTGTACACCCCCAAGACGATGGAATAGTAGAGCTTGTCCATGCAATTTTAAGGCGATGGTATATTGTTGTCTTTTGCGCTATCCTGGTTGGCGGGGGTGGAGCTGTTGCTGTATGGCGTTTTATGCCGGAAAAATTTAACACCAAAGGCTCTGTTATGGTATCCCTTGTCGTTGCACCTATCATGTATGATACAAAGACGGGTGTAGGAAATTATGATACATTTAAAAACACCCAAGCGGGTGTGATGACCAGCGATTTAATTCTAAATCGTGTGGCTGATGAAGTAAAAGACAAAGAACTTGTTTTTTTTAACCAGCAAGAAAGTCTTTTACAAGTTATGCGAAATATGGTGGTAAACGGTGCTATACAAGTTATCCCAGAACGTGGGACCGAGTTCCTGCACATCCAGATGTCAACCGAGGTTCCTTCAGATGCGGAAAAATTAATCAATGCTTTTTTACGCAGTTATGAAGCTGTTGTCAAAACCGATGAGATTGACTCTATTAATGACAGGCTGTCGCGCCTGGAGGTTCAGCGGCGTACGCTGGAAGAGCAGATGCGCCGCCAGAAAGCTAAAATCCGCGAAAGGGTAGATGAATATGGAACCGAGCAATTGACTCCACGCCAGGAGATCGCCCTTAAACAGGTTGCTACCTTAAAGCAGGAACAGGTTTCTATTGGCGTTCGTCGTATGCTGATGGAAGCGCGTGTTATGACGATGGAAGATCAGCTCAAGGATGAATTAACACTATCGGATATCACCGATCAAGTTCAACTCCGCGTGGAAAGCGATCCTGTCATTCAATCCTTGCGTCAGGATATTCGCCGTTATGAACAACTCATCCGTGACGGCCAGGCGACGATGATCGATACCAATCCGGAGATGCAGCGCAGAAAACAAATTCTTTCTGAACTACAGCGGGATCTGGAAAAGCAGCGTCAGGAAGCAACAACTCGCCATGAACAGTCCGCTCTGGCCGATGCCCGCAAAAAACGTCAGGGAGAACTGGATTCATTAAAGGCCGAATTAAATCAAATCATTGCTTACGAAGAGAAGATACGCGAACAGCTCAAAGAACATGATGACAGTACCATTCAAATAGGCCGTACTCAGTTGGATATTGACGATTTGCGAGAACAGTATGAAAGTTCACGTCAAATCTTTAACGAAATAACCCGCCGCATCGATGAACTCAATATTGAGCGGGATCGCAAGCCGCGTATATCCATTCACTCGTGGGCACGCAGTGTTTCGGCAGAGAGCAAAAAGAAAAAATTGATGGTCGCAGCTCCGTTTGGTGGGTTGGGTATGGGACTTGCTTTGGCATTTCTGCTGGCCAAGCTGGACCGTCGTGTGCACGCGCCGGATGATGTGGCACGTCGCATCGGCGTTCGCATAATCGGTACGACCACCGGCCCGGAACACGTCAGTCCCAAATTGCTCGGTCAGCAGCTTATGGATGACTACCAAACGATCCGTGCCAACCTGGGCTTATTGGACGGCAACGGCAATACCAAACTCCTTGTTGTTACCAGCCCCGGCATGGGTGACGGAAAAAGCACCCTGTCGCTGAATCTGGCGACCAGTTTTGCCCGTTCCGGCCGAAAAACATTGTTGATTGATGGTGATTTACGAAAACCGGATATTGCCATAATGCTGAATTTGCCGGGTACACTTCGCGGTATTCAGGATTATCTATTCGGAATGGACCTGGAAAAAACCATCTACCGAATGGAAGGATTGGATCTTAGTGTCATGGCCTCTGATGCACGCAATTCTCAGGATGCCCTTGAACTTCTGTCAATCCCGGAAACCCCCGAGCGGATTCGCCGTCTCCGGGATTCATTTGATTATATAATCATTGATACGCCGCCTGTGTTGGCCTTTTCAGATGCGATGGTATGGGCTAAAATGGCCGATGGTGTAATTTTAACCAGCTATATCGGGCATACCTCAAAAGTGGAAATGAAAGAGGCCCTCAAGCGGCTTCATGAAATCAAAGCCAACATTATCGGCACAGTGATCAACAATGTCAAAGTTGCCCACAGTTACCGCCGCTATGGTTATGGGTATGGCTATGGGTATAGCGAAAAAGAAAAAGCCCGAAGAAAACCGCATGCCACCAAGAGAGGCAACAAGGCTTTGTTGATTGGCGCAGGTTCTGAAGAAAATGGAGTTAATCAGCAAACCTGATTGTTATGCATTTGAGATTAATACCGCCGTGTGGGGATGAGGCGTCTGATCGTCTAAGGAATGTTCTTAGTCTGCCGCGAGCCGGAGGACTGTTCCAACAGCAGGTGCTTAGGAACAATGGTAACGGCATAGCTGAAGCCTCATCTCTGTATGTACCCTCCGAATGGCTGGAGCGTCTTGACAAGAGTAAAGTACCCCTGCGAGGTTACGACCGAGAAGGCCTTTCTGGAGGGATACTGGAAGGAGCCAAAGATGGCCTTTTGATTTCCAATGCGCTTCTGGACTGTCGCTGCAATCATAAGCAGCTCAATGATGTATTGAAATTTTCCAGCTCGGAGGTTGTGCTGGTTGACATCACGTTCCAATTAGCCGCTCCGAATGAAATAATCAGAACCACCCATCAGAACCGGATTGTCGGGATTCGCCGCATACTCGAAGATATGACAGAGCCGATTCCCGCCGAGTCCCCCGATTTCCCGGCATATCTCTATTTTCCCCCATCTGTGTGTAAACGTTTCGGCCGAGAAGGCCGGCTTCCTATGAACATTGAAGCCTTGCGCTGCTACCTGAATGAGAAAGGGATTTCGATACGGCGATATCGTTTGGGAGGAGAAATACACAATTTAAATAGCCCGGAAGGACTGCTGTATTTATTACAGAAGCTTCCGTTTGATGAATTTCCACAATTATCAAGCATAGCTATCGACCCGACCGCTCGTCTTATTGGTCCGGTCTGGGCGGACGATGACGTATATATCGAACAAAATGCTGTGGTGGCCGGACCGTCAATACTGTGTAAAGGCGTCCAAATCGGGGCTGGAGCGGTGGTGCAAAACACAGTTTTGGCGCCGGCATTGAAAGTAGAAGCAGGGGAACATCTTCAAAATACTCTCTGGCTTGAAAAAGAGTCTCGCCAGCACATTGACGGTCCGATCCGATTTTCTACGGAGTATTGTGAGCGGGCGGAGGTATACCGTGAATGGCCATTGTTTTCTTATGCGCGATTTGGGAAAAGACTATTTGATATTGTTTTATCACTCTGTATTCTGGTCTTGATCAGCCTGATATTTCCGGTTGTAGTAATTATGCTTAAATTGACCAGTCCGGGGCCGATTTTTTATCGCGCCCGGCGGCAGGGATTGCACGGCAAAGAATTTAATTGCCTAAAATTCCGAACGATGATGACACAGGCCGATAGCCTTCAAGAGCGGTTACGTATCGTTAATGAAGTGGATGGGCCGCAATTTAAAATCAACAATGATCCCCGCGTTACCGGGGTAGGCAAATTTTTACGGGATACCTGCATTGATGAACTGCCGCAATTTATCAATGTCCTGCTTGGGGATATGAGCGTCGTGGGGCCGCGGCCGTCACCGGAAAATGAAAATGATTCATGCCCGGCCTGGCGGGATGCGCGTCTTTCGGTACGGCCGGGTATTACGGGCCTTTGGCAGGTATGCCGTACGCGGCAGGCTTCACAGGATTTTCAGGAGTGGGTGTATTACGATACACAGTATGTTCGGAATCTGTCGTTCCGACAAGATGTCTATATCTGTTTTAAGACTGCGTCAAAGCTTATTCATACATTCCTGGATCAGTTTGGTTAATCGAGATTTTCCGCCTGCGGGTAGAATTGCTGCAAGTTCTTAGGTTTGCAATAGTTCTGTGAATACCGGAGGTGGGACTTGAACCCACACCCTGTTGCCAGGACGGGATTTTGAATCCCGCGCGTCTGCCATTCCGCCACTCCGGCTAAAGATGGGATAGCATAGTCTAAAATAACCGCTTCGTCAAGCGGTTTTTTTATAGACATTTCCAATATCTGGAGATAGGGTGTCTGAATAAGGGCTTGGTTCTGTGGCCGAAATTTCTTGAATAGGATACAAGGTAAACCTTAGTGATATTATTATAACAGCAAAACAGGCTCTACTATAATTATATATATTTATATATTTCATAAGACACTATAACAAAAGGATATGCGACTAGTATTCCGGCGCAACTGAGCGCAACATGACACAACTGCGCGCAACTTGACGCAACTGGTATGCAACTGAGCGCAAGTGTGAGGGAACTTGACACAACTTGTATGCAACTAATGTACAACTGAACGCAAGTGTTTTTGTTGTATCATCATTATTTGAAAGAACATACAGGGGAAAGCAGTATATTTTAAGCACGAAAAGTAAAACAGTTCGGAGTTTTTGAGTTTTTTAGACACGATTTACAGGGTTTTTAGACGGGATTCACAGGACATACAGGATTCCTATAATTTTATATTTCAAATTGGATATTGGTGTTGCTCAGTTGGTGTTTTCTTCTTTTGTTGTCAAATAGCCCTGCTCTGGAAGCCTTCTCGCTTCGGGGGTATTATAGCAAAATGTTTGATAAATATCAAATAGAAAAGAATAAGAACTCAAGAACACAAGAACCCAGGGACTCAAGAACGAGGAATTCTCTGAATTATTATTTTTAACACGAAGACACGAAGAAAGAGGTTTGCTGATGAACGGCGAATTTCAATAATGAAAATATTTACGTCTGTAGGCATATAAGAA
>MVQL01000128.1 GCA_002067205.1 Pelotomaculum sp. PtaB.Bin104
AAAATTCTGTCGGATGCTATTTAGCCTAGATTTTTGATATTGACTTTTGAAATCAAGTTTTATGCAACACTACTGAGATAATCTAGTTCATACCATTCTTCTATATCTACTGTAAGATACACATATCTCATTTAGCGACTAGCTTCCTCCTTTATTGCGGCAACCTCTTTTCTACCTGGTCCGCCCTCAACAATCCCATCAGATTTCAATACCTTGAATATGGTTCCGAAGAAACATCTGGCATCTATCTCTAACCCAATCTTTTTAACATACTCCCCATCCAGCCTTGCCTTAACCTCAATAGGAAGTTCATCTCTCCCATTAATTTGTGCCCAGCCGGTTAGCCCAACCGGTACATCATTAGCACCGTATTTGTCTCTTTCTGCGATTAAATCATATTGATTCCAAAGTGCCGGTCTTGGGCCAATAATTGACATATCTCCTTTTAAGATATTGATGATCTGCGGTAACTCATCTAATGAAGTCTTTCGTAAAAACTTCCCCACCCTCGTTATCCATTGATCCGGATTTTCTAAGAGATGGGTAGGAGTATCCTTTGGTGTATCAATCCGCATGGTACGGAACTTCAATATATTAAAGTGACTCTTATGTATCCCGACCCTTTTCTGCTTAAAGAGTACCGGGCCTTTGGAATCAAGCTTAATGGCAACTATAAGAATCAAAAACACAGGGGATAATATAATGAGTCCTAATAAGGAAAGAACGATATCTATTAATCTCTTAATTTTCAAATATCCCACGGCTCTCAAGCCTCCTAAACACCAACTTCAAAACTATATCCCAAGGTTTCTAAGTTATCTTTTCTTTTATGTATTGCTTCATCTATAATGTAGGCTTTAGTGTCCTTGTTTTCTTTGGTATGTATTGTTAAGCTTTCAATTTCAAGATCCAAATCAGCTTCTGAAAAGTTATCTATTTCAAGATTTAATTTATCAATCAAATCCCTAATTTTCATATTTACAAACCTCTTTATATCGCTCTTAACCAGCATTACCTATCAAGAAGCGAAGGATTTTTCTGTAACCCTTGCTATTACTAGCTTTGGGAGGTTTTTATCCATTTCCCATACTCACGGCTGTGTATTTATACCATTGAAAAGTATCTGCTCTATATGCCCGCCCAGACCACCAAACGCTTAAAGTCCTTTATTTTCAATGGTTTCAGCAGTGGATGGTGTTATTTTTTCTTCCACCTATATTTATAATTATCTCTTCAGCATACTTACAGCTTGCTCAATCATAGAATCCTTTAAGTTACTACGGAATATTGAATTTTAAAGAAAAGGAACGCTTCCATCGTCTTCGCCATTGTCATTTCCATCAACTTCATTTTCAGAATGTAAAATACATCGAATGCTTCCGTTTATATATTTAATGCCCCCATTAGCCGGACATATGTTCTCCTCGTATTTTTGTAAAAATTCATCAAATACATAAGTTGTGTGATCTTTGTTTTCCAAAAGCAAATAAACATGATACGTCCGTTCCAATTGCAAGCAATTAGCATTACAAACTTGCTGAATAGCTCTTTCTACATAACCCTTATATAAAGGAACTGCTATTGAAACTATAATTACTATAAAAGCCATAACAACCATAAGCTCAACTAAAATAAAACCTTGATTATTGACTTTCCCGCTTTTACTTTGTTCACATTTGCTCACGCTGTTCCCACTTGCCTTTGCGATTCATACAATCACAAGTAGGCTTGATAATTTCTAACAACCACTAACCCCCATCTTGCGTAAGACAGGGGTTAAGTATCAGCTCTCGACTGACAATAGTTAAATCATCTATTAAAACCTCTTTACCCCGCTTGCTCTTGCTTGTACCTCTGAAAACTTGGCACTACTGCGTATAAAGCATTAAAGACATCTTCAGCGGTGCATTGCACACCTTTTCGGCGAAGATTTACCAACTCTTCTTCCAATACTGAAACTTCCACCAGGCCTGGCTTGGCGACAAAGATGCGCTTGTGCTTGGTAGCGCTGGATCCTTCTTCGGCAGTCAGCAAGTCTTCAAACAGCTTTTCTCCCTTCCTGATGCCGGTGAATTTGATTGCTATATCTTTTTCCGGCACCAGGCCGGAAAGTTTGATCATGTCTCGTGCCAGGTCCACTATTTTTACCGGCTCACCCATGTCCAGGACAAAGACTTCCCCGCCCTGAGCAATGGCTCCGGCCTGGATTACCAATTGCACCGCCTCGGGGATGGTCATAAAGTAGCGCTTCATTTCCGGGTGGGTCACGGTAACCGGCCCGCCGGCTTTGATCTGCCGCTGGAACACCGGCACCACGCTGCCGTTGCTGCCCAGTACATTGCCAAAGCGCACAGCAGTGAATATAGTATCACTGACCAGGTTCTCCTGACGGATAATCAGCTCGGCCACACGCTTGGTGGCGCCCATCACGCTGGAGGGATTGACCGCCTTGTCGGTAGAGATCATCACAAACACTTTTGTCCCTGCCCGGTCAGCTGCCTGGGCCACATTGCGGGTGCCGAAAATATTTGTCTTGACTGCTTCGTCCGGGTGCAGCTCCATTAGCGGCACGTGCTTGTGGGCTGCCGCGTGAAATACCACCCCGGGCCGGTATTTCTGAAATATGTAATCAATTTTGGGCTTGTCCCTGACATCGGCAATCTCCAGCGATACAGGGATATGTTTGAACTTCTCCTCCAGCTCCAGCCAGATCTTATGGATGCTATTTTCACCGTGACCCAGGAGGATTAGTTTTCCGGGGTTAAAGGAGGCCACCTGGCGACACAGCTCGGAGCCGATAGAACCGCCCGCCCCGGTTACCAGGACTATTCCCCCCCTGAGGTAGCCCGCAATTTCCTGCAGGTCCACCTGGACCGGCTCCCGGCGCAATAGGTCCTCCAGCTGTACCGGCCGCAGGCTGTTGATCGACACTTTCCCTTCGATTAGCTGGTACATGCCGGGAAGGATTTTTAGCTCCGCTCTGGTGCTGCGGCAGATCTCCACAAATTCCCTGATCACTGCAGCATCTACCGAGGGCATGGCAATAATAATCAAGTCGATTTGATACCGGTCCACCAACTCGGGTATTTTCTGTCGTGTACCCAGTACGGGCAGGCTGAGCACACTCATATTTTTTTTATTAGGATCATCATCTACAAATCCAACCGGTAGAAAACTAACGTTATGGCTTTTCAGCTCTCTTGCCACCATCACCCCGGCATCACCGGCGCCAATAATCAGCGCCCGGCGTTTGGGTTTGCTGTTGAAAACTTTTTTATAATCATTGTATATACGCCAAACCAGCCTGGAGCCCCCGATCAGGAGAATGTTAAAGTCCCAGAACAAAATCACCAGATTGGCGGGCACCGACGAAAAGGCAAAAAAGCAAACCGCAATAACTCCAAGGGAACCCACTGTGACCGAGAACAGGATCACAATTAGTTCGTTTAAGCTGGCGTACGCCCAGGCTCTCCGGTACATCTTAAAGGTATAGAATACTACCAACATCAATACTGTAAATACCGGGGCAACCTTAAAATAAGAGTAATACTTATGAGCTATTTCAACACTGCCTATTAAGGGCACATATATAGCTGCGACCGCGGCCAGGTTTACCAGCACGGCATCAGCGGCCATAAGAATCAGGATTCTTATATTGTTTCTCATCGGATCCAATCAAACCTCGCAACCAAAGTACTTAAAATTTTCAACTAATCAACCGCTATTGGCCTGCATTTGTTTCGGCGCTGCTGGAGTAATAGTGATAATTATAGCGGTAGTAGCGGCCGCCATGTGTTTTCACCTTATTTAGAATCACCCCAAGGATCCTGGCATTAGCCTTCTCCAGTTGGGCAATGGCGTCACTCGCTATATCAATGCGTGATTTCCCCGTCTTGAATACGAGAATGACCCCGTCCACCTGGGAAGCCAGCACTGAGGCGTCTGTGACAGCAACGACCGGGGGTGAATCTAAAAGCACCACATCATACTGCCCGCTTAACTTTTCCAAAAGGTCCTTCATCTTTTGTGACCCGAGCATTTCGGACGGGTTGGGTGGAATGGGCCCACAGGTGATTACCGACAACCCCTCCACTTCTGTGGACTGCACCACTTCGCCTACCTCCAGATCCTGGGCCAGCAAATTGGTCAGTCCCGTCTGTTGGTCCAGACCAAAAACATGGTGCATGACCGGGCGCCGGAAATCGCAGTCCAGGATCATCACCCGGCTGCCGGCCTGAGCCATCACCACCCCCAGGTTGGAGGCTATGGTAGTCTTCCCCTCCCCGGGGCCGGGGCTGGTGATCAGGATCACCCGGCACGGCTGGTCGGTGGAGGAGTAGGCGATATTTGTGCGCAGGGTCCGGAACGACTCGGCGATGGCTGACATCGGGTGGATCTGGGTATAAAGCTTTCTTTCAACTTTTTTTTCTTTTGCTTTCCCGGGCATATCCTTTAGCCTTTCTTATGGTGGTAGTAGTTGCCGTAATAGCCGCCGCGGCTGCCTTCAGCCGGAATAACACCAAGTACCGGCAAGCCCAGGTGCTGGGCCACGTCCTCCGGCGTCTTCAGCGTGTTGTCCATGAACTCCAGCAGGAAGGCCAGCGCGATGGAGACCATCAGCCCCAGTAAAAAGGCGATGGCAATGTTCATTTTCTTATCGGGCTTGACCTTAGCCGCCACAATGGCCGGTGAAACAACAACCACGCTGGTGCCACCCAGGTAAAATGAGCGCATAATTTGCGTTTGGGAAATACCCTGGGTCAGTTGCGCAAGCATGCCTTGCAGGCGAACCTTTTCAGACTGCTCCCTGGTTAAGGCCAGTTCTTTTTTAACCTCTTCCAGTTGCTCCTGCTGGAAAGTCAGTGACCGGTCCATCATATCCCGGTTCCGCTCGGTAAAAGAATCAATAAATTCTCTACCCAGCGTATTGGCAATATCCATGGCCAGCTGCGGGTCGCTGTTGCTGACAGTCACTTCTAAAAGATATGAATCTTTAGGTGCCGAGACATTAACCAGAGCGGCCAGACTACGGGGTGTGTAGCCCTGCTCCGCCAGGTTCATCTTCTCAATGACCCGCCTCATCAGCTCGTCATTTTTGACCTGGCCGATATATGTGTTCATCGTCATTGCGGGCATGCGGGAGATGGTGTTAACAATATCGGTTAAGTCTTCCTGCTTGGTTGATGACTGCAGCTTGTCCACTGCCTGGGTGACCAAAAGGATTGTCTTGGTCTCATAAACCGGCCGAAGTACATAGAAACTCAATAAACCGCTGACCAGCGCCGCAAGAAGGGTTAGTACTACAATTAGGGCACGGTGCTTCATTAATACTTGCAGGAGTGCCCGCAGGTCTATCTCCTGCTCGTCGATATCGGCAGGAGCGATTTGATTGTTGTTGGTCAAAAATTATGCCCTCCAATGCTGTCGGGTGAGAAGAAAAAAAGAAAAACCTGCTGAGCCGCAGGTTTGCAGTGGCAAATGATACTTCGGCAGCCCAAACATTTGTTAACTTTTCTGAGTTAATTATTTCTATTATTTTAATGTTCTACATTAATAGACAATTTCCTCTTGCTAAGGTAAGAAAATTTTGGTTTTGTTGAGCAGGCCTTAGGAAACCATCCTTCCGGCGCGCCGCCCATGGCTTTTTACCTAAATTTTTACCTATTTTCGCACTTTCTGAAAGTGCAATGGCAGAAATTGTCATATAATAAGAGGGTTCGCGTTGAACCCTCTTAAATATTTTGGACTATGACTTGCTTATCTTACGGGCGGCTTGGGCTGGTACAGCATAAATATACTTGTTGGCGAAAACTTATCACCAGCAGAGGCAGCGACGAAAAGGGCAAGCATGACCAGGGGGGAATACATCATTTTTTTAACTATCCGCAGCATTGGTTTTTACCTCCTTTCCTTTTAAATAGTCCTTCCATAAGGCTATCGAGCCTTTCGATAGCCTGAAAACCAGGTGGTGTGAAACTAAAGGTCTGGATCAGAACGGCAATGAAGCCGGCAATGACGATGGAGGCGCTATAATGAACCATAATCTGCCAACTGGCTGCCAGCCATAACCCAAGGCACACCAGTGAAACCAACTGATAGAACCGCCGGCGGGCTGTGCCGGTGACGGTGCTGTAGGGTCCTTCTCCCGGCGCCCAGATCAACACGCAGACCGCCGCCAGCAAAAATCCGGCCGGCAACAAGAAGCCCATCACTTCCATTGAGATATACGGCTCCAGGTACAAGCCCAGCTTGCCGGCGGCCACGAAAATGATCAGTCCCAGCGAGAGACAGCGCCAGTAGCCGCTGCAGTGGGCGCCGCCGCTGGCCATCCGGTAAATGCTCCAGAAGAACAGGGCGAAGGCGACTTCCGGGATAATGCCCAGAAGGTAAGCCAGGCTGAACAGGCTGACCGCCTTGATTAGGGTGCAGAATATAATTTCCAGGCCATAGCGCAGAAAGTCGGTTTTGCCGGCGTCCAGCGCCAGCTCCCCGGTTAGGTGGACTGCGGCTTTTTCGGCCATCTCTGCCATGGTCATTTCATTCACCAATCTTTGCAGGGTTTCGACTTTACGACAAAATTCTGAGAATAACTGCCAGATCTGCTAAATACAACTTAAATATAGCATAAATTTAGGGCTTGTCTATAACTTATGTCTAAAAACCGCTTTTTGTTGTCTGAAAATGTCATTTCGCTGTCTGAAACCGCTTGGGGAAAATACAAAAGGAAAAAGGGCTTAGAGCCCTTTGTTTTGTGCTAATACTTCAGGTTTGGCATGATTCCCAATTTTTTGGCGTTTTCCCAGGTCATCAGCGGCTTTTTATCGGTATTGGCCATGACCAGCTCATAGTTTTCCCGGCTGAAAGGGATAATCTTCTTGACCATCCGCAAATTAACTATGAACCCTTTGTGGCTCCTTAAGAAATGGTAGCCCTGCAGCTGTTTTTCTAAAGACGCCAGGCTCTCGGTGATTCTAAACACGCCCTCGGTATGGTGGATGACTGTCTTGCGGTCCTCTCTGGTGATGAATATGATATCATCCAAATCCAGGTGGATGTATTCGTTGTTGCCCCGGAAAAAGCGTGTTTTTTCCGGCAGGGCGGTCGGTTTGGTTAAATCGGGGACCTGCTTGCCGGCCGTCTTGCCTTCTATGACCGCCTTAATTCTCGTCATAGTCTGCCGGAGCCTGTTCAATTTAAAGGGTTTGACCAGGTAATCAAAGGCATAGACATCGAAGGCCTCACTCCTGAACTCGTTGAAGCCTGTGGCAAATACAATAAAGGTCCAGGGGTTGAGGTCGAAAATTTCCCGGGCCAGCTCGAGGCCGGTTTTCCCGGGCATGTCGATATCCAGGAAAACTACCTGGGGCGTGAGCTCTTCAATGAGCTTTTCTGCCTGGAGGCCGTCGCCGGCCTCGCCGACAACTTCCACCCCTTCCACTTCCTCGACCACCTTTTTGATCACATGGCGCATATCCGGTTCATCTTCACATATTAAAACAGTTATTCTCATGCCGCGTCACTTCTCCGTTTGCTAAAAGGTATGGTAATGATAAAGGTTGTCTCCTGTTCATCGCTTTTAACGTCAATGTCACCCTTGTATTTGGTGACAATGTCTTTGATAATGGGCAGGCCCAGCCCGGAGTGCCCGGGCTTGGTGGTAAAGTTAGTCTCTAACAGGTTTTGCCTGACTTGCGGGTCGATGGCGCCGGTGTTGGAGCAGGTGATCACGTAAGAGCCGCGCTCAAAGGTGATGGTCATGCTGATCTCCCCTTGCCCGCCGGCGCCTTCCTCCACGGCGTCCATGGCGTTGTCGATCAGGTTCCCCAGCAGGGAGCTGGCTTCCAGGGGGGTCAGCGGGATGTCTTGCAAGCTGCACTCAATGGATATATCCAGATCTATGTTTCTCGCTTCGGCCAGGCCCATTTTGGTGTTGAGCAGGGCGCTGATGCTGAGGTTGTCGGTCCTGATCAGCTCCCCGGTTTTTGTGGCCGTGCTGAACAGCTTTTCCGCAAAGTCCCGCGCCCGGTCATAGGAGCCGCTTTCCAGCAGGCCATAGACCGTTTGCAGTTGGTGGCGGAAGTCGTGCCGCTGCTTTCTGGAGGAGTCGACCAGTTGCTCGATTTGCTTTAAGTTATCCATGGCGCGTTTGGCCTCGTACTCCTTTTCGATGTACTTGCCGATCCTTTTCACGGCGCCGGTGGACAGTGCCGTTAAGACGGCAATAAACACGCCGTACAGCATGGTCAGGATGTTGAGCTGGTCGCTGGTGATGGTGTTGTATTTGTAAGCGATAAAAGCGGTGTTTAAGATCACCAGCAACAGCAGGGGCATCAGGATTACAAAATAAATCTGGAGATTTTGTTTGATATTCACGTCTGCCCCGATGATTTTTTGAAAATCTATACGCGAAAGGTATTCACCCGGGTGGCCGTATTCCTGGGAATAGCTGATCAGTGAAACGCCGGTAAACTTAAAGGTTAGGATAATCGCCAGCATCAAAAGCCCCTGCGGGACAAAAAACAGGATCCTTACCGCCGTGTTGTCCAGCACATAGTCGATGGAGTAACCCGACACATACAGCATAAAGGGCAAAACTACGGTTTCTACCGCACCGTAAACGATCAGGCCCATTAAGAGCACGATCATAGACACCCTGTACGGCAGGCGGGTGACCAGTAAAATGTTTAAGGTGAATAAAAGTATCTCTAGAATGGAGGTGAGCCCGAGGGGCACCGGCGCATTGCGTACTGCAAGAGAAATTATAGTTTGCAGGACCCCGATGATTAATAAGTCGCGCCACCAGGGCCTGATCCCGATTAACAGGAAGCCCAGGGCTACGATCAGCATCGATTCAGGAAAGGAAACAAACAGCAGAGATAATATGTCCATCTGATCCAAGGGTCATTACTCTCCTCTGCTTTTATTATTTAATTGACTTTTGCGGCTGGGCAAAGTAGGACTTTTTTATTTAACATATATTGTAAAGATTAGAACATTAACCAAATAAATTATTAATTAAATAATATTTTACCATGATTAGGACATTTTTTGTTTAGTTTCTGCAAAATTTATCGGGATATAGGAAGGAAATATAAACTCAGGGTTAAATTACTCCAAAAATCGTGATATATAGTAATTATTATCAAAATTTGGTTTGATTAATAAGACTACTGCCGAATTAACGGCAGTGGTTTCTTTTTCCATTAAACCAAGGGGACGGTTCTCCCCCTTTGTTGAGCCCTTTTTGAGGACTAAGCCGAAACTTTAGGCCACCGGCTTCCGGCCGGTGGCCTGTTTAGGTAAACTATTGCTTTTTAAAAAATACCTCTGAGATAATCAAATATGCTGCGCCTGGCGGGGTTTATCGGCTTGATTTCCTCTGCCTTTATCCGCTCTCCCCGGATGGCCAGGACCGGGTTCTCGTTGACCAGGCTCAGGGCCTGCGCCTCGCCGGCCAGCCTGGCTGCTTTTTTGAAGGCGTGCGTAAGCTCCGGTGCCCGGCCGGTGGCGGCATGGGCATCGGAGGCGATGAAGTGGGCGCAGCTTTGGGCCAGGAACTTGCGGGCGGTGGCTGCGGCCAGTGGCCCCAGCAGGCCCGACAGGCTGCCGGCGGTCAGCTGGGCCAGGGCGCCCCGCCCGACCAGCTCGTGTAGTGCGGACGGGTCCCGGGCAAAGACGGAGTTGCGCTCCGGGTGAGCGATGATTGGGGTCACCCCCTGCAGCTGGAGTTCGTAAAAAACGGGTAATGTAAAATCCGGGAGCAGCGTGGCGGGCAATTCCACCAGCAGGTAGCGCCCGGTGTCATTGATGGTCATCAGCTCGCCCCGGGACAGGCGCCCGGGCAGGTCCGGCTCCAGCAGGTATTCTGCCCCGGGCAGGATATCCAGGAAGATCCCTTCCTCCTGCAGCACTTGCCGGAAATTTTTCACCGCCTGCAGGATCCCTTCCTTGACGTTTGGATACTGCCCGGTCACGTGGGGTGTGGCCACCATGCAGCGGATGCCGCCGGCAACGGCGCACCGGGCCATCGCCACAGCCTCGGCGGGGCTGGTCGCCCCGTCGTCGATGCCGGGCAGGATATGGCTGTGGATGTCGATCATTTATCAGGACCTACATTTTCTTAGAACCTTACATTTTAATAGTTATGGATACCGTGGATACATTTCCGGCAGCGTCTGTTAATGTGCCGGTATAGGTGGCTAAATTGCCTAGATACTTCCTAAGTGTGCTCATGTAAACTCCATCCGGCCCCACCATGCTTAATACATCGAACAGCTTAAGCTTATTGCTGCCTGCTTTAAGCTCCTGGTCAACCTCAACAGGCAGATTCAAAATGGGGATGGTGGTCTGCAGGTGCAATATCGCGTCCTCGGAAACATTGATTAAGCCCCTGTTTATATTGGCACTGTCTTTAATTTTACTCAGGTTGATATTGCCTTGCAAGCCTTTGTGTGAAATATTGACCGTGTAAGGCTTATTTGATATGTAGATTACCGCAGATTTAATTCTGGGTGGAGTTTTGTCTTTGCGGCCGCGCCGGTCTTCCCCGCGCGAATCCTCGAGTCTGTCACGCGCCCTTTGCAGGCTGGCCAGGGCTTCAGCACGTGTGAGCGGGTTCAGCGGTGAAAAAGTCTGGTCCGGGTAGCCCTTCATGAGACCGCTGCCAACCACCGCGGCTACACTTGTCTTGGCCCAGGCTCCAATGGCATCGTTATCCTTATAAGACTGCAAGGCGGTTTCGTCAGCGTTCCCCAGTCCCTGCAGCTTGGCCAGGATAGCGGCGACTTCCTGCCTGACGATAGCGTTGTCCGGGCGTATGGTGTTGTCCTCATAGCCGGAGATATAGCCGGCAGCTATAGCTTTGGCTATTTCGTTATAAAACCAGTCAGTTGTTGAAATATCTCCGAAAGTTGGGCTGGCCATGTCTGTCAGCCCGAACGCCCTGTTAATCAGAGTGAAAAATTCGGCCCTGGTGATGGGGTTGTCCGGCTTAAAGGTCCCGTCCGGGTACCCGCTGCTCAGCCCCTGACTGACACAGGTGCTGATTTCTTGCTGAGCCCAGTGCCCCTGGATATCTGAAGGCAAGGCAGCGGCCGCACCTGTCCAGGTAAATAACAGCATTGCCATTAAACAAAACCCTATTATTATCCTAACTTTTGCTGTCATAGAAATTCCTCCCGTTAAAACTTTATTTAGGTAATGCTTCCTCCAATATTGTCTGCTTCAGCCCAAGACTCATGTATTTGGGCATCACCCCCAGGCCAACACATTTTTTCCTTGCGACAAATATTGCTATCAATTTACCACTATTAGAAGAAAAATTCAACTAATTATGTCTAAAAGCCGCATTCTGATGTCTAAAATGTTTTTAGCTGTCTGAATATGCTATGGCTTGGAAATGCCAAGAAAAATACATTGAACTCCTCATTGACGATTGCAAACACCATGTCATACACTATGTATAAGGTTAACGACGTCATTACGCAAATTAGGAGGTCCTCCATTTAACTGGGGCAAACCAAGAGAACCGTCCCCCTGGTTACTGATTACAATAAATGCTTGGGCATGGAAAAGCGGGGAGAGTAAAATGCGCAGGATAATCCTTATATTGGCGGTTGTTTTCTTGCTTATGTTTGGGGCCGCGGCGGCACTGGCCCTTTATGCGCCGGGCTATTTTACCGGTCTGGCCCTTGATTGGGCCTTGCGGTCTAAGGCCGGAGTGGATTGGCAGCTGCCCGGGGAGGCCGGACGGCCGGGCGCCGGGCCTGGTGCTGGAAAATCTGCGGGAGACTTGCCCCGGGACGGCACTGCCGGAACAGGTCATGTCGCGCCACCGGCGGAAATTTTATCGCTCGCGCTGGCAGAGCAAAGAGATAAGCTTGCCCCGCCCGTTTACAGCCGTTACGACCTGATTGTGAGCAAGTACCAGGGTGAGTTCAGCGCCCAACAAGAGGAATACGAGCGGGAGCTAAACAAGCTGCTTGCCTCAGCCTTGCAGGATTACCGGCTAGCGGGGAGCAACAGCTCCAGCCTGTTAAAAATATACGAACGCTATGCTCCGGCCGGGAAAGCTCTGGAATCCTCCTGTGACAGCCGGTTTTACAATTCCCTGGCTGAGATGGAGGCGGAACTGCAAGCAGAAAGCCTGCCCACCGGTGTGGTGGAGCAGGCCGGAAACAGTTATCTCAACCTCAAAAGCGAGCGCCGGCAGCAGCTTATCAACATGGCCAAGGAAAAATTGCAATCTTAAGGCTGACAAAGCATTACCTGAAACCAGGAGAACCGTCCCCCTGGTTAGGGCTAATAGGCCTTGGTTTTGATTTCTTCCAGCAGCATCGCCTCAAAGTCGGCTACCGGCATGGCGCCTAGATCTCCCTTGGTGCGGTGGCGCACGGCCACGGCGTCCTGGCCGGCCTCTTTATCTCCGGTCACCAGCATGTAGGGGATTTTTTGGGCCTGTGCCTCGCGGATTTTATAGCCGATTTTTTCGTTGCGGGAGTCCAGCTCCACCCTCACCCCGGCTTTCTCCAGCCGGTCGGCTACCCCGCGGGCGTATTCCGCGTGGCGGTCGGTGATCGGGATCACCCGGGCCTGCACCGGCGCGAGCCAGGCGGGGAAGGCCCCGGCATAGTGCTCGGTGAGGATGCCGATGAAGCGCTCGAGACTGCCGAAGACTACCCGGTGGATCATCACCGGCTGGTGCTTCTGACCGTCCTCGCCGATGTAGCTCAGGTTGAATTTCTCCGGCATCTGGAAGTCCAGCTGGATCGTGCCGCACTGCCAGGTGCGCCCCAGGGAGTCCTCCAGGTGGAAGTCGATCTTCGGGCCGTAGAAGGCGCCGTCGCCCTCGTTTATGGTATAGTTCAGCCCTTTCACCTCCAGGGCGTCGCGCAGCGCCGCAGTGGCCATCTCCCAGATTTCCTCCGAGCCCATCGCCTTTTCCGGCCTGGTGGAGAGCTCCACGTGATAAGGGAAGCCAAAGGTTTTATAAAAATCATTGATCATATCAATGACTCCGATGATTTCGTCCTTGATCTGGGAGGGCAGCATGAAGATGTGGGCGTCGTCTTGGGTGAAGCAACGCACCCGCATCAGGCCGTGCAGCACTCCGGACATTTCGTGCCGGTGCACCAGGCCCAGCTCGGCCAGCCGGATGGGCAAATCCCGGTAGCTGCGCAGCTTACCGGCGTAGATCAGGATGCCGCCGGGGCAGTTCATCGGCTTGACCGCGAAGTCGCCCTCGTCAATTTTGGTGAAGTACATATTTTCCCGGTAATGATCCCAGTGCCCGGACTGCTCCCACAGCGAGCGGCTTAGGATCACCGGGGTGCGGATTTCCTGGTAGCCTCTTTTTTTGTGCTCCTCCCGCCAGTAGTTCTCCAGCTCGTTCCTGAGGATCATGCCCTTAGGGTGGAAAAAGGGGAAGCCCGGCCCCTCGTCCCGCAGGCTGAACAGGTCCAGCTCGGCGCCCAGCTTGCGGTGGTCGCGCCGCTTGGCCTCCTCAATGCGGAACAGGTACTCCTCCAGCATGGATTTTTTCGGGAAGGAGGTGCCGTAAATCCGCTGCAGCATCTTGTTTCGCTCGTTGCCGCGCCAGTAAGCCCCGGCGATGTTCATCAGTTTGACGGACTTCAGCCGCCCGGTGGAGGGCACGTGGGGCCCCGCGCACAGGTCGGTGAAGTCGCCCTGTCGGTAGAAGGACAGGTTGGCGTCCTCCGGCAGGTCTTCAATCAGCTCCACCTTGTAGGTCTGGCCGTTGTTCCTGAAGTAGTCCAGTGCCTCGGGCCGGTCCATTTCGAACCGCTCAAAGGGCAGGTTGGCCTTGATGATGGCCTCCATTTCCTTTTCGATTTCCGCAAGATCTGCAGGGGTGAAGTTCTTGTCGGTCTCGAAGTCGTAGTAATAACCGTCGGCAATGGCCGGCCCGATGGCAAAGCGCACGCCGGGGAACAGCTTCTGCACGGCCTGGGCCATCACGTGGGAGGTGCTATGCCGGTGGGCCTTCCGGCCCGCCTCGTCGTCAAAAGTGAGAAATTCCACCTGGGCGTCCCGGCTGAGCGTGCTCTTCAAATCCACCACCTGGCCGTCCACCCGGGCCACCAGGACCTCCTTGGCCAGGCGCGGGCTGATGCTCTTGGCGATTTCCAAAAGTGTGGCCCCGGCCGGCTGCTCAAGCGATGAGCCGTCAGGGAGCGTGATCTTGATTTGGTTGTCTTCACTCATTGTTAACACATCCTTCTATGGTATGACCAAGTTATTGGTGCTAATGGTCACACTTAATTTTTACATTATCAAACCAAAGCCTGAAGCAGCAAAAAACCCGCCGCCTGAATGCCGTCAGGGGCGGGATTATCCCGTGGTTCCACCCTGGTTAGGAAAAAACACTTCTTCCTCACTCCAGTGACAGGTAACGGCTGTCTTCCGGCGCGGCTTACTGCTAGTTCAGCCGGCGGCTCAAAGGTGGTCTTCAGCCTGTCGCTCCCCAAAGGCGCTTGCAGCCGGGGGCGCCTTCTCTCTAGTGGGTGCTAAGCGGGCCTACTCTTCCTTTTCAACACCAGTTTGCAATATTACTTCTATTATATTAGACGGGTATGATTATTGTCAATAAACGTCATTTAATTTCCGGTTTCCCCTGCTTTAGCCTCTTTGCAGCGAAAGTAAAAAAAATAACCCGCCGCTGACACTTTTCAGAGGCGGGATTAATAAAACGTTGGCTAATTTTTTACCCGGGTGGTGCACAGGTCACAGCCCGTGCACTCTTTCAGCCGCTCGCCAAACACGCTCCTAATCGTCGACAGGGTCGCCGCAGGAATATGTTCATTGCAATAGTGCAGGACCACTTCTCTAGGCGCGATGGTGACCAAGGCGCTGACCAGCAGGTCCTCGCAATTGATCTCGCCTTCGATCAGGTCCACGAAAAAACCGCCTACCTGGTCGCTTTTGACCGGCCTCAGCTGGTCGTCAAACAGGCAATAGTCCCCGTTGGAGCTGTTCAGCACGTGCACAACGCCCAACCGCGGCTCCTGGGTTTCCACGAAATATTTTAACAGCTGGATAAACTCTTTGTATTCCCTTTCCATCAGGAAATCGTCAACAGCCTTTTCCGCGGCCTCCTTCAGCTCGCCCAAGTACTCCTTGAGCCTGAAGCGGATAAAGCCGTCGATCACAATATTGTTATTGGAGCGCAGGAATTCATTAATTTTATGGATGATCTCGTTTTTCCGCTTGAACCAGTATATAGATTTGCACGGTCCGTCCGCGTTATTATTGATGTTGAGGATAGCCTGGCTAAAAATGGTCTCCTTATCTTCTTCCGCGAAATAGTAGTAATTTTCCCTGATGATATTTTTTAACAGCATTGCTTCCCAGTGGGACATGATAATGTCCGATATAACCTCGGCGATAAGGTTTTTTAACAGGGCCTGGTTATCCGCGTCCCCCTGCCCGCGGCCACGGAAATCAGCAAAGCGGCAGTTTAAAAAGGTAAGCTTTCCGGCAGGGCTTTCGTCCAGATTCAGCACCAGCCCGTTTTTTTCAAAGGGCTTCGTTTCCTGGCCCAGCCTGGCTTTGAGCAAGTCGATGTGCTGCGAGGCGCCGATGGAAATAATCTGGGCCAACTGGCTATTACCCCCCTTCAACTGCTGTAAATTAGAGTTTCATCATATAATGGCGGCTTAAAGCAAGTTGGTTGCTACATCTTATATTATACTAAGGGGTGGTCGATTTTAGACCCTTAATTCTCTCAGCCGGTTGACCCTGTCTTCAATGGACGGGTGGGTGCTGAAAAGCCGGGCCATCGACGCGCCGGACAAAGGGTTCACAATAAACATATGCGACGTGGCCGGGTTAACCTGCATCGGTATCCGCCTGGCGGTGCTCTCCAGCTTGAGCAGGGCGTTGGCCAGGCCGCCGGTGTTGCCGGCAATCCGGGCGCCGGTTTCATCGGCATAATACTCCCGGGAGCGGGATATGGCCAGCTGAATAATCGTGGCCGCGATTGGCGCGATAATCGCCAGCGCGAGCGCGCCGATCATGCTTCCGCCGCCCTCGTCGTCGTCCCGGCCCATGCCGAAGATGGCGCCCCACTGGATGATGTTGGCGATCATGGATATCGCTCCGGCAAAGGTGGCGGCAATGGTCCCGATCAAAACGTCTTTATTCCTGATGTGGGCCAACTCGTGGGCAAGCACGCCCTCCAGCTCATTGCGGTCCAAAATGCGCAAAAGCCCCTCGGTGACGGCAACAGCCGCGTGGTCCTGGTTCCGGCCTGTGGCAAAAGCGTTGGGCTGCTGGGACGGGGTGATGTAAATTCGGGGCATCGGCATGCCGGCCCGGCGGGTCAGCTGCCGCACCACGTCATACAGCTCGGGCGCCCGGGACTCGGAGACCGGTTGGGAACGGGTCATTTTGATGGCCATTTTATCACTGTAGAAGTAGGTGAAAAAGTTCATCGCCAGGGAAATGATGAAAAACAGCATCGCCCCGGAGCTGCCGCCGACCGCGTTGCCGATTAGCACCAGGATCACTGACAGCGTGCCCATCAAAAGAAAAATTTTTAAGCTGTTCACGGCATTGTTTCCTCCTAATTATTAAAAAGTATTAGCACTTCAATTCTATTTTAATCAGAAAATATTTACAACCATTTCCTTTTGTAACCCGCATAAATCTTGCATGAGCTTTTGACAATAAACCGGTTTAAAATGATATTTTTCAACGAATTACATGTTAACGTGGAATGTGTTGGTGAAATTCCCCAATAAACATAATTTATAGTTGCTATAAAAGAATGGACAAGAGGCCCAGCGGGCTATTGAGCAGCAATACATCCGTTGCGTCAAGTGTCAGGTTAACGTCCTTGGTGATCTTTAAGGGCACTACCTCCAGGGTCACCGTTGCCTTGGCCTGAGTCCCTTCGATGGTGACGTCACGAATATTGGAAAGCTTAATCTGGCCTTTCAGCTTTTCCACCAGGGTCTCAGCCACCGGGCCGACCTCGCCTACATACTTTTCGACTGCCTTCACATCGCCGCTGTTGATCCCGTTAATTAGTTCGGTAAGAGCATTGCGAACGTCCTGCTCGGTAAATTTGGTGGCCGCCGTGTCCGCTCCCGGCAGCGCCGAGCAACCGGCGCCCAGCAGGACCAGGCCGGTCAGGGTCATCAGCAGCATAAATAAGATTAACATTCGCTTCAAGGTGATCACTCCTTTAATCATACTAAAAAACCTTCCTTTAATTAAAGGAAGGAAATCGTGCGCCAAGGCCTAGTTATAAAGTGGTGGAGGGGGCTGGATTCGAACCAGCGAAGTCGTCGACGGCAGATTTACAGTCTGCTCCCTTTAGCCACTCGGGAACCCCTCCATATTAAATTTCCTTAAAGTATTTTATATTATAAAATCTTCCCTGTCAATATGACTAAATCCCCATCATTAAGACAGGGACTCATCAAAAGCCCCTTAAAGGGGTTTGATTTGCGATGGTGGGCGGGATAAGAATTGAACTTACGACCTTCTGCGTGTCAAGCAGACGTTCTCCCACTGAACTACCCGCCCAATTACATTAATATTTTGACAGACAGCACGCTAAAAGTCAAGCTTTTTAAAAAAACCTGTCCAAAAACTGTCTCGCCCAGCTCTTTTTAGGCACACTGGCGCCGGCTACCAGGTTCACCCGGCCCACTTCCCGGTCCCGCAGGACATAAGCCAGCTCACCCAGCTTCTGCCCCGCTTCCACCGGCGCAGTCACCTGCTCCGGCAGCTCCAGCTGCTGCCTCAGCCCGTTAATATCGGCGGGGTCCAGGCAAACCTCCAGATTTTTTTCTGCCACCGCTCCCACTTCCGCATTGACGCCCCCATCAACCGCAAGGCTAGCTGCGTTCTGGCCTGCCATGATCACGGTTACCAGCTTCACCACCTTGAAGCCATAGTCAAACATATTGATGCAGTCCCGGTAGCGGTCATTGGCGTTCAGCGCCACAGCAATCAGGCGGCGCCCGTCTTGCGTGGCGGAGGCGATCAGGCAGTTGCCGGCCGCGGCAGTTGTGCCGGTTTTCACCCCGTCCACCCCTTCATACCCACCTCTTAGCAGCCGGTTGGTATTGCCTACATCCATTGTTTTCGCCGGCTCGGTCCAGTTGACCGTCGCCTCCCTAGTCTGCACCAGCTCATTAAACTTGGGGTGGCCCAGGGCATACCTGGTGAGCACCGCCAGATCATAGGCAGTAGTATAATGATTCGGGTCGTGAAAGCCGTTGGTGTTGGCATATCTGGTTCCGAACATGCCCAGCACCGCCGCCTTGGTGTTCATCATGGTGATAAACTGGTTGTAGTTGCCGCCCACATGCTCGGCGATAGCAACAGTGGAGTCATTGGCCGAACAGATCAAGGCTGCTTTCAATAGCTCACCAAGAACAATTTTATCGCCTTTGCGCAGCTCAATAATCGAACCGTCTTCAACTGCGGCCGCCCTGCCGCCAACGGTTACCACATCGCTCAAATTGCCGTTTTCCAGAGCAAGAACGGCAGTCATTATTTTGGTCAGGCTGGCCGGCTCGCTCCGGACCCGCTCGTTTTTCCCAAAATAAACCTGTCCGGTCCCGGCATCCACCAGTATGGCCGCGCTGGACGTCACCCTGGGGGTGGCGGCCAGGGCTGAGCAAGGTGCCGTCACAAAAAAAGCCAGGGCTAATATTAAAGCTGCTCCAGTTTTGAAAATATTTCTCTGTGCCACTACTTTCCCCTCTCCTTTGCGATAGACACACATTTGCTTAAAAATGCATTAGGCGGCCAAAGAAGGCCAACTCAAAATTATTATTTCAAATGCTCCGGCGGCTATACAACGTCAGTTCCAGTGTTAAATCAGCTAAAAAACAACCGGCCCGCATAAATAGCGGGCCGGTGGCCTTTTTGTAAAGCCTGTCGGTAATTTTTCCCTATGCCTGCGGTTTCCACTCACGTACAACATTACCTGTAATCACCAGGTCCTGCGGGCAATAAGTGCCACTCGGCTCCATGGTTTTTGATTCAGGGAACAATAAATTTGATACAGCGAACATATGTTAAAAATTTATCACTTTTAAGAATACTTTGTCTACTAGTTGTGTCTGAAAACAACATTTTGACGTTTACAATCGTCGATACGATGTTTGATAATGCATAGTCTGAGGTTCTCTGAAAAAAAAGGGGACTCGCTAAGAGCCCCGCTGAAAGGTTTATCACAATCAATTGTTCGATATACTTCTGTCGTATCACCCGCAGCCTTTAGGTAAAGCCTAACGGTAAATTTGTTCAGGCCATCTTTAAAATAATGATTGGTGTTTGCTGGTCGTCGTTGCCAAAGGGGTTATCCGCCAGCTCTTTGATCAGCTCTTCTTGATTTACCCCCTTGGACGCGGCAATGATATCAACTTTTCTGATATCGTTGATATCGGTAACCACCGCCTCTGCACCGGTAGCGCGCTTGATCCGTTCCACTACCTTTTGCGGGTCCTTCGGCCCGAGGATAATGTGCCGCTCAAACGGCCACATGGTGCCGGCCACGTCATCAATTTGCGCCAGATGCCGGCCTGCTATCCAGTAGAAATCACCCCTGCGGCCAATTACTTTACCCACTGCCGCCGCTGCAGCGCCAAGCAGTATCCGCACATAGCCGGATTCCTGAATTGCCAGCTGCATCGCCTGGGGAGTGGCCAGGCTCCCATCTTTGCCCGGGAAAAGGCATAGAAAGCGGGCCAGCCGGCCCGGCCTGACCGTATCCGGCAGGATGGCCCGGCCCTGGGTAATGGCTACCACGGTTTCCGCCACCGCGATAATATCGCCCGGTTCGGTGATTTCGCCGGCGTATTTTTTCGCTACCTCCGCAATATCATCTTTTTCGGTTACAATATGCGTCCTGATCGGGATCCGGCCAATGATCACGTTTTCACCTCTTTATGCCCGGAAAAGTTGCAAGATAGTTTTTTACCCCGTTAAAGATGCCTTCCGCCGCTTTCTTATGAAAGGTGGGGCTGCGTAAAAGCCCTTCTTCGACCCAATTGCTAATTGTTACTACTTCTACTTCCACACCCGGGATGTCGCCGGGAACAGCCAGCTCAGGACGTTCCCTGACGCCCCGGTCCGCCACTCTCAGCTTTTTCAGCAATTCCTCCTGGACCAGGACGGCTAAAGCGGCGCTCGCTCGAGAGGCCGGCTTGTAGCGTGTGGATGCGCCGGACACCTTGCTGTTTTTGTCCGAGTGGGTATGAATACCTAAAAATAGCCCGGCTCTCTCCTGCGCGGCCAGCTGAAAACGACTTGCTGGAGCAACTGTTTTATCACCGGTCCTGGTTAATACTGCCCGCGCGCTTGCCTGCTCAAGTTTCTCCGCCAGAATTTCAGCAATCAGCAGGACCACATTTTTTTCCAGCAGGTTGACCGGCCCCGCGCTCCCCGGGTCCTCTCCCCCGTGACCGGGGTCGATGACAATGGTCTTATCCTTAAATAAGTTTGCTATATACGACCGGTCCAGGGTGATTATGGTCCGGTAGGGGATGCCATCGGCCACTTCCACATTAAATTTGCACGGGTGCTCCGCATGGACCTCAACTACCGCCCGCCCGGGCTCAGTCTGGGCTAGCGCTATCTCCCTGACCAGACCATCGTTGACCTCAATTGACCCCTCCGGCATATTGGCAATGACACCGGCGCCGGCAAGTACGATCCGGCCTCCCTGTTTGTCCGCCGAATACTCAAAGGCACCGGTGGACTCCACCACAACCCTGGTGATCAGGCTTCCTGTGCTGTCCTCAATGACTTTTGACCAGATATTCGTAATTCTGGGATGTTTAAGGGCAGACAGTCCGCACTCCCCCCTGCTTTTTTTTATTAATGCCATAGCAATTGTAACTTGCGTTACTTATATATATTCAGCTCCTCAAGAAATGAGCATGGAATAATAAGATTTATAAAGGTCATCCCAATATTACCCCATTGCTTGCCAATGGCTTGTGTCCAGGACTATGGAACAGTTTCGTTTACGGTTGTCATTTTCAAATAAAAAAAATAAAAACGATCCCCATGTCCCCGGGACCGTCCCTACTGTCATCTCTTTGCATCGTATTGACACCGGTTATCCACCAATTGCGCCATTGCCGGCCCAGGCCGGCGCCAGGAGCTGTGCCTTTTGTCAATAGGATTGTGATTATATTATCAATTAGTTGCTCAGATGTCCCAGCCGGCGGGCGCTTTCAATTTCCCGGCAGCATGGAATACCATATGCTCATATTTTAGAACCAGAGCGGCGCAGGCCGTGCCCAGCAGGGACCCGGCCAGCACGTCCAGCGGGTAGTGCACTCCCACATACACCCTGGAGAAGGCCATGGCAAAGGCCAGCAGCACCACCATCCAGGATAGGGTGTACTGCTTGCGCGCCAGCACAAACCAGGCCGCAAAAGCATTGGCGGTGTGCTCCGACGGAAAGGAAAAAGTGCCCGGCGGCCCTACCAAAAGCTCCACCCCGGGCATAGCTAAAAAAGGCCTGGGGCGGTCAAAGGTGTGCTTAATGCATTCGCCGGCCAGGTAGCTGGCGCCTACCGCCACCAGCATCAAAATTGCTGTTTTTTTCGACTCCCGGCTGCCAAAAACAAATAATGCCAGTCCAAATAAAAGCCAGATCAGGCCGGCCTGTCCCGAGTAGCTGAGCAGCGGCATAAAGACATCCAGCGCGGCATTATGTATGCTGTGGTTAACCCAGTTGAAGCAGTTTAAGTCAAGGTTATTAATAAATAAAAAAACGCCCAGATCCATAATATACACCTTATCGAAATATGAGCTGTGAACAGGAGGGACCTCTTACCCCGTTCGGCCTGGTCCATTCTAATTAACTAGCTAATTCATTATTATCAGGCCTACTCCAAAAGCATGATTCACTAACTTAATATAAAACTAACTGCGGCGCTTTTTGCTCCAGAGATATATAATGACAACTGCAATCCCGAGCGCCACCACCACGTCCAGCCGGTGGAACCAGGGCTTGATCGCCTGCCAGTTCTGGCCTAGCTTCAAGCCGATATAAACCAAAAGGAAGCTCCAGGGCAGCGAACCAAAAAAACTGTAGAGCACAAATTTTTTAAAATCCATGCGGGCGATGCCGGCCGGCAGGGAGATAAAAGTCCGGACAATGGGCATCAGGCGGGTAAAAAAGACCGTAGCCTCACCATACCGCTGAAACCACCGGTCGGCCAGGGCCAGGTGGTCCATGGAAAAGCCAAAATAGCGCCCGTATTTGACCAGAAAGGGCCGGCCGCCCCAGACTCCCAGATAATATGACAGAATAGAGCCCGCAACCCCCCCGACAGTCCCGGCCAGGACCGTCCGGTAAAACTCCAGCCTTCCGGTGGATACCAGGTAGCCGCCGAAGGGCAGGATCACTTCGCTGGGCAGCGGGATGTTGGCGCTTTCAATAGCCATACCCACGGCTATGCCCCAGTAGCCCATTGCCGCGATAACATTAGTGATTGCTGTCAACACAACCTCAATATATTCGCCTATTTGATGCAGGATAGCCTTATTCCTCCTAAACAGATTTATGTTATAAAACCAATTCAACTGGTGCAGCGACAGCAACTCCAAAATTAGCGCCTGTTCAGAGCAGAGCTGGTGACAACGCCAATTCCGCGGATGCAGCACCGGCAACCAATTATGCTGTTGCCGCGCACCGGAGATGCTTGAAACGATTTACATGATACACTGGTTCCTGTCAAGCAATTACAACAGGCGTTTGTATTCCCCCCTATCGTTTTTGGACGGCTTCTTGGTGGAATACCGCTGGTCGAATACTGACAACTCCAAAGAACGGCAAATCAGCCTGAACTTCGAGGAGATGGTGGAAGAGGCCACACCGTAGTGCCCGGCCAGGTCCTGCTGGTTCAGGCCCTCCGCCATTTCCAGCCTGGCGAAGGCATAGACCACCGCAGCCGACCAAACGGCTAATTTTCTGATTGCGGGCCGCTCTTTAGTACAGTAGTCAAACCAGAGCGCCACGGCGCCCTGCTGCTGCCTGTCGTTATAGCCCAGCGCTTCCAGCCCCTCCTGGACACTGGAGGCCACGCGGGCATAGCCGGGCTCCGGCCACTGGTAATTTTTCACGGTAAATTCCGGCGGGTCCGGCGGCAGCACATCCTCCTCCAGGATTTCCTTACTGACCGCAAGCTCCTCTGTGATCAGCTTCCTGCCTGCGGGCAGCAGGCCGGAAGACTGCACAGTTAAACTAACGGTACCAGGCGTCAAGAGGAGGCTGCCCAGCACCAGCCGCAGCCTGGACTTCCCCACTCCCTCAGGCTGAGCCTGACCGGCCCTGGCGGCAGGCGCGCCTGCTTTACGCTGCGCTAGGCCCAGCCAGGCGGCTTCTGCCTGCAGCAGGTACCCCTCGCTGTCTCTTTGTTCCAGCAGCAGCTCAAAGTGCTCCGATTGCTTGAGCTGCGCCAGGACTTTCTCGCTGGTAACTGTGGTATACAATAACCCGGCGGGCTTTTTACCCCTTCCGGTGCAATAATTTCCTTGCCGGGCGCCCACGGTCCCGTATTCCATCACCCAGGCGTTAATTTTATGGGCGCGCTCTTTGAGATAGGGTCCCCAGCCTCGCTCTCCGGTCAGCTTTTCATTATAATAGTGCCGCCGGTCCTGGTTCAGCCTTTTCAACAGCGGTTCCTTGCACCAGTTGGGCAGGGCCAGCCCGCTGGTGGAAAACTCGTATTCCTCCCCGACCTGGAGGACCCGCATCAAAAGGATGCTTCCTTCTTTAAGCTCGGAGGCGGCGTTGACATCGTGGACCTTCAGCTCCCTGCATCTCAGCAAATCTTCGACGATCAGCGCGTCCGCAGCAACAACTTCGCGGACTTCATATAAGGAAATCCGGGAGGCAGCCCACTCTTCGCTCAGGGTTTTTTCATAACTGTTCAGGGGATCGGGGTACTCATCCCGAAAAGTCTCAACAACAGAGATGCCGCTGGACAGATAGTAATCAAAAATAAACCACTCGAAGCAGCGTTCCATGGTAAATTCATCATCTTGTGATATTACTTGCTGGTCCATGCAGCCCAGGTACATATCCTGGGCGCGGGCAGCGTCCCAGGCAAAAGAGGGCTGATCGGCAAACCCTCCCAGCTTCCGGCGCAATGACTGGCCGGCGCGGCGCCACCTGACCTGCTCCAGGGAACAGCAGGTCTCACCCCTGCCGCAGCATTGATCATAGGGCTTGCCGCTGCCGCAGGGACATGACTTCTTGGTTTTACGCATGGAAAACACCTCCCCGTATAAATTATGCCGGTGGAGCTGAATGCTCTAAAACTAATTTTTTTCAATATAGACCTTGCCGTCCTCAGACCGGTAATTAATACCTAGATCACCGAGCCCGGCAAGGGGGATATATACTGCCCCGTCTTTTGTTAAAAGCGGTGCTGCCCCGGCCACTGTTCCGGTACATTCACCCTCGCCGGTGCAATAGACTGCGCTGGTACCGTGGCCGGTCACTTTCACGCTGCTGTCGGCGGCCTGCCAGTCCACCCGGTAGCCCAGGGCCTCAAGGGCAAACCTCAAGGGCAGGTAAATAGTTCCATTGTATTGTAGCATCGATTGTTTCGTTTGTACAGTTTCCCCGTTTACCAGGGCCTCATTATTTACATTTTCCAGAATCAACGTGTTGGGACCGGCCGGCTTTAGCAGGCGCTGCGCGCTCAGCAGCTGCAGGGCCGGGGTGATCACCTGGTAGTCGGGGCTTAAGCCGGTGCCGGCAATCTTCCGGTCCAGCGGCGTGCGGTACTCGGCTATAGTCAGCTTCAGCGCACCGCCTGCCTCCAGCGGCACTACCATTTGGACCGTGCCCTTGCCATAAGTCCGGCTGCCGGCCAGGATGGCCGCATTGTAGTCCTGCAGGGCTCCCGCCAAAATCTCCGAGGCGCTGGCGCTGTACTGGTTGACCAGGACCACGGTCTCAAGCCCCTTCGCGGCAGGTTTGCCTTTTGTCCGGTAGACCTTGCGATCGCTGTCGCGGTCGGCAGTGCTGACCACCACCTGGCCGGGATCAAGAAATTCGCCGGCCAGCTGTACCGCAGTATCCAAAAGGCCGCCCGGGTTATCTCTTAAGTCCAGGATCAGGCTGTCTGCACCCTCCTGCAGCAGGCCGTCCAGGGCCTCTCTGAATTCTTCCGCTGTATTGTTGCCAAAGGAGTTAACCCGGATATAGCCGGCGCCGTCTGCGAGGACCTCCCAGCTCACCGTCGGGTTATTAATATTGGCGCGGACCAGCACCAGCTCAAAATCGGCTGTGCTCTGCCGCCTGATGGTCAGGCGCACCTGAGTCCCCTCCGGCCCGCGTATTTTTTGCACAACCTCCCCCAGGGGCTGCTCCAGGGTATCCACGCCGTCCACCTTGAGAATCAGGTCACCGGGCAGGACCCCGGCTTTTTCAGCGGGCGTGCCCTTGATCGTGCCGACGGCTTGCGGGTATTGCTCGCCCGGCTCCAGCTGGATGCCCACGCCCGCATAATTGCCGTTGATTGAATCGTTAAAATCCTCCAACTCCCGGGGCGCCAGGTACTCGGTATAGGGGTCCTCCAGGGAATCGATCATTCCGTCCACTGCCCCTTGCAGCAGTTCAGCCTGATCCGGTTTGCTCAGATGAAGGCTTTCGATATCCTCCAGTATTTCCGAAAATGTTTCGATCCCGATCCCCGCGCTGTCGGCCGCAAAAGCCGGCAGGTTAAAACAAAGGGCCGCCACCAGGGCCAGGACAAGGTACACTTTACGCAACGTTCACTCACCTCATTATTTTGATAGAGGTTAGATTCTCCTTTGCTGGTTAAAGTCCTGCAAATTTTCGAAGTCCGGCGTATTATATCGGGGCAGGTATTTTAACCCGGCGCGGTGAATACTAGGTGAAGAACAGGGAGAACAACGAAGGCAGGTGTTAAAGCTCTGTGACCCAAGATACCCTCGTTTTGATTGACGGCAACAGCCTGGTCCACCGGGCCTATCACGCGATACCACCGCTCTCCACCAGCCAGGGCCTGTTGACCAACGCCGTATACGGCTTTACCAGCATGCTCTTAAAACTCCTGGCCCAGGAGCGGCCGGAAAAAATTGCCGTAGCCTTTGATGTGGGGAAGGTCACCTTTCGCCACGGCGAATTTGAGCAGTATAAGGCCAACCGCCCCCCCACCCCGGACGACTTGCGACCTCAGTTTCCGATCCTGAAGGACGTCCTGCGGGCGCTGCGGATCAAAATATGTGAGGCCGAGGGCTATGAGGCGGACGACCTGATCGGCACGCTTTCCGCCAATGCCGAGGCGGCCGGGCTGAAAACTCTGATCGTCACCGGCGACCGGGACGCCCTGCAGCTAATTTCACCCCTGACCCGGGTGCTGCTGACTAAAAAGGGGATCAGCGAGTTGGAGGAGTACGACGAGGGCAAGCTGTGGGACAGGTACGGGATTACGCCGCGGCAGTATATAGACTTCAAGGGCATGACTGGAGATACCTCGGACAATGTGCCCGGCATCCCCGGCGTCGGGGAAAAGACCGCAGCCCGGCTGCTCCGGGAATACGGCACCCTGGAGGAGGTGCTGGCCCACGCGGCGGAGCTGACCGGCCGCACCGGCAAGCTGGTGGAGGCAGGCCGCGACAAGGCCGAGCTTTCCAAGCAGCTGGTGACCATCCACCGGGCCGTACCGGTGGAGCTGGAACTGGAAGACTGCCGCTGGCAGGGACCTGAGTATCAGGAACTCCTGGCGCTTTTGAAAAAACTTGAGTTTAGAAGCCTAATCCGGTCGATTTACTTTGACGGGCAGGGGCAGAATAATAAAACTGAGAATGAGCCCAAGGCCGGGCCTGCAGGCAAAAAGCCAAAGCCGGGCAAGAGCCGCAACGGCCGGGTTGCCCGCCCTGCCGCCGCTGCGCTGGCCGGGTCAGACCTGGAAACCTACTCTGTCGAATACCGCCGCTTGGACAACGAAGCTGCCCTGCGGGCCTTCAGCAAGGCTGTGCGCAAGGCGGGCCAGGTGGCGGTGACGCTGGCCGGCAACACCGCGGGCGGGGTGCGCGCGGCCGGGCTGGCCGTGACAGAGGGCCAGGCCTACAGCCTGAGCCTGCCCGCAAACGGCGAAGCCGGCAGGGAAAATACCTTTGAGCTGTTAAAGGATGTTTTGGAAAACTCAAGTATAAAGAAATACTGCCACAACGGCAAGGAGCTGATCTGGCTTCTTCACCATGATCAGATAGAATTAAAACACCTGGCTTTCGATACGATGATCGCCGCCTACCTGCTTAACCCGGCCTCTCCCAACCGGGAGCTGGAGGCAGTGACTTTAGAGCACCTGGACGTAGTCCTCCCCGCCGGTGACGAGGCGCTGCCGGCCCAGGCCGACTGTGTGGCCAAGCTGGCCGGCATATTGCACGAAAAGCTGCGGCTCCAGGAGCAGGACAGGCTGTATTATGACGTGGAGCTGCCCCTGGTGCAGGTGCTGGCGGACATGGAGATCACCGGCGTGACGGTGGATAAAGAGCAGTTGGTGGTAATGTCGGCCGAGCTGGGCCGGCAGTTGGTGGAGCTGGAAGGTGAAATCTACCGGCTGGCCGGACAGAATTTCAATATCAATTCCCCCAAGCAGCTGGGCAGGGTGCTGTTTGAGGACCTGAAATTGCCGGTGATTAAAAAAACAAAAACCGGCTACTCCACCGACGCCGGGGTGCTGGAAGAACTGGCCGCCTCCCATGAGGTAGTCAGCAAAGTGCTGGAGTACCGCCAGCTGATGAAACTTAAGTCCACCTACACCGACGGCCTGGCCGCCTTAATTGACAAAACCGGGCGCCTGCACACCTCCTTTCACCAGACGGTGACCGCCACCGGCAGGCTGTCCAGCTCGGAGCCCAACCTGCAGAACATACCGATCCGCATCGAGCAGGGGCGGCTGATCAGGAAGGTCTTCACCCCCAGCCGGGCGGGGAATTTTTTGCTGGCCGCGGACTACTCCCAGATTGAGCTGCGCATCCTGGCCCATATCAGCGGTGACCCGGTGCTGATCGAGTCCTTTAGAAACGGCGAGGACATCCACACCCGGACCGCCTCCGAGATCTTCGGGGTCGACCCCCAGGAAGTGACCCGCGAGCTGCGCGGCCGGGCCAAGGCTGTCAACTTCGGCATTGTTTACGGCCTGAGCGAATTTGGCCTGGCCCGGGATGTTAAAGTCAGCCGCCAGGAGGCCCGCCAGTATATCGACCACTACTTTGCCCGCTATGCCGGGGTGAAGAGTTATATCGACCGGGCCATCCGGGAGGCGCGGGAAAAAGGCTATGTGACTACGCTGTTGAACCGGCGGCGCTACCTGCCCGACCTGTTCAGCCCCAACTACACCGTGCGCAGCGCTGCCGAGCGCACGGCCATGAACACGCCGATCCAGGGCAGCGCAGCCGACATCATCAAGCTGGCGATGATCAGCACCTACCGGGAAATGGCCGAGCACGGCCTGCGGGCCAAAATGCTCCTCCAGGTGCATGACGAGCTGATATTTGACGTGCCGGCGGAGGAGGAAGTGCAAATGATGGAACTGGTCCAGCGGTGCATGGAAAACGCCCTGGTGCTGGACGTGCCGCTGGTAGTCGACCTCAAGGCCGGCCCCAACTGGTACGATGTCAAGAAAGTGTGACATATATGATGCTTTGATAAGGGGATGACAAAATGCCCGAACTGCCTGAAGTGGAAACCGTCAGACAAACCCTGCAGCCCAAAATTGCCGGGCTGAGATTTACCGATGTCCAAATTTTGCTGCCCAAAATAATCCGTTCCCCGGAGCCGGAAGAATTTAAGGAAATGTTAATCAACAAAAAAATCCTGCGGGTAGCCAGGCGCGGCAAATACCTGCTGCTCAGCCTGACCGGGGGGATGAACCTGGTGTCTCACCTGCGCATGACCGGCAGCCTGGTGTACTCCCGGCCGGAGGAGCCCCGGTCCAAGTACACCCACCTGGTCTTTGGCCTTGACAACGGCGGCGAGCTGCGCTTTGCCGACATGAGGCAGTTTGGCGGGCTCTGGCTGGTTCCGGCGGATGCGATGGACAGCCTGTCCGGCTATAAGGACCTGGGTGTCGAGCCACTGGGCGCGAGCTTTACCACCAGCTATCTGAAAAAGGAGCTCCGGCACCGCCATGCCCGGATCAAGCCCCTGCTGCTGGACCAAACTTTTATCGCCGGGCTGGGCAACATCTATACCGATGAAGCGCTGCACCGGGCCAGGATCCACCCGGAGCGACTGGCCTCCACCCTTAACCCCAGGGAGGTCACTAGGCTGCACCACGCCATCCAGGCAGTACTAAAGGAGGGCATCGCCCACCGGGGCACCACCGTGCGGGATTTTATCGACGGGGACGGCCGGTCCGGCAGCTACCAGGAGCTCCTGCGGGTTTATAACCGGGAGGGCCAAACCTGCGGCCATTGCGGCAAAAAAATCGTAAGAAAAAAAATAGGCGGCCGCAGCTCCTACTACTGCCCGTCCTGTCAGAAAGCGTAGCGAACGCAGTAAACCGCTTTTAAGCACCTTCACTATGACAGGTGTTTTTTGGCTTTTTAGGGAAAGTAAATTATGTATAATCTGGAGGTAGTTTACATGCCGGTAATCGGCTTGACTGGAAATATCGGGTCCGGAAAAAGCACTGTGTCCGGGTACCTGGCCGAACTGGGCGCCCAGGTGGTCGACGCGGATCAGGTCGCCCGGGACATTGTGGTCCCCGGCGCCCCGGCTCTGGCGGATATTATCGAAAACTTCGGCCCGGAGGTATTAAATCAGGACGGCACCCTGGACCGCAAAAAATTAGGCGCCATCGTCTATTCCGACCCGCAGGCATTGGCGAAGCTGAACCAAATTACCCACTTGCGCATTGTCGAGGCAATCAGGGAGGTTGAAAAAAATTTCCGTAGCTGGACGGAGTCACTTCGTAGTATACTTGTTATCGATGCGCCCCTGTTGATTGAGGTTGGGCTTAATCAGGGCAACGATGAAGTATGGGTGGTGCGGGTGGACCCGGAGGTGCAGGTGTCCAGGCTAATGGACCGGGACGGCCTGAGCCGTGAGGAGGCCCTGCGGCGTATTGCGGCCCAAATGCCTCAGGAGGAGAAGCTGAAACATGCCCGGCGGGTGATCGATAACAGCGGCACGGCGGAGGAGACTAAACAGCAAATTGACCGGCACCTGGCTGATTTTAAGCGCATTTTTTATCAACAAGCCTAATATAATATTACAGGGCTAGTACTATAAGCAGCGTGCGGAGTGAATCGTTTTGACAGCTTATCGCAGGAGATTAAACAAGGGCAAGCTCAAAAACAGGCTGATCCTGCTCCTTCTATTGCTTTTAATAATTTTCAACTTTGACCATATCGCCCGTATTTTTAACCTCCACCTGGTAAGCGGCCGGCTGCCCGACGAAGGCATCAAAAAAATAGCCCGCATATTCTACCCTTTTCCCCACAAGGAGATCATCGAGCACTATGCCGGTACATATGGTGTTGATCCCTACCTGGTCGTTGCCATGATGAAGGCCGAGAGCAACTTTAACCAGCGGGCTATTTCCGAGAGCGGGGCGCTGGGGTTAATGCAGATTATGCCGGAAACCGGCCAGTGGGCGGCCAAGCAGAACGGCGGCCCGCCGTTTAGCCCGGAGCAGCTTTTTGAAGTGGACACAAATATCAAACTGGGCACCTGGTATATCGCCGATCTGGGAAAAGAGTTCCACGGTGATGCGGTGCTCATCCTGGCCGCCTACAACGGCGGGCGGGGCAACGTGCGGGAGTGGTTGGCCAACGGGACGCTCAGCACCTGGCGGGACATCAAAGCCATCCCCTTTCCGGAGACCCGCCACTATGTGGAAAAGGTCCTGAACAACTACGATATCTACACCAAATTGTATAGTGAGTAACGGCAGCGCGACAAGCCATGGTTTAGCCTGATTAAGTGAAGATGCTATATTATGCCTTGGGCAGTACCAGAGCTAATCTCGGTCTGCCTGGGCCAGGTTTTTATGTAAATCTACGCAGTGCCTTTCCGTTCAAATAGTCAAACTTCCGGCCCTGATAGGTATCCTTTTCAGCCAAGCGCTCTTCTATCTGCTTTTTGATCAGCCACCAGCTGGCGCCCCAGTTACCAAACAGCAATTCTTCCCGGGGCCCTTTGCCCACCAGGCGCTGAATGACGATGGCCGGGTCCAGGTGCTCCAGGAAAGAGACCACCTGTTCCACGTAAGCCTCCAGTGATATGATTTCAAACTTGCCCCTCTCGTACATTTCGCCCAGGACTGTGCCCCGCACCACATAAAGGGAATGCAGCTTCACGTAATCAACACCCAGGGCCGAAAGGACCCTGGCGCTCTCCACCGTGTCCGCCCCGCTGTCCCAGGGCAGGTTTAAAATCAGGTGGGCGCAGGTGGCCATCCCCCGGGACCTGATCCGGTAAACGGCATCGATAAATTCGGCCAGGCCGTGCCCGCGGTTGATCCGCGCCAGGGTATGGTAATTCACCGTCTGCAGGCCCAGCTCCACGCAGATGTCTAAAGCACAGGCTTCCTTTATTTCCAGCAGAAAATCCAGATAGCGGTCATTGACGCAGTCCGGCCTGGTTGAAATGGCCAGGCCCACCAGGTCATTTTCCGCTGCGGCCTCTTTTGCCACAGCGGCCCGGATATTTTCCCGGAATTGGGCGAAGGGCAAGTAGGTGTTGGTGAAGGCTTGAAAATATACTATAAACTTTTCCGCTTTAAACCTCCTGCGGAAAAAGGCCTTGTTTTCAGCAATTTGACTTTGGATGGTCTGGCTCGCGGGCAGGCAGTCAAAGCCTGACCCCAGTTCGTCGCAAAATATGCACCCGCCCTCTCCGACCTGGCCGTCCCTGTTCGGGCAGGTGCCAGGGATATTTACCGGCAGCTTATATACTTTTTTTCCGTATTTTTTTAGCAGGTGCACGGAATATTGGTTATATCGCTCAATTTTCACAGATATTCTTCTCCACCCGGTAGTTTTGCCAATATTCTACCATAATCTGAACAGACATAAAATTTATATATATCTGTATAATAGAGTCTTTAGACAACCTTATTGTTGCAATGAATTGCCAGACAGGTTATGATTATTTAAAAAAAAAGAAAGGAGAAGGCTAACCAATTGACCAAAGGAAAAAAACCTGATCATGCCATATCTAGAAATTTTCTAACCCTCAGGCTTACCTGGCATTATTTGCTGCTGCTTGCCGCACTTTTTACATTTTTATATTTAAATTACCCGGTGTTCTCACTGATCCCGGCCGTGCTGTTTGTATTTGTGCTGTTTTTTTTCCGCAACCCGGGCAGGAGCATTCCTGCCGACGACGGGCTGGTGCTCTCTCCCGCGGACGGGGTAATTTTAGACATCAACGAAGTTTACGAGGATAAGTACATTAAAGAAGACACTATCCGGGTAGCCATATTTCTATCGATATTTAATGTGCACTTGAACCGCTCCCCGCTGCCCGGCGAGGTCAAGTACCGGTATTACCGCCCGGGCAAGTTTATTCCCGCCTTTAAGAGCCATGCCTCGGAGTTTAATGAGAAGAACTTTATCGGTATTGAGTGCGGCGGGTTTAAAATCATGGTTTGCCAGATTACCGGATTTATTGCCCGCCGGATCAAGTGCTGGGTGGATGAAGGCAAAAGCCTGGCCGCGGGGGAAATATTCGGGATTATCAAGTTTGGCTCGGGCAGTGAAGTTTACCTGCCTGCCGGTTCAAAAATAATGGTCAAAAAAGGTGACCGGGTCAGGGCCGGGGAAACTGTCATCGGCATCCTGCCGGATGACAAATAATGAGGTGTATAAGTGAGCAGGATTGAGCTGTTACCAAATGTATTCACGGCAGCCAACATGCTGCTGGGAGTCGCCGCCCTGGCCAATATATTCGAGCAAAACTATAACCTGAGCATTATTTTGATCCTGGTTGCAGCTTTTATTGACCGGTTCGACGGCAGGCTGGCGCGCCACTTTAACACCACCTCCGCCTTCGGCAAAGAGCTTGATTCCCTGGCCGACCTGGTTTCCTTCGGAGTGGCGCCCGGTGCCCTGCTCTATGTCATGACAGCGGAAAAGTGGGGTGTGGCTGCCCTGGTTTGCTTCGGGCTGTTTACCTTGTGCGGGGGTCTGCGCCTGGCCAGGTATAACTTGTCAGGCAACCCCACCTACTTTTTGGGTGTGCCCATTACCCTGGCCGGCTCACTCCTGGCCGTGATCATCTACTTTCGGCCCGCTCCGGCGGTCCTCCTGGCGGCAGGCGTGCTACTGGCCCTGGCCATGGTCAGCACCATCCGCATCCCGAAAATCTAAACAAAATACCGCCCCCGGAGGGCGGTATTTTGTTTCAATCCTGATCCATATTCGCGATATTCTTTTTCACTATGCCTAAGGAGTTTCTAAAGAACTCGTTGATGTCCTGAGTCACCAATTCCGCAGCCTCGCCAATCAGCCGGGCTACCTTGGTTACATTTATATCGACCTTGTGCTTGACCTGCATCTGCAACTGAAATTTCTTGGCCAGCGACTCAGGGCTGGCCTTTTCTATTTCAACAAATTTGGCAAACCTGCGCATCCGCACCGCAAAGTTAAGCTCTTTATCCTGCCACAAGTCGTTCAGCAGCTCATCGACATCATCAATTAAACCAATGTTGTTAAGCGCGCTCTTAATCTGCTCGCTGTAGTGGTCCGTCGAGCTGACCAGTGTTTCCACACCCATTTCAACGATGTTGTGAGCCTTCCACCACCCCATCTCCGGGGGGATATTGCAGACCTCCACCGTTTTCAGGATCAGCTGCCTGGCCTTTTCAAAGCAGTAGCCCTTCTCATAGTCCAGGTATTTTTCATCCCCGAAATAGTCCAGGCCCCTGGGAACAAACCCGTGGGAAGCCACCGCCAGGCCAAAATCCTTCAGGTAGCTTTCCTGGCTGATCATTTTAAAAATATCCATACCCTGGCTGTGAGCCTCGCAGTGGCTGATATCGCACCCCACCAGGATGTCCGGCAGAATACTGCCCAGCGCAATGTGGTCCCTCTGTTTTTTCAGTATGGCTTCCGCAAAAAAAACATGTGTTTGCGGGTACAAGACGTTCCCTCCACAGGTCAAGCTAAATATTTACAAACTATTTAGTTAATTTTATCCTAAATATTGCCTGATTACAATAGGCGTGGCGCTCGTTGGGCTGGATTTAAGACAACCTGTAAACGGCAGCTTTCCATAAACTTAAGGTCCGGTAATTGTTAAAAACTAAAAATAGTGCAGGATTTTTCTAAATTTTTATAGAATATAATTAACATTAAATCAACGGAAAAATTTTTATATAACTCCGAGTAACCGGCCTGAACTAAATTCAAGTATGGCCAAGAGCCATTAGGGTTTATCCGGGAACGGGTAATCCTCCTGATGGAAGGAGTGAATGAGGTACTGTTAGCCGTGCATTGCTCTTTTCGCATGTACGGCGTTTTAATTTCTGATCATAAAACTATCTTATGTAAAAAGTTATTAAGTAATTATTACAAATCGTTCGACCTTAAATTATAATTAGCATATACTGCATAATGTTCCAAAATAATATTGAATCGTGCCTGGCAAGTCCCCGGGGGTTACCTGGTTAATTTCCCTGAGATTTTTTATTGCCCGGCCAAGAGGTTAATATGCGTGACATAATATTTTTTGCTTTGCTGATTATCGCCCTGAGTTATTTGTCCTTCGAAATCTACCGGCGCATTCGTTATATTCGATTGGGCCGGCCTGAAGCCTGCAGCGATCAGCGCCTGGCACGGTGGAAATATTTCTGCCAGTCTGTTTTCCTGCAAAAGAAGATTGCGGAGTATCCTCTCCCCGGCCTTTTACACGGTTTTCTGATGTGGGGTTTTATTGTTATAATGTTAAGCAGTGTGGACATGGCGGCTAAAGCTGTGTTTGGAACCACGATAGCCTTCCTGGAGCAGCCCTGGTTTCTGGCCATAAGAGATCTTTTTATTCTACTGATGCTAACCGGGGTCCTTGGCTTTACAGCGCGCCGCATCTGGTTAAAATATTTCCGGCAAAACTGGTTTCATAGCTCGGTTAAGACTTATGCCATACTCTTGTTAATATTCTTCATTACCACCAGCGAACTAACCTACTTCACAGCCGATGCTTTATTAATGGAAAATTTACTGCCCGGCGCCTGGCTGGTGGCTGCCTTTGCCCGCGGGCTTTCTCCCCTTGGCGCAACCGCCATAGGCATGCTTATGGAAATAAGCTGGTGGCTGCATTATTTAACAATTTTTACTATTTTATTAGTCATTCCAAAGTCCAGACACCTGCACCTGGTCTTTGCCCCATTTAATGTCTACTGGCGCTCTTTGCGGGCAAAGGGCTCCCTGCACCCGGACTTTGAGCCGGCGTCAGGAACACCGGGCCGCAGCGGAAACGGGGTCAAGGATTTTACCAGGAAGCAGCTGCTGGACACCTTCAGTTGTGTGCTTTGCGGCCGCTGCCACCGGGAATGCCCGCCGGAGCGCAGCAAAGAGTGGTTAAAGCCGAAAAAGATAAACGGGTTTATCCGCACATACCTGGAGGAAGAAGGCCAGCAACTCTTAAACAACCAGCCTTCCGTAAAAATGGCGGGCGGCCTTTTTGATTATGATTTCATTTGGAACTGCACCACCTGTGGCGGTTGCAATGAGGCTTGCCCCGTGAACGTGGATCACCTGTCCAAAATTATTGATATGCGCCGCAGTATCGTCGCGGAGGAAGAACATATTCCGCCGGCCATGCAGGAGTTTTTTAACAATGTGGAGCAAACGGGCAATCCCATCGGCAGGACGCCCCAGCCCGGTCAAGACAATAACGGGGCCGGTGCACCGGAGTTCCCCAGTATTTCGGAAAAGCCCGGCGCCGAGTATTTGCTTTTTGCCGGCTGTCTGGGCAATTTCGACGGGCCAACTCAAAAAGCGGCAACAGCTCTGGCCAAAATTTTGCGTCTTGCCGGGGTGGATTATGCCCTGTCCGGAGGCGAAGCCTGGTGCTGTGGTGAAACGGCCAGAAGAATGGGCAACGAACGGCTTTTCAAAAAAACGGCCCGGCGGAATATCGCCGGCTGGCAAAAATACGGCGTCAGGAAGATCATTACCCTTTGCCCCCACTGCTTTAACACGATTAAGAATGAATACCCGGAGCTTGGCGGCTATTATGAGGTACTGCCCCACGCCGCTTTTTTGGCCGGCCTGCTGCGCCAGGGCAGACTGCAAATCACCCGCCCGCGGGATACCGCTGTGACCTATCATGATCCCTGCTACCTGGGCCGCTACAATGATATTTTTGCCCAGCCCAGGCAGGTGCTGCAGGCGGCAGGGGCACATTTGATCGAGATGCCTAAAAGCAAAAAGCTGTCCTTTTGCTGCGGCGCCGGGGGCGGACGCTTCTGGACCAGGGCGGAAAAAGAAAACCGGGTGAGCACCAACAGGGCCAAGGAGGCCCTGGCTACAGAGGCTGACCTGGTGGTCACCGCCTGCCCCTATTGCCGCACTATCTTTGCTGAAAAAACAGAGCAGCTGAAACCCGGCCAAATGGCTGTTTTAGACATAGCCCAGTTTTTGCTCGAAGCAACTTTGGAGCCAAGGAGATGACGATATGAAGAAAATGATTCCCCTGGAGGAAGCCCAGCAAATTTTGCTGGAGTGCGTGCATCCGCTGGAGACCGTTGAGCTTGAGCTTTTACAGGCCCAGGGAATGGTGCTGGCCGGGGACATCGTGGCGCCCCGCCCGCTGCCGCCTTTTGCCCGGTCGCCCCTGGACGGGTTTGCCTTCCGGGCTGCCGATACTGCCGGGGCCAGCGGCGAAAGCCAGGCCAGGCTGTACATTACAGAAACAATATACACCGGGCGGGTGGCCCAGGGCAAAGTGGAGCCCGGCACTGCCGCCAGGATTGCCACCGGAGCGCCAGTGCCGGAGGGCGCCGACAGTGTCGTTCCCTGCGAAGCTGCCTGCCAGGAAGGGCAATATGTACTCATTGACAAGCCCTTTACTCCAGGTGAAAATGTGATCCCGGCCGGGGAGGATGTGGCCGGCGGGGAGATCGCCTTACCGGCCGGCCAGGCGTTGAGCCCGCCTGCAGTTGCACTGCTGGCTGCCATAGGCTATGCTAAAGCGCCCGTACACCGGCGCCCCAGGGTGGCCATATTTTCCACCGGTGACGAACTGGTGCCCCTGGGCCAGCCCCTCCCCACGGGAAAAATCTACATCAGCAACCCTTATGCGATCGCCGCCCAGGTGGCCGAAGCCGGCGGCGAAGCGGTGCTGCTGGAAAGCGCAGTCGACGAAGAGGAGCCCGTCACCAGGCAATTTGCCAGGGGGCTGGAACTGGCCGACCTGGTTATCTCCACGGGCGGAGCCTCCGTCGGCGAGCGCGATGTGGTTAAAAAAGCGATGAAAAATGCCGGGGCCGAGCCGCTTTTCTGGAAAGTTGCCTGCAAGCCGGGCACGCCGGTAACCGGTGCCTTGCGGGAGGGGCGGCTTTTGATCGGCATGCCGGGCAACCCGGCCGCCGCCATGATCATGTTCAGCCTGCTGGTGCGCCCCTTGCTGCGGCTGATGAGCGGGCAGCGGGAACTGCACCTGACCCGCGTCAACGCCCGCCTGGCCGAAGACTTTTCCGGCAGCGGCAAAAAGAGGCGCTTTGTCCCCGCCGTTGTGCAGTGGCAGGAGGAATATTCAGTCCGCCCGGTCAGGGCCAAAAGCACCGGAGCAATGACCCCTCTGGTGGAAAGCAATGCCCTTATCGACATCCCGGCCGCATACGGCCCCCTGCAGGCCGGGGATTTGGTGGAAGTGGTGCTGCTGTGAGGTCTCCCCTACCCCATTGATAAAAACGACGCCCGTGGCTGATATAGATGCTATATCGGCCACGGGCGTATACATTACAGAGTTTGGACGGCAATACGTTGTGAACTCCACCTCAATTCACTACGGGCTGGCCACAACCCTTCCTGTCATACCCTGATGATTATTAAAATTAATTATTTCGTCATCTTCCATGAAGGTATTTTGAAAACTAATGTCAATTAACAAAACTGGATAATTATAAAATACATTAAATAAGTAATCACGTGGATTTATTAAATAGTATCATTGGCATCTTGCTAAAAATCATCAACTCGAACATAAACCCGCCTAAAACTGGGCTTTTCTTGTTATCTAACTGTAATAGTTAAAAGATTAATGAATTCAAAGAAGTAATAAGGGGAGGAATAATAATTATGACCTATCGGTATTCAGATCTTGTTGATATTCCGAAACTTCAGAAATTGATGACTTCATTTCACAAATTAACAGGAATTATCTATGCCGTTCTTGATAACCACGGTAATCTTTTATGCATAAATGGTTGGCAGGATATCTGCACCAATTTCCATCGGGTCTGTTCCCAGACTGAATATAATTGCAAGAAAAGCGACAGATACATATCTGAACATCTGCAGGACGGGCATTTTATCGGATATAAATGTTTGAACGGTCTCATGGACTATAGCACTCCGATCATCGTGGAAGGCCAGCATTTGGCTACAATCTTTACGGGGCAGTTATTGCACGAACCTCCAGATGAGGAGTTTTTCCGAAGGCAGGCACTTAAGTACGGATTTGACGAAACAGCCTACATTGAGGCTCTTCGTCGGGTTCCGATCATTAGCAAAGACCAGGTAGAATTTACTATGATATTTTTTTCACAGCTTGCCCAACTTCTGGCTGCCATGGGCTTAGAGCGAAAACACCAGTTGGAGGCGGCAGACAAGGTATTAACGGAGCGGGAAGAACTTTTGAAGCTTGTCTTAAAGGAAAGTCAAGAAGGCTTTTGGGACTATAATGTTGAGACGGGGGATGTTTATTACAGTCCACGCTGGGTTGAGATGCTCGGCTACTCCCTGGAGGAAATAGCTCCGCATATCCGTACCTGGGAAAAATTGCTCCACCCCGAGGATAAACACGCTGTGATGAAGGTGCTCAACGATTATCTAGAAGGAAACACGGCACTTTTTGAAACAGAATACCGGCTATTGTCCAGATCTGGTGAATGGAAATGGGTAATGGCTCGCGGCGAGATTATAATGAGAGATAAAAACGGCAAACCGCTGCGAATGGCTGGAACGCAATGGGATTTAACAGAGCATAAACAAGATGAAAAGCTGCTGCGTTTATCAGAGGAACGGTTCTACAAAGCCTTCAATGCCAGCCCGAATCTTATGGCTATTATTACTATAGCAAACTTACGTTATGTAGATGTGAACAACAGCTTTCTTCTTGCCTCAGGTTATTCCCGCGAGGAGGTTATCGGTTCTACTGAAACAGAGTTAAATATTTTGACAGATATCTCCCATGATCATAAGACGATATTACAGATATACCAGAAGCATGGAGCCTGTTGTAACCTGGAAGTTAAAACACGCAATAAATCGGGCGAAGTCCGCATAGGACTTTTTTCTACAGACATTATTGAAGTCGGCGGTGAGCGTTGTTTAATAAGTGTAATAAATGATATCACCGAGCTCAGAAAAATGGAAAAGGAAATGGCCCGTCTGGACCGGCTGCACCTGGTCGGTGAGATGGCGGCGGGGATCGGGCATGAAATCAGAAACCCGATGACATCAGTTAGAGGCTTTTTACAGCTTTTTCTAGGCAGGGAAGAGTTTGATAAATATAAAAGCAGCTTTGAAGTGATGATCGAGGAGCTGGACCGGGCCAACTCGATCATCACTGAGTACCTTACCTTGGCCAAAAATAAAAAGTTGGACCGGATTATGCAGAAGCTAAATATCATGATCAAGGCGATCTTCCCGCTGATCCAGGCTGACGCCATGAAAAATGACAAATATATTAAGTTAGAGCTTACCGACCTGCCCGAGCTGCTGCTGGATGAAAAAGAGATCCGCCAACTGCTGCACAACTTGGTCCGCAATGGGCTCGAGGCGATGGAGCCCGGCGGCTGTGTCACGATAAGGACATTTTTGGATGGTGCGGAGGCGGTCCTGGCTGTGATTGACCAGGGTCAGGGCATTAAGCCGGAGGCACTGAAGATGATCGGTACTCCCTTTTTCACGACAAAAGACACGGGCACCGGCCTGGGGCTGGCCACCTGCTACAGCATTGCCGACCGGCACAACGCTAAAATTGATATTGAGACCAGTCCAGCCGGCACAACTTTTTATGTACGTTTTAAAATTAATTGATTATTATACGTGGTGCCGCCAGCTGGGACACCTGATTGTTTCTCCATTTCTTGTGGTGTCGGAGACGGGGCTTGAACCCTTACGGTTGCCCACACGCCCTTATGGTGGATAATTACTTCTTATCCCCGATAATACCCAGGACCACCCTGTACGGCCCCGGTGTTCCCGGAGGGAGGAAGGCCACTCTGTCGCCGGGTTTTATCGTGTCGCTAAGCCGTTTCACCACCCCGTTGATAAAAACGGCTTCGATCAATTCCCGGGGTATTGCCAGCCTGTCGGAAAGCTCTCCGGCGGTGCACTCCTCTGTCAGATCTACATAAAATGGAAAGGGCATTCCTCTTTGATCAAGCAGTTCCTTAATAAATGAAAATCCCCTCACTTCAACTTTTTTATTATCCCCGCCGGGCATTTTCATCACTCCTAAAAATTCTTAATGCTGCAGGATGGGCACGAAGGGTCCCTTTCCAACTGCGCATCTATAAAGGAAGCCGTCAGAGAGTCATAGGTAAGAAGCCTGCCTATAAGCAGCCCGCCAATCCCGGTAATGTACTTGATGGCCTCACAGGCCTGCAGAGTTCCGATTATTCCGGCTACAGCCCCCAGTATTCCCAGTTCCGGGGTGCCGGGTGTGCCGATCCGGGGCTCATTGCGATAAAGACACCTGAAGCATGGACCCTTGCCGGGAACAATTGTCATCAACTGGCCGGTGAATTCCAGTACGCCGCCGTATACGAAAGGCCTGTTCAGGCCCAGGCAGGCGTCATTTAAAATAAAACGGGAATTAAAGTTATCAGTGCAGTCCAGCACTATATCAAACCTGGAAACAATATCTTCGGCGTTTTCTTTTGTAAGCCTGCCGGCAATGGCTTCAATATTCAGCCGGGGATCGATCCCCAGCAGTTTGTCGCGGCCTGACTCGGCCTTGGGCCGGCCTAAATCTTTTGTGCCGTGCAAAATCTGCCTCTGCAGATTGGACAGGCTAACTGTATCCCCGTCCAAAAGACCAATTCTGCCCACACCTGCCGCAGCCAAATAATAAGCGGCCGGAGATCCCAGCCCCCCCGCTCCCACCAGCAGAACAGCGGAGCTCAGGAGTTTTTCCTGTCCTGCCAGCCCAATGCCCTTTAAAAGAATATTCCGGCTGTACCGTTCCATGCTTTCCGGGCTTAGCAAGAGACTTCCCCCCTTAGTGCCGGAACAGCGCAAGTGAATGATTCCGGCAGCTTGACCAATATGTCAATAAGACATTTCCCCGGCGACACCGTCTTTTTCTGCCATACCTTCAGCCGGATATGAATCCTTCACAGGCCCCAAAACTATCCTCCACCTACAGGCGGGAAGAAAGCCACCCGGTCTCCCTGTCTGACCAAAGTCTCTATTTCTGCCCGGACACCATTAACCAGAATGGTGAACACTTCTTCTTCCCGGACCCCGATCATGCTTATCACCCCGGCCACCGTGGTCCCTTCAGGAGCTTCCACGTCAATGGGCTTGCCAAAGGTAGCCCCGGTAACTGATTTTTCCAGGCCTCCGAATAAACGCACCTCAAATTTCACACTATCACCTCCGGCTAAAAATAATTTCCGGCGGGCGGCTGCCCTGCCGGAAATTACTTTATAACAATAAAAAACTAGAAATTCAACACGGTGTCCAAATCACTGTCTTTCACATCAAATATCGTGTCATGGGGAGGCAATTTTTCGACCTTGAAGAACTCCGGCAACCGGTCATCAGCCTGGCTGAATCCTGCCCGCCGGTTGAACTCCCGCTCAACCCTCAACACCTGCATGCCCAGAGCAAGCACATCGTCTGTGGTCAGGTTAAGACCGTACTGCGCATTCAGCATTTCTACTATAGTGGGCAGTCCATCGGGGTTGTCCAGCACCGCAAAGGCCACAAACAGGCAAAGCCCGGAGGAGTCCACCGCGGCGGTGGCTATTTGCAGGTTTTTGGACAGCTCAATCTGTCCTTCTGGAAGAAGGGGGTCAATCTTTCCACCCACCCCGAGGATATTGGCGGTCACCGCATAGCCTGCGGTATGGTCCGCGCCCATGGGAGTGGTGGCGTAGGTTACCCCGTTGCCCTTGCAAGACCTGGGGTCGTAGGCGGGCATTCCCTGTCCCTTAACCGCCGGTACTCTGGTTACGCCATAGGCTCTGCCGGCTATTGCCGAGCCGCTGCCGATGATGCGGCCCAGTGGGGTTGCCCTGCCAACCTCTTCAAGGGCTGCCACAGCCGCGCTGCCGTCACCAAAGGGAATTACACCGGCTTCCATCAATACCCCGAGGGTGCAGCCGGTCTCTATGGTATCCAGTCCCACGTCGTTGCAAATATAATTCAGACTGGCCACCACATCCAGGTCGCCTATTTCCAGGTTGGGCCCGAAACACCAGGCGGTTTCATACTCAATTGGAGCGCACACCTTTCCGTCCGGCATGGGATATACATTGGAACACCTCATGACGCACCCCGGGTGGCAGGCATGGGTGGCTTTACCCCCGCGGGCAACGGCCACTTCCGCCAGCTTTTCGCCGGAAACCTCGCTGGCCCTGTCAAACCGGCCGAACTTAAAGTTTCTGGTGGGAAGCGTCCCGGCTTCATTGATAATATTCATCAGTATCTCGGTGCCGTAAGCCGGCAGTCCTGTCCCGGTGACCGGGTGGTCCAGAAGTATTTTTGAAAACTTTTTAGCTGCTGCTTTAAACTTTTCTTTATCGTTCACAGGGGCGTCAAAGGTGGAGGGGCTGTCCACCACAATCACCTTGACCCTCTTTGATCCCATAACGGCTCCCAGCCCGCCCCGGCCGGCATAACGGCTGCTGTTCCCGTCAGGGTCATTATTGGTAATCCCTGCCGCAAGCATCATCATTTCACCGGCAGGCCCGATGGTGATGACTCCCACCTTCGAACCATATCGCTCCCTGCACAGGGCGGTCACCTCATATGTCCCTTTGCCTGCCAGGTCCCCGGCGTCAAACAGCTCAGCACCGGAATTGTTGATTTTAACCCCATACCACCCGTTTCCCGAAGGTTTTCCCTCCAGTACTATCGCTTTGATCCCCAGGTTGGCCAATTTCTGGGAGGTAATCCCGCCGGTGTTGCTTTCCTTGATCCCGCCGGTAAGGGGGCTTTTACCTCCGGCTGACATGCGGCCCGAGGAGGGGGCGCCGGTACCCGAAAGAAGCCCGGGGGCGATGACCAATTTATTCAGGGACCCTAACGGGTCGCAGGTGGCCGGCACTTCGTCCGACACCATCTGGGAGGTCAGGGCTCTGCCGCCTAGCGCGGCATACTGGTCAGGTACATCATCATACTTTACATCAGGAACTGCCAGATTAATTCTTAAAATCCTCGACATTAGGGCACACCTCCATATTTTTTTTGTTGCGCTCACAGTTATATTCGACGGGACACTTTTATTACTTTGACTTTTTTTTGCCAGGACTAGCTCTTTTAACAACGGTACGCCATCCGACTGTAGAGCCAGCCACCAGCCGCCACCCGCCAGGCTGCCGGCTGGCAGCGCCAAAATGGTTTCTAAGACAAGCACATCCGCTTTACATAGTGCTATGTTCCCATGTTGTCAATCAATTCGACCTAATCTAAAAATTACCTTCAAGCCGTGAAATTTATTTTTTACCAAATTGGCCACATTAGGTGATTATCCAGTAGTGCAGGTGAATGAAGACGCCAACAAGAAAGCCGTGGTATTTATACACCACGGCATCTTAATAGAAACAGTTGTTCTAATCGCAACCTTTATTTATCACTTTTACTGCTACAACTGTCTGTAGGTTATCTCTTAACCTATCAACATCGATTTCACCGCAAATTATTCCAACAATATATCTTTATTTCAATGCGGCAATTGCGTTTTAGGGGCATTCTTCAGCTGGAAGAAGTGGCGAATCTATTAATGTGGCAAATTGAAATACATGACAATGATCATCAACGAAAGTAGAATTTCCCTTGGCAAAGTGTACATGTTTACCTTCGCCAACATCAATTTGTAAACAGGTTCTCCCCCCGACTTCATGATGGTGATCGAAAAAATCTGTATTAACTAAGAAATCATGTACATGACCACCGGGTACAAGGACCATTTCACTAGTTACTCCTGCAAAACGGTGATTATGCCTGTCTTCACCTTCCTCTGCCAACTTAGTACTTCCTAAAAACTCATGTGTGTGGCTTTGGACAGTTTCAGTTTGGGAGCTATCACAGCCGCAACTTACCTTATCAAGAATGATTCTGTCGGTATCTGTCATAGATAACCTCCTTAGTTTTTTAATGAAATGTATTCCTCGAAAAATCGAAATATTCAAGGGAAAAAGAGGTTCTTTTGATTACTGCAGACAACATGGAATGTTTACCGGATGGTACTTCTCAGCCCGTTCCACATCTCGTCTGAAACCAAGCCCAGTCGCCAGATGGCAATGCCGTCCAGTCCGTACCGCTTGGCTACACCAACCTTGGCCTGAAGGCTCTCCGCTGTCTCGCTGGGTATGGAGATTCCCAGCACCAGCTTTTCCGGTGAAACAACAGCACCGGCCATCTCCACAGCCTCAATGACCAGATCTAACGGCTCCGGCTTGGCGCCGTAGTCATAGGCCATAATAATGATCCGGTCGGCAAGCCCCCCCAGTGCCTGGTAGTCATAACCCAATGACCTTAAGGAGGTTTCTTTATGTATTGTCCAAAATGTGAGAAGGAAAGCGAACGGGAACCAAAATTTTGTCAACTCCCCCGAAAGACGCCCAGGTGAAGCCCATTATTTAATAGCTACAGTGTTCTTAAGATATCTTAATTTTATCCAAATACTGTTCCCGGTACGGCTTTAATTCTTCCGCAACATCACTAATACCATAGTCCTTCAAAACTTCCGGCTGCGGGAAGCCGGTTTCTTTATCCCAGCCCCTTACTTCGTAGTAGCGGGGAAGTAATTCGTCCTCAGGGAAGATAGTGCCCTTATTTGGCCCACTCGGCATGGGCTCACTGGTAAATCGTTTCGGGTTTTTATCTTCAAATCTACCTACCAGCAAACGGTTCCAGTAGGCACGCTCTAAATGCACGATGCGTCCGCCAATTTTCAAAAGTTGAGTGGCATCGTAGTCCTGACCCACCGCAGCGGAAAGCATTTTTGCCATATCTTCCAACAGCACAGCATAAGACCAGCTATGGGTGAAGGAACATTGGGTCAGACTATCGCCCACAGCCTTTAAGTCCTCACTATATTTTTCCATTTCAGGCTTTTTGATTTGTGAAAGCCGTTCCTTTGCTTCGTCCGTACCCAGGAGCTTCTTAACCAGGCCAGGGTAAAGACTACCTGTTAATTCCAGACAGGGCAGACCTTGCAGGTGATCACCACCCCGGCGCCCGGTGGCAAAACCGATGCCGAAGGCAAACCCCAGCCCCCGGGGATCGTCCTGAGACATATCGTTGCCTTTAATAGTCATGGTAAATTCTTGTCCAAAACCAAAATGCTCAGCTGCCCGGTAAGAACCCTCGGCCAGGATAGCGCCGAAGCCCTCGCGGCGGGCAATCATATTGATCAATTTATCGATTAGTTCCTGATTGCCCCATTCCAGAGCCAACCCACCGGTGTCTCCACCGCTTAACAGGCCTTTTTCCCAGCACTCCATTGCCCAGCCTATAGCAGCGCCGCAGGAGCAAGAGTCTAATCCAAGCTCATTGACTAATTTATTATTATAAACAACTGAGGCCGGATCCAATAGCCCAATCTTCGGTCCTACAGCGGTTAGAGTTTCATATTCGGGACCGCCGGTGGTCATACCGGCATATTTGCCGTTCCGGATTTTGCTGAATCTGCCGCAAGAAATAGGGCAGGCAAAGCAACCTTCACGGTGGGCTAAAAAATTGTCGCGGTGATTCTCCCCGCTCAACAGTTTGGCATCCGGATGATAACCTTCCTGGAAGTTCTTCCAACAAAACCAGCCTTGTTCATAGTTAGCAGGCATAGTTAGCATCCAGGTTCCCTGATCATATAGTAGCTGTACCATCAGATCGCTTTTTAACCGATCTCTGGCTTCGGCACAAATCGAATAAAATTCATCAGGCCTGGCAATATAGACCGGACTGGTGCCACGTACGGCGACTGCCTTCAGGTTTTTCGAGCCCATTACAGCCCCCATGCCGGTTCTGCCGGCAGCCCGATAGACATCGTTTATTATACAGGCATAACGAACCAGGTTTTCACCCGCCGGGCCGATCAGAGCGATATGAATATCGGGATTGCCCAACTCATCTTTAATGACAGCGTCCGCCTCAGGAACAAGCTTGCCCCAAACATGGCGGGCATCTCTGATCTCTACCCGGTCATCGTCTATAAACAAGTACACTGGATGTGATGCTTTACCTTGAATGACTAACTGGTCATAACCAGCATACTTGAGTTCCGGACCCCAATGACCGCCCATGCTTGAATCACCGAAACCAGGGGGTGACCCCATAGGGGATTTGGCCGTCACCGTTGTCCGACCGCTGGATGGTGCAAAAGTGCCGGTAAGCGGGCCTACACCAAAGATCAGCCTGTTCTCTGCCGAAAATGGATCCACTTCCGGTCCTACTTCTTGATAAAGCAGGGCGGAGTTAAAACCCCTGCCACCCAGCCATTTATCTCTATAAGCTCCATCTATATCCTCAATTCTTACTGTTCTTTCACTGAGGTTTACACGCAATCTTTTTCCTTTCCAGCCGTTTAACAATTTGCTCCCTCCATCGCTATTATGCCTAAATTTTTATGCCTTAACTGACAACAGAGCACGCCGCTTAGCCATAAGATACTCGTCCATGACGGAATACCTAATGGCGCCAGTAGGACAAAACCTGGCACATTGCGGATTTCCTTCACAAAGGTCACATTTAAACGCAACTCCCTTATCTGGATGGAAACCCACCTGGCTGCGCGGACAGGCCGCGAGGCAAGAGCGGCAGCCGGTGCACAGCGCCTCATCTATTAATACCGCACCGGTTTCACTATCCACCCTCATGGCATCATGACTGCAGGCGACCATACACTTTGGCTTGCTGCAGTGAGTACACACGATGGGGAAGTTTAACCCTAGGGCTTCAAATTTTACCACTCTCGTTCTGGAAAGAATCGGGCTGCACTTTTTTTCGTGATGAAGGGAGCAGACCATCTCGCATGTCCTGCAACCCGTACACTTATTAGCATCCACCGTCAAGATCTTGTGATACATTAACATTGCCTCCCATTTATGTTATCCCACGGAACAAAAAACTGGGCGCTAAGCTATTTTATAACTGATTAATCCAATCAGTTCTGATCGGGGTTTTCTTCTTAATTATTTAAATATTCTCCCGGGAAAATAAAAAACCGGCACTCAAATGAGTACCGGTAATTAACAAACCTGCAGCTCATCTCAGCTCTTCTCTTCTCATCTTGCAATGCTCGACTCGTTCTAAGAAAACTCTCTATCAAACTAAACTATTTCTAAACTTATTAGTAAAATTATATCATTCCAAACTTTTCACTGTCAATGGACTTATTTTGATGCATGTTTAATGCAGAGAAACCAACATTATTGAATTGTTAATTGTTACTTTATTTGCCTTTTATGAAAATACTGCCCTTGGTAATGAGGGTGGTGGCTTGTGGCCTCCTATTCCACCATCATTATCTGTTACGGTTACTTTTATGGTGTAGATGCCTGATGCGGTATAGGTATGAGATGTATTAACCGCTGCAGCATAAGAAACATCTGTCTCTTGTTTTTGGGTGCCATCACCCCAGTCCCAGGTAACGGTGTACTCTGAGTCCAGCGCTCCGGCGGTGTCAAAAAAGGTTATATTTAAGTTGTTTGGTTTGTTGATCAGGCCGGTTTGTGGAGTCAACGTCTTTGTGTTGTGGGTGATATATTGGACACTTCGATTTCAACACTGGTTTCACCTATGCCGCCATTATTATCGGTCACTGTCAGGGTAACCATATAGAGCCCGTTGTCGGCAAATTCAAAGTTCAAGGACTCGCCGCTTCCGGATGTTGTGCTGTTAATCTTCCATTCATAATTAAAACTAAATACAGGATCAGGGTCGATCATGGTTGAGCTGAAAGAGATTGTGGTCCCCTCTGGAATACTGCTTGAAGGAGCACCGATTATTTGGGGTGCAGGCGGCTGGTGATGACCGCAGACCGTGCACCAGTGGTTATTATAAACATGTGCTTCCAGATGAGCGCATACGGTGCATTTATGTCTATCGCCGTTGTCTGTATAATCATGCGCTTTAAGATATCCGCAGGAGGCGCAGGCTGAGGAACAGTTGTGGTTATTCGTATTCGGGCACATTTTAGTGACAATAAATGCAAACGCCGTTGCTCCAGCTGTGCTGGCACTCACCACAATAGAAGCATTTATGTGAAGAAAGGTCAAAAAAATGTATGCAGTTATAGCCACAAACGGTGCATTGACCGTGTGCAAACTGGTGGCTTTCCGTTTTGGCACAGTAAAAGCAGGTCATTGGGAGAGACCTCTTAATTTCCTTTATATGCCTAAGTCACTGATTATTTGTAAAAATTCAATAGAAATAATGTTAGTCCTTCTATTTTTGTAATTTTTGAATTAATTATTTTCTGATAAGCAATTCTGGTTATAAATCTGCCCAAGCCCTGGAATAAATAGTGAACATACAAATGATACCCAAGGGGTTTTATATGAATGGCCAATTTTAGTGCATTTTATCAACTTTATTGCCTTTTAACACTTGTGGTGGTTCTTCCATCCAGCCGTTTTCCATCATTATTTTTGTACCTTTTTCTGCGTATATCTCCACGTTCGCCATTATTTGGGCATATTTTGCACCAATATCATGTCTTGTTGACGCCGCCAATGAAATTCCATATGCTCCTCCAATCCCGGAAGAATTCAATGTTAAAACATGGAACATCATTAATTTATCTGAAAAAGGTGCAACAGTTGAATCAGTGACACCTGCATCCCAAGGCAATGGAGCAGGAATACCATCTTCCCTGAGTATTGAGGTTAAGTCCTCAATTATACCATCTGATATTCTTGTTCCCTCTAACATGTAATCCCGTACTTTTTTAGACTTCGCTACCTGAGCAAAACCAGTTAGTAGAACTCGTCCAATGTGGTTAATCAAAACATTTAAGTATAAGTGATTGATTTCTTCA
>MVQL01000129.1 GCA_002067205.1 Pelotomaculum sp. PtaB.Bin104
GGGCAGTTTGACTGGGGCGGTCGCCTCCCAAAGAGTAACGGAGGCGCCCAAAGGTTCCCTCAGCGCGGTTGGAAATCGCGCGTTAGAGTGTAAAGGCAGAAGGGAGCTTGACAGCGAGACGTACAGGTCGAGCTGGGACGAAAGTCGGGCTTAGTGATCCGGCGGTATCGAGTGGAAGAGCCGTCGCTCAACGGATAAAAGCTACCCCGGGGATAACAGGCTTATCTCCCCCAAGAGTCCACATCGACGGGGAGGTTTGGCACCTCGATGTCGGCTCATCGCATCCTGGGGCTGTAGTAGGTCCCAAGGGTTGGGCTGTTCGCCCATTAAAGCGGTACGTGAGCTGGGTTCAGAACGTCGTGAGACAGTTCGGTCCCTATCCGTCGCAGGCGCAGGAAACTTGAGAGGAGCTGTCCCTAGTACGAGAGGACCGGGATGGACAGACCACTGGTGTACCAGTTATCGTGCCAACGGTAGCGCTGGGTAGCTATGTCTGGACAGGATAAGCGCTGAAAGCATCTAAGCGCGAAGCCTTCCTCAAGATGAGGTTTCCCATAGCATAAGCTAGTAAGACCCCTGGCAGACTACCAGGTAGATAGGCCGGGTGTGTAAGCTGGGCAACCAGTTTAGCTGACCGGTACTAATAGGTCGAGGGCTTGACCTAAAAAAGAACTTGTTAATCCTACGCTGTACAGTTTTGAGAGAACTTAAAAAAGCATAGAGTTTCTGGTGACAATGTCGGAGGGGATACACCCGTTCCCATCCCGAACACGGCAGTTAAGCCCTCTTGAGCCGATGGTACTTGGGGCTTGCCCCTGGGAGAGTAGGTCGTTGCCAGAAAATTTTTAAAGCCTCATGGTAAATAACCATGAGGCTTTCATTGTCCCAGCAGTTAAACGAACATCAGTTTCTGCATAAGGAGCTAAGAAATGAAACTTTGCTTCGTCATCCTGCCGACAATAACGGATAAGTCTACAGTTACATTGTTAATTCCTGCATTAAGTGCATAATCAATTTGATTATTTGTTGCCCCCCATGATAGAGGGGTCATTTTTATCAGGTGCCCTAGATTTTCTTTGTTAACTTTTACGTTGTAAAATAACCGGTGAATATCTAAAATATTAAAATTGCCGGCAAAATGCTTGATGATATTTTCGTTTGAATATGTTTCTTTATCAGTATTATTATAAAATATCCTTCTTAACTCCTCAAGATAGGCCCTTCCTGGAACAACTTTAATAATTAGCCCGTCATCAGCAATAATTCTGTTAAATTCACTATAATTTGCTGGAGACAAAATACTCATAACCGTATTAAATTGATTATCTAAAACAGGAATTCTTGTTAAATCGGCAACACACCAAATAACATTGGGATAATTTTTTGAAGCAATTTGTATCCCGTCTTTCGAAATGTCTATGCCAACCCCTAGAATATTAGACGCAGTCCTCTCAAGTATATTATTAATAATTTGTGCCAGATGAGAACCCTCACCACATCCCACATCTAATACTTTAAATGAGTTTAATTTATTTTTATGCACTATATCAATAATTATATTGCTTATGAAATTTATCATTGGTTCAAAAAATCCTATCCTACAGATTATATTTCTAGAAGCAAACATATATTTGTTGTACTCTGTCTTTACAGAGCGAAGCAATAAGTTTGCATACCCTGTTTTCGATAAGTCAAAATTATGTTTATTGTAACAAACAACACTTTTATCGCCGGACATATTCATGCTTTCCCCGCATTTAGGGCACTTAAACATATCGATATTATCTATTATTTTAAAGTTATTTTTCACATGCTTTAGCATTGAAGAATAGACCTCTTGATTTAACATATATTCGGGATAATATTGAGCAATTTATAAGCAAGGGAAATATTTTACCAGATGAGTATTTATGAAACCTCGTCTTTATTCCGATATCTTCTGTATCTACTATTTGTTTTGTCTTGAAAGATTTATTATGCCCCGGAACACCCTTATCTTGGGTCAATTAACCCGTCACGATGTAAGGGAGGTTTTTAACAAAAGTATTATCTCATCTATGGAGTTTTTTAACAAGATTACCGACACCCTGCTTGCCAAGGGTTTATATATAAGATACCCAAATGTTATTATCTCTAAAGCAACTGATTTTGTAAAAAAACAAAGCTTCTTAACCGGCTTCCTTGGTGATAAAAGACCATCTTTAGCTCAAGAAATTGCCACATCTTTTCATATAGTTTTTTTAAATTCTGGCGGGAAAAATTTGATGACTGGGTTCAGGCAGGTAGCCAAGTCAAAGCAGATTAGAAATTACATTGACCGAGGGATAAAGCTTACCGATAAAATCATCGGCATATTTAGCGCTCATTTAAAAGAGGAAGATGTCCCTATACCAATGTTTTGGGACAATATGGTAACGGATTCAATTGAACCTCCCATCTCGGAGAAATTAATGATGTTTCACATTGGATTAATCAATACCTGCGGTGCGATGGAATACTCACTTATGATGACTTTGAATTTTAGGCACGACCTCAAGGCAAAATATCTACTGATCATGGCTGAAGCCGGTAACTTCGCCGAGGACGGAACCAACATTATGATCAACAAAGGCTGGTTTGAGGAACCAACACGTTTGGTTGACCGGAAGCAGCTAATAAATAAAACGTACTGATTAACACATTTCCCCATCAACATCCAAATTTGATCATGTTAGAAATGAGTGAACCCCGCTGTTGTACGGGGTTTTTTATAGTATGAAAGATGTTATTGTTGTTAAGGAATATTGTAGTTATTATATATGTAAGCGTTTTGTTTTTGTGCAAAAAAACAAAGATGGCAGATACTCGAATAAAACTTGCTCACATAAATGTCTGTCCGCACAACCCTTTGTTTATGACGAAATGAACATCATAGTTGTTAAACCAATAAATAATTTGCGATGGGGGAATTAATAGTGTTTGAGTACCTCGATGACCAGCAGGAACGCTTTTTTACCTGGTGTGATAAAGCCGTACAAGATCAGACCAATCGCGCAGGAACCATCCTCAAACGTTGTTGGCCCCGCAAGAATCCGGACGGCAGTTATGAGCTTGTTTTGTTAATGGCTGCGCAAGATAAAGTCGCATCTAAGTATTATGTACCCATACCGGAGGAGTTTCACGAGCTTCTTGAGCGTGAATACTTCATCAATCACCCTCCGGAGGGAGAAGAGGAGATTCCTGTTCAATAAGATTTATTTTCTGACAAGCAAGATTGGCGTGTTCCGGGAACTATTAAATTAGACCAGAAATACATTTTTAATAGAACTCTTATCTTATGGCAATACTTCTAAATATAAATGAGGATGCCAAAGAGATAGGGGTCAATAGCAGTTGATTATTAGTATTGAACTGATAATAAGTATAACGGCTGTACTGACCGGCTTGTTATTGTTGATATTCGCTGTGGACTGGAGTCACTTCAGGGACTGGATCGTTGTCTTTTTATACAAGTGCGTACTGGATAGTTTATTGGGCACTTTTGTGGTAAACGCAAACCATATTGAATATCCTTATCGCCAGCTGCCTCATATATTAAAGATGAGCCTGTTGTTTGAATACTGGATATTCCCCATCCTTTGTATCCTGTTTAACCAGGTTACCCGGGAGCGTGGCATTTGGCCCATTCTTTTTTACGCCGCGGCATTCAGTGCCGGTATTACCGCGATAGAATACCCCCTGGAAAGATACACGGAGCTGATTAGATACATAGATTGGAGCTCTTCTACCACTTTTTTTGCTTTATTTATGACTTTTTTATCCTCAAGGGTTTTTATTGCCTTTTACCGGTGGGGGTGTAATTATTTCCCCAAGCAAAATAAATAAATAAATAATTATGTCTTAGAGTATTACTTCTCCCGCATAAAGCACATAAAACCCAATCCCAAGTGATGCGGTGGGGCACAGTTTATTAAAAATTATACTATTTTATGATGACACTTCTACTGCCTGCGCTTTCGCAGTATCATCATTGTCATAAAGAGTAAGCGCAAAGCGAACGGTTATCCATACAAGCCTCCCCTTTCCTGTAAGTCATAGTTTATTTTTTGCTATTAAAGATTATCTTATTAATTTTTTAAAACTGGACAAGTGGGAAAAGGCCAGCGGAGGCCTAATTTTTTTTTCTTACTTAACTTGATAATAGGTATTAATACACTTTTCAGGGGGGGGTTACATAATATCACTGGCGGCTAGATTATGCTATCGGATGTTAGCCCCAGAGACGAAGGGCGGGCGTGGGTTTTGCGGCTGTAAGCTCTCGTGCTTGTAAAGAGGCGAAGTTTGCCCGACTAGATGGCAGATGAGTAAAGGACCGGAGGGTAAATTCGCGCAGGTGAGCACGATAACGCTATGCATCGCGACAGCGATTTATGTGGGGGAACATTGAGTGCCTCGGAAAAGTAAGCCCGCATCTTTTTAAGATTTGTTAAATTATAACAAAGGGAAATGACGAATCTTATCGAAAATTACAAAATTAAGTATTCTTATTAACTAGGTCTTTTAGGCACTCCCCTTAACCACAGCCTGCACCCAGCCTTCGCTAGTCGTAACAAGTAGCTTCGCCGCGCTGGATGCGGATAGGAAACGTTTCTGGACTATTGCAGATCGACTAACAGTAACGAACAACGGGACGATTCCAAAATGCTTTAAATAAACTCTGCTGTTGTATCGTAGCATGTTAAAAATGTGCACCAATAAAATAAATAGCTTTCAGGTGAGGGCAGGTTTTTTGAATAAGAAAATATTGAACAGTATTCCCAATGAAACTCCAAAAATTACTGCTCCAAATGCGTGGACATAATAATCACTCAAAGGCCTTAAAGGCATAGATTTACCTTCAATAGTTGCCATAAAGAGGACTTCAAGAACCATTCCGAATATTAGGCTAATTGCAATACCCTTTAGAACTAAGTAATCTTTACCAATTTTTATTGTCGCGTAATACAGTATTACTGCCAAAACACCACCTACTATGGAACTGACAATGAACCCAAGAAATACAGAAGGTCGATTAGATGTAACGATAAGGCTATCTAACTCATAAAAACTATACTTTCCTATCCCCATAAAAAGCATGACCCTTGTTATGATTTCATAGGGTATTGTGGATGCAACACCCAATGCGGTAGCCACTAAAGGCTTATCGTAATTCAAGACATGGCTCCTTTCTTTTATTTTATATTTAGCATGTCAGTATTTATGGTAATTATCCAGGGAAAGTAAGTGTTGTACAACAAAAAAAAATGGGTTATAAATATGCATAATGAAGATAGTGCACACTTCAAAGATGTAGCGACAATCCCGGCAATAAATATAATCGCTAAAAATAACCCTCTGGTTAGTTACTAAACTAACGCAAGGGGTGTTTTTTATTTGAAGATATTATGTACAACCCGCATGCGGTACACAACAACGCCAACGGAACCAGTACGGGCGGCGATAACATAACGCAACCGGAAGTCAGGCAACATGCCGCCCAACGTGATGCGATACCCCTTTCTCAGGCCCCTTTTCCAAGGGCGAGTTTACATAATATCTATTATCGGAACATAATAATCCAATAAAAAATCGCGACAAAAACCCAGTCTCAGACAATAAAATTTTTTATGCTAGCTTTTCTATAAATTCGTGTAATAGCTATATTTGCCTTACGAATTATGTCTTCTTCATCTATTGTTTTTAAAACACCATTTTCATAAACTATTTTGCCGTCAATCATTGTTAATGTTACATCGCTGCTTTTCACCTGATAAACTAGCTGGCTATAGATATCTGTGCCTTCGTTCGGAGTGCAATGTAAGTTCCGCATATCTATCATGGCCAGGTCAGCCTTTTTGCCAACTTCCAGAGAGCCTATTTCCTTCTCTAAACCCATGGCCTTTGCTCCTCCCAATGTCGCCAACTCGAAAGTTTTTAAGGCAGGCATAGCCGCAGGCCCATGCAGGGGTTTTTGAATTAAAGCAGCTATACGCATATCGGTAAATAAATCAAGGGTATTGTTGCAGGGAGCACCATCGGAGCCAAGGCACACATTAATATTTTCAGCTAGCATTTCAGGGATTTTTGCTATGCCTGAACCAAGCTTAAGATTGCTGGAGGGACAATGAACAACATTTACTCCGTTTTCCTGTAGAATTTCCATTTCTTCTGCGTCCAGCCAGATGCAATGGGCTAGGATAAGATTATGATCAAGCATACCCAAGTGTTTGAAGTAAACAATATTGCGCATCTTTCGTTGTTTCTGGATAAAGGCAACTTCCACCTCGTTTTCTGAAGCGTGGGTATGAATTCTTACATTATACTTAGAAGCTAAGTACTTTACTTGCAGCAGCAAATCCTCGCTGCAGGAGATAGCAAAGCGCGGAGCAAAGGCATATAGCAAGCGGCCATTATCCCGGCCATGCCATTTTTCCAGCAAATCTACACTTTCTTGAATGGAAGCATCTGTACTTTCTAGTAAGCACTTAGGACAGTTGCCTTTCTGGTCCATCATACACTTACCGCTAATAGCTCTTACTCCAGATTCAAGAATGGCTCCAAAAATAATATCAGTATTGTTTACTGTGCCCATATCGATAATGGCCGTAGTACCACTGCGAAAAAGCTCCCCTATTCCCACCAAAGCTGAGTAATAAAGTGATTCTGGGTCATGAGCACCCTCCAAAGGCCAGATATACTTTTTTAACCAGTCTAGTAAAACAAGGTCTTCAGCCTGTCCGCGAAACAGGGTTTGACAAAGGTGTATATGTGCTTGAATCAGCCCGGGTATAATGACTTTTCCATTCGCATTAATTACTTTTGTTGGGGAACAATCAACCTTATCATCAGTTTTACCGATAGCTTTGATAGTATCATTATCAACAAGCAAATTTCCCCGGATAATATCCCGGCTTGGATTCATTGTAACAATTACAGCATCCTTAAATAAGATTGAAGACATATTTTAAACTCCATCACTTTCTATTAATCAGAATATATACTAAACGACGCTAATGTTAAATTTCGTCCGACCAATATTAGCAACCGGATAAATCGTTATAAAAATATATTTTTTTACTGGTCGGAAACTAAATCATTAACAAAATTATATCATTACCTAACAATAAAACATAATAAAAAGAAAAACATAATAAAAAGAGAAAAAACAATAAAAGAGGCCTCTTAAAAGTTTAATGAACTTTATTGAGGCCTCAAACAAATATTACACTTATTAATGTAAACAATATAACTTATTATACCTATGTCATTCAAGTATATCGTTGGAACTGCTTAGGTATAACTTTTGATTAGTTATTCCTAGCTATTTACATCATGCCGCCCATGCCGCCCATGCCGCCCATACCGCCCATGGCAGCCATTGGGTTGCTGTCTTTATCAACTTTTTCAGCAACAAGCGTTTCGGTAGTCAGAATCATGGCAGCGATACTGGCCGCATTCTGCAGGGCTGACCGGGTAACTTTAGCAGGGTCAACAATACCGGCATCAATCATATTTACGAACTCACCACTCAGGGCGTTGAAACCTACACCAGCTTCGGAGTTCTTTACTCTTTCAACGATGACTGAGCCTTCAAGACCTGCATTATTAGCAATCTGGCGCAGGGGCTCCTCTAAAGCCTTACGGACAATTTCAATGCCGGTCTTTTCGTCAAGATTGTCTGAGGTCAAGTTTTCCATGCTTCTAATTACATTGACGAATACTGAACCGCCGCCTGGCACGATACCTTCCTCAACTGCAGCCCTGGTTGCATTTAGCGCATCGTCAAGGCGAAGCTTTTTCTCTTTCATTTCGGTTTCCGTGGCTGCGCCGACCTGGACTACTGCAACACCGCCAGCCAGCTTGGCCAGGCGTTCCTGGAGTTTTTCTCTATCAAAGTCAGAGGTTGTATCTTCAATTTGCATTTTAATCTGGGCAACCCTATTTGTAATCTCATCCGGGTCTCCTGCGCCGCCGACAATGATTGTCTCTTCTTTCTTAACGCGGACTTTACTGGCCCGGCCTAGCTGCTCAACATTGACAGTGTCCAGCTTCAGACCAAGTTCCTCAGTAATCACATCGCCATCTGTTAAGATTGCGATATCCTCGAGCATAGCTTTACGCCTGTCACCAAATCCCGGTGCTTTGACAGCAACACAGGTGAAGGTGCCACGCAGTTTGTTCAGCACCAGTGTAGCCAGCGCTTCGCCTTCCACGTCTTCCGCAATTACCAACAGCGGCTTCCCGGTCTGGACAACTTTTTCCAATACAGGCAGGAGGTCTCCAATAGCTGAAATCTTCTTATCCGTAATCAGTATGTACGGATCATTAAGATTGGCCTCCATTTTATCAGTGTCTGTTACCATATAAGCGGAGAGGTAACCCCGATCAAAGTTCATGCCTTCAACTACTTCCAGGTTAGTGGTAGTGCCCTTGGACTCCTCAACTGTAATGACACCGTCTTTGCCCACTTTTTCCATGGCATCGGCAATTAAACTTCCAATGATTTCATCATTGGCTGATATAGTCGCAACCTGGGTGATTGCTGACTTACTTTCGATCGGTTTGGATTGTTCTTTAATGGACTCAACTGCTTTTTGAACAGCTTGCTCAATACCACGCTTAACGATCATCGGATTGGCACCTGCCGCTACGTTCTTCAAACCTTCGCGGACAATAGCCTGCGCAAGGATAGTGGCTGTTGTGGTACCGTCACCAGCAACGTCGTTGGTTTTGGTAGCAACTTCTTTAACTAATTGCGCGCCCATATTTTCAAATGGGTCTGCCAGTTCAATTTCCCTGGCGATAGTAACTCCGTCGTTGGTAATCATTGGAGAACCAAATTTTTTCTCCAGAACGACGTTACGACCCTTAGGACCTAAAGTAACCTTTACGGCTTCCGCCAAAGCATTGACACCTTTTTCTAAGGAACGCCGGGCATCTTCCCGGAAAAGAACCTCTTTGCCTGCCATATTTTCTTACCCCCTTATTAATTTCTTACTATTCAATCACACCGAGAATATCAGACTCACGCATAATCAGGTAATCCACGTCATCAATCTTAACTTCATTCCCAGAATATTTGGAAAAAAGGATTTTATCCCCGGGTTTCAGGTCAATCGGCACACGCTGGCCTGTTTCTAATAACCTACCCGTACCAACAGCCACCACTTCACCCTCTTGCGGTTTTTCTTTGGCAGTGTCCGGCAGAACGATGCCGCTTTTGGTTTTTTCTTCGCTGGGCATGGGCTTTACTACTACCCGTTCGCCTAATGGTCTAATCACTTAAACCCCTCCCTACCGGTTTATTTTTTATTTTGTTAGCACTCATTGAAGCCGAGTGCTAATATCAACGTAAATATAATATATAATAAGAAAATCAAAAGCAAACGACTTCAAAGCATAATTTCCCTTTTATTATGCAAAAAAAAGAAATTAGCTTGATATAGCTTTAATTTTCTCCATCTAACATATTTTTCCCCGGATATTATTATTTCGTAGGTAACATAGAAATATTTTCCCACATGGCAAAAAATTTATACATTTACTTGATAAATTTTCCCGTTTATCATTTTTATTATACATAATTTTACAAGGAATTTTAACTCAAACCACATTCAGAACCTTGCCCGGATAATATATCCAGTCCATGTGGTAATGCCGGCATAATTGCTTCCAAGTTCTCCCTTACCGCCTTTACGCTGCCAGGCAGGTTAACAATTAGTGTCTGCTTACGCACTCCGGCCACAGCACGGGACAGCATAGCCCGGTTGGTTTTCTTCAAACTTTCCATTCGCATCACCTCGGCTAGGCCAGGCACTTCCCGATCGATTACTGCTAGTGTGGCTTCCGGGGTATAATCACGGGGACTTAAGCCAGTGCCGCCCGTGGTAAAAATCAAGTCAACTTTCTCTTCGTCGCACAGCTTTATCAATAACCCTTTGATCAAATCCACCTCATCTGGAACTATCTGGTAGCTTACCACCTCACCCAGGGATTTAACCATCTGGCTGATGGCTGGCCCGCTTTCATCCACCCGTTCACCGCGGGCGCCCTTATCACTTACTGTTACAATCGCTATCTTATACAAACTACCTCAGCCCCTTAGTTTTAAATTTATTTACCTTCCACCCGGTCAAAAACACCGCTTTTGCCCCCACTCTTATGCATTAGCCTGACCGCTCCAATGACCATTTCCCGGTCAACGGCCTTGCACATATCATAGATGGTCAAGGCTGCTACCGATACCGCTGTGAGGGCTTCCATCTCAACCCCGGTTTGCCCGGTAGTCCTTGCGCGCGCTTCTATTTCAATCTTATTATGCTCAAGATCTGGACTGAACTCGACATCTACTCCAGTAATCATCAGTGGGTGACAGAGGGGAATTAAATCCGGTGTATGTTTTGCAGCCATAATTCCAGCCACGCGGGCTACACCAAAAACCTCCCCCTTGGGGATTTTGCTGCTGAGGATTAGTTTAAGCGTCTCCGGACGCATCACCACTTCACCTCGGGCTACCGCTTCCCTTCTGGTACTCTCCTTATGACCTACTTCGACCATCCTGGCCTTGCCCTGCTCATCCAGGTGGGTTAATTCTGCCATAATCATTGCCTCCTTGTTTTGTAGAGCCTTGCGCCAGCAATAATCTTGCGAACAAATAAAATTAATTCATCCTGTTGAGATTGATAGCAAAACTCAAAAAGGAACAAATCTATATAGATAACACAGTGTCAACGAAGCCAAGGAACTAGTCATTAAGCTGAGGACCTTTGGAAAAATGTCCAGATAGCACTGATCGGGTCGGTTTGTATACCGCCCCGATCTCTTTGTATTATTTAAAGCAAATTATTAATCCCAATTAGCTTTGCCAAATTATTTTGCCGCAATCACGAAGATCATAACCACCCAATTTACTGACCTCAGCCTGAAATTCAGGCAATGTCATTACTTCCAATAGTCTCTGTATATAAGGTGTGTTAAAGTATTCATTGGGAATGCAGAGATCATACCGTTCTTCAGCAATACCGATAAAATCCAGTCCGAGGGCCTGAGCTGCAGCCCGAATACCCAACCCGGTATCGGCCGCGCCGGCCTGTACTGCTGCTGCTACTGCCATATGAGTGTACTCTTCATGCTCATAACCATGAATTTCATCCGCATCTATACCGAGTACTCTGAGCTCGTAGTCCAGCAGGATCCTAGTGCCGGCTCCCCGCTGGCGATTAATAAAGCTGATGTCCTTGCCGGCAAGGTCTTCCAGTCTCTGGATGCCCTTCGGGTTTCCTTTGGCCAAAATCAGCCCCTGCTCCCGGTAAACCAGGTTGACCAGGGTTACATCACGGCCTGGTAGCAACCGCTTAACATACGGGATGTTATATTCGCCTGATTTTTCATCAAGCAGGTGAGTGCCGGCACAATGCGCCTCGCCCCGCTTCAGGGCAGATACCCCCCCCAGGCTGCCCACATGGGCAGAGGAAAGAGAGGCTGCCGGGTATTCCCGGTGCAGGAAATTTGCCAGCACGTCCAGGGCGATATCATGACTGCCGATAATAACAGTGGTTTCGCGGATCTCCTGCAGCTGCCTAAAAAGTTCCACCGGCGCTGTTTCACCGCTATTATATCCTTCTGACAAACGAGGTACACGGATCATTCCGTCTGCCCGTACCAGGGACATCAGGACCCCAGCTCCCCGGGAGACCGGAGTTGCAATTATCTTTCCGCCAACCTGCCCTAGTTTTACCCTGACAAATTCCTCCACTCCCAGAGGTGATACCAGTTTTCTCGAAAGATTTGCTTCGACCTTCTCCGGTGCTGGAGGGATGAGCCCAAGTTTGCGGAATATCACCGGTTTCAAAAAAAGCTGCATATCCAGATATGCAGAAACCGGATAACCGGGCACGCCTACCACCGGCTTACCGCTAATTTCCCCCAGGATTACCGGTTTGCCGGGTTTAGTAGCAACGCCATGTACCAGCACTTTTCCCAAAGTTCTCACCACACCTGCCGTGAAATCCTCTGTGCCAGCCGAAGATCCAGCGTTAACCAGCACAATATCCGCCTCATCAACCGCGTTAATAACAGCTTTTTTTAGATGATCAAAATCATCTACCGTTATTTCCCGGCGCAGCGGCACCGCGCCCCACTGTTCTACCATAGCCCCTAGCAGTCTGCTGTTAAATTCAATAATATCGCCCGGTTTCAAGTCGGAGCCAGGCTGTACTAACTCTGTCCCGGTAGGTAAAAGGGCCACCCTGGGGCGGGGGTGAACATAGATGCGATCTACTCCCCCGGCCAAAAAAGCACCGATATCGATAGGTCTGACCATATGGTTAGAGGGCACAATCATTTCAGTGGCTACGATATCCTCACCGACCACGCGCACATGCTGCCAGGGAGTAGCGGAATGAATGATTTCAATTGTATCCTCTTGAACATAATGTATATCCTCAACCATAATCACCGCATCGTACCCGGCTGGCAACGGATCTCCCGTGTCCACTACTAGCGCATCTGTACCGGCCTTCAAATACTTGGGAGTGGTTTCAGATGCGCCGTAAGTGCTGGCAGAACGCACAGCGATGCCGTCCATTGCCGACGCATGGTAATGGGGTGAAGAAAGTCGGGCGTAGACTGGCGAAGCTGTCACCCGGCCCAATGATTGCTCTGCAGCAATGAGCTCAGGACGTCCCGGACTAAGCGCTCCGGCCCCTTGCAGGTAATCACAGTAACGCTCGAGTGCCTCTTCCCACGGCAGGTCATCCAAATAAACCTTTCGCTTCAGATGATCAGCTCCTTATACTTATCATATAGTAGTAGCTATGCCATACACTAATAAACCCATTTTCATCCATTTTATTATTTTGAAATTCTCCTTCTAGCTGCACTGTATCCGAGGCACTTCTTTGTTCGGGTATGATATCGCCTTAATATACTATAGTCATAAACAAATGATTCAAATAAGCTTGACTCTTAATAATTCACCGGCTTCAACACCCTCTTTACCGGCTGGGATATGAGCCAGGCCATCCGCTTTAACCATAGTGTTTATCAGACCGGACTTGCCGAGTACAGGGTCAGCAAAAAGCCGCCCATCCCTAGTCACTAGCCTGACGCGGATGAAATCCTCTCTTCCTGCTGCTGAATGAAGGTTGCGGGTGATCTCAGCCAGCAAGGGGTACTCGATAAGAGAATCTTTTTCGCTGTTGGTGTATTCGCCGGAACGAATCAATGGGGCAACCATAAGATCAAAAACTACCATCGCGGAGGTTGGGTGACCCGGCAGCCCAAACACCGGCCGGTTTTTCACAAAGGCTCCGATAGCGGGTTTTCCTGGCTTAATCGAGAGGCCATGAAATAATATCCCTGGTTGTCCGATCGATTCAAGCACCCTAGCGGCTACGTCACGCGTCCCTACAGAGCTGCCACCGGAAAGAAGAATTAGATCATTTTCTTCGAGTGCACGCTCCAGTGTGTTTTTAAATTCGTTATACTCGTCCCTAATAATGCCGTACATATAAGGTTTGCCGCCACAGGCAGTCACGGCTCCGGCAAGAGTATAAGAGTTGATATCCCGTACTTTGCCAGGCGATGGAAATTCAGATGGTTCAACAAGCTCATCACCAGAAGAAATGATGCCTACTTTGCACGGGCTTACTACTTCTACCCTGGATATACCGATAGATGAAAGCATCCCAAGATCCTGCGGCCTGACCCGGTGTCCGGCCGGGAGGGCAACCTCGTCAGTAGAAATATCCTCCCCCCGCCGGACCACATTTTCACCAGGCGCTACCGGCCGGGTAATACCAATAACACTCTCATCCAATACTTCTGTATATTCCACCATTACAACCGCATCTGCACCGCCAGGCAACATCCCCCCGGTGGCAATGCGCCAGGCCTGCCCAGTACCGATTTTGCCTATCGGCGCCTGCCCCATCAGCACTTCACCACAAATGTCTACATACGCTGGTAAACCTTCTGTGGCTCCATAGGTGTCCCTTGCCCGCACTGCGTAACCATCAACAGTAGACCGATCAAAGCCAGGCACATCCTCGGCCGCCCGCACTTCTGCTGCCAGGCGGCAACCAAGGCTTTCCAACAAAGGTACTGTTTCCGCTTGTTTCTTGACCGGTAGGTAACCTACAAATGCCAATCTGGCTTCTTCAACTGTCAAGGCTTTAAAAAGTTCAGCCACCAACTCACACCCCGTTTTAAGCGTGCTCTAATAATTTAAAAACAGCCCAGTTCACAGCCAAAAATCTTGATTTCTAATTCATTTGCTGCATCGCCCACAACTTTATTCGGAACTTTTAGTTCTTCGGCCAACTTCCTGGCGTCGTTACAACTAATCCGTCCGTCTTTTGAGGCTTTTTTCACCGCTTCCAATACCTCTGCAGTTGGTTTCATTAAATGAACACATCCCTTCAAATATATTATTTACATTCGAATATCCGCTATTCCAATACAACACTATATTTATCCATAAGTCCATAAATTTGATTGTTTTATTATCCGAAATATCACTTATGATAATATCCCAATATGATCATCCACCTTGACTTTTCCACCGTTAAGAACACGGATAAAAATGCCTTCCTTTGGCATTACGCAATCACCGGCCTGGTAGTAAATTGCACAATGATTATGGCATTCCTTACCAATCTGGGTCACCTCTCCAATGGCTTTCTGTCCTATTTTCAGCCGGGTTCCAATAGGGAGATTAACAAGATCGATTCCTTCGGTGGTCAGGTTTTCTGCAAAGTCGCCAGGTCCTACGTCCAAGCCCAGTGCTCGCATCTTATTAATGCTTTCAATGGCCAGCAAGCTGACTTGCCGGTGCCATGGGCCGGCGTGGGCGTCATCCTGTAGACCTTGCTCTTTGATAAGCAGACCCTCATTGATATTTTTTTTGCGCATCCCAGTTTTTTCGCTGGTGCACACTGCTTTTATTATTCCCATAAAGTTTTTATCCTCCTACTAGGAGTTATTTTTTATTTCACTGCTGTCATTTGTTCTAATTATGTTTGAAACATACCATTATCCGCCAATTTGAGACATTGCCCGCTTGTCCTGCCAGCCGTCAAGCATATGGTGGCGGTCCGGCTTTAATGCAACCGCGCTCAAGATCAGGTCGGCTATCTCATTAATCCCGACTCCCTCACGCAGGGGTGTCTTCAAGTCAACCTCAAGTCCGTCATACAGGCACGGCCTCAGACTACCGGTTGCGGTCAGCCGCAGGCGATTGCAGCTCCGGCAGAAATGTTCAGTCATCGATGTAATAAAACCGATGGTACCCGGAGCATCTTTAAGCCGGTAATATTGAGCAGGCCCGTTACCGGCAGATATTTTCGCCGGCACCAGCTGCCCCAACTGGTCGTTAATCCTAGACATTATTTCCTCGGCGGGTACAAAGCGCCCGGTGGTCCAGGAGTTTGAAGGACCAATGGGCATCAGTTCAATAAAACGTATATGCAGGGGCCTTTTCAGGGTCAGGCCAGCTATTGCCACAACCTCATCATCGTTAAAGCCACGGATGACCACGGTATTTAATTTAACTGGAGTCAACCCGTATTCAAATGCAACATCAATCCCTCTCCATACGTCATCCAAGCTGCCGTTTCTGGTAATTTCGCGGAAGCGGTCTTTACGTAAGGTATCTAAACTGATGTTGACCCGATTTAACCCGGCCTCTTTCAACGCTTTGACACAATACGGTAAAAGCAGGCCGTTGGTAGTCAGAGATATGTCATCTATAGCAGGAATTCTAGCAATATTGCGGACCAAGTCGTCCAGCCCCTTGCGCAGCAGCGGCTCTCCTCCGGTGAGACGCACTTTCTTTACGCCGACCAGCGCCGCAGCCTTGACGACGGCCTCAATTTCCTCCAGGTTCAAAATTTCTTCATGAGGAATCCACTGCACACCTTCCGGCGGCATGCAGTAAATACAACGCAGGTTGCACCGGTCGGTGACGGAAATGCGCAGATAGTTTATCTCCCGATGGTAGGTATCCTTCATTATTTCACCTTCTCTGTGCATAGTATTATTCGATTACTTCATTAACCAACCAACGGAAAATTGCAGTTTATGGTTATCTCCCCCTCTACTGTTCCGCAGTTTAGGATGGGTCATTCTCAAACCAGTACCAACAGGACGATGCAGCCTATTACAGCAGGGGGCAGACCATGACAAGGTTGACTAAGCTGACTATCAGCCTCCGTCTGAGAAATACAAAGGGCAATCGTGCCCAGGGGGAGGCCGGTGAGCATACTAATCATCGTTGCTGTGCCGAAAACATGGAGGTACGGATTACTACCTCACTTGTCCCCAGTTGGCAAAAACGCATTGCTTCAACCAACCTTGGCCATAACCCCCCAGACAAATCACCACCTTTTAGATACACATGCGCTATGTTAAAAGATATACAACGGTTGGCTATTTTAAGGGCTTGTCCAGCCCTGAAAACATTTCTTTAAATGAATTTTGCACAAACTCGTCAACTTTTTGTTCCAACCTGTAAAACCTTGCTATTAACTCTACAGCCTCTGGTGTAAGCTTTGTACCGCCACCCAATTCACCACCCACCTGAGTTAGCACAAGCTTTACGCCACAGTGTTTTTCGGCAGTTTTTATCTTACCCCAGGCATTCCGGTAAGACATGTCCATATCCCTGGCAGCCTGTGAAATTGACCCAAACCAAGCTACCTTTGCTAAAAGTTTAACTAGCCCGGCCCCAATGACAATGCCGTCTTTCTCCAGCCAGAGCTTATATTTTACTTGAAGTGACTGCTGATGCATCATCCCCCACCTACCGGTAGGTTAATTGCGACCGGCTCAAAATCGGACCCAAAGATTCTTGCTTCTACCTGCAAAGGTCCCACAGCCTTCCTTGCTTGAACTGCAACAGCATAACACGAGGTTACAAATGATAATTAATGATAATTAATTAAACTAATTTATTATATCAATTGAATTTGTTACAGGCAACTCTGTCTTGAAATTAATTTATAAATTCTACACTGAAAGAAAAGTTTAGAACGACTCAAGGCAGTTTCTCCTGCGATACTCTATCAATCATCCGGGTAATGGCTGCGGCCATTGCCCCGGCGCCAAAGCCGTTGTCAATATTTACTACACTTACCCCTGAGGAACAACCGTTCAACATACCTAGCAAAGCGGAGAGACCCTGAAAGTTTGCCCCATACCCGACGCTGGTTGGCACGGCAATCACCGGCTGCTCAGCCAGCCCCCCCACTACGCTGGGAAGCGCTCCCTCCATTCCAGCGACAACGATAATGACATGTGACCAACGGATCAAGTCGAGCTTTTCCAGTAGCCGGTGAATCCCGGACACGCCGACATCATAGGCTCTACGCACATAATTACCCATCACCTCAGCGGTGATGGCTGCTTCTTCGGCAACCGGCAAATCAGCTGTTCCGGCGCTCATCACCAGGACCTTGCCCCTTCTGGACTCATCTGAACCCCGTCGCACAATGATGGTTCTGGCCAGTTCATTATATTCTGCATCAGGGTACATCGTACGAACTGCTTCATAAGCTTTCTTTGCCGCCCTGGTAGCAAGGATACATCTTTCTTCATCACAGATTTTTTTAAAGATCCGGGCAATCTGTTCAACCGTTTTACCCTGACAGAAAATTACTTCAGGAAAACCCTTGCGCAGGGCTCGATGGTGATCAATTAGAGCAAATCCCAGATCTTCATAAGGTAAGCTCTTAAATTTGTCTAAAGCTTCATCTATCTCGATTTTTCCGTCTTTTAATGCTGCCAATAGATGGCGCATTTCTTCAGTGTTCATTGCAATCAACTTCTTTTTTATATATCTCTTTTTAGTTTTTGTATCATATAAAACACCAGGCACAATATAGTAACCTGGTGTTTTTGCCTGAAATAAAACCTCTACCCCAGGCCAACAGCAAAGTGATTCATACTAGCCGGTACGATGGAGTTGGTCTTACACTTGCACGAGCATTAGCTACATCGAGCACATTTATATGTCGCAGTAATTGGGAATACCACGCCAAAAGAAAATTTATTCTCAAATACTTTACATTACTAGTTAATTATCATCAATAGATTTATATTTGTCAATCAACAGTATGAATCTTTAGCGACCGGTATTGACCAGCCTTTTTTCAGTAACCAGATAATGAACCGGAACATCATGTTCACCGGGAAAAACCTGCGGGAGAATCTGAAGCTCAAAAGCAGGTGCAATAAAAAGTGCATCCGGCCCGGTTTGCAATAAAAACCGGTCATAATAACCGCCGCCGTAGCCCAGCCGGTTGCCGCAGAGATCGAAAGCAACTCCAGGAACAATAATTAGATTAATTTCAGCCGGTTTGACCGGGCGGACGCAATCTGCCTTTGGTTCTAATATACCCCAAGCACCGGGTTGAAGGTCGCCAGGATAGTTTTTAAGAACGCATGGCAGCAGTTGATGCTGGGTCACCTCTGTCCGCGGGACGACAAGTCGCTTACCATCTGCCAACACCTGCTGAACTAGCGCACCGGTCTGCACTTCATTGCGAAAATCCAGATAAACCATAACCGTACTGGCCTGGGAGAATTCTTTCATTTTTATTATTTTTTCCATGATCGGGTCGCTTTTCCTGGCTACCTCTTCAGGACTTAACGCCATTCTTTCCTGAAGCACTTTTTTTCTTAACGCCTCTTTTGACACAATTACCCCCGTTAATATTTATAGCTTATTATACAAAAACCTTATGACAATACCATTACTTGCCCTAAGTCTATAATTTTCTCAAACACACCTGAGTATTAGGCATATACTTCTAAACATTTTTGCACTGTGATTTTAAAATTAAAGAAAATTCTTTGAAAAAAATAATTCTTTATAATACTTTAACAGCAATCCGATATTTCTCTTCAATGTCGAAGTAAGAGCGTCCGGTTATATCTCTGCCGCTACGGTCAAAGGCCAGGCCGGGCAGTAATATCAACTGGGGCCGCCAGGGCTTCTGGAAATATTCCTCTAAAGCAGACAGGCAATCAGCTACGGTAAGCAGTCCGGCAGCTTTGATTGAGCCACCAAAAAACCGATTGTGCACTACCAGAAGCTTAATTTGGGCAATGTCCTCAATAAAACTCGCCAGCGCCATTTTCATAAGACGGCCGGCCAGTTCAGAAGTCAATACAAGGACTTCAGCAGCTCTTTGCTGTCGTATCACCCGGGCAATATTTATAATCACCGAGGGGTCGATATCGTAATCCATTACCAGTCCGGAACGCTCACCCTGTGCTTTCGAAATTTTTAATTTAATGATTCTCCCGCCTCTATGTAAAGTAACTGCCGGATGAGGGGAAGCTAAAACTTGTTTAAAAGCATGCACGCGGGACAGGGCAGCTGTGTTGTTGATCTCTTTAATAATATCTCCGGAACGCACCCCCGCCCGTGCTGCCGGCGATCCTGCAATTACCCCGGCAACCTGCGGCTGCAAATCGTGAATAAACGGCGGCTCGCAGGACAAGGGCGTTAAAAGCTTATCCTTGAGCCCGTCCACGAAGGAGACTAACTCTTCCCACAGGTGTGGCTCAAAACGCAAAGCGGGGGAAGCCAGTTTCGAAAAACCGGGCAAAAATACCCGGATCGTTTCAGCATCGTATAAAGCAAGCCAGTTTATCGTTTGCTCAAGATCCTGCCATCCTACCAGATGGGGCATAGCCACAATGCTACCGTGGTAAGTAATCCCGTGTCCTTGCAGCAAAGCGGCGCTTTTTAAGGAACGATGCGGTGCTGTATCGCCCATTAACATAGCCCGGCCAAGTTCCGTAGCACTGTTGATAGAAAGATTAACCACTACACCGCCTAGCTTTCTTAAGAAATCTGCCATATCTCCATCTATTAGACAGCCGTTAGTAGTAAGCTGGATGGTTGTAAAAGGAAAGGTTATGCGAATCAACTGAAGAATTTCCTTAATTAAAGGGTGTGTAAAAGGCTCTCCCTCAATAATTCTCGTCACCGATTCTCCGATGATAACAGGTCGTGACGAATCCATATAGGAAAGGGTCCTCTTTACTTCCGCCATACTGCGGGGAGCTATATGGTAAACTTGTACGCCCGCAGGGTTTTGCCGGTGGGAGCAAAAAATACAGTGAACATTACAGGATGAAGTCAGAGGCAGTATATTACCTTCCAGTGCTCCATTTAAAATGAGACTTTCGACATATTGTCCATCTATTTTTGTTAAATTTCCACCCACAGGTAAACCCCTTTATTTACAAGTTATTAACATGCTTATGCACATTATCCACAAAATAAATTATCAACAGAACAGTCTTTCAATAGGCAATTATTAAGATTTAATCCCAATTAATGCTTACAAGATCCTGCACATCAATGGGACCGGCATTGAAGAGGCTAACCCAGGTGTATTGATCAGTGGGCTACATTAGCCTACCCTTGAAGTTGCCCTCATACTTTTCTTCACCCAGCTTTAAATTCGGCACTGCATTCAGGGTCAGGGGTGCAAACGCCCCTCGAAGGTATTTGTAGTAAGCGGCGCAAGCTACCATAGCGGCGTTATCGGTACATAATATTGGCGGCGGGCAGATAACCCGGCGCGACCCGTCGCCAGCTCTTTTAATTAATTCCGCCCTTAGCTGGGTATTGGCGGCAACTCCTCCAGCAAGGAGAATGGTTGATACACCTGCTTTATCAGCAGCGGCTATAGTTTTGTCAACCAGCACATCAACAACCGCTTTTTGGAAGCCGGCAGCCAGGTCGGCTTGATTAACTTCTTCGCCATGCTGGCTGGCCCGGTGGAGGTAATTAATTACCGCAGATTTCACCCCGCTAAAGCTAAAGTCAAAACTACCCTCCTCCAAGTAAGACCTGGGGAGATTTATTGCTTCAGCTTGTCCCTCCCGGGCAAGGCGATCGATCAGCGGCCCCCCGGGGTAACCTAGGCCCATAGTCCGGGCTACCTTGTCGAACGCCTCACCGGCCGCGTCATCCCTGGTGCTGCCCAGCAGCTCATAGCTGCCGTGGTTTTTAAGCAAGATCAGGTCGGTATGTCCCCCGGACACTACCAGGCAAACCATGGGAAAAGAGATGTCCGGCTCAACGAGAAAATTTGCGTAGATGTGCCCCTCCACATGATTGACACCCACCAGGGGCAGGCCTAAGCCATAAGCTGCAGCCTTGGCGGAAGCCACTCCCACAAGAAGCGCTCCAACTAAGCCGGGTCCGTAAGTAACAGCTACTGCATCCAGCTCAGCAAAGCTGAGCCCGGCCACAGCCATCGCCTCCTCTATTACATAGTTCATCAATTCCAGGTGTTTGCGGGAAGCTATTTCAGGAACCACACCACCAAACTTTTTATGCACTTCAACCTGTGATGAAATTACATTTGACAATATTTCAGAACCGTCTGCTACCACAGCTGCTGAAGTATCGTCACAAGATGTTTCCAAGGCCAGGATGATCACACTCAAAAAAACACCCTCTTTATGAAATATGATTATCTAATACTTTATTGGGCGAAAAATTGATCTGAATAAAAAAGAACATCATCCTATTATATAAAAGTATTATTTTCCTTTTTGTTATTATACCATAAAAAAATATTGAAACGTAAAAATCATTTACTTGTCCTGAACTTTGCCACCATTAGTTAAAGTTTTTACTAAATATGCATTTGATAAATTTAAGGCAGCTTATTAAAACATATAGCCATCTTTAATAATGAGTAGCATATTTAATCAATTATTTGTAAAGGCAATCAAAACCACCCTTTGATTATTTCACCTGAAATCGCTTTTAAACTATTTTTCTGAGAAAAATACTCTGTGTGTCCTTTGATTGGATTAAAACTGATTCTATATTCAATATTGTTGTCCAGGGTTGTCAATATTTTTGGCACCATTTGCGGCCAGGCTATATCGAGCAAACCGGCCAAATTGGTGAAGCGACCGACAGCAGGCCGTAAGCTTAGATCAACACAATTTGCCACACCTTGCACAAACCAGTATAAGGGACTTCCCAGCATTAATAAATGAGCAATTTTATTTGCTGCAGACCGGTTTTCCAGCAGAGCGCAAAGGCTGACAATTGTCCCTAGACTATATCCGAGCAGGATCACCGGCTCACTATATTGATCAATAGCCTCATAAAGGCGTTCATTAACTTGCTGGTGCGTTTTACTCAAATATAAATATGAAAAAATATCACCAAAATTATCTACCAGATAATCCACAAAATTGCCAATGACAATATTTGTTTTTTCAAAAGGCGAGCGCAGCGAGCTTAGTTCTTCCGTTGCCTTTTTCTTTAACCCGAGTATTTGAATTTGCAAAATATCTTCCGTTGGTATCTTTCCTGCATATGGCCCGGGAACGAGGTCATAATAATAAACTCCTCCAAACTGCTCCTCTGTTAACGTCAGACCCTGCCTTGCCAGCTCAAGCTGGAGCGGGGCCGCCCACTCTTTCCAATAGTCCCGGTCGTTGCTGTAGCCCATGCCGTGAACAAATAGGATTACTCCCATTTTATTACCCCCGTTCATCAAGTTTATTTATTATATTCGGGGGGCGGCTCTACAGCCACGGGCTGATAAAACAAACCCCTGCCGCAAGCGGCAAGGGCGTAAAAAGCATTAATATTTGTTATCACTGGTAATTGAAATATTCTTCCCGTCTTGCAAAAAGTTTTACCAGCAGTATTCCGGCGACAAAACCGCCCGCATGAGCCCAAAAGGCTACTCCCTGCGCCGCTTGAGATGTTAGGTTGGCAGCGCCGCTTAGAAGCTGTAAAACGAACCAGAGACCAAGAAATACCACTGCCGGAATTGGAACGATTTGGATAAAAACGAAAATAAAAACCAGAGTAAGGACCTTTGCTCGCGGAAAAAGGATTAAATAGGCCCCGAGCACTCCTGCGATGGCGCCGCTGGCGCCAATTAGCGGAACTGGAGACTGTGGATCCGTTAATACATGGGCAATGGTAGCGATGTAACCGGTTAAAAGATAAAAAATTAAATACTTAAAGTGCCCCATGCGTCCTTCAACATTATCACCAAAAATCCATAAATACAACATGTTGCTCAACAGATGAAACCATCCGCCGTGAAGAAACATGGCTGTAGTTAACCTCACCAACTGCTCCCCGGTAAAACCGTCAGCCACAAGCTGTACCGGGACCACCGCATTTGAATACATGAACTCTTCGTAATGCCTGCCCAGGGTCATGCCGTAAGCGAAAACCAGCAGGTTGGCAATAATCAATAAAACATTAACGACCGGAAAACTTCGCGAAGGGATATTATCCTTCAAAGGGATCGTAGTAATTAGCCTCCTTTAACTATATTGAGTTGTTAGTTTAAATTCCATTTGATACGGAATTTATTTTATTTTCCCCGTATTTTTTAACAATTAATAAAGGTGTAATTTGTTCTAAATTGCAAACATTAGGTAACGAAGTTTACTTGGACAGCAACTACAGCGTTGCTAAAACATCTGTGAATACCTTACCGGATTTTTCATTAATCACCAGTTTGGCCTGGTCATCCCAGGGGGTCTCATCATCATTTATTATTACCAACTGCCTGGCATATTCCGGGAGCGAAGCTACCGGGTATACCTGAAGACTGCTTCCGACAACGATCATAAGCTGGCAGCCGGAAAGAACTTTAGTGGCCTGGAAATAATCATCCCCCATTGAATCTTCAAAGAGTACAATGTCCGGGCGCAGCACACCTCCGCATTTATCGCAACGGGGTGGGTTCGTACCCGCATCATACTGGTTGACCAGATCGATAAAGGGAAAACTTTTCCGACAGTCAAAACAATGGCAGGTACGCAGATGGCCATGCACCTCCCATACTCTTTGGGAACCGGCCTTGCGGTGAAGCCCGTCAATATTCTGGGTGATAACCCCAACAAGATAGCCCTTTCTTTCCAGGTCAGCAAGGGCAAAGTGGGCTGCATTGGGTTTGGCGCCTGAAAATTCAACCCATCTTTTTAAATTATTATTATAAAAACCTGCCGGATCACGGCGGAGTGCTGACGCGCTGGCGACTTTCATGGGATCAAACTTCTGCCAGAGCCCGGTACCCTTGCTGCGGTAGTCCGGGATGCCGCTTTCGGTGCTGATACCGGCCCCTGTGAGGGCAAAATTCCGTGTAGATTTTTGCATCAGCTCCACCAAAGCATTAATTTTTTCTTTATATTCCATATTATCACCTCATATTTCATTTCGCTTCTAAGTTCTAATTATCAAAATCAATATAATCCATGGTAATATTTATAATCACACCTGGTTTACCTAGAAAACACAATTTTATAATATAATACTTTCCTTTAACTGTAAATACAAGGCTGCCTGGATTCAAGATTTTACTACATTTTTTCCAACTAATTAATTGCCAAATTTGTCGTCTTAGAGTATGCTAGTCCAATAGAAGATTTTTACGGCTGAAAGGATAGTGCACTTAGTTCATGATCCATAAATATACAGTAGCAAGTTTGGTTGTTCTCGCCCTTCTGCTTACCGGCGCTATATATTCAGCTACCGCAATCGACCCTTTAGCAAAAATAACACCCCAGTCTCCAGCGGTCGCCCAAGCTTCGACCACAGATAATACCGATAATGGGCACCAGACTAAAGTAGACATCGATCCACAAGCAAAAAGTACAAATTCTAATAATCCAGTTAAAAATGTCTACCTCACCTTTGATGATGGACCCAATTCACATTATACCGGTTTGATCCTGGATATTCTAAAGAAATATGGAATCCGTGCCAGCTTCGTGGTTGTTGGAAATGCTATTGAAAAGAACCCGGAGGTTTTAAAAAGGATTGTCCATGAAGGACACTGTCTGATTAATCACACCTATAGCCATGATTACAAGAAGATATACAGCAGCCCCTGGGTTTTCCTGAATGATCTACAACTTTGCAATCAGTCGATTGCATCTGTAACCGGAAGCACTGTAACAATATTTCGTGCTCCCGGCGGCCCGTCAAATTTAAATAACAGCTACTTTGATTTGTTAAGTAAACATGGTTATAAGTCTATAGGCTGGAATGTTACCAGCGCCGATACCGACCCCAAGGGAGTCAGCCCCGAGGCAATTTATAATAATGTAATAAATGGAGTTCTAGAAATAGAAAAAATGCACAGAGCGCCAATTATTTTAATGCATGACGGGACTGAAATCAACCTCGGGCAGGCAACGCTTGATCCGGCTGTGCGAAACTACATCAGTAACCGCGAGAGCGATGTTGCTGCCCTGCCGGGAATAATTGAATTCCTGCAGGGAAGGGGCTACACTTTTGCAATTGTAGATGCTCAGACACCACCAGCGTGGTGATAATACTTTGAACAATGACATTGGTGTAACACACTACACTGTCAGGTCACTATTTACTATCTCAAACAATGCTTACTTGTCTGATCCGAAACTGGCCAACGGATCTTTGTCTTCAACATCTCTGCCCAGACTTAGGCAGCCGGCGCCGAGTAAAAAATTCAGCATCGCAAAACCCAAGTAGAGCAGACTAAGCTTGGTTGTTTCACGCATCAAGATATATCCCCCATAGAGCAGCAGGCCATAGGAAAAGTAGCTCTTTGCCTTAGACCTGGAACTTAAAATAGTGTCTTTGAGGGTGGTAAGTGACATTGTACGTTGTTTACCGGCTGCAGTCAGGAAATCCGCTCCCAGCCCGGTCTGGCCCCCCGGGTTTACATCTTGGTTGGACTGTCTGGCCATTTCTATGAGCCTGTAACGGCCAATCAGTTTGATATTAATTCCCTTACGAGACAACTCCGCGGCCACCCGTGTTGCACCGGGTTCAAACTCTCCCCAGGTGACCAAAAGGCCATTCTTAAATTCCTCGCTCTTAAGGGCTCCGGCAAAGGCACGGATATCCTGCGGAGAGATTTTATTCTCCCCCTCAGGGTATTTGCATTGAATAGCTACAGGTATCCCGCGGTAATCACCTACCAGGTCGATACCCCATTTATCAGGGTCAACGGCGTTGTCTTCTTTGGATATCAACCTTAAATTTTGAAAACCGGCCAACCCTGCGATAATCTCACGTACATAAGGCTTGAATTCACTTTCTGGATCCATACTTTTAAAATTCTTTATTATTTTTTGACCGGCTAACCAAAGCCGGCGCTGATTTTGCTTTTTTTGCCGCCTGATCCTTAAAAATTTTTTAAACACAAGCGCCTCAGCCACAATCAGAGGAATAGAAAATATCAGGGCTGTGGCCGGCTTACCAATAAGGTTGGCCATGAGCAAAAAAGTGATTAGCCAGACCAGTAATAAAGAGCCAGTTTGATCTACCTGGCGTCCCAAAAAGCTTCTGGTATCTTCTTTTGGCTCTTTTATGGCATGAGACATCAACAGCACCCCTGTTCTTTTTTAAGATCATTTTGCCCAAACCAGTCAAAAAAGTAACATGCCCATCACCGCAACTTGTCAGGGTAGATTAATTAAGGTACAATTTTAACAATATTTATTACTTTACTGTATTCTTGGAGGTACTTAGCATGCTTTATAAGAGCACCCGGAGCCAGCTTCAACCGGTTTTATCCGCTGAGGCAATTAAGCTGGGTATTGCACCGGACGGTGGTTTATTTGTTCCAAAAGAAATCCCGAATATTAAGGAAGAAGAGCTTAAGGCAATGGCAAGCTATAGCTATCAGAGGCTGGCTGCCGCCATTTTAAAAAAATATCTGACCGACTATACCGAAACGGAAATCGAAGAATGCGTAGCACATGCCTATAATAGGGATAAGTTTGGATCAACTGCAATAGCTCCGGTGCATCAACTTAACGATTCGCTCTATGTCTTAGAGTTATGGCATGGTCCTACCTGTGCCTTTAAGGATCTGGCTCTGCAAATATTGCCACATTTGCTAACTAAGGCTGCTGCAAAAACCGGTGATAGCTCAACTATAGTGATCTTGGTGGCCACTTCCGGGGACACCGGCAAGGCCGCCCTGGAGGGGTTCAAAGATGTGCCGGGAACAAGGATTATTGTTTTTTTCCCGGAAGAAGGGGTCAGCGCTGTACAAAAACTGCAGATGGTAACCCAGGAAGGAAATAATGTAGATGTGGTAGCAGTGCGAGGAAACTTCGACGATGCTCAAAACGGGGTCAAGGATACATTTGGAAACACCGGCTTTAATCAATATTTATTAAGCAAAAACTATAGGCTTTCCTCAGCCAACTCAATTAACTGGGGCCGCCTGATACCCCAGATTGTGTATTATTTTTCAGCTTACTTCGATTTGGTGGTCAAAAGTAATGTTGCAATGGGTGAAAAGGTGAATTTTGTCGTACCCACCGGTAACTTTGGCAACATACTCTCCGCTTTTTACGCCAGGGAAATGGGACTCCCGGTAAATAAATTAATTTGCGCGTCCAATGCCAATAATGTTTTAACCGATTTTATTCAAAACGGTGAATACAACCGTAACAGACATTTCCATAAGACTATCTCACCCTCTATGGACATCCTTATTTCCAGCAACCTGGAGCGTTTGCTTTACCATCTGACCGAAGGCAACCACTTTATGACGAGTGGATGGATGAACAGCCTAAGAGACAACGGTAACTATAAGATTGACGAAAATACTTTTGCGAGAATTCACAAAATTTTTTGGCCTGATTTTGCAGATGATCACGAAACCATGGAAACAATTCGCTCCTGTTTCAAACAGTACAGTTATGTTACCGATACTCATACTGCTGTAGGCCTGAACGTTTATCAGAAATATATAAATACGACAGGCGATAAAACAAAAACCATCGTGGCGTCTACTGCCAGCCCGTTTAAATTTAACACAAGTGTAGCCAGAGCTATCCTCGGGGATGCCGCAGTACAGGGCAAAGATGAGTTTGACCTATTAACCTTACTATCAGAAGCCAGCGGTATGGAAATCCCTGCAGGGCTAAAAGGTCTAGAGCACAAACCAGTCCTTCACCAAAAAACAGCATTAAAGGACAGCATCAAAGAAGCTGTCGAGAATATCTTGAAATAAATATATTACTTTGAAATTATACCGGGTGATTGATATTACAACACATAAGCAGAAAGGCCCTTATTGCGGGCCTTTCTGCGTTTTGTTTAAGTTTATATATAAGGCTCTCTCTTTTTCGTCAAAATCAGCCAAAAACTTCCCTTTGGCCGCAATTTCAAAATGATTAAAAAACCCACGGCCAAACACTTTAGTCTTTTTAATGTTCTGGCCTTCTTCACTTGCTTTTATTCTGATTACGTTAGTTTCGGTATCATAGGCCAATTCAACTTTATCAGTGCTTAATTTTTCACGGGCATGCTTGTTCAACACCATAGAATTCTTTGAAATCGTTACCATAGGCAGTTTGGGTACTCGCTCACCGCGGGGCTTATAAATTTCAAATGACATTTTTCACACTCCCATCATTTACATCATGATCGGATTATAAACAAAAAATTGGTAACTGTCAATCAATACACATAATTAATATAATAATAATATTTTCGCAAACATATTTAATAAATACTAGAAGGTTTATATTTAAGCTCCTGTTTCTCGCCTTATATAGATTTTTATTTGATATTAGAAGGATTTTACCTGAAGCTTGAATTCAAGCTATTAACCTAATTTACTGAAATAGTTGCAAAAGTAATCTGCCCTGAGCACAGCAAATGAGTTGTTATTCCTCAACGCAATAAAATAAAAAATGGTCAATCCCGGGAATATAGCTTGCAAGCCCCCCGAGAATGACCAAACAGGATGTTTAACGTTATACTATTAAGCTTAAAATAAAGGATCGCCAGCAAAAGCCAGTGGATTAATTTACTTAATAAGCGCTTAGCTGACCTGATTGCGCTGAAAGTAACAGCAATTAACGGACAGCAGACAAGGTCAAGCAGGCAGCGCAGGGACATACCTTTTTGCTCCCCAATACTCCACATGATACATGCCGCTGTCTATGCCATCAAGCCGTACTGAGGAACTGCTGCTGGGAGAATGAATCATCATACCTTCTCCGGCATACAACCCAACATGGTGGATTTGGCCCTGACCACCCTTGGCCGCAAAAAATATCAGGTCTCCTGGCAAGAGTTCAATCTTTGCTACGGCTACACCTTCTTTTGCCTGTTCATCGGCATCTCTAGAAATAGTCACCCCCTGTGACTGATAGAGGCGCATGGTAAAGCCAGAACAGTCAAAGCCATAAGAAGCAGTACCGGCCCAAATATAACGCACACCTAAAAAGCTCTTTGCTTCATTAATTATTTCATCCCGGGAAAAGCTCAATTCTCTTGCCCTTTTAATATCTTGACTGGATAGATAACCTGTATTACCGTCGGGTAACCGGACGCTTACATATTTTTCACATTCTCCCAAGATCGGAAGTCTGGTTTGGTAGCAGATCTCGACTGAAGCGCCGGTTAACTCTTTGTTTTGGTAAAGCTTAATCACCGGTTTGGCTGCAACGGCATTGGGCAGGTTCTCCAGCTCCGTTAAATAAATTTGATTAGTCACAATGTGCCCCGCAGGAACCCAACCGGGATATCCATATTCGCTTAAGCTGGTTTTCTGTTTTGTTGCTGCCACCTTTATCCAGTCACCCTGGCGCTCCAGAATTACCACCGGCTCACCAAAAACCGCCTGTGTTTCTGCCTTTCCCACCAGCCATAACCGCATTTCAGTATCCATACCGGCAGCCCAGACAGACGGGTTAACTGGCTTATTCAAAATCAAGCGGTCATAATCACGGTTCAGCCCCGGGCTTGACCAGAGTACTATAACCGGCTCATTTACTGCTCCATATACAAAACCGGCCTGACTGCCATCTCCTTTTAATTCAGCCGGTGCCTCTTGGCTGGCTTGAATGTCCGGAGAAATCGTTTCCGGCCCGCCTGTCGCCCGGCATGACTTTAAGAAAAGTAAAACCTTAGCAGAAAATAACAGAGCGCTTTTACGGTTAAAATCCATAAAAAGTCGCACCAACTTTTTCTTGTTTTATATCACCAAATATATTATATCTAACTCGGAGTTATAACTGACCTGAACTATGTTAGCTTAAATATCCTTAAGCGGCTCTCTTTTTTCAATTGAATTCAATTTTTACCGAATAAATGAAACAAATGAACTGTATTCCTTTTACACCTAAGCGAAAAATTCAAAAAAAATATAGCGCCGCAATACTTACGGCGCTATATTTTTCAGTTCCGTTTATTAGCTTAAAAAATCTAGGAATCGGTTTCCTTGGCCAGGTTGAATTTGTCATGCAAGATCTGGATGGCTCTTTTAGCCTCCCCTTCTTCAATAACACAGGAGGTTTTAATTTCAGAGGTGCTGATCATCTCCAGGTTGATGCCTTCTTCTGCCAGCGCTCCGAACATCATAGCCGCAACGCCCGGGTTGCTGACCATGCCGGCCCCAACGATGGATACCTTGGCCACATTGTCGTTGCTGGTCATACCGCTGGCCCCAATTTCCGGTAAGATTTCCTGCACAACGGATAAAGCTTTATGCAAATCATCCCGGGAGCAAGTGAAGGAGATATCATTGCGCTCGTCTCTCGTTGCGCTCTGAATGATCATATCCACGTTTATTTTATTATCAGCCAGTGATTTAAAAAGCTTATAAGCAATGCCGGGCTTATCAAAAACATCGTACAATCCAATTTTAGCAACATTAAGATCGTACGCCACTCCGGTAACAACTAGCGATCTTTCCATACTGTCTACCTCCTTTACGATCGTACCAAGATTGTGATTAAAACTGGAGCGAACATGCAGCGGTATACTATATTGCATAGCCAATTCTACTGAACGGGGATGCAGCACCACTGCCCCCAGGTTAGCCAGTTCCAACATTTCATTATAGAAAACAACATCTAGCTTGGCGGCATTGGGTTCTATCCTGGGATCCGCCGTATAAACTCCATCCACATCAGTATATATTTCGCACAGGTCTGCCTTTAGCGCCACGGCAAGAGCCACGGCAGTGGTGTCTGAGCCACCACGACCCAGGGTGGTTATGTCATTAGCATCATCAACACCCTGGAAGCCTGCTACAATGACGATGTTGCCAGCGTCCAGCTCTTTTTTCAAGCGGTCGGTACGCACTTCTAAAATTCTAGCCTTAGTGTGGGCATTGTCGGTCATAATCCCCACCTGGACACCGGTGAGCGAGATTGCCGGCACTCCCGTCTCTTTAATTGCCATCGCCAATAGCGCTATAGAAACCTGTTCTCCAGTGGATAGGATCATATCCATTTCCCGCTCCGGTGGGCTGTTGGTTATTTCTTTAACCAGGTTAATTAAATCATCGGTTGTGTCGCCCATCGCTGAAACGACTACTACTATGCTGTGTCCTTCTGAACGAACACCAGCTACCCGCCTGGCTACCCTCCGGATCCGCTCGGCGTCAGCTACCGAACTGCCTCCATATTTCTGTACAACCAGCATTATCATCGCCTGCCTTTTTTAGTCATCATTATTAGTAATTCGACAATTAAAATTTAAAAAAAATAAATCCTCTATTTCATTATTTAACTTCCAGGGCCCTGGCGCCGACAGGGCTCGGCTTTAAAATCATTACACGGCACTTAACGCCATTCTGCCGGAAGGTATCGCCCATAACCCTGGCAATTAATTCAAAATTACTTTCGGCCAAGGCAACCACGGCCGGTCCGGCACCACTTACAGTTACCCCCCTGGCGCCGGCTAGCTTGGTCGCCGCCAGCACTTTTTTCATAACAGGAACAGATAGTGCGCGGTAATATTGTTGGAGATGATCTTCCATGGCAGTACCTAAGAGGCTCAGGTTGCCTTGCTGCAAAGCGGCTACCAGCAAGGCAACCCGCCCAACATTGAATACAGCATCCTGAAACGGCACCTGGGATGGTAGAATATCCCTTAAATTGTTTGGGGGAAGTAAAAATTCTGGTACAGCCACTATGCTTTTCAGACCCTGGGGGGGCTGGATTTTTAAATATTTAGCCTCGCCGTCTGCAGGAAGCGAAACCACTATTCCACCCAATACAGCCGGTACAATACCAGGCGACCAGCCCCCAATGGAACTGGCCAGGGCAATAATCTCTTTGACCGAAAGTCGTCCTCCAGTGAGCAGGTTGGCAGCGATGATACCACCGACAATTGCTGCTGTGCCGGTTCCCAAACCGCGGGCAACAGGCGCTTGATTGATCAACCGCAACCTTAGTCCGGCTGGAATGAAACCAACCTGCTGAAAAACACGCTGTGCCGCCTGATAAACCAGGTTGTCCCCGTTCCGGGGCAGATCGGCCGCCCCTTCGCCACTTACTTCAATAGTCAAGCCACTGGAGGCCGGGGTCATCTCTACAACATTATGTAATTCCAGCGCCATCCCCAGGCAGTCAAATCCCGGACCCAGGTTGGCCGTAGTTGCAGGTACTTGCACACGGATCATAAGCGGCATCCTGGTTGTCTCATTAGCTTAACCATCGTACGAGTCTTTGCCCGGTTAAGCAGCCCCCCTGTGACCAGGCTTTTGCTCCTTTTCACAATAAATTGTTCACTTAAGTAAAATGAACATGGATCAGAGAGACTTTCATCGTGAATCCAAAACTCAGTACAGCTGTAAATGGCCTGTTAATTAACGATATCTTTTTTTACCTTGCTAATCGCCCTCAGTACGGATAATACTGGTAATTTGATGCACGGTAGGCAGTTCTTTAATGAGCTTAATAGCATCTTGAAAATTACCTTCAAGCACTTCATGTGTCACCAGAACTATTTCTGCGGCATTACCGGTGGTGTGTCTTTGGAGCACAGAGGAAAGGCTTACCTCATGATTACCGAAGATCAGAGCGATACCGGCCAGAACCCCCGGTTTGTCGACGACATTCAGGCGGACGTAGTACTTAGTCAAGGTGGCACTCATCGGCTTAACCGGTTTTTCCTCAAAACAGGTACAGCTGATTATTCCCGGCACCTTCTTCAATAAGTTTCGGGCGGCGTTCATAACGTCGCCGACCACGGCGCTGGCGGTAGGCATTTCACCGGCGCCGCGCCCATAAAACATCACGTCACCCACCGCGTCCCCGCGAATAAATATAGCGTTGTAAACATCACTAACGGCCGCCAGGGGGTGGCTTTTCGGCAACAAGGCCGGGTGTACTCTGACCTCGATTCCTTCCGCCGACTCCTTGGCGATACCCAGCAGCTTAATTACATAATTTAACTCACTGGCATAAGCTATGTCTTCGGCAGTTATACCGGTGATTCCTTCCACATACACTTGATCTAGTGCAATTCTGGTGTTAAAAGCGATTGAACTGAGAATAGTCAGCTTGCGCGCCGCGTCAAAGCCCTCCACGTCGGCGGAAGGATCTGCCTCAGCGTAACCCAGATCCTGCGCCTCCTTGAGCACCTGGTGAAAATCCAGCCCTTCTTTGCTCATTCTGGTCAACATATAATTGGTTGTTCCATTAATAATACCAATTACCTGCTCAATGCGGTTGGCGGCCAAACACTCTTTGAGAGGCCTGATAATGGGTATACCCCCGGCGACACTTGCTTCAAATAGAACATCACAGCAATTCGCCTCCGCAGCCTCGAAGAGTTCCCTCCCGTGCAGCGCAACCATGTCTTTATTGGCTGTTACAAGGCTTTTGCCGCGTCTAAGCGCACTCAGGGAATATTCCAGGGCCGGATTAATGCCGCCCATCACCTCAACCACCAAGTCAATTTCCGCATTGTCCACAATATCACTTATATTGGTGGTAAGCAAGCCTTCTTCGGGGACAATACCCCGGTTTTTCGCCAGGTCCCGCACCAGAATTTTTTTAATCTCGATCCGGGCACCCACCTTCTGCTCTATCCCAGTGCTATTATTTTTTAGAATGCGGTATACACCCCGGCCAACGGTGCCAAGACCCAACAGGCCAACGTTAATTACTTGTTCCACCATACTTTACCCCTCTTTCCTCAAACCAAACTAAATACGTCAATACATTTATATATATTCGGCGCCCTGCTCAGGATAGCAAAATTCAACTCAATCTATTTTACACTATTACATTTAATAATTAAATTTCATTCTGGTCAACTAAAATTGCTCGGTTAACTCTGATGACATTATAACGTCTCTTTTTTCCAGGTGTCAAACATCGCTTCAGTTATTTTCGGTGAGGGTTATTTTGACCTAATGACCGTAGAGATAGGATCAGGCTGGAAATATAGAACATGGTAAATAATGTATTAATAATTGAATGATAGGAAGATTAAACAAAGGTTAATGCGACTATGGAGTGTAAATTTGAACTTGGTGATCAAAAACTTGCGGACCAGTCAGCTTTCTTCTTTCTGTCGTAGTTAAAGACGTTAACTTTTAGTAGCACGTTTCATGCAAAATGTTTAACGAGACAACTGACGAAAGAATGATTTGCCGCATATACAAAAGATACTTTAAGAAACTAGTTCTTAAAGCCCGCTAAGTTTATTATCCCAAAGACATTAAAACTCCTGCCTGAAAAACAAGCTGTAAACAGCCAGGGCCAGGACCAGGGCGGCCAGGACGAAGACCCCGATCCCGCCGCGGCGGTATCCATTTTTCAGCGCCCACAGGCCATAGGTACAGGTATAAAAACTAACGGCCAGTGGTACTACCAGCAGAAGCCACTTCATGTTAATCAGCCTCCTCATGTAGAGGTGCCGTTTTCAACTGGAGACCGGTCCGCCTCACCCTTGTATGCACAGTTACGTTAACCTGCGCCTCAGGATACCTTTCCCTCCAGTTAAAATCACGCCAGGGCTGCACGGTCCAAAAATGGGACTTCAGTTGCTCACCGAAGCCGAAGATATCTGATTTGAATTCCTCCTGGGTGCGCTTGATTAATTTTTCGCACCCTTCCTGGACATATTGTGAAAAAGCTGCTTCAAGGAATGGCTTGTATTCCGGGCTCTCGTAATTGATGCCGCTCAACATACCCGCGAGGTCAGCTTCCAGGTAGAGGTCGATGTCAACTGTGACACTGCCGTCCTCACCGATATGTGTCACATATTTGGGACTGCGCGCCTGGTGCACGAGTAAGGCAAGCGGCTGAGGCGTGGCAAGCGGGTCGAACATATTCATTAAGCCGTTTTCAAATTTACCCCGCAGCATTAGGTAAAAACTGGTTTCCTCACCGTTGATCATGCCTACCATCTTGTCTTCCCGGAAGACGGCGGTACCTTCGAATTGGGCCTTGTTCTCCCCGGTAATCGGTGCTTCCCCGGCAATATATTTACCCAGGGACAGTTCGCCCCCTTTTTTTACCCCCGGCTTGGCTGTCTCCAGCCCTCCTTCATGGATGGCCGCCAGCGGCAGGGTGGGTTGGATCGACCAGCTCTTGGTCTGCTCATAAAATTCCTTAAATGTGGTGTCATGATACAGCCCATGGGCCTCGGACAAACTCCCGATTAGCTCATACTGTTTGGTGGGGCTGATCTCTAAAGGAGGCCGGTTTTTTTCCAGGAAATCTTTAGCCTTGCCACGGCAAACAAAAACAAAAGAGGTTGCCCGCAGTTCATAATACCTGGATAAACTGCTGAACCATTGGACAAGCCCTTCTCCGGCCAGTTCTTCAGATATAATGAAGGCTTTAGTATGCAATAGTGATAAATGCCGGCTGGTTGCCGTGTTGAACTGTTCCAGCCCGGCAAGCGGGCCCATGGTCTCCACGCTTTGGACGATAAAACTATTCCCATCCGCTCCTTTACCGCCCCCTCCACCCCCGGCCATTCCGGCGATCACCTTGGGGTTGGCTATGCTGACAGTCACGACCAGGTTGTCCTTTTCTCCCTTGTCGAAGCCCATAGCCAGGACATAGGCGGTCTCATCGGTTTCCCTGCTGCCAAAACAGCCGGTCAAAAATAAGAGGGAAAGTGCTGCCAGAAAAAGAGCAAATATTTTAGCTGCCCGCACGCGCACCCCTCCCCTTCAGCCAGAGCGCGGCAAGAATAAACAATGGCATAATATAAATGGATACTAATACGAGCCACCTTAAATAATTGTCTATCTTGATAGTGGTGGCCATGTCATACGGCAGCAGGCTAAAAATGAACATGGCCAGCCCCAGGGGCCAGAGCAGGGGGCGATAGTCGGTCAGCTTTAGCGACCTGGCCAGGGAAACTGCCGTAGCGTAAAGGAGCAGGGATACTTTTAAAGCACCGACGATGACCCAGACCAGGATAAAAATTGCTTCCAGACGCTGGAAAAAGCGGCCGAGATAGATAGTCCGGGCCAGCCTTAAAAAAGGGAGGGTAAATTCCTCACCGATAGGCCAGTTATAGGTTAAAACGAGGGATAATAGAGTGATCAGCAGCAGACCAAAGCCCATTAGTACAAACCTGTACCCAATCCTCGAAAATTTTTCAGCTCCACCCATCGCCTGGACAATCACCCCCACGATAAGCAATTCGCTGAAAGAAGCCGTACTGAGGGAGCCCAGTAAAAAAACTTCTTTCGGGCCTTTGCCGAAAACAGGCAATAGGTTGTGAAAGTTCCAAAACGGCATTAATGCAAAAATTAAGAAAAGCAACCCAACCAGTACGTACAGGTAAGTAAGGCGGGCTGTCCGCGCCAGTGCTTCTATACCCATATACGCGCCTAATACACCCATGGCCAGGAAGGCAGCATCCACTATACTAATGGGCGCGAAGCGCAGGGTGGTGGTCAGCATCGCCTCGCTGAACTCCCTGATAAAGGTGGCGCCGAGCAACTCTAATACCATGACTATGGCCAGAATATTTACAGCCATGCCCAGATAAGGGCCGAAGGCCTGCTCGTTTATTTCAACAATAGTATTGCCCGGGCTTTTTTTCAGGATCAGGGATAAAACATATATCCCGCCTAGAGCAAGTAACATTCCGCCAAGCGGCGTCATCCAGGTGGCCGGGCCGCCAATTTCGACCAGCGACCCGGCGTAGGAAAGAAAGATCCTGGCAATGCTCGACATTGCCAAAAGGATAACCGCCTCGCCCGGGCCAAACGTGCCTTCTTTAATGATTTTTCCCACCATCCTTTTGCCTGAGCCAACCTCTTGATACATCCGGCTGGCTGGTTATATCCTGCGGGTTCAGGTAGTCCGGCCGCTTCTCGTGGAAAAAGAGCGGCAACCGGGTAACCACATCCGCGCCGGGAACGGTCCTGGGGCCGATTGGGGCCAGGTACGGCACGCCAAAGGACTTCAGGTTGGCTGTTATAATAATCTGGGTAAACAGGCCGATGGCGATTCCGAAAAAGCCCAGTGTTGCTCCCAAGGCAATGTAAAAGAAGCGGTAGATCCGCAGCGAAAAAGCCAAGGAATAATACGGGATGGCAAACCCGGACAGCCCGGTTACAGCTACCAGGATTACCAGGACCGGGCTGACAATGTTAGCCTGTACGGCAGCCTGGCCTAAAATCAGCGCGCCGACGATGCCGATGGTCGAACCCATGGCACCGGGGATGCGCAGACCCGCCTCCCGGATCAGCTCAAAGGCTGTTTCCATCATGAGCACCTCAACAAGAGATGGGAACGGGACTTTTTCACGGTTCCCGGCAATGGCTAGGAGCAACTCTGTTGGGATCATTTCATGATGGAAAAGCACTACTGACAGGTAAAACCCCGGCAGCAAGAAGGATGTCATAAAAGCCAAAGCACGCAGGAAACGGATAAAAGTTCCTAACTGCCAGCGACTGTATAGCTCTTCACCGGTATGCAGCATTTCGTACATGGTGGCAGGCACAAGCAGGACAAAGGGGCTGCCGTCAACTATTATGGCCACCCTGCCGTCGATAATGCCGGAGGCCACCCGGTCGGGGCGCTCTGTGGCCAATATCGTCGGGGTCAAGTTATAGGGGGTGTCCATGATCATTTCTTCGAGCATGCCGCTGCCAATTATACGGTCTGTCTTGATGCTGCTAATACGCCTTTTTACCTCTGCCACCAGGGCCGGGTTGGCGATGTCGCGCTGATACATTATTGCAACGAGAGCCCGGTTGCGGGCTCCTACTTCCAAATATTCAGTAGTTAGGTTTTCATTTTTAATTATTTTTCTGATTAATGATGTGTTTGAACGCAGGGTTTCACTAAAAGCTTCCTGTGGTCCGCGGACCACTTGCTCAATGGAGGGCCGGTCCACCCCCCGGTGCTCCCAGCCCTTGGTTTCCATCACCACCGCCTCGGCGCAGCCTTCAAGAAACAATGCTGTATCACCGTAATTTATTGCCTTCAGGATATCACTGAACCGTGACTGGACCGCTACCTGGTTGCCCGGTAGCATATTTTCCTTGACATAGGCAGCCAGCTGTCCTTTTCCCGGCGGAATGGGCCGGACGGCAAAAAGCATCAGCGCCTGCAGCAGCAAGTTTTGGATGGACTTGTCCACCAGTCCGTCTATAAATACAATAAATCCCTCAATCACCGGGCTGGTGCCGAGCACAATATCCCTTATTACTATATCTTTGTTTTCCGGCAATCCGTACAGCTTATTGATAAGCTCCCGGTTTTCTGCCAGGGAAGCACTGACCGAAAGGTTATTTGAAGCGGGCTCCGGTTGATTTTCTTCCGCCCCGCTGTTTTCTTTTTTCTTTTGCTTTTGGTTAGCTTTATTAGTGGGGCGGATAGGCTTTTTAAAGGCGCGGCGGGGGGCAGGCGCTTTTCCTTGATGTGCCGGGGCGGCATCACTTTGGCTATTCCCGGGAGCCTGGCGCCCCGGTGGGGATCCGCCTTTTGAGTTGTTATGACTATCGTCTGCCGATTCCTTTAAAACAAACCCCTCTTGCTGGGTATTTTCCTGATAGGTAATCAATTTGAGCATATTCTTCAGGGTACTCATACCACACCTGCCAGTATCGATCATTTGGTAAATATATTGCCCTGATTGGGATGCACTATTCGGTTAAATTTACAAGCCAGTCTGTGTTTATTAACATAATATGGCGTTGATTCTTTAAACCATGATCTACTTTTGACCAGCCCTTTTAACTTTGTGGTATACTTTAAACCAGCCCTGATCATTATAAAGATAGATTATTATTCGGCAGACGGCAGACATAAGATGCTAATTTGTTAAGGCGGTGATCTGATGCCTGTATCTACCCGTGATGAATTCTTGAATTACGCTTTTAAGGAGGCCTTGCACAAGAACTTCTTCCAGTTGATGTCTTTGCCAATTATGCTTTGCGCTGCTTAAAACTTCCGTATGATTTGGTAATGCCACTCCAGTGAGAAGTAAATGCTCACAAGTTATTTGTCTGTAGTCTTTGCCGGACTTGTGACCATGCTGAAAAAAGCGGCAAGTATGGTCAAACCGGTCACTAACAAAAAATAACTGTACCATAGTTCCCAGTTTGGGTAAGCAACGCCACCCTGGCTATAGACAACAGCCTCAACGGCTAGTAAGAGCACCGAAATATAAAACGTATACAGAAGCCTGTCTTTCCACTTGCGGGGCAGCCAGTAGAGATATAAAATTGAGGTCGCATAAATGCCGATGAAATGGAATAGTGGCATTCCAGCTATATAAAAAAAACCCTCCGGGTAATAATAAAAGTCTAATTTTATTCCAATGTAATCCACGAACCCTACTATGATGGTACCGATGAAACCACCCATCCACATTCCCGGTATATATTTTTTTACACATAAGAGCAATAAGGTCCAGGAAAAAAATGCGAATAGCAAATGCGTCATTATTTCACCTTTCTTGTTCCGGCTGCCATTTCCGGCCAAAAGATAATAAAGTCAATTATTGAAACCTATCGCAATCTAATCAATAATTTAAACCAGGCAAATACTAACAGGCCAATAACCAGTGAGTACAATGTAAAAGCAAGCAGGCTCAAAATTTAAAACCTCCCCTAGTGCCGCGGCCGGCACGGTTTAAACCGAGGACAGTGACCAGCCAGGAGAAGCTGGTAAACACCAGCAGGTTGATAAAAATACTTGCAGAGTGACTCCAGTTTATGTATTCCAAAACCCCGATTTGCAGGTATAGATACTCTTCAGCAGAAAAAAGGGCAACGATTAGCAGAATATTCAGTGCCTGCAGCCAGTGCGACTCGGGCAGGGTCTGGGCAAACAAAACACCAATGGTAAATACCACTCCAAAAGTAAAGAATACAGACGACCCTAAAATTGAGATAATAGTTTCAACCCGGTACAGATTCAGTCTCATTGCCCCGGTATCCACCAGAATCTGCAACATTGAGGCAAACACGCCACCCCACAAGGTGTATTTGATTCGGGACCAGTCCACTAGAAGAAAGAAAACTACTAAGGCAATGACAGCACTGATTAACCATGCATATTTAATCAATTTCTTTCCTCTTCCTATCTTTTTAGCATTTAAATTAATGAAATACCCATTTAAATATCTTAGGCCAGGATAATAAAAAGTTGAAATTTCCATGGTATTGATTAATATCTCCCCGGCGGTTAAAAAATATGAATAAATAGTTGTTTATGCAAGTAGATCTTAAGGGGTGGTTCCTGCGCCGGTTGCCATCATCGGCCGGCCCCAGCAGCTTGGCCTGCGCCTTAACCCAGTAACAGCGGGGAGTTTATCCCGATATATTTGAGCGCACCAGCAAGGCTGGTTACTTCGTTCCCCGGGTTGAAATTTTACTCGAGCTTTTTCAGCGCCCGCAGCAGTTCCAGTTGGAAGGTTTCACCGACAACTTCATCGGCCTTGGGCTTTTGGAGGAGATCATAAGCGGCTCCCTGGCCGGTAAGGCCATTGCCGAAGGACTTAACTATGAACAGCTAGTGGAGCCACTGGTTAGGCTGGTCAGACGACGGTTCGCATTCAGGGAGGCCCTAAACACTCTTGATGACACAGGTTCCAACCGCTTGCTTAGAGTTATTGCACTGCCGGAATTAAAGCAAGCTATCTATAACACCAATATTGATATAATCAGCCTGCTCTATCCGCATGTAAAAAATTATTATGAAAAAAAATCTAACCGGCCTGATGACCGGTTAGATTTTTTAGATTATGATACAAAGCAGCCCACCGGAGCCGTCATTTATGATGCGTTGGAGAGTTTCCTGCAGTTTGAGCTGGGCACTTTCCGGCATACGCTGAATCTTGTTTTGAATCCCTTCCCGGACCAGGTCATGCACAGATTTTCCGAAAATTTCTGAATCCCAAATCTTTTGGGGGTTTTCCTCGAACTCATTCAACATATACCGCACAAGTTCTTCACATTGCCTTTCAGTGCCGATAATCGGAGTGATCTCGGTAGTGATATCGGCTTTTATCATATGCAGAGAGGGAGCGCTGGCCTTCAATTTAATCCCGAAGCGGCTGCCCTGTCGGATCAGCTCAGGTTCTTCGAGAACCAGTTCATCCAAAGATGGGGTGACCACACCATAGCCTGAGCCCCTGACTTCACTGAGCGCCTGGGCTACTTTATCATACTCCCGCTTAGCGACGCTCAGCTCAGTAACCAGGCTAAAGAGTTCTTTTTCCCCTTCAATTCTGAAACCTGATTCTTCGCTTAAAACCTGATAAAATAGCTCTGCGGCGGAGGTAACATCAATTTCGGCTGAGCCGGTACCCATATCCACGCTGCGCAAACTGGCCTGCTCAACAAAATCGTGATCAGCAAGGTTTTCTACCGCCCCGTCGATATCCCTCAGGCGGCGGATGCTTTGCACCGTCTCCCGGATCGATTCCTCAAACTTGTTGCGCAGCCAGTGTTTGTAATCCAGGTTCTCCACCCAGGGTGGCAGGCTGATATTGACCTCATTGACCGGAAATTCATAAAGCAGCTTCTCCAGGATGTTCAACATATCGGCCTGGGACATCTGCAAACAATCAATTGGTATTACCGGAACATCATATTTTTCACATAATTCTGCAGCTAGCTGGTCAGCCTCTTCCGAGTCCGGCTGGGTGGTATTAAACAGCACCAGGAAAGGCCGGTTTAGCTCCTTCATCTCATCAATGACCTTTTCCTCAGCCTCAATATAATTTTCCCTGGGTATATCGGTGATGGTGCCATCGGTGGTAACCACCAGGCCCATCGTCGAGTGCTCGGCAATGACCTTCCTGGTCCCAACCTCAGCGGCTTCCTGGAAGGGAATCGGGTCTTCAAACCAGGGGGTAGACACCATGCGGGGCTCATTTTCTTCTTCATAGCCGAGGGCGCCCTCAACCCGGTAGCCAACACAGTCCACCATGCGCAGTTTAACATTCAAATTTGGAGTGATTTGAATTTCTACAGCCTCGTTTGGTATAAATTTCGGCTCGGTAGTCATAATCGTCCGCCCCGCCGCACTTTGAGGCAATTCGTCTTTTGCCCGCTCCCGGTCATAGATATTAGTCATGTTGGGAAGCACCATTATTTCCATAAAGCGCTTAATAAACGTGGATTTGCCTGTGCGAACGCCCCCTACCACACCGAGATACAGGTCGCCACCGGTGCGTTCCGCAATATCGCGAAAAATATCACTTCTTTCCATGTTCACACTCCCTCCTCAAAAGATTTACAAAGGAAAGCTATTCCTAACAAATAAAAATCAGGCGCCCGCATCCCTCCTCCGCAAGAGAAAAAAATAAAATATTTTACTTCGTCGTGAAACCTGGTTCACGGCTATTTTTTCCAATAGCATACAATAATGATATATATATATGAGGCCTGCGTGTGAATATAACCTCAAATATGAAAAACACAAAAAAAATTATCCATAATTTAGTATTAGGTTTTATCTTGTTATATGAATGTTAAATTTATGCAAATGAAATATGACCGATAATTGCATAAAATAAAGCCCCCGTCTAGGCTTATAAAAGCAACGGGGGCTCGCTCCATCACACATATTAAACTTTTTTTATCAGCCTCACTGCCAGTTGGGCTACTTCTTCCATTTCCCCGGTGCGGCCTCTGGTCATCAAATTGTTGACAGCAGCTTTGGGGGAAAGTTCCTCAAAGAGCACCTTGTAGATCTGATCGGTGATGGGCATCTCAAAATTACAGCCGGCAATCAGCCTGTGGACAGCACGCGTAGTGCGAATGCCCTCAACCACCATTTTAACTTGCTCCAGCGCATCTTCCACCGTGTGCCCTGCTCCGATAGCGATCCCGGCCCGCCTGTTGCGGCTGTACCTGCTCGTACAGGTGACGATCAGGTCGCCGACCCCGGCTAGCCCGGCAAAGGTTAGCGGACTTGCCCCCATACTTATACCTAGACGGGAAATTTCAGCCAACCCCCTGGTCATCAGGGCTGCTCTGGTATTGTCACCAAAGCCAAGCCCCTCGGCAATACCGGTGCCCAGTGCAATTATATTTTTTAGTGCACCGCCCAACTCCACACCGGTTACATCGGGATTAGTGTAGACTCTAAAGGTCTCACTCATAAATAAGTCCTGGACAAGTCCGGCACTATCTATTGGTGAAGATGCCGCAACTATCGCCGTGGGCAGTTCCCGGCCAACTTCTTCAGCGTGGCTGGGACCCGATAAGGTTACGAACCGTGCCGGCATTTCCGGCCCCGCCTCTTCGGCAAAGATTTCGGACAAGCGGCAAAGACTTGCCTCTTCGATGCCTTTAGCTATATTTATATATAAAGAACTGTGACTCGAAAAAGGCAGGGAAAGGCGAACAGTTTCACGAAAAGCGTGTGAGGGCACACCGTAAACAACTACCTCAGCCTTCCACAAAGCCTGCTCCAGATCAGCCGTCGCCTCAATGTTTGGAGGAATCCTTACACCGGGCAGGTATTGACTGTTTTCTCTGGTGCTGTTTATTTCTTCAGCCAGGCTCTGCCGTCTGGCCCATAATCTCACAGGATAATTTTTTTTCGCAAGCAGCGTCGCGATTGCTGTAGCCCAACTCCCGGCGCCGATAATGCCGATTAACTTATCCACCGGTCTACCGTTCCTTTCTTTACCTAAGTTTTGGCTCAGTTCCTGCCAGCAGCCTTTTGATGTTCGGAATATGCTTAACGACAGCAAAAATGGTGATAAATATACCAAGCACAAGATAAGGCCACTGCAAATGAAAAGCCAGCATTAAAACTGGTATAGCGGTTACTGCCAGGATGGAAGCAATCGATACGTATTTGGTAATACCCACAGTAGAGAGCCAGATGACAGCGGCCAGAATACCTACCGGCGGCGAAATGGCCACAATAACGCCAACACCTGTGGCAACCAGCTTACCACCTTTAAAGCCTAGAAATAAGGGCCAGCTATGCCCGGCCAGGACCGCCATACCTGATAAAGCTACCAACAATGACCCTCCATAGTGCCTGGCCAACATGATAGCCAGCACGCCCTTGCCCAGGTCCCCCACCAGGGCAAGTATTCCCGCCACCGGCCCGGCATTTCGCCAAACATTGGTGGTGCCGACATTACCGCTGCCGATATTGCGTATATCAATCCCTTTCCAGTAACGCGCAACAAGATAGCTGAAGGGAATCGAACCAATCAAATAGCTAGCTAAAACAGTCCATAAATATTGCATTTTTTATTTATCCCCTTGGACTTAAGATGATAGACAAAGATAAATATATGTACTAGCTATGGACATTCCATGTCTTTCACAGTCTCCATCCTCAAAGTTGTACATGAAAGCGGAAATTTCGGCACCTGGATAATAGAACTTAAATGGCTACTTTTCTTCCTTTGAGCGTTTGCGCAGGCCGAACCAGATTGGTGTTCCTTCAAAACCATAGGCTGCCCTGAACTGGTTTTCCAAATAGCGCCGGTAGGAGAAATGCATCAACTCCGGCTCATTTACAAACAGAATAAATTTTGGCGGCTTGACACTGCTTTGGGTAGCGTACATGATTTTTAGCCGACGGTTTTTATCACCAGGCGGCGGGTTGTGCAAGACCGCTTCTTTTACCAGGCTGTTGATCTTCGGAGTGCTGATCCTGACCGAGTGTTGCTCGGCAACAAAATCTACCAATTCCATAACCCGGGGCACTCGCTGCCCGGTCAGCGCTGAGATGAACACAAGGGGCGCATACTGCATAAAGGCTAGCTGGCTCCGGATTTTTTCAGTAAAGCGGTTCATCGTCCGATCATCTTTTTTGATCAGATCCCACTTGTTTACTACAATTACTGATGCTTTGCCTGCTTCATGGGCATATCCGGCAATACGCTTGTCCTGTTCGGTGACTCCTTCATTCGCGTCAATTACAGTCAGAACCACGTCACTCCGGTCTACGGCCCGCAAAGCTCTGATTGTGCTGTATTTTTCAGTAAGGCCCTCGATCTTGCTTTTTCTGCGCATGCCGGCCGTATCAATAATTACGTAATATCTATTTTCCCTTTTAAAGGTGGTATCTATTGCATCACGAGTGGTACCGGGAATATTACTTACGATTACCCGCTCTTCCCCCAAAATAGCATTGACCAGAGAAGATTTACCGACATTAGGGCGGCCAATCACTGCAATTTTAATGGTATCGGAAGGATATTCCTCTTCTTTTTCAGGTGGCAGCAAATTTACCAACTGGTCTAAAAGGTCACCTGTATTCAGGCCCTCCGCCGCAGATACGGGAACGGGCTCTCCCAGGCCCAACCGGTAGAAATCGTACAGCGGAGTCCGGGAATTAAAACTTTCAACTTTGTTTGCGGCTAACAAAACAGGTTTATCGGAGCGGCGGATGTTCGCCGCAGCCTCTTCGTCATCGGGATTCAAACCGGCTCTGGCGTCAACAACAAATAAGATCACATCTGCTTCAGCAATGGCCAACTCAATCTGGCGCCGGACCCCCCGGGTGATTTCCCCGCTTTCTTGAAAATCCAGCCCGCCTGTATCGACTAGGGTAAAACTTCGTCCGGCCCACTCGGCATCCTGATAAAGACGGTCCCGGGTCACTCCCGGCTCATCCTCAACAATAGCTACCCGGCTGCCGACAATTCTATTAAATAGGGTTGATTTGCCCACGTTGGGTCTTCCCACTATAGCCACTACCGGTTTGGACAATTGGTCCGCACCTCCCCAAAACATCATCATTATTGATGCACAAATTTATCCTGCCTAGCACTGAAGCTGCTGTTTAAAACATCAACTAATTGCCGCGGCCCTCCCGCTACGGCAACCGGGACTTTCATCTGTTCGCGCAATTCTGTAAGGGTCATGCCGTCTAAAAAAATATCACTGTCTCTTTTCAACATAACCGCTGGAATCACCAGCAGGTCACCAATTTCGTCCGGGCAGAGTTGTACAAGTAAATCCTCTCCGGTAATAAGCCCGGCCACGGTAATCTCTTCGCCAAAAAAACGGTTGTCTACCCTCTTAATGGCTACCTCCAGTCCTTTGATGGCGTTAAGCCTGTCAACCACCGGCTTTAAGACCTGTTCCCCAAGCCGGCCGGTGGCTAAAGTAACCTTAAGCCCGGGCGCTTCCCGTGGCAGCGACGTCATCACTGCCTCCCATTCATCCCAAAATAGCCGGGTCAGACCAACACCGTTTTCCAGTTGGGGAAACCCAGCATATCTTTCTACGGACGGGATCTTTTGACCAGAGGACAGATAAAACTCGTCTGAGGCAAAAACAAATGGGTTACCCAGACGAGTCAAGAATTCATCCTGCTTTTCTCCCACCCAGTGCACCAAGCGTGTCTCCTCATCCCGCGTAAATGGCCGCAGCGGGTATAGACCCTGCCGGAACCTGGTCAGACCTACCGGCACAATAGCCATCGAGCTGACCGCAGGCCACAGGCCGGCCAGGTCATTTATGGTCCTTTCCAGTTCCTGCTCATCATTTAAGCCGGGGCAAAGCACGACCTGGGTGTGCATTTCAATGCCGGCCTTCGCTAAATATTTTAACTGGTCTGAGATCATACCCGCCCTTTTGTTGCCGAGCATGCGCTCGCGCAGCGCAGGGTTGGTGGTATGCACCGAGATGTACAGGGGACTCAGCCGTTGCTGTGCAATCCTATGCAAATCATTATGACTTAGGTTGGTCAGAGTAATAAAATTGCCGGTCCAGAAGGAAAGGCGATAGTCGTCGTCCTTAACATAAAGAGTGGGCCGCATTCCAGGAGGCATCTGGTCGACAAAACAAAAAAGGCATCTATTGGCACATCCCCTAGTATGCCCAAAACCACCCTGGCCAAAATCTATCCCAAGACTCTCGTCAAAATCCTTCTCCACGTCCAATTCCCATTTATCACCGCTTTGCTTTTGGACAAGGATAGTCAGGCTTTCATCTGCTTCAAAAAAACGAAAATCAATAACATCCTGCAAAGTATGGCCATTTATGTCGATAACCCGGTCACCCGGCTCGAGCCCTAATTCTAATGCTATACTCTCCGGCTTAACCTGTTCTATTTTCAGCCCTGACTGCTCCACAGTAAACCTCCCCGGCACTATCCTAGAAACCATTATCTTATAAATTCCATAATATAGTCAAGGGAGTTTTCCTCCCGGGCAACAGCACCAAACAACTTAAGCACTACCGCAACCAGCACGCTCTAAATCACTTTAAATCAGCTTTGGCCGGTCTGTCTTATGGTACATCTCAGGTAGACCACACAATTTAACTCTATATCAGACTCTAAGCTCAGGCAATTCCAGTTTACTACACTTTACCATGCTAGATAGCCGCCCATAGCTTTTTTTAATTCCAGCCGTTGCTAAATGCCTGCCTAGAGGGGCAAGCAGGTTCGAACGGCATAAAACACTGCCGGCAAGAAGGAGGATATTATCACCGGCACAGCTATCAACAAGGTAAAGTTCTCCTGCCGGCATACCAGAAATCTCCATAAAGCTGTCAATCAGCCGGTAAATCATCTCCCGGTCACCTTTTACCGAAAGCGCGTAGACCTTGTCCCCCTGCCCGTCCTTCCCCAACGATATAATCTTTCCATCACCGCTTTTTAGATTCATAAACGGCAGTTTCCATAACTTATCTCTGTCCGGCATGCCGTCCTTTGGAAGGAGACCGGTATGAATCGCACCGGCCAAAGCTGCCAGGGGGAAAATACTTTCGCTGAAGTACAAATAATTCTTCACTATAATCCTTAACCTGATTTTTTACCTGACGAACCAGATCAGCAATTTGAAAGTATGCTGCCCGGGTACCCAGGATAACTAATGGCCGTCCGACTTTGATCAACCCACACCGGCGGGAAAGATACCCCCCCAGCTTCATGGTCCAGTTCACATTTTGCATTACGTTAACTAAAAGGTAATCTGAAGAGGGAATCTCAAAAATTTCCGCAAGCCCTTTCAACACGTATTCTAATACAACCGGCCGGCCGCGCCGTGCTGTAAAATATACCTCATGCCCGTACTCATCCCGTCCGATAAAGAAAAAATGCCCGTGCTCGTCATTGCCCTGGCGGTCGTAAAAAGGAAGCTGCCAGAGTGACTCACTGCCGGGAACACGGTCCGACGGCAATAGACCCAGGTGAATGGAAGCAGCAGTTACTGAGGAATGAGCTCCTCCGTAGCAGTGATAGATAATTTTCATCAGTTCTGCCCCTTAGTGACGGACGATTACATAAATACCATTGCCCAGGTCATGGGTCATAGCGTCCAATATTTTAGAGAGGTAGCTGGCGGTTTGTTCCTGCTCTGCTTCATTTTCTGCAAAAAAAATAGGAGCACCCCCACTTACTCTTTCCATATTCAAAGTGATCACTGCCAAAATCTTGCCTGCAGACATATTATCCAGATCAGTTCACCTTCTTAAAAACGGTTCTGATACTGGTACTCGCTTCCAAAGGTTTGCTTCTGGCACTTTCCAGCACTGGCGTCAGCTTAACCGCTGCAATTAGTTGCTCCATGTCCTTTTCCACCGGCAAGATATATAGACCTACCTCGCCGGTATCCGGGTTTTTTCTCGCCAAGGGGGTAAACTCGGGTATGTCGATATCCTTTTTTGTTCCCATTATCACTGCCGCGGTAAAGGCAATGGCCATGCGCTGCCCGATGTCATGAATAGTAGCCCTGGCATTGCCGTCTTTTGGTTTAATGAGAACGGCCAGCCCGTCCTGCAATATCTTATTCCGTATAGATTTTAAGCCCACGTTGATCATCCCGATTCCTTCCACTTGCAAGATAGAGCCTGTAAAATCTAGCCGTGCCGGAACTACCTCGCAGATGTCACCGATTATCTCTCCGGACATAAATTTTTGGCTAACGACGATAGCAATGAAGGCCGCTATGACGGCGGCCGGCAGACCGCCAAACTGAGCAGCTAGAGCTGTAACAAAAGAAGTCCCCATCACTAGATAATTTCTTGCCTCGAAGGTCCTGGCTATTCCCTCGATATAGTCCAGGCCTCTTTTAACCAACTCCGTCCTTTCCAGGCTTTCCAGCGTTTTTCGCTCCATATTCCGGATTTCACGAAACTGCTGCGCCGCCAGAGCCAGGAAAGTCACTGCGGCATAATCGGGCTTAAATATCGCGGGCACAGCAACGGCCCCCAGTGCCGCGGCAATCAAGCCGAGTGCGGTATGGGTCAGGTACCCGTGCGGGTAGCCAGGATATTGACGGTAATCAATACGCAGAAGAATGATCCGGACTAAAGTGCCGGCAATCACACCAATTAATACTACCACCAAATAATCTGGTTGCACGGGTAGCGATACCCCTTTCTTTCAAAAGCATCTACCACGGACTGCCACGGCTGGAGTTTTAAAAAAAGTGATACCCAGGGTTATTGTTTGGTTATATCTTCTTGCGGATCTTTTGTAATCTCGGTTTCCTTTGAGCTCAAATCATTTTCCAAAGTTTCGTTTTCATAGCTGTACGTATTAACTTTCTTTCCAATTTTACGTGCGGCGGGGCGGGGTCCCAAAAAGCTGCTGAATTCCCTCCCGAACCCGGCCAGCCTTTTCTTGGCGTTAGCCAGGTTGCCGGAGCTGATTAATAGGAAGCCTAATCCACCGATGATGGTTAGCCCGAGAATCCAGCCCAAGGCTTTCCACGAACCGGCTGTTGTACCGGTCGGCTTTGGTGTGGCCGGAGCCGCGGCAGCCGGTCCGCCGGGAGCTGACGGAGAGATACCGAGCACTGCGGGAATGGCTTCTGACATCAGAGATAAGCCTGCAGCAGCTTCCGCCTTAGTATTGGTATGTGTGCCGGCCTCGATCAGGAGCGCTGTTGGCATCAAGTCCTGATTATAATCCCCTTTTCCCACAAATATTTCTTTAACAACCTTGGGGTGGAGATTATTGGCCGAAGCCATCATTTGCTTGGCAAAATCCATGTTGGCCGACATCCGTGGATTTTCCCGCCCGACAACAAGGCGTAGCTTGGCAATCTTTTTTCCGTCTATGGTTGCCCGGTAATAGTTGGGGTCTGGAATACCGTCGCGGTGCACGTCGAATAAGACTGCCGGGTTTGATTTCATCAAGGTTGTCGCTGTCCGGCGGGAACGGTTATAAGCATTGTTATCGTGCGGGTCATGGGGTGTCTCATTATAATTGACCTGAAGGCCTTGTCCCTGTAGACGGTCAACCATTGATTTACCAACCTGATAGATCCCTCCCTTAAAAGGGATGGTCTCGGTCCCATCCGAAGGAACATATGATTCATCGGAATGTGAGTGATAAATTGCGATTGTACCGGTTTTTTTCTCGGCCAAATCTTTCATCACTGCAACGTTTTGACCGGCATAAAAATCATTATAAGCCACAATCTGAGGGTCCATTCCCAAAAACTTGGCTGTGGCATTGTCTCCCTGCACCTGTTCCACCCGGTAGTGTCTGCCTTCCGAGGTATACAACTCATCCCCAGATGCAGCGAACCTAGCCATCATACTGATAATATTGCCTTGTTCATCTACAATTGAAGTAAACCTGCCGGTCAGGTGGTCCGGTGTTTCCTGGTTGAAGACCCCGGCTGAAGTAAAAACCTGCTGCAGCGAGGAGTTATTATATTGGTAGAACATCAGTGACACCGCAACCAGTATCATTAATGCACCTGATCCAATTAAAAATTTACTTTTGCTCTTCATGTGTTTCTTGATCCACCTTTCCCCGGTCATTAATTGTTTTATTAACATCTCTTTCCCCGAGCTGGTTACCGCTTGCTCCTCGGGTTACGCTTGTGTCTGGCATGTTCAACTTTTGAATCAATTCAGGCGGCCGGCCCCCTACTCTTGGCCCCCCCGACAATCTTTCAAAAGACTCACCGATTGCCTCGCACAGGAGAATCGCAATAATACCTGCCAGCACAATGGTATCGAAAGCGCCGCCACCACCGATGGCCACATTGTAATTAGCCGGAGCACCGTTTCTTAGCAGCCAGAAATAGTGAAATATATCCACTAATAGCACACCTAGCGTTGCCGAAACAAACGCCGCCCGGCGTGATCTGCCGAAAATGTAGGCTACAATGCCCCCAACAACCGGGTATAGGTAAATTGCATCCAGTACTGCATAACGTCCTGCCGGCTCAACAGTCGCGCCGGAGTTAATTAGCGAGCCGATCACGTAAACTATAACGGCAGTGGCCGCCGCACCGATCAGAGCCCTCCCCCACTCCTTTTGTGTGCCTGCCCTGAAAAGCAGGTAGAACGCCAGTCCCACCGGAACGAGAGCACCCCCCACGTTAACTGAAGTGTTGAAAGGAACAAAAGGTAATGGAATATTAATATAACTACCAATAATGATTGTCGCAATTACTACCAGCGCACCCCGGTCTGACAGCCTCATCCGGTCGAGAGAGCGCTGGGCCAGCCCGAGATAGATCGCAACCGATGCCAATAATAGCAAGGTTATACCGATTGGAAACCGTTCCAAGTATATCAGCCTCCCTATATAATTAAAAACAATATTTATAAGATTGTCCGTTTCTTTAGAAAATATACAGGCGAAAAGGAGCGCTAAATGGTTTATAGGATCTCTATTTGAATAAAGATAGACTCCAAGGACGCTGTGAGAAACCATAATAAAACAAAAATAAAAAGCCAGGGATTATCCCTGGCTGAAGACCAAAAAAGAAAGCGCAAAACATAAGGTTTAAATTTATAATATCTGAGAAATAGCCTTAGCAGGCCCAACCTTTCATTAAGTTATTCCTTCTTATCAAAAAGATTACCGACCATATCACCAATAGTAATCACTTCGCTTGCTGTATCCTGCCCCACATTGCTGGAATAATCCCGGGGTTCCCGATCCTGTTTTTCCTTTGCCACTTCTCTGATGGATAAACGGATCCTTTTTTCGTTTCTGTCCACGCTAAGAACTTTGACGTTTACCTCTTCACCTTCTGTGACCACTTCATCAGGCTTTTCAACATGACGGTCAGCCAGGTGGGATATATGCACCAATCCTTCCACGCCTGGTTCCAATTGGACAAAGGCGCCAAAGGGAGCAAGCCGAACCACTTTAGCCTGGATAATGCTGCCAACCGGATAATTCTCTTCGACACTGTCCCATGGATTTGGCAACACCTGCTTTAAACCCAGGGAGATCTTTTCGTTTTCCCGGTCTACCCGCAGGACCATTACGTCTAGTTCATCGCCAACTTTAACTACTTCTGAAGGGTGATTGATCCTGTGCCAGGACATCTCAGATACATGAAGCAGGCCGTCTACTCCCCCGATGTCCACAAAAGCACCAAATTGAGTTAACCGGCGGACAATACCTTTGACAACTTGCCCTTCTTGCAAGTTTTCAAGCATTTCCTTGCGCAGGCGGGCAAAATCTTCGTCCAGCACCGCTTTACGGGACAAAATTACTTTTTTCCTGCCCCGGTTTATTTCAATTACCCGTGCCGAGATTACCTGGCCGAGATATTTGGAAAGGTCTTCAACGTAGCCTCTTTCCACCAAAGATGCCGGCAAAAACGCCCGGGCTCCCACATCCACCAGCAACCCGCCTTTAACCACTTCACGGACAGTTCCTTGAACAGTCTCCTGAGTATTTAAAGCCTCTTCCAGCTTCACCCAGGATTTTTCTGCATCAGCTTTCTCTTTAGATAAGATCAGCCGCCCCTCGTTGTCCTCTGCCTTTAAAACGCACACCTCTATTTCATCCCCAACCTTAACGATATCCTGGGGAGAATTAACATCACAGCAGGACAGCTCCCTGATCGGGATCACACCTTCTGATTTTGCGCCCACGTCCACCATTACTTCGTCCTGGCTGATATGGACAACCACTCCTTTAACAATCTCACCGTTACGGAGCGACTTGACCTCAACAGCATCTTTCATTTCTTCATCAGTACTCAGTTCTTCTTCATTAGTGCTGATTTCTTCATTATCGATCATTCGCCTTTTAACCTCCTCTATAATCCAGTCAGGTGTGGATGCACCCGCTGTTAACCCTGCTGCTTTAACACCTCGAAACCAGGCCTGATCAATGTCACCGGCTGTTTCGACGTGATAGGTAGTTGTTCCTGACGCGCGGCAGACACTGGCTAATTTCCTAGTATTGGCGCTGTTTGCGCCTCCAGCCACGATCATGATCTCAACTTGCCGGGCAAGGTCCAGGGCGGCCTGCTGCCGCTCAACTGTAGCGCTGCAAATCGTATTAAATATTTTAAACTCCGCACCTGTCCTTTTGATGGCCTCAATAACAGCTTCAAAACTTGCTGGTGACTGTGTTGTCTGCACCATTAAACCGATCTTAACGGATTTATCAATTAAACATGCTTCTTCAGGGCTTCCCACAACAACGGCCTGATCACCAGACCAACTTTTTATGCCGCTTACTTCCGGATGATTTTTATCACCAAATACAACTACCTGCATCCCTGCCGCGGCAATATCCCGGGCTAGTAACTGTGCTTTACGAACAAAGGGACAGGTAGCGTCAACTATCTTCAGTCCCCGGGACTGTGCAGCCTCGACCAGATCCACCCCTACACCATGTGACCTGATCACCAGGGTGCCGCTGCTGTCCGCCTCGTCCGGGGTCGAAATTTCCCTGACCCCTAACTCGGTTAGACGGTCCATTACCTGCGGGTTGTGGATCAGTGGGCCAATGGTATATACAGGACCAGCCCTCTCTAATACAGCGGCCTGCGTCATTTCAATAGCCCTGTTTACTCCAAAACAAAATCCGGCTTTTTTTGCCACCCGCACTTCCATAGTCACACATTACCACCGCGATATTTATCTGATTTACATTCGCTGTATTGCCTGTAGTTTCCTTCTTTATGCTGAATATTTTTATATTAATTGCTCTAATGCGCTTTTAATAAAGAAGCTATTTGCATCATAATCGAATCACTGGCTTTTTCCTGGTCAGCCCGTGATAATTTGGATACAGCGGGGAAAATCAACGGCCGGCCGATACTAATTTTTATTTTTCCAAAAAAACCTTTCTTCACGCTGATAGCCACAGGCAACATCGGTACACCCGCCTTTAGCGCCAACATCGCTGCACCCAGGTGCGGCTTTTGCAACTCGCCGGTGTGGCTCCTGGAGCCCTCGGGGAAAACCCCCACAATTTGACCTTCTTCTAGTAAAGCCAGGGCCTTTCGGATCGCTGCCCGGTCTGTGCCACCCCGCCGCACTGGAAAAGTGCCCAGTGCGCGAATGATTGGATTGAGCAGCCGAATGTCAAAAAGCTCCGCCTTGCCCATAAAATTAACTCTCCGGTCAATCGCACAGCCAACTACAACCGGATCCCAGTAACTGGTGTGATTTGCAGCTAGAACCAGTCCGCCTGATTCCGGCAGGTGTTCTGCCCCCCGCACTTCCCAGCGCCTGATCACTACCAGAACAATCCGGCAGATAAATCGCGTAAAGTAGTAGAACACCCGATCTACCTCCCCGCTAATGCCCGGTCAGTGATCAACCCAACTACCTGCTCAATGGAAAGATCCGTGCAGTCGATAATTTCCGCATCGGGAGCCGGTGTAAGCGGTCCAATTTCTCTGGTGGCATCAAGCCGGTCTCGCTCAAGTATTTCTTTTTCCATTTGGTACTGAGCAATCTCGTACCCTTTTGCAGATAGTTCTTGAAGACGCCTGCGCGATCTTTCACCAGAAGAAGCAGTGAGAAATATTTTGATACGGGCATTGGGAAGCACCACCGTTCCTATATCCCGCCCTTCCATCACTACTCCACCTTGTTTGGCCATTGCCTGCTGCAATTCAACCAGACGCTTTCTCACTGCGGGAACCCGAGCTGTCAAAGAAACGCTTCTGGATATATTAGGGCTGCGAATTTCTTCAGTTACGTCTTCGTGATCCAATAATACCTTCAAGCTCCCGTCCGGCCCGGCTATCAAGTCCACCACAGCGCTTGCAGCCACTTCCCCCAGGGCGGCTAGATCGTCAAAATCCACGCCGTTGCGGAGCGCTTTTAAAGTAACGGCCCGGTACATTGCACCAGTATCTATGTATAAAAAGCCTAGTTCTTCGGCGACTTTCTTCGCCACGGTGCTCTTTCCAGACCCGGCCGGTCCGTCTATGGCTATATTTGGCCTTGAATCCATAGCTCCTCCAAAGTGCTTAAAAGCACACCCAGAATATTAATCAAAGATTTATAATAAGCAATAACTTCGACATAATAAAGTGATTTCCTTTTTTATTAACAAAATACATAGTTAGATGTGAACCAGTACTAATAGCATTAAATCCCAATCTTCATAATAAAATCTGGAGAGGATTATCCTTTCCAGATTTTATTATTTACCCTGAATATTTTTTAATACCACGGCAAACCCTGGGAAAGATACATTAATACATTCCGCCCCACGGATCACTGTTTCCCCTTTAGCCACAAGACCAGCTATAGCTGCCGCCATTGCTATACGGTGGTCGCCCTGGCTATCACATATAGCTCCCTGGAGGGGGCGCCCGCCCATTATGAGCAGTCCGTCGGGCAATTCCTCCACAGCGGCACCGAACCGGCGGAGTATCGCCGCCACTGTGGCAATCCGGTCGCTTTCTTTCACTTTTAGCTCACCAGCGTCCTTAATTCGAGTGGTTCCATCCGCCGCGGCAGCGGCAACCGCAAGAGCGGGCACCTCATCAATTAGTCGTGGGATGGTCTCACCGGCTACAGTTACTCCCGAAAGCTTCCCGGCATAACGCACATGTACATCTGCAACTGGCTCCCCTCCCTCCTCCCGCTTGTTGAGCAGCTCAATGCCTGCACCCATCTCCAGCAGGACGTCCAGGATGCCGCTCCTGGTTGGATTGATCCCTATACCGGGTATAGTCAGATCGGAACCGGGAACAAGAGCTGCCGCCACCATCAAGAAGGCTGCCGAAGAAATATCACCGGGAACGCATACCCTCTGCCCCTTAAGCCGGGATTGACCGGTTACCTGGACCGTATTTCCGGATACCTTAATGTTCGCACCAAAGTAATTAAGCATCCGCTCAGTATGGTCCCTGGATCGGTGTGGCTCGCTGACATAGGTCACCCCGTCGGCAAACAGGCCGGCTAGAAGCACCGCAGACTTGACCTGGGCGCTTGCCACCGGGCTGCCGTAATCAATGGGTTTTAAGCAACCACCTTGTATAGCCAGTGGAGCCAACCGGCCCCCCTGTCTGCCTCGAATATGAGCGCCCATCTGGACCAGCGGCCCGGTGACACGAGCCATCGGGCGCTGCCGCAAGGAGCGGTCACCGGTGACTACGCTGAAAAACGGTTGGCCCGATAAAATACCCAGTATTAACCGCATTGTTGTACCGGAGTTACCCGCGTCCAAGATATCGTCGGGTTCAGACAGACCTGATAGACCACGCCCGCGCACGATCACCCTGCCGTGCTCCGGGCCTTGTATTTCTACACCCAGCTTCCCAAAACAGCTAATGGTGGATAAACAGTCTTCCCCGGGCAAAAAGTTTTCAATTACTGTGTCCCCTTCAGCCAGGGCACCCAGCATCACTGCCCGGTGTGAAATGGACTTGTCGCCGGGCACCGTTGTTGTGCCCTGGAGCGCTCCGGCAGGCGCTACGTGCAATTCATTGCTTCTTATTTCTAATCCCCCCGTTGATTCTACCTTTTCCTGACCTGGTACCCCTGCTCTTGCAGAGCGCAGGCTGCACAGTTTTGTTCCTCTGGTGCGGCAAAACCCATCCTGATCGTGCCGCCTTCACCCTCACGCACCCGCAGAATTTCTATGTCATAAATATTAACACCCGCATCCCCCAGGACAGTAGCTAATGCAGCAATTATTCCCGGCCGGTCGGGTACTGTAACCACAATCTCATAAAGGCTGGTTAGGTACCGGCTGGTCTTAGCAGGCAAGCTGGAGCGTACTTCTTGCGCACTGGCCAGTCTTGCCTCGACCGCGTCCCCTTCATCTGCAGCAATAAGGCCTTCAAACAGGCTCAACTCCGTCTGGAAGCGCCGGATCATATCCAGCAACTGCTCCCGGTTCGCATGGAATATATCCCGCCACATTGGCGGGCCGCTGGCCGCAATCCGGGTTGTGTCCCTGAATCCACTCGCCGCAAGCGGCAAAATTTCATCGCTCGCGGTCATTTGAGCCACGGTATTAACCAGCGATACCGCTATAAAATGAGGCAGGTGGCTCACTGCAGCAACTGCCAGATCGTGCCTCTCAGGCTCCATCTCGATGACCTTAGCCCCCACTCCGCCAGCCATTTTTTTTAACACGGCTACCGCTTGGGCAGGTGTATGCTCGTGAGGGGTAATGATGTAAAAAGCATTTTCAAACAAGTAACGGTCGGCCTCCTTGACCCCAGTCCTCTCCGTGCCGGCCATCGGGTGCCCGCCGACAAAGGCTATACCTTTCGGCACCAGCTTTTCCGCCGCACGGACAATTCCGCCCTTTGTACTTCCTACATCGGTCACTATAGTACCGGGGGAAAGATAAGGGAGGATTTCCTCCAGAACCGTTATCGTTGCGCTTACTGGTGTGGCAATGATCACCAAATCGGCCCCTGCTACTCCTGCTTCAATTGAACCGGTAAACCGGTCAATGGCGCCCAGTTCGACACCCAGTTGCAAGTTTTCCGCGCGGGAGCCCGAGCCGACCACCTCTCCGGCCAAACCCCTCGCGCGCAGAGCCATGCCCAGAGAACCGCCGATTAAGCCTACGCCAATGATTGCCACCCGGTTAAACTCCGGAATCAAGGAAGTTTCCTCCCCAATACAGCAGCAAGCTGCTTAAGATTAGACATCAGTGAGCAAAAATTGTCCGGGGTTAGCGACTGGGGCCCGTCGCATAAAGCCTCAGGTGGATTGGGATGCACTTCGATTATTAAGCCGTCCGCCCCAGCAGCCAGAGCTGCCTTGGACATAGCAGGAACAAAGCGCCACCTGCCGGTAGCATGACTGGGGTCTACGATCACCGGTAGATGGGAAAGGTGTTTGACTACCGGGACAGCGGAAAGGTCCAGCGTATTCCTGGTATAATTCTCAAAACTGCGGATGCCGCGCTCACATAGAATAACATTATAATTGCCCCCGGCCATAATATATTCAGCTGCCATTAGCCACTCTTCGAAGGTTGCCGAGGAACCCCTCTTTAACAGCACCGGCTTATCAACTTTGGCCATCTCCCGCAGAAGGAAAAAATTCTGCATATTACGGGCACCAATTTGCAAGATATCAGCATACTCAGCGACCATGGGCAAGGTGCGCACATCCATTACCTCTGTCACTATCAAAAGACCGGTTGCTTCTCTAGCCTCGGCTAGAAGCTTCAAGCCCTCTTCCTCCAACCCCTGGAAGGCATAAGGTGAGGTTCTCGGTTTAAAGGCACCACCCCTGAGCAAGGTGGCGCCGGCCTGTTTAACCGTTTTGGCCGTCACCAGAAGTTGGTCACGGCTCTCCACCGCACAGGGGCCGGCGATCACATGAACGGTGTCGCCACCTATTTCCAAACCTCCCACCCGGATTATAGTACCTTCTTCATGAAAAGCCCTGCTGGCCAGCTTATATGGCTGAAGAATAGGCACAACCTTTTCAACTCCAGGCATCGCTTCCAAACTCATATCCTTAAGATGTGTTTTATCTCCGATCGCGCCGATAATCGTACGTTCAACACCGGCGGAAAGATGGATCAGAAAGCCCGCCTTTTCCAGCCGGGCTAAAACAGCATTTATTTGCTCATCATTTGCCAGATGATCCATGACAATAATCATTTGCTTTGAGCACCTCATTTTTTCATTAAATTATAATTATACTTTATAAATCCCTCCAGCATGTTTACCTGGAGCATGCTGGTTTTGTTCATTTTCATTATTAACAAGCTGGACTCAAAATATAAAAAAGCACTCCCGGAGGAATGCTTAACCAGACCATAAGAACATCACTTATCGCCTCCCTGCCATCCTACCGTTCTTTTCTATTGTCCCCCGAAGCGCCTGTAAGGCTTTTTCCCTTGAGACAAAAACTATCCTACCGTCCTACTGTACTGTAAATATTTATTATACTAACATATGCTAACTGTTCTGACAACAGCCTTTTATGCCTTAATTGCGCTAAACAGGCTGGTTCAGCACGGCTTTAAACAGTCTTGTTACATTCTCAACTGCCGGATCTAGGGAAGGAGACTTCCCTGTTTGGGCAATGATTTTAACAATCGCGCTGCCCACTACAACTGCATTCAGAATATTTTGACATGCGCACCGCCTGCTCCGGGCTGGATATACCGAAGCCGATCGCTACCGGCAGTGAGGTAGCAGAGCGGACCCGGCAGGCAAAAATCTCTATATCTGTGTCAATTTCTTTTCTAACACAGTAACCCCGGTCAAATCCAGCGGTTTATTCACCCGCACCATCTCCTTTTTCAATCAAGCACTGCTTTACCCAGGGTAAGTGGACAACTTATCCTTTACCTACGAGGAATTATCATACAACGTTGTCCCGGGTGTATCTAACTTGGGGAACATCACAGACTGCGACCCAGTAATTTAATCAAACTGGCGCCAGGGTCCGCACTGCTCACCAGAGCCTCGCCCACCAGCGCCGCCTGCACCCCGTGTTCCAGCAATCTTTCGATGTCCTGAACACTCTTAATCCCGCTTTCAGATACGATTGTAATACCAGCATCATTGATTAATTTAAGCAGTTTAAAAGTAGTATTAAGGTCTGTCTGAAAAGTCCTGAGGTCTCGGTTATTAATGCCGATTATTTGAGCATCAGTCATCAGCACAGCAGTTAATTCGGCTTCCGTATGCACTTCCACCAGGCAAGCCAGCCCCAGACCGGCTGCTAAGCTTTGGAACTCAATCAGTTGCCCGGGGGTAAGCGCGGCAGCGATTAATAGAATCGCGTCCGCGCCCAAGGCGCGGGATTCAAATATTTGGTAAGGATCAATAATGAAGTCTTTTCGCAAAACAGGCAGTTTCGTTACCTTCTTAACCCTGCTCAGGTGCTCCGGGTGACCTAAAAAAAATCTTTCCTCAGTCAACACCGATACGGCGGCCGCCCCGTCAAGTTCATAGGCCCGGGCTAAGTCTTCCGGATTGTATTCCTGGCGGATAATGCCCTTTGACGGTGAAGCTTTTTTCGTTTCAGCTATAATCGCTATTTCCCCGGGTAGCCGTAAAGCCATCTCGAATTTCCGGGGTGGCTCCAGCTCAGGTATAAGCGCCTCAAGCTTTCTTAAGGGCATTTCTCTCTTCTGCACCGCTAGGTCCTGAAACTTCCTGGCAATAATTCTTTCTAATATCATTGGGCAGACACCTTTAGGGTCAGTTGTTTGTCTGTTATCGCCCGTATAGTCGCCTCTTTCATGATGCTCTAACCCCCAGCTCATTTTTATATAAGACTATTAATTTTTTCCTCGATCTCATTATGAATAGGTCTGCCATATAAACAAGTTCCTCAATTAAGGGTTAAAAAATTTTGCAACATTTTATGTCCATGCTCAGTAAGAATTGATTCCGGGTGAAACTGGACTCCTTCCACTGCATATTTGCGGTGGCGAATGCCCATAATCTCCCCTTCCTCGGTCCAGGCGGTAAGTTCTAAGCAATCCGGCAAACTCCCTCTCTCAATAATAAGTGAATGGTACCTGGTCGCTGTAAAAGGAGAGGGAAGTTCATTGAAGACCGAGCCACCGGAATAGTGGTGTATCGATGAAGTTTTTCCGTGCATCAGTCGTTCTGCCCGCACAATTTTTCCACCAAAGGCCTGGGCAATGGACTGGTGCCCCAGACATACTCCTAAAATTGGGATCAAACCGGCAAAGTGTTCAATAACTGCCAGTGATATGCCTGCCTCATTGGGTGAGCATGGCCCAGGTGAGATAATAATGTGACTGGGCTTCAAATTTTCGATTTCAGCACAGGTGATCTGATCATTGCGGTATACCTGCACTACATGTCCTAATTCACCGAAATACTGGACTAGATTATAAGTAAATGAGTCATAATTATCGATTACTAAAATCACTGCCAGCTACCCCCCAATAGTATTTAATAGCACGTGGGCTTTATTGAGCGTTTCCTCGTATTCTCTCTCCGGATCAGAGTCAGCCACTATCCCTGCCCCTGCCTGAACATAAGCTGTGTTACCGTGAATTACTACTGTCCTGATGGCAATCGCGGTATCCAGGTTTCCTGAAAAACCGAAATACCCGATTGCACCAGCGTAAACTCCTCTCCCGTCAGGCTCCAACTCATCAATAATTTCCATTGCCCGCACCTTTGGCGCCCCGGTGACGGTTCCGGCCGGAAAGCAGGCCTTAAGTACATCAGCACAGTTTTTGCCCGGTGACACCCGGCCCCGGACATTTGAGACCAGGTGCATGACATGAGAATATTTTTCTACTTCCATAAAACGCTCTACCTTAATGCTGCCCGGCACACATACTTTACCCAGATCATTACGGCCGAGATCGACAAGCATCAGGTGCTCCGCCCTTTCTTTGGTATCGGTCAGCAACTCCTCTGCCAGCGCACTGTCCTTCGCTTTAGTTTTACCACGAGGCCTGGTACCGGCGATGGGGCAGGTTTCTGTAGTGTCACCTAAAACCCGCACAAGCATCTCCGGTGAAGAGCCAATCACCTGGGTTTCGCCAAAGTTCATGTAATATAGATAAGGAGAGGGGTTGAGCGCTCTTAATTTTCGGTAAATATTGAACGGCTCACCCTGGAAAGGGGTACTGAAGCGCTGCGATAAGACCACCTGAAGGATATCCCCTGCTTTGATATATTCCTTCGCCTTTTCCACTTGAGCGATAAAGCCTTCTCTGGACATGTTGGCCTTAAAAGGCGCCGGATTATTATAGCCAGGGCTGTTATCTTCAATGGCAACATTATTTTTAATCCCTTCGATCACTTTTTGGATCTGGAGTCTAGCCCGGTCGTATTCGCTTTCCGGATTTGCTTCGGGCAAACTGTTAATTACAATTTTCAAGGTTTGTCTAGCATGATCAAAAATAAGCACAGTACCGGCAAAAATGAAATTGCTTTCCGGAAGATCGGGATCATCTTGCCTGGCCAGGTTGATACTCTCAAAATGTTGAACTGCCTGATAACCGAAATAACCCACAGCACCGCCAAAAAAGCGCGGCAGGTCATCACTACAAAAGGCACGACAACTGGTGATCAATTGAACCAGGTTTACCAGGGGTGAGCCCGAAATGATCTTACTGCTGCAGGACTTCGTTATCCTTGAATAATTCTCTTTTGAAGTAAAACCGATAATTGGGTTAAAGCCTATAAATGAGTATCGGGCGAGGTTTTCGCCGCCTTCAACACTTTCCAAAAGATAAGCTGGACCTTCAGGAGATATTTTCTTAAAAATACTGATTGGGGTATCCATATCAACATTTATTTCACTGTAGACGGGTATTAAATCGTAGTTATTAGCTAATAAAAGGTATTTCTGCCTGTCTGGTTCAACCAATTTTATGACCCCCTAAAATACAAAAACCGGCACTCAAATGAGTACCGGTTAAATTTTTTACGCATAACCAGCTCATCTCAGCTCATCTCTGCTCAACTTATCCTCTTCTCACTCAGCTCAAAACTTATTCTAAACTACGTCTAAGTTAACATACACCCATTACAGTGTCAAGCATTTTTTGCCCAATGCGCCTGCATGCCGGGCATTTGCTATTTTGCTGCCGGCACTGCCCGGTGTCCGAGCCCAATGGCTACTTCATCCAGATGTAAAAGTCCCACCCCAAAAAACGCGGCTACACTGATGTGGTCATCCCTGCGGGCTATGCCAATCTTGCCGCCTACGTTCAGGCCAATCGCCTTTGGGATCAGCTGTGACAGCGCCTCCCTGGCGGCCCCGGCAATTGCTCCTTCCTCAGTGTGCACTTCTTTAATTACACCCTCACGTTTGGCAGCGACAACCGCCCTTTCAATCATCTTGTTCACCGATAGCACAAAGTCCCCGCCGCAGTCAACAGCGGCCGTCTTAATCCCTTCACCGGAAAACTTTAATTTAAATTCCTTCTCTTGCTCCCTGCTATCGGTCATTGCCATCTCTATTGCTACCCGCGCTATTTTACGGCTCCCTTGAAGGGTCATGGCGGAGCGCCTCCTGTCTTGTCTCTATCTTAAATTATATTTTCTCTCCAGCCACAAACGAAATTCTTTTATTTCCTCAAATATTTTAAACAGTAGTCTTTCAATTTCATTATGGTTTAAAGTTAATGAGGCCGGATCAAGAACTTCGATTTTCCTAAAGTCCTCCCTGGTGATAAACCGGACTACATTTTCCAGGTTATATGCTTTAATGGTTAGCTCCATTGGCGCGTAGGCTATTTCATTGTTGGTAAGCTCATCGTTCACAGTGTAAATCTCCGTACTGCAATCGATATCAATGATTTGAATACCCTGTATGGGAACGTTTCGGAAAACAGTCAGCTGCTGCTCCCTCGACTCTTCAGCCGCCTTATCCACCGTTTTGCCCCCAAACAAAAAACGCCCGGACTTTCCAGTGCCCTTAATGTCAAGGCGGACCTTGACTAAAATGCCGTGTCTTTCACCAGTGCCATCACTGTTTGGGATTTTTGACAAAAAAATCTCCTCCTACTGTCTTCAGGTACCGCTGAATAAATAATTCTCCCTAATACAAATAAATTCCTGCTTAACTCTGACAATTTAACAATATCCAAGCGAAACAAGAAAGTTAGATTTTTGTTTATACAGCTTTTTAAAAAAATATAGTTCTGCCGTAGTTGCAGCTGATTTTTTAAACGTCTAAGTAATAAGATAATGTTTAAAGAATCTCCTGAAGGCAAGTTTTTCAAAACATGCGTCGATTATTGCCATATCATTCAAGACGCTAGGATTTGTTTTGTAATCCGGCTAGATCCTTTAATCTTTTAAATTCGGTGCCGGTCAGGTGGCGATACTGCCCAGGGAGTAGGCTGCCCAAGGAAATGTTACCCACGCGGGTGCGCTTTAATCTTAACACCGGATGGCCGATGTGTTCACACATGCGCCTAATCTGGCGGTTGCGTCCTTCGTGGAGGGTGATCTCTAAAAGGGCTTTACCGTCCCTGATACTAACCAGGTGTACCTTGGCCGGTGCTGTCGGTCCGTCTTCGAGGAGCAAACCAGCGGACATTTGGTCCAATTTGGCCTGTGGCGGGACCCCTTGCACCCTGACCAGGTAAGTCTTGGCCACTTGATGTCTGGGGTGGGTTAAAGCGTAGGTCAAATCTCCGTCATTTGTGATCAGCAGTAAACCTTCACTATCGTAATCCAGTCTTCCTACAGGGTATACGCGCCCGGCAACGCCTTTAAGCAGATCAATAACTTGTTTTCTGCCTCTGTCATCGTGCAGTGTGCTTACGTAACCCCGGGGCTTGTACAAAACCAGGTATATCTTATGGCTGGAAAGAAATATTGCCTCGCCATTTACGGTAATCTTATCCTGGGCTGGATTGACTTTAGTGCCCAACTCAGTGACCACTTTTCCATTTACTTTAACCATACCGGCACTGATCATTTCTTCGCTGCGCCGGCGGGAGGCAATTCCCGCCTCGGCCAAGACTTTTTGCAGGCGCTCCTCCATCATTTTCTCCTTCCATATGCAAAAAAACGATATCGTTCTATTTAATAATAAAAAAACAAGGACATCTTAAATGTCCTTTAAAAAAGTTTATATAATAAATAATGTGTTGTCAAATAATCAGTCTCCTTGGCAACTCGATATAAACTTTCCTGTGAACATATTATTTTTACCATTAAAATCAACTGCTACATGGTTATCAATGATAATTGATGACTAAATCTCCCCTGTCACGCTTTTGCCGCTTAAATTTAACAGGAGCAGCGGCTGCGGGTGGTCAAACCAAAGGAGCTCGGCTCC
>MVQL01000130.1 GCA_002067205.1 Pelotomaculum sp. PtaB.Bin104
GCGGATCAAATTCATTTACTGTAGCGCCTGGAATTGGACGTATGACTTCAAACTGATCAAGGGGTGGCACATATTTATTGTTGCCGTCTCTCATATCCGGTGGAAACGGATTAGGTATTGTTACGAATTCATAATCAGAGTACCGCTTCCATGTCGAGTAAATTTCTCGGAAGTCATAGCCCTTACCCTCGTTTATCTTCATTAGAATCCCTCCTTGCTAACCTGTAAACTATCATTTTATTTATTAATTAAACTATTGACGATGGTTAATGAAAGGTTTAGACTGATGTTAGAAATTATTTCATTCCTATTAGTTATTATTTTAGCATTAGTTAACGATTTATGCAAGAAGGAGGTTGTGAATTTTGGCTATTAATAGGATCAAATTTTATCGAATGACGGCGCGGATGTCACAGGTTGAGCTTGCAAGACAAATCGGGAAAAGCGTCCCGGCGCTTTCTGCTTTTGAGAATGGGAAAGCGCGCCCGTCATTGGCAACACTTCAACGTATTTCGCAGGTATTAGGGTGCTCAATTGACGAGTTGGCAAGCGATTTTCCGCTAAAGGCGGCGCAGTAGAGGGGGTAGGAAAAATGGGCAAGAAATTAACTGTCTCAATGGCGCGGAAAGAATTTTTTAATAACTTGGTGTCCGAGTGGTCACTATACGAGGCGATAAAAAGGAAACGACTGCCAGCGGTGCATATTGGACGCCGGGTTCTTCTCGATGAGGACAGTCTAAGAATATGGTGGGAAAGGCAACAGGAAGATTCAGTAAAACAAACAGAAAGCATCGGGTATGGCAAAATACGCCGGATACAGTAATCAAGTAAAGCAAAAAACCCCCGGCTACGGCGTGGCCGGGGAGCGGAAAAGATGTATCAAGGGCGCGGCATGCACCTGTTAGTAAAGGATGAAAGGAGTAAATGTCCAATACAATAGTATCACAGGACATGGATTTCGGCAACTGGTTTCAGGAACACGTTTCCAATATCAAATGGCATGGGGATGAGGGTCAAGGTTCCTGCCCGCTCGAAACCCACGGAGGCCCAGATCAGCATCCCAGCTTCAGCGCAAACCGCGCAAAGGGCACATGGTTTTGTCATAAGGAGGGAATTGGCGGCAGCATAAAAGAGTTAGCTGAGCGGTTGGGTGTCAAGCCACCGTTCAAAAAGCAGGAAAAACCGAGGGGGAAAGTCCGCAAGAAGGAGATAACCGCCGTTTATCCTTATTTGAACGTCGAAGGAAATGTCATCTTCGAGGTGGTCCGGCAACAACCTAAAGACTTCCTGCAGCGTCGGCCAAATTCGGACCAGCCGAAAAAATACATTTGGAATGTCAAGGGGATCGATACCAGGATTCCATATCGGCTTCCGGAGGTGACTGCAGCTATAGCGAAAGGCGAAATAGTTTTCGTCACGGAAGGGGAAAAAGACTGCAATAACCTGGCGGCTATGGGACTGGTGGGTACGACAAACGCAGGCGGGGCAGGCAAATGGACGGAAAAGCACAGTGAGCATTTCCCTGCCGGCGCTGAAATCGTGATACTCCCGGACAACGACGATGCAGGCCGGGACCATGCCCGTAAGGTGGCCAATCAACTGACCGCTAGGGGCTGCCGTGTCCGGGTAGTGGAACTGCCCGGCCTGCGGGAAAAAGGCGATGTCAGCGATTGGCTAAAGGATGGGGGCACAAAAGAAGAACTTCTAGAATTAGTAGGGCGGGCCGCATATTGGGAAATGCAGCTGGAGCTAGAAAATAAAAAGGGCGGCCTGCCTACAATATACAACGAGTGGCGAAAACTGCTAGGAAACACCAGGTATTGCCTTGATAACGTTGGAAATCTTTGCCACAAAAAATTTATGCCGGACGGCGGCTTTGAAGAAATCCCAATTTGTAACTTTTTAGCAAAAGCAGTCAAGGAAACCACCAGGGATGATGGACTAGAACAAAAAAAATCATTCCGGATTGCCGGGGTTCTGGCCGGTGGAATACCGCTTCCCGAAATCGAAGTATCCGCGAAGGATTTCTCCGGAATGGGCTGGATTGCGCCGGGGTGGGGATTGTGCCCGAATATCGAACCAGGCAGCGGAACAAAAGACAGGGTGCGTCACGCTATCCAGTCTATTGCGTACGGCATAGAAAAAGAAACCGTGTACACTCACCTGGGCTGGCGGAAGATCGGCGGCAAGTGGGCTTACCTACATAGCAGCGGCGCAATCGGAACAGCAAACATAATAATAGATGTTTCTGAAAGCAAATTAGAGCGCTATGAGCTTCCGGCACAAACCGGTGATCTTGTTGAAGCAATAAAAATCAGTTTAAATCTGCTTCGGGTAGCGCCGCTGGAGGTATCCATACCGCTTTTTGCGTACACCTACTTAGCCCCGCTCTGTGAGCCGCTCCAGCTGGCCGGTTATGAACCCTCGTTCCTCGTATGGCTATTCGGCGAAAGCGGCTCTATGAAGTCAACTCTGGCCGCGTTGTTTCTTTGCCACTTCGGAAAATTCTCTAGAACGAGTCTTCCAGCTAGCTTCAGAGATACCATAAACGCTTTGGAAAAAAAAGCGTTTCTTGTTAAAGATTCCCTGCTAGTGATCGACGATTTCCATCCCGTTCCGAACCCGATGGAAGCAAAAAAGATGGCGCAAACGGCGCAGCGGCTTCTTCGGGGGTACGGGGATCGAGTCGGGAAGGCGCGGATGAACTCTGATCTGACGTCGCGGGCGGCTTATGCGCCGCGAGGACTGGGTATGATCACGGGGGAGGATACACCGGACCTGGGGCGAAGCGCGACAGCGCGATACCTGGGGGTTGAATTAAAAAAAAGCACTATTGACATTCAACTATTGAGCGAAACGCAATCAAATACGGAAAAATTGGCGCAGGCCATGCGCGGCTACATCGAGTGGCTTGCTCACGAACTAGACGAACTGCCGGAAATGCTTGGAAAGTGGTTTGTGAGTAACCGACAGAAAGCTGTCAGCGAAAATCAGCACGGCAGACTGCCCGAAATCGTAGCGTGGCTTTACTTGGGATTTACGATGGCCTTAAACTTTGCTGAGCAAACGGGAGCGCTGGAGCGGGAGGAAAAAAACAAAATGCTGGCTAAAAGTTGGAACGTGTTGGTCGGTCTAGGGGCTGACCAAGCCGTAATCATCGAGAGCGAAAAGCCTGCCAGGAAATTTCTGGGCATTCTTCGTGAACTAATGCAAGCCGGAACGATATTCCTCCGGAACCTGCATGATGCCAGGCCGGTGAGTGAGCCAGGGTTCCTGGGATGGTTCGATTCTGAGTATTGTTATTTGCTGCCAGATTTGGCATATAAAACCGTTCAACAGTTTTGTATCGGGCAGGGCGGCCATTTTCCAGTGGGTCAAAGGATGTTGTGGAAAGAACTAGAAACTGAAAATTTGCTCTTCGTTGAGCAAGCTAAAAGATACACAACACGAATCACTGATGCCAGTGGCAGGAGGTTGCGGGTTGTGAAGCTCGCAATCGAGAGTTTGCAATAAAGTGGACCACTTGGACCACTTCTGGACCACTTTTGGACCACTTTAAAAAATAGCCTAAACCCTTGGGGGAGTAAGGAAAAATTAACTATTGG
>MVQL01000131.1 GCA_002067205.1 Pelotomaculum sp. PtaB.Bin104
ATACCATTTTTGGACAAAAATTTTGGACAAAAAGTCCATCTGCATTGCTGCAAATGGACTTTTTCAGTGCCCTTGGATGGCAAGGCTTAGGGGTTTTCTTTCTGCCGAGGAGGTGATAACTCTGATTAAAAAACTTTTCACCTGGAACCCATTAAGGGAGGTTGCTTTCTATGAATAAAAAATCGCTGGTTTTTCTTGATTCTACAATGAAAGATGGTTTGACTTCCGTACCGAATTCGGTGCTTACTTCGCGAACACTTTCTCTTGAAGCAAAAGCCCTGTTTTCTATATTCCTTATGTTGACCTGGCGCAAATATCAGATCACTGAAAGCTTTTTAGCCGAAATAACCGGCTGTGACATACAGAAAATCCGGGAATGTGTCTCCGAACTCCAAAACCACCGATTGATCCGGGAGGCGGTTTGATGACAGACAAAACGTTGGTCCTGGAAAACCCCAAGCTAAAGAATGGTTTTACGTCTATTCCAAATGCTGTAATGATGGCTATGGGGTTGAGTATCGGTGCAAAGTTCATGTATGGTCTTTTGCTGATGTTTGCCTGGCAGGAAAACGAGTGCTTTCCCGGCCAGGAACGCCTCGCCATAGTTGCTGAAATCAGTATAAGACAGGTGCAAAGATATCTTTTCGAGCTTCGCGATTATGGCTTAATCACCTGGAGACGGCGTGGTCAGAATCAGACTAACGTCTACTACATAAAAGACCTAAAAACTGTGGAACGCCTGAAAATGCCGGATGCGACAAATATGTCGTGTCCGGATGCGACAAATATGTCGCACAAAGAATACTCAGTAAAGAGATCTGTTGTTGTTGAGCAGCCACACGGAACGAAAAAAATTTCAAATAGCGAGAGCGCAGGCAGCTCTGTCGAAAATGACGGCGCTGCTTTTGATTTGCAGTTGGTTGATATACCTGATAATAATAGCCAAAAGTTGCAAGGGAACCGGAAAGAAAAAAGTCCGGCAGAAGAAATACCGCATAAATTGCCGGCTTGGGAGCAAATTCGCGCAAACGTCCGGAAAGTAGCTGGAGCCGACATATCTATAAGTTTCGCAAAAGAGATTTTAGAGAGATACCCACCGGAAAAAGTATCTTTAGTTCTAGGAGAGCTTGACCGCCAACTTTCTCAGGGTATTGAAATCAGGGGCGTAGGGTCATGGCTGCGCTACGCGCTTAAAAACGACATACAGCCGGACCAGCCGGCTAGAGCTAATTTTATTCCAGAGAAAAGGAGTAACAACAACAGGACCCCCAGAGCCGGGCCTGGGAGGAAGAATGATAATAACTACACCCTCACCCCGGAACAAGAAAAAAAGAAGAAGTTCATCAAAAGTTTATACGTTTAATCGGTTACAATACCCAGTTCCGAAGCTTAATGGCGAATAGAAGACGGAACAAATCGACGAGAGGGGGTAAGTAAGTGCAAGCGATCAGCGAAATATTACCAGCTGTTTTTGAAAGAATCCGTTTGGCTTATGAATTGAGAAGAAAAAGCGAGCCAGGTGGCTTTGAAATCATACTGTTTCAAATGGAATAACGAGACGAGACAAAGGAGGCTGGTATCCTGTGAAGGTTATTTTAGATAATGAACTGGAAAAGTGGGCCTGGGGCATGATGATGAGAGCTCATCATAAGTGGGAAAAGAATCACGGCAGTTTACTACAAGCTCAAATGGAATGCTTCTTTTTTTATCTGTTCAAAGAAGAAACATACCAGATGATTGATAAGGAAGTCGAAGCCATGTTAATGGAGGCTTATGGTCCGGAGGGGCTTGATGTTATTTAATGTTACCGAAGAGCAATTTGTTAAGAAGAGTTTAAACAACTACAAGAAAAATAGCTTAACCAAACAAGAATTTGAGCAGCTTAAGTATGAATTAGCAGAAGATTACAGGGACTTCGTTGATGACTATAAAACGGATAAAGAATGTCAAGAAGAAGTGATTCGGCAAGAGCTACGCAGTTTTTACAACACGTTTTTCAATGCGCCGGAGAATTTAACTGTAGTTTATAAAGGTAAAATTATTCAGGGTAAATCAAGTAGAGAGGAGGTGTTTAAGATAGATTGAGGGCTGGTCACTTGCCGGTGGAGCAGCCCTCAAAACCTAACCCAGGGGCGCGGAGGCCTCCGGTGAGGCAATTATAACATCCTGCGCTACCTGGGTAAATCCTAAAATTAAAAGGAGGCGTGCCAGGTGGTGCAAGAAAATTTGCTAATTGAAACAGCCCCGGATACCGGGGGTGGAGTTAGCTTAGAGCAATATGCTTATGTGGAATCCAAAATAATCGATTTTGCTTCAAGGTTTATGAAGAGAACGGCTAAGGAACGTAGAAATTTCCTTGCTCTGGCAGAAGAACTTAACAGTGATTCAGAGGATGAAGTTAAAAATATAGCAATCGAATTTATCAGGGATCTTTGTAAAGCGGCGGATAAAAAGGAAAGTGAATACCAGGACGCCTTGCTCAATTTGCTGTTGCGGGTGTCAAGTTCTTTGTAGATTCACACTGGGCAGTGTGACAGTGTAAAAGTTTTTACAATGTTGTTGGGGATATAAGGAATGTTTGTTTTTTACCTGTAATTAACCTTGCATTACTCACCTGTCAAAATCTTAACATGGTGGGTAATGTGAAAGTGTCAAAGTTTTTACAGTCTCAAGATTCAAAGGGGGTGACGCCTGGCAATAGCGGGAAATTTTTCTTGCGCGGCATGTCAAAAATGGTAAAATAATCTGGGAATATGAAACTGAGGGCGGGCCTCACCAACCGGGGGAGAAATTCCGAAGGGAGGTGGGGAAGGTGAAAACACCAGATGTTATACAACTTATCATCGCCCTACTCCTCGGACTAACCCTCGTGGTGTCCATTGTAAACTTGGCGGTTAAATAGTGTTCCCCGGGTTGCTAGCAACAACCCGGGGAACCTTGAAGCCCCGGTTGAAGTGAGGCACTCGTGCCGTCCCTCAGTTTCAGTATTCCCACTAATTAAAGGGGTGATAACTTTTAAATAAATAATAAATCTGGATTATAGAATTGTCAAGATTAGGGACATACACCAGGTAATAATTCTATATAGGCTCTCGGCATTAGATGGGAGGAATCATTAAATCTGGAATAAAGCAACTGGAAATTCTGGCATGCCAGGCTAAAAAGACTGTCCTTTTCACGACATTCCTAAAAATGGGCATGGCAAAGA
>MVQL01000132.1 GCA_002067205.1 Pelotomaculum sp. PtaB.Bin104
GCGGTCAAGGATTTTCACCGTGCCGCACCCGCAGCTGCAGCAATATTTTTTATAGCCATTTTTTTCGACAAGTTCATTTTCTGTGCCGGTGACTTCAAATGGATCTCCGCAATCCCTGCAGCAAGGGCTGCAAGTTAATTCGCCGCAACATTCAAGAGATTTTCCGGGGTCAATAGACAGCCTTACATATCTGGTCGCGCTCATGGCTCCGGCCACAGCAGCCGACTCACCGGCTGTTTTTAGCTTTTCCGCAGCTGCCGCCCGTCGCGTGTAATCCACGGCAGCAGCAGAGATACCAATTAGTATCACTATAACTACCGCCATTATAGGAAGAATACTTCCATGTTCGTCAGACAAGATTTTTTTAATCATGATGTCTCCTTTCCGTGAACTATTTAAGGACTTTTCTTGGTGAAGTCCCACCACCCGAAGTCGGCAGCGGCGTTGATATTAATATCGCTCAGCGATGCCTGGCCCACCAATGTGGGGAAGGTGTAGTTAAATAAGTTGATATGATATGTGCCGTAGCACTTTTCAACTGTTCGCACGCCGTCAACTTCCTGCTGGAAGCCTATACTAAGATTCTCTGGTTTCAGGCCCCACAGCCAGGCCGCCTGACAGGCCTTGGAGTATGCCGTGCTGGTGTTGCCGGTTATAACCGCTTCTCTTGCCCCTTCCCTAACAACTTTCTGAAGTGAAACGTAGTCCCGAAACGCGAATGATAACGTCACAGTTCCGAGAAACAGGACCATCAGGATAATAAAACAAAAGGCAAACTCTACCAGTATGACACCTCTTTCGTCCTTAATTAAACTGCGACTGGTTTCCCGACCGTAATCTGTACTCACCGGTTGTCTGCGCCCCCCTTGATATTGTTACTTTGCCTGTCCAGTTGGTGGCCGAAGGGTTGAAGAGCTTTACCAACCCCGGCATGTAAGTTTCCATATTGGTTATCACCTGGGCACAGGCCATGTCCCCACTCCAATAAACGGAAACTTCTTCAGAGGATAACCCTATTCCGGTTTTGCCGAGGTGAGAATAAGCTATTTGATACGCCTCGCTGTAATTCCCCGTTACAGCCAGCTGGTGCGCCGCAAGCCGGGCCGCCTGACTGGTTTGAGTGGCGTTATAAATCCACATGCCGGTAATTAGCATCATGAATATTATTCCGATGAATATAGGTCCAACAAAACCGAACTCCACCAATATCGACCCTTTCTCGTTTTTTAAGATATTCAATAAATCTCACCCCCATAATAAAAGACACCAACAGGCGTTTTGCTTGCTGGTGTCTTTTATGAAAAATGTGATTAGTTAAGTTCCGAATCTATAATCTCACCGTGGATTTGATTATCCAGTGGATCAATCGTAGGCGGCGGGTTATAGATGTACTGTATGCTTGTGCTATCCACGTTGTCAGGCGGGTATATATCAACCCAGGAATCGTCATAAGGCCAGGCCTGCGCTTCGGCATTGTAGTAACCTGACTCCGATGCCGTAATGTAATACTGGTACTCGTATGGGCTTCCCCCTTGTGGGAAGTCGAACGTTTTAACCACAGTACCACCGGCTCCGTTGATTGTTAATCTTACCGGCAGTGTCTCAGGCAGTTCATCTTTGCGGCTCACTACTATGTTTGCCCACATATAAGCCGGGTTGTCAATCGTTTCCCAGGGGTTCATGCCTGGAGTTATTTCTACTTTGATGTCATAATCCTTTCCCTTAACAATGTAGGGTACTTCCATCCGGTTGTCACCTGGCCAGTCACCATTAAGAAAATTAACTTCGTCCGGCGGGTTAGAGTGGTCCGGGTTGATCATGGCCGCAACGCTGTATTCTCCAGCTATGTCGGGAGTGAAACTAAATGGTAGTGTCTTTTGTTCACCTGCGGCTAAGTCGGTCACTATAGTGTTCTCTGCCAGTACCGAACCGTCCGGGTGTCTTACCCGCCACAATGTGCTGGTGCCGGTGAAGGATTTTTTAGACTCGTTTTTGACGGTGATATTACCGTTGGTAGGCTGACCTATGTTCCCCAGGCTGGGGTCAAGAGTTATGTCAGTTACCAAAAGGTTTACTTCCGGTTTGAGTTGCCAGATAATCATACCCTGCTCGCTTGTCGTAACGCAGATATTTTCCCATGCCGATATTTCGCCGGATACACCGGAAGCGTAACCAGGATCACCGGTGATGTCTGCTACCTTAAAGGCAGTATGGGTACCACCAGTAAAAGGGTTGATAATATTAACATCACCCAACCCTGTACCAATCAATACACATGCTGAGTTATCCGGACCGCGCAAGACTACTGGTGCAGTCATGGCGCGGCCCAGGTTTTCACCTTTGTACTCCATCGGCAGGGCATAAGCCGTTGAGCCGTCAGAACGTTCTATTACCAACAATTTGCCCTGGGCATCTGCTGATCCGTAATTGGTCACGGGGAAGTACACCCTGGAGGCCGTCAGCGCCGGGGAACGGTTGGAAAAGGTACCTGCGTTGTCTGTGTTTTTCGCCATGTTGCCAGTCGTTACGTTGTAAACATACACGTTACTGTTGCTGTCTCCGAAGTAGAGCATGTTCCCATCTACAGCAAAACTGGCAACCAATCCGGAGGGGAGTGATTCAGCTACCCTTGCATTATCCGATTTTTTTACTATTTTGCCACTGCTGTCTTCGCTTAAGATGTCGTCCAGATAGTATAAGCGTAATTCACCATGTGTTTGGAATCCGCAGTCCAGGCCAACGGCAAAAGCAGTACCGCCAGCTACAGGAGCAGGGGAAGAAGATGTGCGACCGGAGCCGACATTGATGTGGAAACCGTTAACCTTATTCTGGTCAAGTGCATCGGCAAGTATATACACCTTACCAGTATTGCCAGTTGTACTAACCATTATTTCATGACCACGCCAGTTCAGGACTAAAGGCGCTGACGTAATATCTGAAGACTGTGGACTTTGTTTTGAGATCAGGCTCCCTTGATTTACGTTGTTAAAATCGGTGATATCTACAATATCCATGTACTGGCTGTATGTGCCGATATAGACGTACTTTTTACCGTTTTTCTCAACCAGCGTTGGGTGGCTGGTGGTTGGTTCGTTCCCGTCCAGTTGCACC
>MVQL01000133.1 GCA_002067205.1 Pelotomaculum sp. PtaB.Bin104
GCGCCCATTGCGGAAGATTCCCCACTGCTGCCTCCCGTAGGAGTCTGGACCGTGTCTCAGTTCCAGTGTGGCCGTTCACCCTCTCAGGCCGGCTACCCATCGTCGCCTTGGTGGTCCGTTACACCACCAACCAGCTAATGGGACGCGGACCCATCTGTTAGCGGATTGCTCCTTTCCTCATTAGAGCATGTGCTCCAATGAGCGTATCCGGTATTAGCACCAGTTTCCCGGTGTTGTCCCAAACTAACAGGCAGGTTATCCACGCGTTACTCACCCGTCCGCCACTAAGCTTACAAATCACTAGGTTTCATCGTAAGCCCCGTTCGACTTGCATGTGTTAGGCACGCCGCCAGCGTTCGTCCTGAGCCAGGATCAAACTCTCCATAAAATATTTATAAAGGTTTGAATATTGGCTCGTATATTTGTTGTTTCGGAATGTACTGCTCGCTTTTGCTTTCGCTTCGACGAGAGTCATGTGTCGGTCGCCTGCGCCAGTTTTCATCCGTCAGTTCTTATGAAACACCTATTGGCATTCCCTTTTTCCTGACGTCTGGCTTCCGGCGTCTTGCGACCTAATTTCCATCCATCCACTGTTTAGTTTTCAAAGACCGCTTGTCTCTTATTTTTGCCGCCGTTCAGAGGCGACATTTGATATCTTATCATTTTTCACCAGCCGTGGTCAACGACCACTTTCTGGTTCTGTTGCCGCATTTTATTTCATATCTTGCAGCGACATTTGTTATTTTAACACTTATCGCAGTTTTGCGTCAACAGGTAATTAATGTCTTGTTTTTCTTTGCCCGCTCGAAAGCGGCGACGTGTGTTATCTTATCACTATTCTCTGCTGCAGATCAACAGGCAACTGTTGGTATAAAAGCAGCGGACACCAGGCAGATTTATTAGCAATTATCCTTTAGCCATATTAGCCTGCTTAATCAAACTTGCTACCGTGGTTTCTTCTTTTTTGATGTGCTCCCCCAGCATATTTACAATTTGATAACCATACTTTAAGAGCTGCTGGATGTCAATAATATCTTCTAAAGAGTCTTCCGGCATTAAACTATCCAGGTGTTTCGGAACCTCTGTAACATTGATATTCTTTGACGCGGCTATGCTCTGTGCTGCTAGATTGCCGTGTTCAGGAAGGATGGCCTTGCCTTGCCCACCCTTCATTGCCTGTTCATAACCATCAAAAGCCTGGTAAAGCAATTTATGCTCATTATTCATACCGTCAATAAATACCCGCCCCTCTTCACTAACACCGGCTGCCTGCGGATAGAGACATTTGAAAGACCTCCTAGCGGCACTTGTTCCACAACGTGCTTATGCAGGCATTGATGATTATGGCTTTTTTTACATGCGTCTTTAGTATAAACCATTTTTCTTACATTATCACCGGATAATTTCCTGATTGCAAGCGGCTTAATCAAAGGCGACATAGACAGGCTTTATTTAGAAAATTATTGGTAAATAACATTTTAGTCCCCAGTTAAAGACAAAATAAAAAAATATTTTTAATGATAGTATTGCTAACAAAATATTATGAATATTCATATTATGAAACAAATAAAAAAGGAGGCTAATCATGAACGAGCTTAGCATCTACCTGCTCGCTATTATTATCGTTTGGGGGGTTATTTTAAAATACTTAGCTTTATGGCAGTTTACCCGTACTTTCATACGTGTTACCCTACATCCATCTAGTACAAGTGTTCTAATATGGCCGTATGGGGGTAAATTTTCTGGCGCCCAGCAAGAACCAAGCTATAAGCTTATGTGGTACAAATAACCCGTGAAATTATCCCAGGGCAACTTAACTGGCACGTCCCAGTTAAGGACAGAATTAATGGATTTCAGCGGCGGTGCAAAAACGCATCCGATGTCCCAACAATATTCAATATGAAGGTGTTGATTATCAAACGTAAAGCCATATCAATATTCTTCAGGCCGGCCCCCTGATTAACTGCTACATCAGGAGGGCCGGTTTGTTATTTCCCGGTAGCCGTCACCTTTCCAGGCCAGAGCTTAAGGTGATTGACATCATCATAATAACAAGCACACTGGCAACGCCGAACTCGCTCAGGTATTAATTCTACAAATCTGGCCAGCATGCTCTGGTACTATTCCAGGTTTAATCGCTTTACACGTATTATAATACGTGCTAAGATATGTATCCAAGGGGTGCAGCGGGAATAGATAAAATAATCCCCGATTAATTAAGGAGGTACTACGTGAGGAAGGACCATTATATTTTCCCGGCCATCTTTGACTTTGCTGATAATCGCATTTCTATTGAGTTTCCCGATCTACCGGGCTGCCTCCCATGTGCAAACGATGCACAGAAAGCAATAAATAACGCCAAAGAGGCAATGGCACTGCATTTGTACCGTCTGGAGCAAAATGAGGATGATATACCGGAGCCCACACCAATCACGAAACTGCGCCCGGAACAGAATCAGGCTATCTTACTTATTGAAGTATTGATGCCGGTTTATCGAAACGCCATCGAAAACAGGGCGGTCAAAAAGACATTGACTATCCCCAAATGGTTAAATGATTTAGCTGAAAGGGAAAAGGTTAACTTCTCCCAGGTGCTGCAGGATGCTTTAAAAACAAGCCTGGGCATAAACAAATGACCCCCTGGCCTTGGCCTGTTGATAACCCACTTTAAATAATCGCATTGAAAAAACAAAGTACAATTATTTTGGAGGAAATTATTTACTGAGTGGTTAACAGCAATTAAACCTATTTTCACTTAATTACTGTAAAATGGTAACTATTAGCATGGTTTATTTGAATAAGAATATGCTCAAAGGAAGGGAATTTATGTCTGGAGAAAATAACAATATTACCCGTCTAGACTTGGATGGCAAAGAATTTATCCTGATTGGCACTGCCCACGTATCAAGGCACAGCGCAGACCAGGTGAAGGAAGTAATTGAAGCCGAAAGGCCGGACTCTGTTTGTATCGAATTGGACGAGCAAAGATATCATACCATTACTGAAGGGAACAAATGGAAAGATACTGATATTTTTAAAATTATCAAGGAGAAGAAATCCACTTTACTTTTAATCAATCTGGTGCTGTCCTCCTTTCAAAAACGCATCGCCAAACAATTCGGGATTAATGCCGGTCAAGAAATGCTTCAGGGGATTGATTCGGCAAAAGCAACCGGCGCTAACCTGGTGCTGGCCGATCGTAATATCCAAACGACCTTTTCCCGGATTTGGCATGGTGTAGGGTTTTGGGGAAAAATTAAACTGATGACCGAGATTATTTTTAGTATTTTTAATAATGAAAGCATTACTGAAGAAGAACTGGAAAAATTGAAGTCTCAAGATATGCTCAACTCGGTACTTAACGACTTGACAGCATCCTTTCCAAAATTAAAGCGCCCTTTAGTTGATGAGCGGGATCAATATTTATCGCAAAAAATCAAAGAAGCGCCAGGGAAAAAGATTGTAGCTGTTCTAGGGGCAGCGCACATCCCCGGCGTCAAAAATGAAATTTACAAAGAACATGACTTACAGGCTTTATCTCAGTTGCCTGCCGGCTCCCAGGTACCCGTTATTATTGGGTGGGCCATTCCAATTTTAATTCTGGGTCTAATCGCCTATACCTTTATTGCCAATCCTGCGGCAGGAATACAGCAGTCAATAAACTGGGCGCTTTGGACTGGATCTTTTGCGGCACTCGGCACTGCGCTGGCTTTGGGACACCCGCTGTCCATTCTTACCGCCTTTATTGTAGCTCCGATTACTACCCTGCATCCCTTGATTGCCGCGGGGTGGTTTGCCGGATTAGCTCAAGCCTATGTCCGCCGGCCGAGTGTAAGAGAATTTGAAAACCTTAGCGAGGATATTTTTAGCCTGAAAGGTTTCTGGAATAATAAGGTGACCAGGATACTGCTGATAGTTACTTTTGCAAATCTGGGCGGCACAGTCGGAACATTCATCGGTGGGGCAGATGTAGTGCGTTTATTTATAGAGAACTTGTAAAAGTATCGCTTAATGCACACACTAAGTTATCCATGTCTGACGGAAGTCTACCTCTTTTAATCCATGCTGCTTGGTCCGGATATGCAGTGTCTTGACTATGGTTTTTACTGGAGACGGTCTTGGTAATGGTGAAATCGCTCGGGGCTGAACATAAAATATCAAGGAATGAATCCAATGAAGAGTCGGAATAGCTCCCACAAGGTTGTAAACGCTGTAAAGCGTAACACAAACTTGTTAGGATTTTACGCAGCCATCAGCACAACTGTATTTACTATGGTGACCTTCGGCATCGCCATCTTGACCCCGCCATTGTCCGGACCGTTTTGCACAGGCTCATGTTTCGAGTACCCCTTTTCCAATATTGTCTCGCGTTTTCCTAGGGATTACCTGTGGATGTACCCGGCGATTTTGTTGACTTTAATATATATTGTACTGATAGTATGCATCCACCATTACGCGGCGAGGGAAAAGAAGCTATTCAGCCAGATCGGGTTGTCCTTTGCCCTAATTTCGGCAACAATATTAGTCACAGACTACTTTATCCAAATATCTGTAATCCAACCCAGCCTCTTAACCGTTTTATTTAAACAAAACTTGAGAATTTAGTCCCAAACTTGAAATTATTAATAAGCTCGTTGATTTTAAGAATGCCAATGCCTAACAAAACCCTCTTCTAAAATACCGCATAACACCTCAATGACAGCGCATCCCCACTCCTCCACATATTTCCCACCGGAGTCTTCCCGTTTTGCTGGACCCCGGCATAACCGTTAATTATCCCCCGACTTTACCTTGCGCCAGGGTTTGATATAACCGGATCAGTATTTCTGTTGTCTTTCCACTGTCATTAGCCATACCCTTCATGCGTAGCAGACCCGGTAATCCGGTTTTTTTGGGTCTTCATGAAAACGTTGTCTATGAACTGCTCCTTGTCAAATTAATATTATTCTGTCAAGGTTAATAGGACCTGACCACATATTTACCTCTTAGCAAGACTTACCATAAAAAGTATGCCGTATTCCCTGGCCGCGATGACATACAGAATTATCCCAAATATTAAAAAATTATAACGTGGAGACAATGGCAAATGATATAATATGGGCAAAAGGTGCTTTCAGGCAATAGTATGTCAGTATACTACGAGGAGGGTGGATTGTATATGAGAAAGTGGCTAATTCCAGTGGTTATTATTGTCGTGCTGGGGTTGTTAATGGTCTCTGGCTACAACAACCTGGTCAGGCTCTCGGAAGGGGTCAACAGCAGCTGGAGCCAGGTGCAAAACCAACTGCAGCGACGAGCGGACTTGATCCCGAATTTGGTCCAAACCGTGAAGGGCTACGCCGCCCATGAGGAGCAAATCTTCACCCAGGTTGCCGAGGCCCGGGCCAAGCTGGCGGGAGCGACAACTGTGGGCGAGGCGGCCCAGGCGGACCAAGCCTTAGCCGGAGCGCTGGGCAGATTGCTGGCAATCGCTGAAAACTACCCGCTGCTAAAAGCCGATGCCAACTTCCGGGCCCTTCAGGATGAGCTGGCCGGTACGGAAAACCGCATTGCCACCGCCAGGATGGATTACAATAATGCCGTGCAGGCTTATAACACCAAGATCAAGGTTTTCCCTACTTCCCTTTATGCCGGAATGTTTGGTTTTGGTCCCAAGGAATACTTTCAGGCTGCCGCAGGCGCCGGCACCGTACCTACAGTTGATTTCTCCAGATAAAATAAGTAATAGAAGGGAATGAGCCCATATGAAGAGGATATCCCTTCTCGCCGCGCTGGCCTGGCTGATCATAGCAACTGTTTATCCCCTGGGAGCGGTTGCCGCCCCCGCCATCCCGCAGCCAAGCAGCCAATTTTACGTCCTGGACCAGGCCAATGTGCTTGATGCCGGCACAGAACAAACCATCGTGCAGACTTCAGCTACCCTGCAGCAAAAAACAAAGGCCCAAGTCGTTGTGGTCACAGTCAACAGCCTCAACGGTGCGGCACCTGAGGAATACGCCCTGGCCATTTTACGGGGCTGGGGAATCGGGGATAAAAGCCTGAACAACGGACTCTTGCTCCTGGTGTCTCCACCAGATCGGGTTTTCCGGATTGAGGTCGGATACGGCCTGGAGGGTGCCCTGCCGGATGCCAAGACAGGCCAGATTCAGGATACCTACATGATCCCCTACTTCCAAAAAAATGATTTTAACCAGGGGATCCTGAACGGCTACAGCGCCATCGTCCAGACCGTGGCCCAGGAGTATCAGGTCACCGTGGAGATCGCCTCGCCGCAGCCGGCGGCGGACGCACCCGCAAACAGCCCTCCCCTGCCGCTATGGGCAAAAATAATGATCGTTTTACTGATCATTCTGCTGATTATTTTAGACCAGCGCTTCCTGAACGGGTTTATTCTGGGTATGATTTTAAGAGCTGCCTTTAAGGGAGGCGGCGGTGGTTTTGGCGGTGGGGGCGGCTCCGGTGGAGGCGGGGGCAGCACCAGAAGATGGTAGCAAGTAAACCTAATTTTTTGGCACAGCTGCAGAATAAAGACTAACAGCGTCTGAGTAGGAGGAATCTCAGGCGCTGTTATCGTTTCGTACGGGATATTATGTCTTTCTATTTATGACCGCTTTTATCCATTAATTAGACAATCTATTGTGTAAAATAAATATGTATGATATTTTATTAATGAATAAATGAGGCTCGCAAAGCAAAAGGGGGCTTCTTTGGGGTTTCTTTTGCATATGTCCAAGCGTTAAAAAAGTAAAATTCGTGATGCAACTTCCGTTTACTCAATACACAGGCAGGCAGCCTGTGTTTTTTTAAGAAATGAATAGTCTTAAATAATGAATGGAGAAATATAGATGGAACAAAAATTAAAGGCCATCCTGGTCGGTGCTATTATTAACAATCAACAGCACTTTTCAGATTCCATGGAGGAATTGTATCACCTGGCTGCTGCCTGTGATATAGAGGTGGTCGGCAAAATTATCCAAAAACTGCACCGTGAGAACTCCGCATATTATATCGGCAGGGGAAAGCTGCAAGAAGTCCAAACCTTAATTGCACAGAAGGCTGCGGATATGGTTATTTTTGATGATGAGCTGTCCCCTTCACAAATTCGCAATTTAGAGGCCATTTTACAGTGCCGGATCATAGACAGGACAGTCCTTATTTTAGATATTTTCGGGCAAAGGGCTAAAACGAGAGAGGCCAAGCTGCAGGTAGAAATAGCACAATTACAGTATATGCTGCCGCGTTTAGTTGGCCTGAGAGCAGCCTTAAGCCGCCAGGGTGGTGGAAGAGGAGCCAGGCTCAGAAACAGGGGCTTCGGGGAAACAAAACTCGAGCTGGACCGCAGAAAGATTCTAGGTCAGATCAGCAGGCTCCATAAGGAACTGGAAAAACTAGTGGCTCAGCGTCAAAACCAGCGGAAAAGGCGTAAGAAGAATGAAATACCTGTGATTGCTCTGGTCGGCTATACAAACTCAGGCAAGTCAACCATTATGAATGCCTTGATCGAGATGTACAATTCACAAGCCGGTAAACATGTATTTGAAAAGAACATGCTGTTCGCTACCCTGGAAACCTCTGTTAGAAGCATAACATTACCGGATAACAAAACCTTCTTATTAACCGACACGGTAGGGTTTATCAGTAAATTGCCCCACCAGTTGGTCAAGGCATTTCGCTCCACTTTAGAAGAAGTAGCCGAAGCTGATATGCTGATTCATGTTGTGGATTATGCAAACCACAATTATCAACAACAGATTGAAGTAACCAGGGCGACCTTAAAAGAGCTGGGTGCAGACAACATTCCCACTATCTATGCTTATAATAAAACGGATTTAGTTCCTTGTGAAAACTTTAACCTGGAAAGAGATTGCGTATTCATCTCAGCCAAGGAAAAAACCGGGTTAGAGCAGTTAGCGGATGCCATTCGTCAAATGGCTTTCACCCGGTATGTTAACTGTGAGCTGCTAATTCCCTATGACAAAGGAAATATTGTAGCTTATCTTAAGGATAATGCAAACATCAATTCCACTGCCTATAACAGTGATGGTATATTGATTTCCATGGAATGCAAGGAAGCTGATTACAAAAGATATCAAGAATATGCAAATACAGGCCCTCTTTAAGATATTGTGCAGTCCATGTTTCATGATAACCACTTTTATTTCAGTTTGTTATCGTGATGCATGGACCAATTTTGTTTTTGTCATTTAAATCAAATAAGTCTGACTGAGCTCAGGCGGTGGTTCACGTGGAATCGGAACGGAGCCGGACACTGGCAACAAACTACTTATCAACATATCTACCCGAGCGGCATATGAATAAATGATCATCTGTGGTATTATACAATAAGTGATTTCTAACATCTATAAAATTTCATGTATGGAGTATGCTTAATGATCGAATTGATTGAAGCAAAATTAAACCTGAAGGCAGATTTCAGCGATAAGAGCGAGTACCAGTACTGCGTCAGTGATTTAGCCGAAGATGAAAATATCCATTCGCTGGCGGATTTTGCACATCACAAAAATATTTCACGCCTGGAGCACAGCCTGCACGTTTCCTACCTGAGCTACCTAGCCTGCAAAAAATTAGGCCTTAACTACCGGTCGGCTGCCAGGGGAGGCTTACTTCACGATTTTTACTTTTACAATTCACACATAACAAAACCTGAAGGCGGCCTTCATTGTTTCCGGCATCCATTCATTGCCCTGGAAAATGCAAGCGAACTGTTTAATTTAAACGATTTGGAAAAGGATATTATCGTAAAGCATATGTGGCCTGTAACCATCAGGCCGCCCAAATACAAAGAATCTTTAATTGTTACCTTTATAGATAAATACTGTGCATCCATGGAGTTTGCTAAATACGGCAGCAAACTCCATGTAGTTCAGGACTCGCCCTTCTAGAGGAACAAAAAGAGGTATCCCCAGTTTATGAGGGGATACCTCTTTAATTGTCTACCGCCGCTGTTACTAAAAAAATTCGAATTTTACTTTTCCATCCTGTCCCAGGGTTAAGCATGCCGTAAATTCTCTACCGGTCTTCGATTTAAACCCATTGATTTCCCCTGTTTTCTTATCGGATATCAGTGTTCTAACTTGGTCGACGCTGATCGTTTTTCCCGCTATTTCTTTCCAGATGGCAAACTTACAGCCAGCTTGATAACCGCTGCAGGAGTAGCTTTTGGGGAATTCCACTACATCCCTGCCACACAGCGGGCATTGGCCAATTATGTCACGGCTCAGGCTCCCCCCGCCGTCCAGGGGTTTTTGCTGCCTGGTCAAAGAAACTACTTGTCTGGTGAGGTCGACAATGCCCGCCATGAACTTCTCGGGCTCCACTTTGCCGTCTTCGATATCCGCCAGAGCCTTTTCCCACCGGCCGGTCATTTCCGGGCTTTTGATGATTTCCGGCGCAAGGCTGATCAGGCTTTTGCCTTTTTCTGTCGGAAAGAGTGTTTTTTGTTTTCTGGTGATATAGCCCACGGCAATCAGCCGCTCAATGATCGCCGCCCGGGTGGCCGGGGTGCCCAGGCCGTGCCCCTTCATGGCTGCCTTCAGTTCGCTGTCCTCCAGCAGGCGGCCGGCGCCTTCCATGGCGGACAGCAGGCTAGCCTCGGTGTACCGCTTGGGCGGCTTGGTTTTCTTTTCCCTGACCTGCGAGCCGCCGGTGAGCACTGCTTCACCCTGGGTCAGCTCAGGCAGGGGCGCATTCTCGTCAGGCTCCTCCTCTTCCCTACGGCCGGCCTGCTCGGGAGGGGTGGAAGCATAGACGGCCTTCCAGCCCGGCTCCAGTTCCACCCGGCCCCTCGTAAGAAAGGTTTCCCCCTCCGCACTGGTAATCACCCTGGTCTGCTTGTACCTGGCCGCCGGGAAAAATATGGCCAGAAATCTGCGCACCACCAGGTCATAGATTTTATGCTCGTCGGGGGTAATTGCTTTAATGTTGGGCCTGGTTTCCGTAGGGATCAGGGCGGTGTGATCGGTCACTTTCCCGTCATCCACATACCTTTTGCCAGGAGTGCCCGCTTTTTTTGCCGTCTCCGCAAAGGCGGCGTATTCTCCCGCTGCGGCAACAGCGGCAAGCCTTTTGCCCAAAGTGCCAGCCAAACCTTTGGTGATGTGCCTGCTTTCCGTACGGGGGTAGGTGATTAACTTTCTTTTTTCATAAAGCGCCTGAGCTATTTCCAAGATCTTGGCCGCCGGCAGGCCGTACTTTCTATTGGCTTCTTTCTGCAGGTCGTTCAGGTTGAATAAAAGCGGCGGCAGTTCGCTGGCATCTTTTTGTTCAACCTTGGTCACCTGTGCAGGCCGGCCGGCAACCTTCTCCTGGATCCGCCGGGCGGCGTCGAGGTCGTCAAACCTGTCCCGTTTTCCCTTAAACCACTTACCTGTATAGCTCTGATTATCCGCCTTGGTGAAAACAGCATACAGTTCCCAGTAAGAAGCCGGGACGAACTCAAAAATTTCCTGCTCGCGATTAACGATCAGGGCCAGGGTGGGTGTTTGCACCCGTCCCACGGACAGCAGGTGGTTATGTACAACTGTAAAAGCCCTGGTCGCGTTTATCCCGATGAGCCAATCAGCGCGGCTGCGGGCCTGGGCGGACTGGGCCAGGTGGTCCAACTCAGCGCCCGGGCGGAGCTGGGTAAAGGCACTTTTTACGGCACCGGCGGTGGTTTCGGAAAGCCATAACCTCTTGAAAGGCTTAACGCAGCCGGTGATTTGGTAAATATAGCGAAAAATCAATTCCCCCTCGCGGCCGGCATCGCAAGCGTTGACCAGCAGATCCACATCCTGCCGGTTCACCAGTTCTCTGATTATTTTCAACTGCTTTACGTTTTTAGGTATAGGCTTGAGTAAAAACTTTTTCGGCAAAATGGGCAGGTTACCCAGTTGCCATTTCTTTAAGCTTTTGTTATAGTCCTCTGGTTCTGCCAGGGTTACCAGGTGTCCGACAGCCCAGGTCACAATATACTCCTTGTTCTCTAGGTAGCCGTCCCTTTTGCCAAACTGCCCGATAACGGCCGCCAGGTCTTTGGCCACGGACGGCTTTTCGGCGATGATAACGGTTTTAATTGCCCGCACCCCTCAAAATATAGCGTATTAATCAAGGAACCCGCTGTTTGCCCAAAAACCGGGATGAGCAGCTTATAGCAATTTCATCACAGAATATGGCTAATCCTGCATCTCTGGCAAGTTTTTTCAGATGCATGAACAGAAATTAATAGAAAATAGCAATACTTCAGCAGCGGCGGCTTAAAATTGAGTAGTCACCTGTGGTATGAAGTCTAATATTAACTGATACGAAAAATAATCATATTTTATATTTGGAAGCCAAGCTGCTGGGGAAATAGCAAATTATAGTATATTCTGCCGCGGCTGGTTGGTCTTGGTGAGGCATTAAGCCGCAGGGAGGAGGAGCCGGGCTAAAACCAGGGGCTTCCTTATCTATAAAGTGCCCCAGTGAATTGGGCGGGTGAGCGACGGGGGCAGCTTTGTGCTGAAATTCCCCTTTGCCGAGTTAAGCTGCGCTTGGGTGAGAAAGATACTCCTGCTCAGGTTGGCGCCTCTCAGGTCAGCATCCCGGAGGTCAGCCCCGATCAAATCCGCCCCACTTAGGTCAGCGCCCCTGAGGTCGGCAGCAATCAGGTAGGCTCCCCTCAAGTTAGCCCCAATGAGGTCAATTTTTCTGAGGTCAGCGCCAATCAAGTCGGCTCCCCGGCCAAAGGTCTTCCGACGCCCCGCAGGCTCCTTTCGGCCGCGGCGGGCTTCAGCCCGTACAAGCTCACTGGTCTTGAGGAGCAAATCATTTACCTCTGCCCGGTGTGCTGCCACATCCAGTTCCAAAAGCGAGCCGGGGGTGAGGTAAGTTAAGCGCTCCGTCTCGCCAATCATGGAGCCCAGCACACCACGGAGCGGGCGTGCCGGTTGCAGCGTCATCACTTCGGTCAGATACCACAGCAGCTCATGGAGCTGAACCATGATTAGAAAAACCTTGAACATTTGCGGGGCGGATTCCGGGTCCTGCCGCCAGTGGTGTCCATCATAGCTGACCTGCACAACCTTTTGTCCCGCACCAAAGCAGTCATAAGCAAGGCAACCTTTCAAACCCCGTTCCCTGAGGCTTTCGTGAACACAGCAACGAAAGTCCGGCTGCAGGTTGGGGCAAGGCTTCCCGGCGTCTTTGTCCGCTGGGAAGCCCGCCGAGGCTGAAAAGTACAGCGCAACACAACACAGCCCAGAGCATTTTTCACAGTCTGCTTGCAGATTAGTTTGACCCCGCTCAGGGAAAGGATGCGAATTTTTATCATTCCCGAACAAAAAATGATTCTCCTTTTATATGGATAATAAATATAAAAAGCAGTTAAACCCCTTAAACTGGATTAAAAAAAGAAGCAAATAGCGCAAGTGCCGGCTCAGCTCCCGGTGAGGAGTCAGAAAGCGATGCCTATCTAACTCTGCCCGCACTTTGGTGCACCGGCAACTTGACAGTAAACTCCCCTCCTGAAAATTCCGGCTACCCGGATCTCGTTATCGCATACGGTCATATTGGCCTGGTAACCGGGCTTGATGAAGCCAAGGTCTTTGATCCCTAAGAACTGGGCCGGATAGGTAGAGGCCATCCGGAACGCCTCGGCTTTTTCAATGCCGGCGAATTTAATGCAGTTACGCACGGCGGTGGCCATATCTAACGCTGAGCCGCTCAGCACATTATCACTGGTAAAGCATTTACCCTCACGGTGGTAAATAGTGTGCGGCCCGATGGTGAAAGTGTCTATTTCCCCGCCAACCGGGGGCATGGCATCAGTGACCAGGAACAGTTTGCCGCATTTTGCCTGCCAGGCCGCCCGAACATTGACGAAATGAACATGAAAGCCGTCGGCTATGATGCTGGCCCAGATCTGCTCCGCAGACAGGGTGCAACCTACCACTCCAGGCGACCTTTGCTGCATTTGACTCATGGCGTTGAACAGGTGGGTAACACCGGTTATACCTGCCTTAAAGGCCTCCGCCATCTGGGTACTGCCGGCTTTAGAATGGCCGGCTGCCAGTTTTATATGCGGTCCTGCAAGCTTCGCAAGCTGGTCCTGGGTAAGGCGTTCCGGCGCCACTGTGATCAGGGTATAGCCACTTTTAAGTGAAATCAATATTTGGGCCACAGCTTCGTCGAACTCCAATATGTATTTAGGGTCATGGATTCCGGCCATCTCCGGCGCAATGAAAGGGCCTTCAAAGTGAATGCCTATGATACCTGGGATATTATTTTCCAGACAGTAGCTAACCGCTTCAACCGCCTGCCTCATTTTGGCGGGCTCACCGGTGATAAAAACCGGTAGAAGATCAGTAGTACCGAACTTTTCATGAGCTTTAACAATTCTTTGCAGAGCACTCACCGAGGGGTGATCATTAAAAAGAACCCCGTTCCCTCCATTAACCTGCAAATCGATAAACCCGGGTACGATATTTAAACCCTTCAAGTCGATCACTTTCCAGTCGGAATCCACTTGATTCAGGGCCACTAAGTCGAAAATATGGCCGTGCTCTACAAGCACAGCGTGATCTGAAATAACCTCCATACCGGTGTAAACATGGCCATTTACTAGCGCTAACATTCAATTCTCCTCATTTTGTTTTTACGCATCACAAGATGCGCGTTACGTGGCTTGATAAGCCTAAGTATTCTATTCTTTCTTCTTGTTTTACTAAACAACTTGCAGTTGAATAAAAACATCCACACCAGGTTAAAATCCAAAAAAAGGATTCCCTTCATAAACTGTACTTTCAGCTCTGTTTGGTGATTTATATTCATTATAACTTTATATACCGGGGGTCAGTAATTGGAGCTATTAGGAAGTATTCTCAAATTGCTAGCGTTTACGCTTGTCTTGATTACCTCTGTTCTTATCTTAATCAGGCTGCCTTCCGAATTTGGAATGGAATTTGGCTATCACAGGCTGCTAAAAAAATTACCTTATCATCAACAAACATTTCTCTTTAATATGGAAAGTAAAAATAATAACTTCTGCAACAATGAACCTTCCCATAAATTCAGATTTCCGCTCACTTCAGTTGTATTATTGATAGTAGCCACCCGGGCCGCTATTGTTGGCTTATCCTACCTTATGGAAACAACGGCAAATAAACTTGAGCTGGGGCTGTTCCCTAATTTCTGGTACAGCTGGTTCATCCAAGATTCTCCGCATTACATTTGTGTTGCAGAAAACGGTTATCAATCCAGCGGCTATGACAGTATTTTTATTGTTTTTTATCCTCTATATCCTTATTTGATAAAAGTGGTTAACATTTTTATTGATAATTATTATTTTGCCGGCCTGATCATTTCTAACTGCTTTTTTGTGATCGCCTGCTACTATCTGTATAAATTAGTGTCACTTGAATATAATGACGAGTATTTATCCCGTAATGCTTTATATCTACTGATCCTATTTCCATTTTCTTTTTTTATGAATATTATCTATACGGAGAGTCTTTTTCTAACATTATCAACCATGGTTTTTTATTATGCAAGAAAACAGAAATGGGTTATCTCCGGGGTATGCGGCATGCTGGCAGCGCTGACCAAAAACCAGGGCCTGCTTCTTTTTATCCCAATCTTTTTAGAGCTGCTGCTCAGCGAAAAAGCCACTACCCTTTTAAGGCATAAGAAAAAGAAGGAACTAGCCACGTATTTGGCAAAAAGAGTCCCCTGCGCATTTCTGCCACTAGCAGGTTTTGGCGCGTACCTGTTAATAAATAAGGTAGTAACAGGTGAGTGGTTTAAATTTCTCCAATACCAAAAAGAGAATTGGGGGAATACCATGTGGTTATTCGCAAACAGCATCAAACACAGCTTTCTCTCTTTTTTTGACCATGATTTTGTCTATGTTATCGGTACCTATGCCCCACAGCTGGGCCTATTTTTTATCGTCTTATTCATGATTTTATTTTCTATTAGCAAAATACGCATTACTTATACACTTTACTCCCTAATTTATTTAATATTTTCTTATTCCCCCTCAGCACTATTGAGCGGACCCAGGTATATCACCGGAATGGCACCCATCTATATTTATGTAGCTTTATTAGCGGAGAAAAACCACAGGCTGAAAAACCTGTTATCCTATTCCAGCATTATCTTTTTACTATTTTTCTCTCTAACTTTTGTTGGCGGCGGTACATATTGAATTGAAGTTATTAAACAGGTCAGCTATGTTTTATCTGAATCACTTATGACCGTATAAAAATCTCCAACGGGAGAAAATTAAACCTGGAGGTGATTGAATTTGCCTGAGGAAAAAGAAATAAATCGTGAGGCTCAAGAAGAGGAGGTCCTGGAAAACCAGGAAGAGGAGTATTATTACGACTGGTTTTAAACTCAAACAAAACATCAGCTGGCAGCGGCCGTCCTGGGGGCCAAGCTTTTTTTTGCCGAAGCCCCTGCCGTTCTGTCTTTTTGCTCCCACCTCTAACCTGGGCAAGAAGGGAGGGGTGCTTTCAACTTTAGATGTCTCGTGTATAATTTAACCGTTATAATGCATTTTTAGTTTATTGTTAAACCATTTCATGGATGGTTTAAACAACTACTGCTACCTTCATCGTTCGGGACTCGAACTAAAGATTATGATCATTCCGGTCCACACAAAATAAACTATCAGTCTCCTTTGACTGACAAGTCGGAACCTCAAGAATTAACAGTCATTTTTTATAAGCTAAAAAAAATAATTTCTTTTTAATGAAATAGATTTATATATTTTACCGTTATGCTCATACTTAAACCGGTTGAAAATACCGTTCATATTAATTTTTTATCATCTTATTCTTTATTTAAAATATCTACCATATTACAAACCGTTAGCTCCAATTCGTTCAACGCTACTAATAGCAGTAAAGAATAGTCAACATTTGAATTATTGCTCTGGATTTGAATGTATCCTTTTATCACAGAAATATTATCTATCATTTGGCTACACATACACAATAAATTATTATTCAACAAAAACACTTCCTTTATTTTCAACAATTTTTCGCATAATTTTCACCATGGTTTATAAATGCTCCTCAGCTGTAAATGGGCTGAGGGAGGTTTTTATGTAAAGGTTTTATATTATCAACTGCTTCGTATTGTTCTTTTGTATTGCTGCACTTAGCCCCATTCTCCTTTTCCCACTTTAGCACTTGATATATGTCCATCCAATTGAGATAGGCATTGATTTTTGACTTAAGTTGATGACAAAAATTGTCACATCAAATTCATATACTACATAACCATATTTCCCACCTCTTCGCCAATTCAATTAATGCCTCCTGATATTAGACAGAAGTTCTATTTTTACCTTCGGGAAAGATGTCGAAATATCAAAAGTTTTGTAGAATGGCAATAAATTTAACTGTTTTTTGATATTTTTTATCAAGTACACTTATCTAAAGGAAATAATACATATGACAACAAAAAGAACGCTCAAAACGTTCCTAATCATCATGATTAAATAATCTATTGAATAATCTGCAACCAAAAAATTTCCTCCAAAGTCTTTCGGAATCTATCTTCTTCTAGCTGAAAGATATTTGCTTTACAGTTTTTGAATAGGTGCATTTTTCAAGCCAAACTTGCATCCTTTTTTACTTAATTTAATCATCGCAATTTTATTTCTGGCTTAAAATTACTGACCAAGTTATCAGGGAACCATTTAAGTGAAGTTTACCGTTTTTCATATATACACTCTAAAGACCTCTATATTTGTCCGGAAGGTTTAGCCTTTTAGGAGGTCTTGTGTTTTTTGCTCTAACTTCGGAATTTACCCAGTTAGATTCACTTACTGCCGGCTCTCCTTAAACTTCACGTAAAACGTCGTCCCGCCAGGGCCGGTTTCCGCCTCGATCCGGGCCTGATGCCTTCCGGCAATACTATAGCAGGTGGCCAGTCCAATTCCGGTGCCGGTATCTTTGGTGGTAGAGAAAGGTGTACCTATTTTCTCTAGAACTTCTGGGGTAATGCCCTGGCCCTGGTCCTGCACTGCCAGGACTACCTCACTGCCAGCCTGGAAAATCTTGATCTTCAGCAGGCCGCCGGGCGACATGGCCTCAATCGCATTGCGGACCAGGTTAAGAAGCAGCTGATAAATTTGAGAAATCCAATACATCGATCCCCAGTTTAAATGATTTTTAGTATTTTGTTATTACTAGTATTTTGTTATTAAACGTAATTATATTTTTATCCTGCGGAGAATATGTCGATATTTGTCGAATGATAATATTTTTAAGGTGGGCATCAATGACTTCAACTAAGGTAGAAAGTGTTGTGCAGCAGTCTGCCGGCAATAGCTATATAGCATGAGGCAGCACCCCTATGGAGCGCTGCCTTTTTTAATGTAGCAATTAAATTCTCATGCTGGGCTGGTTTGCAATCTTGGTTCTTTTCGTATGGAACAAAACCCGCCTTTAAAAACTGCATTTAATACTTTGCGCATGGCCATGCCGGTGCTTATAAGCATAGCTGCAAGCAGCCGCTTCATTGCTCAACAGGCCACCGGTTGGTGTGATTATAATATGGATAAAGATATTTTTAATTTCACAGCGCAAGTATACAGAGCTGTCAGTTTAAAACATGATTTTGCAGCTTTCAGACATAGTTTTGCTGTATTTAGACATGACTTATGGACATCAAATATTATAAATGCTAAGCTTTTTTTGAGTCAAAAAATTATATTTTTGCAAGAATGATCCCGGTGGATAAGGAGGGTTACTTGTGGCAAAGTGGGAAAATAACGCTGGATTGCGACTAATCAGGACCGGCAAGCCCTTGCCGGCCAGACAGGCTTCTTACGGGAATAAGCTCAAGAGAATGAACGATGAATTGGAAAACGACCGTCTGCTCTTAAAGAAGCTGTGCCCGGTGCCACAGGATGAAGAAGAGCTGGCCCGACTTGACCGCTTGCGCCTGTTGGAGGAAATGTCTGACTGTATTGGACATGAGGTCAAAAACCCGCTGACTACCGTACGTGGCTTTTTGCAGTTGTACAGAAAAAAGAAAGCTTTCACTCAGTATCATGATAGCTTAGATCTGATGATCGGTGAACTTGACCGGGCCAATGCCGTTATTACCGAGTGCCTTTCCCTGATAAATAACAAGGTACTGCATATTAAGCCGCGAAACCTCAATAAAATCCTGGCAAATCTAGCCCCACTATACCGGACGGACAAGATTGGACTGGATAAACACATTGTTTTACAGATGGAGGAAATCCCTGATATTCCCCTGGAAGAAAAAGAAATCCGCCAGCTAGTCCTCAATCTTGTGCGCAATGGCCTGGAGGCAATGCCGCCAAGTGGGGTGCTGACGATAAGAACATACAGAGAGGGTAAAGAAGTAGTTTTTTCCGTGCAAGATCAGGGTAAAGGGATAGCCCCGGATCAAATGAAAAAGCTCGGCACTCCTTTCTTCACTACCAAAGAAAGCGGGACCGGCTTGGGGTTGGCGGTTTGTTACCGAATTGCGGCCAGGCATAACGCCGTGATCAACATAGAAACCAGCCCGGCGGGCACCACCTTTCTGGTCAGGTTTAAAATTCCACAGCAAAAAGCAATCCCCAATAGTTTACACCTTGCTCATCGAATCATTTAAACAGAGACGATTGGCATCTACGGACCGGGGTTGGTCCAAGGGGTTATCGCTATAATAAAGCGGTAATCCCTTTAATATTGCCTGACTAAGGTAGTTAATCTTCAAAGCCTCGCTGACCTTCCTTACCTTCAGACTTTGCTAACCAAACCGGCCCGGGCTTAAAGAAAATTAATAAGTGAAATAAGGTGCCCGGAAGACTTATGTCCCCGCGCACCTCAAAGCAACTTTCCAACACTATTTTCAACCCACCCAATTCAAACAGGTCTAGTCATAGGAGTTTAGGGCAACGCCCTCTACCCGCAGGTATTGCCCGCCCATGGAGATCTTTACACCCACCGGGTCAAGGACAGCTTCCTTAATAATGTAGACCTCGATCCCCCCGGCATTCACCTCGAGATAGTCTTCAGCAACAGGCGGCTTGCCTACAAACACGGCAGGCTTGCTGGGACAGCCCGCTCAACAGCCGCTGGTCTCCAGGTCCACCGTGATGGCGTCAGCATGTTTAAGAATATAGTCCTTGGCGCCGTCAGTTATCTCCACCCTGATCATCTGCTGCCACCCCGCTTAATATTTTTTTAGTATTGCTGCTTAAGCTGTCTTGAGATTTACCGTTTGGAAGCTCAGGCTCGAAAACTGCTACAGCCCGCTGCCGGTAAATACCTAAGGACATTCTCTCGGATAAACTTCCATTGAATTTTCGCCCGGCCGTGGACATTTTTCTCCCCTCTTAAACTATGGGCAGCCCGGCGTTAACCCAGGCAGAAGTGCCGCCAATGACGTTGATGATATTTTTCATCTTGCTTTTTTTGAGCATTATACTGGCGGCCAGCAGAAACCGATTCCCTGAATTGCAGATAAAGGCCACCGGCTTGTCGCCCATCCACTCCGCATAGCGGGTCCGGACATCAGGCGCCGGGGCGTGGATGGCATTGGGGATGTGATATTCGTCCCACTCGCTCTTAAGGCGGGTGTCGATTAAGATCAGCTCATCTTTGTCCAGCCGCTCCTTGAGTTCCAGCACGGAAATGCTCTCCAGGCGTTCGGTCCGGTACCCGCTGGCCGCCCAGGCCTTCATGCCTCCCTCCAGGTAGCCGACCACATTGTCCAAGCCAACAAGGTACAGCCCCTGCAGGGCAGGTGCCAGGTCAGCCATTTCTTCCAGCACCAGAATAATCGGCTGGTCAGGCGGCAGCACCCAGCCGGCGAAAGTGGTGAAATTCCCCTTTAAATCCAAGCCATAGGCGCCCGGCAAATGTGCCGCGCCAAAGGCCAGCTGGTCTCTGGTGTCGACTATGAGGTAATTGACCAGTAGCCCCAGCACCTCCGCCGGGCTAAAAGCTTTGGGCTGCGGCAAACCGGCGACGGCAGCCGCCCCTTTGCGGTTAATGGCGGAGCAGCGGCTGAAGTGGTCCGGGGCCTCCGGCATCCCCTGTAAAAAGCTTTCCACAAACAAGGACTCCGGGTGGAGCTGCAGCGCACCGTTATACTTGCGCTCCGTACCGATGGTGGAGGACAACTTAGAGGAAAGCACCTTGCCGCAAAGGGAACCCGCCCCGTGCGCCGGGTAGAGCTCCACGTTGTCCCCGATTACTTCAATTTTACGCAGGCTGTGATATAGTTTGGACGCCAGCTCTTCTTTAATGTCGGGAAACAGGTCCGGCCTGCCGGCGTCCCCAACCAGCAAGGTGTCTCCGGAGAAAACCAGGGCCGGATCCGGCCCCCGCTCCAGGTCGGAGACGATAAAGACACTGCCTTCCGGTGTGTGTCCCGGGGTATCGAGCATTTTAAAGAGCAGCGTGTCCACCGTAAACTCTTCCCCATCCGCCAGGGCAATGTGCTCAAATAATGCCCCCGCCTGCTTCGAGATGTAAATTTTCGCGCCGGTCCTCTCGGCCAGCTCGACATGGCCGGAAACAAAATCCGCATGCAGGTGTGTCTCAACAATTGCCGCAATCGAAAGCTTCAATGAAGCGGCTATTTGCAGGTACTGCTCCACGTCACGCGCCGGATCTACAACAACACAAGACTTTTTTCCGCCAATCACATAAGAGCAATGGGCTAAACCAGGTGTATACACTTGCTTAAAGTCCATAACAATTCCTCCGTATACCCACCCAAGGTGGTCTGGATGATATTTTCAAAATATCATCCTAAGAATCTTATGTCAACTAGTTATCTGGCCAACAGGTTATGAACCAGGTTTTTATCACATCACCTGCCAACCGGGTGCACTAACAATGCAGGCTTGGGAGAAGGCAATGTTTGGGCATGGTAACGGCAGTTGTAACAGCACAGGCAAAACTGTGACGACGTATGTACGGGCGGGCTTTGCCAAGGCAACGGCTGCTGCAGCGGCACTGGGGCTGGCGAAGCAAGCGGTGTTTGGCGGTAAAGGAAAGGGCTGCGGCAGGTAATAGCTTAATTTTCCCCCTGTGCGGGCTAGTCCAATTGCCACTTATTACACAGTGAACGCGGGTCCTTTCTCCAGTATAATTTATATATACTGGAAGGAGGGGCCTTTCTTGAAAAGAACAAAAAGCGTCACACTGGTGGTAACTTTGCTCATTGCTGTTTTAATCTGCGCATCCCCGATCCTGGCCCAGACTTACATCATTCAAAAAGGAGACACCCTATATTCCATCGGTAAAAAATACGGGACAACGGTAAATGCCTTAAAGGCTGCCAATAATCTCCAATCCGACCTGATTCATCCGGGCCTGCGGCTTCTGATCCCCCAGAGCACGGTGTACACAGTGAAAATGGGAGATACGCTGTTCCAGGTGGCCCAAAAATTTAATACTACATATCAGGAATTGCTTCGCGTTAACGGCCTTTCGTCCAGCATTATCTATCCGGGACAGAAGCTTTACATCCCGTCCTCCGGGCAAATCCTTCCCCCTGCGACAGGTTCCAATAACAGCTTATTTATTATGGGCTTTTATGTAGATGAGGAGCCTGGCCAGCCCAGCTCGTACAGCAGACTGGCGGCCAGCGGCAGACTGATCAGCGCAGTGGCCCCGTTCTGGTACAAACTTTCCCCGGAGAGCGGCATGGATATCTGGGAGCAGCAAAACGGCCTGGCCACCGCGCAAAAAAACACTGTGATCGAACAGGCCAAAAAGCACAACGTCCAGGTTTTTGCGCTGGTGCACAACATGCTGTATGAAGGGCAGGTCGACGGTAAAATGCTGGCCTCGGAAATGCTGGCCAATGCCGACACCCGGCAGACATTTATCAACCAGTTAGAATGGCTGATTAAAAAATATGACTTCGACGGCGTTAACCTGGATATCGAGAATATTTATCTCAAGGACAGGGACAAGCTCTCCCTGCTGGTCAAGGAAATATACCAGCGGCTGGACCCGCAGGGCTACCAGGTTACAGTCTGCGTGCCGGCCAAAACCTGGGACGACCGCTCCAACACCTGGTCCGGCCCCTTTGACTACAGTGCAATTGGCCAATACTCGCACTACGTGGTGATTATGTCTTATGACGAGCACGGCTACTCCAGCGGACCCGGCCCGATCGCCTCTTTCGGCTGGGTGGAGAGTGTGGCTAAGTTTGCCGTGCAGCATATCTCCCCCGAAAAAATCCTTCTTGGTGTACCGGGCTATGGCTTTGACTGGCAAACAGGCCGGACCAGCCCGACTTATCTGTCCTACAGCCAGGCCAGGGACATTGCCGCTTCCAGAGGCGCGGCCATAAGGTGGGACGACACCGGAAAAGTGCCTTACTTTTGCTACTGGAACTCCGGGCGTGAGCACCAGGTCTGGTTTGAAAACGCCTCCAGCTTGACTTACAAGCTCGACGTGGCCAGGCGCTACGCCCTCGGCGGCATCGCTCTCTGGCGGCTCGGCATGGAGGACCCGCAAGTCTGGAGCGTGCTGGGAAGCAAAGTAACAGCGAAGAAATAAATCCCCGCACTTTTTTACTATTTAATTCGCCGCCTGCCATAAACAATCAAAGCGGATATACCAATCGTTAAAAGCAGCAGGGCAAGCATAGGCGTAACTTCTGTTTATTTGTGCATATTATTTCCATTGATTACGGCACCAAATATACATGGTCAATTTATGATGGTAGGCTGTCGCGGTGCTTGCATTAACTATGGCCAGGTATTGTTACCTCACCAGTGGTGGCGGCATTTTGAGGTGGAGCCCTTTTTCACACACACTGTCTGTAACCCGAAGGCGCTCATTATAAAGATGCGTTTAGGATGGCGGCCAGGGCCCTGGATTATGGCTTTGAGTGCTATTATGCGGCCTTTAAAGCCATGTACGCCTTGCATTTACTCTTTTGTGTTTATTGAAGCAGTCATTTCATTACCGTCATTCCCTTTAATGCAAGTATTATTAACCCATTTTTCTCCACCCTCACAAGGAAAATCTTCCCGGAAATGAGCACCACGGCTCTCCTTTCTTATTAGAGCCGACAATACTACTGCCTCTCCAACCAGGAGCATATTTTCGGTTTCCAATTTGTCAATTAATTGCCTGAAGTCGCTTACCTTTGTTACAGCAAGCTTTTCTTTCTGTAACTCAATATCACTAACAATCCCGGATAGTCCTTCGCGGGTGCGGATAATTCCGGCCTTTTCCCACATTAGAAGTTGTACCTCCCGACGTATTTCACCCACCCAAAGCTGTCCCTTACCTTCTGAATAAGATTTTAATTCTTTAATTATTGCTTGAAGGTTTTCAATACTGGAAATATGTTTTTTCAGCCGGGCATACTGAGCAGCAAGCCGTCCGGTGATATCACCAAAAACCCACGCTTCTGTCAAGGCGTTGCCACCCAACCGGTTGGCCCCGTGCACGCCACCGTTTATTTCTCCTGCTGAATACAGCCCCTCGATTCCCGTTTCTCCCTGCTCATTAACTAGTAAGCCTCCCATGAAAAAATGGGCAACCGGCGCAACCAGAAAACGGTCTCTTCCTTTTAAGCCCTTGGGAATGAATTTTTGAAGATGCTTAATTTTATCCCCGGGTATGGTCGAAAGATCCATCCAGACACCACCATTAATCCCCCTGCCCTCTTTGACCTCCTTGGCAATAGCCAGGGTCAGGGCATCTCTGGTCATATCCGAAGGATCTTTTAAGCCATGCCGCAGGGCAATATTTTCCTCCAGGTTATTGACTAACCTTGCGCCTCCCCAGTATACTAATATTTCGTAAATAACCATTCTTTTGACAAGGGAAGATTTAAGCAAACAGGTGGGGTAGTACTGAACAAACTCCATATCTATAAGCGGGACGCCTAAACGGAAGGCCAGCGCATAGCCGTCGCCCGTTGAGCCGGGAGCGTTGTTTGTTTGAGAATAAATCTGCCCGGCCCCACCAGTGGCAAGTACCACGGCCTTGGCCTGGATTAAAATAAGTCCTTGTCGGGCCGGATCAATGACCAATGCACCCGCAATGTCACCCTGTTCACCGCGACAAAGGCGAACGACAAAAACACCAGCCAGAAAATTAACACCCAAATTTTTTGCGAAGTTAAATAGTGGATGCGTAAAGTCCGTTCCAAAACTATTTTTCGTGACGACATTTCTGGCTACAGAGTGACCGGGTAACGAGATTATCCGTAATTTATCGTTATCTTTTTTTTGCAGTGGCACACCGTAACTTATCAAATTATTCATCTGTTCTTGTGCGCCGGAAGTCATGGTACGGACCATTTCAGCCCGGTTAATCCACCTGCCCGCCACAAGTGTATCAGACAGATGTTGCTCAGGTGTATCACGTTCATCCCACAGTCCTGTAGATGCGGAAAAAGATCCTCCCGAAATAGCGGTATTGTTTGCGCGTCCCGGACGACTTTTGCTAATCAGCAAAACTTTAGCGCCCTCTTTTTTTGATGAAATGGCGGCGCATAGACCCGCGCCACCGCCGCCAATAACCAGGACGTCCGTATTTATTACCTCTAAAACATCCATATCTTTACACCTCGCAATCTGTAAAAATAGATCTAAGTTGATAATGCCTAAATTATGTGGCAGTTATAACCCGCACTCCCAGATGCTTAACTACGTCGTCTACAGTGGCTGGATGATTGTTGAAGGCCGCATGAATGGGATAAGGCAAGCTACATTATTAATTTAAACTACTTAGCCAGCATTCGGTCGCAAATAAGACCACTAAGGTAATAGGCAATATATTCTGGGCTATAAGGACCGTTATGTTGGTACCATTGAATTAGCCAATTACACATCCCTAAAATCGACAAAACCGTAAGCTTGATATCAACTGGAGGAAATTCATCAGCCCTAATCCCCTCCTCTAAAGTTTCTCTTAGCAGCTTTTCATAAAGATCCCGTTTAACAATGTAACTATCTCGATGTTCCGGGGTAAGCTTGTCAATTTGATTGGAAGCAATTACAAGATTCTTATTATTTGTTGTTAAATGTAACACATGAATTTCAATTAATTTCTTTAACCTTTCCCGCGGACTTTTATGTTTCTCATATACCTGTTGGGCAACAACAAGAAGGCGATTAATTCCTTCATTTATAACTTCATTAAGCAATTCCTCTTTGCTGCTAAAATGATAGTACAAACTTCCTTTTAAAATGCCCACTCTATCGGCAATGTCTTTCATTGAAGTTTCAGCATAACCTAAACGTCGAAAGAGTTCACCTGCAACTTGGATAATTTCATCCCTTTTATTAATGCTTGAAGAGGCTTCGGTTAAATGATTTTTTTCCCGATCCATGGCAATCTCTACGCTCCTTATATTACTTATTATTATATGTAGTTATATTTTATGTATTTTAGGTTTCTTTCGTTTCATTAAGATTGCCTTATTAGTTTTAAATATCCACCCAGAATACACATAACTGGGGTTTCACCTCGCGTGTAAATATTTATAGGGTTAATTACATTTCTACAAACATTTAGGTGAAACCTCTTTTACAATTTTATATTATCCGCTATTTCCATATTAATAAACAGTCTACCAAATTCCAATCCATTTCCAATAGGTAAAAGCTGTCAGTATCCAAAACAGCAAATATATTAATACAAAAGCCCACCCTGATTTAAGCATATCATTTACTTCAAAATAACCGCCGGTATACATTACCATATTGCTGGTCATCTGCATTGGTAAAAGAAAAGCAGCATGACCAACTGTGCCGATAACCATCAGCAGCGCTATATCCGCACCGGGAATATTCCAGCCTTTAGCCGCGGCTACAATTATTGGCGCAAGCGGCGCGATTAAAGCTATCCCGGAGGCTTCCATAGATCTTATAAAAGTACTTACGACAACAAGTATAGTAAATATGAGTAAGATAGACATAGCACTAGTTAAGTTCAGAATGCCTGCACCAATCCAGGCCATGGCGCCGCTTTGCTCGATCAAGTTTCCGAAGGCCAGCGCCGCGCCTAAAACCACTAATAATCCCCAGGGAGTATTACGGCTAACCTGCTGCCAGGTCACAATGCCAAATAACCATAAAAACCAGCCGATCCCTAAAGCTATAACCGTAGGTCCTAAATTGTGTATAAAGTCGGTAGCCCATAAAATTATAGCTATACCAATAATGAACAATGTCATTTTTTCCCGACTCGACAACGGACCTAATTTTTGTAGTTCTTCTTGTGCCTTTTTCTGGCCGCCTGTTGCTGTATCGAATTCCGGATTAAAAACCCAATTCAAATAAACCCAGGCTATGACAGTTAAAATCAATGCTGTTGGCAAGAACAACACTACAGAGTATCCCCAAGTCAAGTCGAAACCAGTTAAATTCTTTAATAAAGCGGCTACAAAAGGCCATGTTGTAGCTGCAGTTAAAAACGAAATCCCGCTAAGCAGTATAGCGTATAGGTTCGATAAATAAATTAATTTTGCAAACCTGCTTGGCTGACGGCCAAGTTTAAGGGATTCCTCTATTGGCAATGCTCCGGTTGAGGCAACTGTAGCCCGGCAAATAGGCTCCATAAATCCAGCCCGTGCTGTAATACTCGGCATTAACAAAGATAATGGGTACTGTAAAAGCATATAGGCTAAAGTTAATACACGGGGTTTGGCACCACCCCGGGCAACGATCATATAGGCCAAACGATGGGCCAAATTAGTTTCAATGGCAGCTGTAGAGAGGATGAATACTCCAAAAATTAACCAAACTGCAGAGTTACTAAGACCCGACAAGGCAAAATTTATGGCCTTAGTACTTGTCATTCCACCAACTCCCCAGGTAACCAGGGTGACAAGGGTAATTAAAAGAGGACCCGTAATATCAAATGCAACTGCCTCGGAAGCCCATATTACGGCAATAAGTAAAAAGAGTGCCAAAGAAGCCTTGCCGTATAAAGTAAGGCCGGTGGGAGTTGGCAAAAGCATAATTACCGAAGCAATAACTACTGCAAACAATAACCAAATTGGTTTTCGGGCGCCAGCAAAAAGTGGCTTTTGCAAACCGTATTTCTCAGTAATTAAACCAATGGGATTCATTAATATTTCACCTCATTTTATTATTCTTTTTAGCTAATCCACACTTTAGAGTTATTTCATGGAATACTTTATAATTAATTCCATATGGAGACTAAAAAATAAAAAAGCTTTGCAAATTTCGACATTGTTATGTTAAACTTAACACAGGTGTTTTGAATTTTTTTTGGTTTTCAGTGTTTTTGGCAACAAGTGAGGAAAAGGGTCTAACCATTGCCGTTGGTGAGACCTTTTTCCAACACTCATTTTTTAATTAGCTTGACATTTATCGTTGTTATCTGGGGATTGAGAAAGGTGTTAGTTTGAAACAAGCAATAATAGTCTTTTTTAGGAATAAAGCATTTTAATCTTCTGAATTAACTGATTATTTTTTACGCAAGTCTAGAAGTCTTTTGAATTTAATCCTACCAGCTGCTGAAGCCTCCTGAGCAAGAGTGCCGAACGGCAGTAATTCTACACCATTGCACTTTACCCCCAATACCATATTAACATCATTGAGTATTTTTTCCTTAAGTTCATCTTCAGCGCAATCTTGCACAATTTCCGCCTGTAATTTGATAACGTCCCTGTTATCAACATTGTCTACAACCAAACGATACTCACTACCTAATTCATTATATTTACGGACTACCGGTTCCACTGACGTTGGATAAATGGCGCTGCCACGCACTTTGACCATGTCATCAACGCGGGACCGTACACTTGCCATTCGCCGGAAAGTCCGTCCACAAGAGCACGGCTCAGGGATTATTCTTGTAAAGTCACCGATATTATACCTAACCAGGGGTGCTGATTCTTTATATAATGTTGTTACTGTCAATAGCCCTTCTTTTCCATCGGGCAAGCGATCACCGGTTTCCTGATCTACAACTTCAAAATAGTAAGCATCCTCATTGATATGGACACCATTCTTAAACTCACATTCAAATGTTGGCGCCCCGGTCTCCACACTGCCCCAGTTGTCATATGCGGGAAGACCCCATCGTTCTTCAATCCGCTCCCGCATCGCCGGGGGCAAAGGTTCACCGGTGTGAATAAGCCTTTTCACTTGAAAATCTTTCTTTAAATCGTAGCCCATTTTTTCGGCAACATCGGCAAGATGAAGAGCAAAAGAAGGTGTCATCACCCAACATGTGGCTCCCCAATTTCGGGCCAATATAATTTGCCGCTCAGTGTTTGTTACCGCTCCACTGCCAACCGGAATCACCATTGCCCCTAATTTCATAATCCCTTCGGTGGAAGTAAATCCGGGGATAAATAATGCATAAGTCAAAGAAACCTGCACACGATCCCCAGCGGTAACCCCTTGAGCATTCAGCCTCCTAGCCCATAAATTCCCGATTATGTCCCAATCACGCTTACTTTGAAAAAATGGCTTAGGCATGCCAGTTGTTCCTGTACTGCTTTGAATGCGACAAGCAGGTAAATCACCCTGAAAGGTGCCAAAAGGAGGATTTTCTTTTAGATCTTTTTCTATTTCCGACTTATTAGTTACAGGCAACTTACCTATGTCTTCGATTCCTTGAATATCATCAGGATGTAATCCTATATTTTCCCAACGGTTCCGGTAGAATGGAACATGCTCCCAACAATGTTTAACTAACCTGCGTAGACCCTGGCTCTGGATCTCCCTGATTGCCTCATAATCTGCCCGTTCGATAAGCTGACTCTCTGGTGGGGCAGAATATTGAAATTTTGTTATAAGGCTTTTATCCATAATCTAACAATGGGCATAACCAAAACATTTAGATTATACCCATTTTTAATTCTCCCCTTTCGCTTTAGATTTATTTTTTCTATTAAGGAAAGTATTATTGAAGCCTTAAACTGTTTTGCCGAGCAATTTGTTTTTAGCAGATTAATAGATGTCTTTTACTTTAGTCCATTTAGCAAGGCCATAGTCATTCCATTTAGCCATTATCTGATCATACGCATCACGGTCCGGTTTAACTGGAATACCTGTCGGCCGGCGCTTTTCGGATGCTATTTTTTTAGTAGCATCGATTACCATCTTCCCGCAAAAAGTGAACTCCGTATATCCTGAGACCGGATCTATATCTGTTCGATCGCAGCCTGCCGGGTTCAAAGGATATACTCCTACCTCCGGTATAATAATTACGTCCTTAGACGGGTCCATTCTGGTAGCTATGGCCCAGTCAACTTCCTCAACATCGAAAATGTCGATGTCTTCATCAACAACTACGACGTAGTTGGCAGCCGCAAATCCTTGCCCTGTAGAAATGGCCTGAAGGCCAGCCTGCTTACCCCAACCAGGATAGTGCTTATTAACTTGAACTATCACTTTATAACCGCGAGATTTATGTGGTGCCCAGAATTCACGAAAACCGACAACTGTCCTCTTTAATGTGTTATAGTTATTAGCCTGAATAACCGGCATCCTAATCATTTCACCCTCGTTGTTGGGATGCCCAAGAATACAAGATTGGTAAATTGGATCGCGCCGGGTTGTTATTGCTGTTACATGGAACTGCGGCAGCATCATTGGCTCTTCGTAATAACCCATCCATTCAGCAAACGTGCCCTCAATCTTGGCACTTTCAGGTTCGATATCCAATTGCCCCTCGATGATAATTTCAGCAGTAGCTGGAACCAACAAATCTACAGTTTTCCCTTTGACCATTTCTACCGGTTCACCTCTAAGGCCGCCCGCAAACTCAAATTCGTCATCGAGGAATGAACCCATCTTAGTCGTAGAACAAATATTTATTACCGGATCCACTCCTAAAGCAATAGCTAATGGAATCGATTTCATCCCTTTGGCCCGTGCCCGCGCAACGTGAATGCCAATATCCTGAGTGGCACAACACATAACGCCGGTAGTATTTTTGTTATGGATCATCACCCGGTACATTCCGGTATTTTGTTTATAACCCGGGGAAATTGGATCCTTGGTAATAATATTGGTTAGCGTAATATAAGGACCGCCATCCAACGGACTCCATTTAAACACAGGGAGCTTGTACAGGTCTACATCTTCACCGCTAATCACAACCTCTTGGCAGGGAGCAGTTGTAACCACTGTGGGTTTATGCCACTGGCTTTTATCCTCAAGCATTTCTGCCACACGGTTCCGGATAGCTAAAAAGTTTTCTCTAAAGGTTTCCTTGGGCTCCAAACCCAAACCCATGCAATTACGTTCTAACGTACCATGAGTATTCATAAGTACCGGGATGTCGAAACCTTTTAATTTGAACAACATTGCTGGACCCTGACGCTCAGCTAACTCCCACATCATGGATGATACTTCATAACCACTTTCTAATTCCACGGAAGGCCTGACTAATTCTCCTCTTTCCTCAAGGAAACTCACAAATTCACGCATGTCTTTGAAAGCCACTAATAATTCTCCTCCTTAATTTTTTTAATTTGATCGATGCCTCGTGGCTATTACCCAGAATAATTTGAAATGATCGGTTAAGCCATATTCCACCACCCATCAATTATTTATAACCTACCGGCCGTTTGGTTGTATATAATATATAATAGCAAAAGCGCTGTGTCAAGATAATTTTCCTAATCTGTTAAATATTATTTTTAAGTAAAAAAGTACTTGCGGTTGAGCAGTTCAGGCGTCAATAGCAGACAAGCTGCCGCTGCCCGGTTGGACTGGCACGGATGGATTATTTCATCAGCGATCATCGGTCAATTTAGTCTGTAAATTGGCTAATTACTTACCAACACATCGACATCACTCGGAATACGATCAAAAAAAACCGCCCATCATCTTGGATGAGCGACCTTTTGTTCTCTTCCTGTTCACCTGCGTCACGGGGAATAAAGGAAACCTTTACTTAGACCACCGGCCGGCAATAACCTGGACTAATTGCTCATTATCCCTTTAGGTACTTCCTTAAAACCGGTACGGGCAGGAGAAGGCTTGCCGGCGTCGAATAGGAGGGAAAGAAACTGGGCGGGCAGGCCGCAGGAATATTTTCCGCGCTGCCGGGTATTAACATGATATGAGCATTGAAAAACAGCGGGGGAAATCCGCCGGCTGGATGTGTGACAGGCCCGGGACCCGCCAGGCGGCCGTGCCCCAAAAACCCTGCAGTTAAAAAGGAGAAGCCATGATCTATCTTGATTATAACGCCACTACCCCCATCGACCCGGCCGTGGCAGAGGCCATGCTGCCCTACCTCTATGGAAACTTTGGCAATCCTTCCAGCGGCCACGCTCTGGGTGCTGCCGCCAAAGATGCCATCGAACAGGCACGGGGGCAGGTCGCCGGGCTGTTAAACTGCTCCCCGGCTGAAATCATCTTCACCAGCGGCGGCAGCGAATCAAACAATATGGTGATTAAGGGTGTAGCCTTCATCTACCGGCACCGGGGCCGCCACATCATTACCTCGCAAATTGAACACCCGGCGGTGATCAATCCTTGCAGGTACCTGGAGCAGCTTGGTTATGAAGTAAGCTACCTGCCGGTAGATCAATTCGGTATTGTGGACCCTGACGATGTGGAAAAACTGATTACGGACCAGACCATCCTGGTTACAGTCATGCACTCTAATAATGAAACGGGCTCCCTTCAGCCGATCGAAGAAATCGCCGGTATCTGCCGCAGACATAATGTTATGTTCCACACCGACGCGTCCCAGTCAGTGGGCAAAGTGCCGGTGGACGTGCAAAGCCTGGGGGTGGATTTCCTCACCGTGGCCGGGCACAAGCTCTACGCGCCCAAAGGCATCGGCGCCCTGTACATCAGAAATGGCGTAGTTATTGAGCCACTGATCCACGGGGCCGGGCACGAATGCGGCCGGCGGGCCGGCACAGAAAATATTATCTTTGACGTAGCCCTGGGCAAAGCCTGTGAAATCGCCGCTGAAGCACTGAAAAGACCGGCCATCAAGCAGATGACCAACTACTTTTATCAGCAACTCCAGGAAAAATTTAAAGACAGGGTACACCTTAACGGCCACCCGGAAAAGCGGCTGCCCAACACTTTAAATATGAGCTTTTTGGGGCATAGCGGGCAGGCTATATTGAGCCGCTTAGAGAATACGGCAGCCTCCACCGGCTCCGCCTGCCACTCGGGCCTGACCACACTCTCCCCCGTATTAAAGGCGATGGGAGTGTCTGAGCAGGCCGGCCTCGGCGCGGTACGGTTCAGTCTGGGCCGCTATACCACTAAAGCGGACCTGGATTCGGTCATTGGAAAGTTAGGTGCAATAATCAAGCCGGTAAATATTTGAGCTAAAGGAAATTTACAAGAAGCGCTGCCTTCAACCTGTCCGGTCAATACGAAATCTGGTAAAACCGGGGTAGTTCTGGGGTAGCCCCGGGTAGTCCCAAGTGGTACAGTTAAAAGTAACGAAAAAAAGGACAGGTGCAACAACACCTGTCCTTTCATTAAGCTATTTACTGCACGGATTTTTCAGGGATGAGCTCGGTAAAAAGGTCGCTGTCATACTCTTCAACCTTGCCCTGGTCACAGAGCCTGGAAAGTTGCGGGTCCAGCGGCAGACTGCCGATAAACGGGATTTGGAATTTCTCCGAGATCTCCGGACCCTGGGCGGGGCCGAACAGCTCAAATCTTTCTCCGCAGCGGGGACAAATCACACCGCTCATATTCTCCACCAGGCCCAGGATGGGGGTGTCCATCATTTGGGCCATCTTGATCGCCTTGCTGACGATCATCACTGCCAGGTCCTGTGGTGATGATACAATAACAACTCCATTAAGCGGCAGGGACTGCATCACCGTTAAAGGTACGTCGCCGGTGCCGGGGGGCAAGTCCACAAAAAGGTAATCCAGGTCACCCCAGGCGACGTCCGTCCAAAACTGTTTGACCGCGCCGGCAATGACCGGCCCGCGCCAAATTACCGGATCGTCTTCATTTTCGGTTAACAAGTTCAGCGACATTACTTTTATCCCGCTGGCGCTGCTCAAGGGGAATAACACCTGGCCGTTATTTGCAGCCATTCCCCGTACGCCGAACATCCTGGGCAGGCTGGGCCCGGTGATGTCCGCATCCAGCACTCCGACAGCATGGCCCTTTTTTTTGAATTCGCAGGCAAGCAGAGAAGTCACCGAAGATTTCCCCACCCCGCCCTTGCCGCTCATTACGGCAATTACATTCTTAATCCGGCTATAGTCGTTTCCAGATAATTTCTCAATACCCTGGCTGCCTGATGCAAAACCACAGCCGCCTCCGGCATTGGGGCAATTTGAATCTTGCTGCATAATTAGCTCCTTCCCTAGCTTATAGGAATTATTTTTATAGTATTTACCGTGCTATATCAACATTATAAAACAAATTATTACCTTCTTCCAGTTTAATGATCGCATACATTGCAACTTGACCATACAGCATATTCTGTTCGCTCAGGGTCCGAGGTTCAACCTTCACGCATATAAAATGGATATGCCCGGTGGACATGCGGGAAATCTGGGCCAAGTAGCACGGTAGTGCTCAAACAGCAACCTGTTGTCCAGTAGCTGAGTCTTCTGGCTGAATCCAGACCTCTATAGCAATTAAAATGTTAACGCAGGCCGGAAAAAGTTAATTACTAACACAAGCAAGGATATGGGGTATTTTAGCGAATATACCAATAGTGTGACCTTTTGTATTTTCTGTAAATCACTTATTATATCCCGGTGGAATGGCCGAAAACCTAAAATTACATCTCTTAGGAAAATTACAGCCGGCATTCAGTTAATATTAAGCAAGCAGTAATAAAATAAAACCAACAGGTAACCCAAGGCAATAAAAAAACAACCATGGGTTTCCATGTTTTAAAATTTTGCTCCAAGGCAAACCCGCCGCGACACTAATCTATTTGCTTAATCTGTTTGACCGCCTCATCGATAAATAACCTGGCCAAACCAAAGAGCGGCACGGCAATAAACATACCCATAGTTCCCCAGAGATAGTTGCCGACTAAGATGACAATCAGGATGACCACCGGGTGCAAACCGGTGGATTTTCCTTGTAAGCGTGGGGTAATAAAATTGCCTTCCACTTGTTGAATGACAAGAACCGCAATTAAGGTCATAATTGCCTGTCTGAAGCCATCGGTCAATAAGGCAATCAGCGTGGCCAAGGCGCCGGCAATAATCGAGCCGAAATAAGGAATAAAGTTAAGAATCCCTGCAGCCACGCCAAGCAGCACGGAATACTTGACGCCGATCAGAATAAATGTGATGGTGGATAGTAGCCCGACAATGAGAGCAATAATGACTTGTGTTTTTATATAGCTCCAAACAACGCGATCCGTGCCTTCAACCAAATTGAGCGCCGTTTGACGCAAAGTTCCCGGCATATAGTCCACAATTGAAGCTACCATTTTTTTGCCGGAGGCCAGGAAATAAATGACCATGATCAAGATCAGGACCAGGTCCACTACTTTAAAAATATAGCCCAAGGAGGACGTGATCACAGAAACCAGATAGCCGCCCAGCAAGGTCATGGCTTGCTCTACATACTGTCTCATATCTTGCAGGATGTTTTGGGATAATCCCCATTTCTGCAGAAAAGCAAATATATCCTCAACCAGGTTCTTAAAATTTACGCTGATGGTCTGAAAATCCTTGACAAATTCGGTAGCCTGATTTGCTACCTGGGTAAAAATAAGATTTCCTAAAGAAATTAGAAAAGCAACGACTACAGCCAAAAGAAGGGTAATGGCCAGCCATTTTTTCACCCTTAGCCTTTTTTCGATCTGTTCCACCAACGGGTTCAGCAGATAGGCGATCACGATGGCGATTAAGGCCGGTTGCAGAGCCGGGGCAGCCTTGAACAACACCCACCCGATGGCGATTCCCAGTAGGGTGATGGCCCATAATTTTGTATTAGACATAGACATATTTGTTACAGCCTTTCTTAATGTCATTGAAATTGAATAAGCGTATACTTAGTTAGCTAATATTTTACCACATTTACCCATGGTTTGATACGCGTTACAAAAAACTTGGTTATTTAGGGAGGCGTTGAACAAAATTCTCAAGCTACCTTCAGCACATGTCGACTTTCAAACGGAAAGATACAGCCAATCTCAGCGGTCAAGGCGCAACTATTGGAGGAATTCTACATTCAACGCGCATAATGTCTGATCATTCATATGTAATTCGTTAAACCAACAAAAGATTTACTTGCCTTTTAATCAAAAAAAAAAATAACAGTCACAAGAGACTGTCTTTATTTAAACAGCTAACCATTAACCGACCCAGGTCATTGCTCAAGAGAAAACCAATCTTAACCCTTTAACGGTGAAAATACAACCAAAACCTGTTTTGCTGTACCTGGTGCCGATGTAAGCATTTAAATGGCGCTGCGAGTGGTAATGCATATTAATAAAACTGTTAAAGGGCAGGTCATTTAGATTCTTGGCAGAATCAGACCTACCCTTTAACTGAGGTGTACTTCCAGAGTACGTTCCTCCCTCTAGGTAACTATTTTCAGCTTCGACCTATCGAGGTTTTCGCTGCGGCCTTTTGTTGCGCCTACTCACCGCTTAAACCTTGAGTACCGGCTTACTTACTTCTTCCAGCAGCTTTACTTTAGCCCCTGAAAATTTGCGTAAACCTGACCGACCTCTTACTTCGCCATCGGCTCTTCGGAGATCTTCCTTTGAACTAATAAGTTTCAGGTGTACCGGTTTACTTACTCCCTCCGGTGGCTTTACCCCAGCCGCCGGAGTTTTCCGTTTTTCCTTACTTTCCCGCCAGCTTTACCTTAGCACTGCGGGATTTCAGTAAACCTGGTCCGGTCCTTACTTCGCCTTCACGGCTTTTCAGCAACCTACCTTTGAACTCCCTTGCTTATGGGTACCGGTTTCCCTACTCCTCCGCCGGGCTTTACTTTAGCCACCGGAGTTTCAGCTTCCCTGCCTTCCCGCCGGCTTTACCCTAGCCTTAGGGATTTCGGTCAGCCTGTTCGATCCTTACTCAACCTCCCGGCCTTTCAGCGATCTCCCTTTGAACCCTTGTTTCATGTGGTACCGGTTTCCCTACTCTCTTTTGGCTTTACCCCAGCCTCCGGATTTTCAGTTCCCCTACTTTCCCACCAGCTTTACTTTAGCTGTCGAGATTTCAGTCAACCTGTCCGACCCCTACTTTGCACCCGTCATTTCAGCGCCTTCCTTTGAACCACTTCCAGTTTAGCTCTCTTCAGCGACTTACAGCCATCAGCTATCGAAGCTGCCTCCTAGTACTTTAGCCCGGTGGCTATTTCTTAGGATGTTTATATTATAATCAGGGTTATTTCAAAAGTCAATAGAAATTTTAGAAAATTTTTAATAAATTAATATTTTTAGAATAGTTCGTCTCTAACCCTGTTCCCATTGGTAAAGAGGCACCGCGCATCAGCCTTCATCAGTCTTTCTACTCCATGACGATACGACCCATCAAGTTATGAATTAATTATCATTTCTCGATGATCGCTTTGAAAAACTTTGACGGGCCGTCTAAGACCTGCCAGCCTGCATCCACAAGGATTTCCCTACATTTTCCTACATCAAAACCGCGATTATTTTCTGTATTGCTGACTATATCGCGGGGATTGCTGCCTGCTTCAGCCCAGAGCAGATTAGCTCCTGCCACTGCCCCGATCACGTTAGGTTCATGTGTACAGTTACCAGGCACCTCTCTTGGTGTCGCCAGGCGAACTACCGCAAGAATATGGGACATGCGCGTTTCACTGACCATGCCGTTATCGCTTAAGCTTGACCCCGGAATAGTAATGCGGCGGGCCGCACCGCTGTAGACAGGCTTAGCCTCCCTGGCTATGAATATTTTCTCAATTATTTCCTCCACGTTATGCTCAGGGCCGAGGGGTTCTACACAAGTTCCCAGGCTCAGGCCTGCTTTTCCGGCCGCCTCAAAGGTCACCAGCCTGGTACTAAGCTCAATCCTGGTAACCATGCCTTCCCCCATCCGGGCTGCATGATATATCCCGGTGAAGCCCGCATTTCGCAAAGAAACCGCCTCTTCATATGTAAAATCAGAAATATTGGCAATCAACGGTACATCTGTCCGCAGTTCGCGCCGGACATGTTTTCCTATCTCTAAATACTGCTGGAAGTTAAAACGTGCGGTGGCCATCAGGTAAATAGCATTAGCTCCTGACTGCTCAAGGTCAAGGGACTGCTTCATAATAAATTCCAAAGACTCAACCCTCTGTTTATTAAAAATTTTGTTGCTTGCCCCAAAGGAACAGAAAGCACAATCACAGTGACAGGGCCCGCTGTTTACCCCTACCTGACCATGGATTTCAGCCCTGCCCGCACAAACCTCTTCGCTCACTTTTCGGCCCATATATAGAAGAGAAAAGAATTCCTCTGAACACAGGTCAATCTCCAGAAGCTCCCTGATTTCCTGCTCCATCAGCAGCTTCCCGTTATACGCATCCTCGATTATCTCTTTAATCCTATTTTTCATCATATTACCTTACCTTTTACTGATTTAGCGATATGCATACAATAACAGCCTTTACCCACTCTTTTCAAGTTAGATTAGCTAAAAACTCCCTGATCTTTGCCGGCAAGGGGTGTTGTTCCAGCGCTCTTTGCCTGTTCTCCCCGGCTAGTGCCCTGAGGTCGTCAGGCCGGTCTATATCTCTTAGGGGCTCCAGCAGGTAGTAGGTTAGTTTGTTTTGATGACAAATGGATAGGGTCTGCTCCAGCACGCTTCCAGTGCCCCAGGAAATACCTTGAAAAACCCTGTCCTCCGGGGCACTCAACCCAATGAGATAGTATCCGCCGTCAAAGCTCGGGCCCAGGACCAAATGGTGCCGCTGCAGTAATTGCGCTGCTTCCAGGATAAACTCCGGCGGCAGCTCCGGGGTGTCCGTGCCGATTAAGATCACCGGCTTGTAGCCGCGGCGATGCAGCTGCCGTGCAACGGTCATCATGCGCCTGCCTAAATCGCCTGCCGGCTGGGGAATAATCTCCAGCCGCCCACAGCCCGGGAGATGACCAAGTTTTTCAATCTGTTCCGGCGGGGTGGCGGCGACAAAGCACTTAAAGCCAGGCAGGCGCCTGGTTTTTTTTATTGCTTCCAGTAGGAATACCCACTGCAGGTCCTCCCGCTGCTCCGGGGTTAATAATTCACCCAGCCTGCTCTTTCCTTCAGGCGATGGAACCCTGGTCATAATTGCCAGGGCAGGTTTGTCCATCTGCGGCACCTCTCTTGATTTTTTTCCAGCAGTAGCCGTTGCACTAATCTACTTTGTAGATCAGGTGGCGCCACTTGCAGGTTGTTAATATTCCGGAATCAAATTTACGCCGCCGCTCCAGACATTGAAATTTTGTTTCATAAGAAACAGCACGACGCAGGATACTATGAAAAAATTTGATAACCAAAAAGGTTTGACTTATCGGAGCGAGAATCCTAAAGCATAATAACAGCGTATTTGTTGTTATTAGATAGAAAATATTTTCCTAAGTGGAGCATGAGGTGCAAGTGACTCAACACCCTTCGGTAAGCATTATCATCACGGCCTATAACGAAGCCAAAACTTTGCCGGGGACGCTTGACCACCTGCGTCAGTTTAAAACAATCACTGAAATTATCGTGGTAGACGGCGGCAGCAATGACGGCACCACCGCCTTAGCCGCCGAAGGATTTAAATTAATCCAATCCGCCCGGGGCCGGGCTAACCAAATGAACGCCGGTGCCGCTCAGGCTTCGGGTGAATTATTGCTGTTTTTGCATAGCGACACCCGGCTGCCCGGCGACTGGGAGCAGCAAATAAAAAAACTGGACACCGGCAACGTGGGCGGCGCCTTCAAAGTAAAATTTGATGCGCCGGGCCTGTTCTTTGCTCTAGCAGCCATCGGCTCAAACTGCAGGGCCGCCATGACGGGCATTTACTTTGGTGATCAGGCTATATTTGCCAGGCGCGATAGCTTTAACCGGATCGGCGGTTTCCCCCCGCTGGAAATATTAGAGGACTGGGAGTTTTCACGCAAGCTGCGCCAGGCCGGAAAAACTGTTTTGCTGCCCGGGCCGGTGATCACTTCAGCCCGGCGGTGGCTGATCTATGGCAAGTGGCGGACTGCCTGGCTGATGCACAAAATTAAGCTGTTCTACCTATTAGGGGTCAGCCCGGCCGAGCTGAAAAAGATGTACACCGACAAGCGCTAGCGCTATACCGTTAACCGTCTTAACCCGTCCGTATACAACTTTGTACCCGCGCCCCTTCCCTGCCTGGATCGTCAGCGCGAGGAATTAGCAGCATGCAGTTGGTCAGGCGCCTGTGGCTTTAGCCTGTTTGGCCAGGAGCAGCTCCAAAGTCAAGGTCGCCGTAGTAACTGTTATTTTTTTGCATTTATTTAATAGCGAAAGTTTGTTGCGAAGCCCCTTGCAGCAAGTCAGGCCAAACTCGCTGACAAACCGCTGGTGCAGCTCTGCGGCAGCCTCTTCGATTTGCCGGTCGAACCCCCTGGAGTCCGGCCCTGACAGCAGCCGGCCCAGAGCCATGATCCCCCCGGCAAAGGCACCGCAGCTGCAGCCGGCATTCATGCCTTTCCCGAAACCTGCTGCCAGCTGGATAATCCCTTCAGTCCGGCCTCCAAATGCCTCTATATTGCTTAAAGCCACCGCCTGGGCGCAGTTGTAGTCCTGTTCAAAATACCACTTCGCCCTCTTCTTTACTCTCTTATAGAGCTCCTGCCTATTGTCCATCTTCCCTTTTCCCTACTTCCTTAAGGCGATAATGACTCCACCGGCCAGGCTGGAGCAGGACTTGCCAGCCACTGTCCAGCAAGGCTGAAAAGAGACCAAAAGCAAACTGCTTCAAGGTCTCCATTTTGTTGGTTATTTACTTCTCCATCGGCATATTCGGATCCCCGCCCCACTCATAGATGGAGCCCTCATAGTTTCTAACTTTTTCAAAGCCAACGGCTCTGAGGATCATGGATGCATATCCAGATCTGATGCCCATTGTTCAGTATACGATAAACTCGTCGGAAGGCTCAATATTGTAGGAGGCCATGATCGTTTTAATCTCGTCAGGACTTTTTATGGTGCCGTTCTTGTTCAATAAATCCAGCCACAGCAGGTTAACGGCACCTTTGATGTGCCCTCCCCGCGGCTCCCCGGCATTTTGTGAGCCCTTGTATTCCCCTTCCGATCTAACATCGACCACTACTTGCTTGTCCAGGTTATTGAAGACATAATCCTTGGTGGCGAAATAGCTCTGATCGTAGTCTTTCAGCACAACTCCGGCTACAGGCTTAGGGCTGGCCACGTCTGTGGTCACTTCATAACCCAATTCTTTCCAATAGGATAAGCCACCCACCAGCATCTTCACATTATCCATGCCGGCCTGCTTTAGCTGCCAGACAGCCCTGCCGTCAGCTCCCGGCCCCTTAAAGACATCCGAGTAAAATACAACTGTCTTCTTATTGTCGATACCCAGGGCTCCCAGTGCTTTTTGCAAATCTTCCTTTTTCTTAATGGTTCCCCATCCCGGATCGCCGGGCTTGCCGACATTATCACAAAAGGCCTGCAGCCCGATGCCAATGGCGCCGGGAATATGTTCTTTGGCATAGATATCCGGTTTGTTGCAGTCCAGGAGAACCAGATTGTCGCTTCCCAGCAATGCTTTCAGGTCCTGGGGTGTAATCAGGAAGTCATGGTTCTGATAGGCAGTCAGGTCAAATTCCCCAGTGGCTTTTTGGTCTACAGGCGCCGTCTGGCTGCCACAGCCGCTGACTCCCAAAACTAGAAACAGCGCCGTCAACCAAACCAGGAGCCGCTTGCACTTAAAGTTCTTCCACATAATCCTCCCCCTCTCTTCTTTTTTTGTCCTTCCAAATATTTTTCAAAAGCATCGCCAAGGTGCTCAAGGCAAAAAGAACCAAGAGGCCAAAAACCATGGTCCTAACTCCGCCCGTGAGCATTCCGCCAATATAGGAATACACAATTGTCGCCGGCAGTTGGCCAATCCCGGTAGCGATAAAAAAAGGCCAAAACCCCATGGATGTCAAACCGGCGGCATAACTTACCACATCAAAAGAGATAAACGGCAACAGCCGGGCTATAAGGATGGCATATTTGCCGTAATCCTTAAAAAAATTATCTACGCTATTAAGCAGGTTGATGGAGGTAAATTTTTCTACCGTGGCCCGCCCAAAGTACCTGGCAATATAAAAACAGAGAACCGCCCCGGCCATAGCGCTTGACCACGAAAGAACCGCTCCATATACCCAGCCAAAGAGACCCGCATTAGCGAAAGTTATGATGAATGCCGGGAGGGGCGCAGCAACGGATTGAAAAACCATCAAGACAAAAGATACGATGGGCGCCCAGACTCCAAAGCCCAGAATATAGCCTCTGGCCAAGTCCACATCCACGTTGCTCAAGATAAAGAAGGCCTGGTTTACATTAATCTTGACAGCAGGAATAAAATAGTACAGTCAGCCAATAATAACCAGCAGCAATAATTTTCCTTTATATCCGCGGAATATGTTCTTTATCGTTCACCACCTCCTTAACTCTTAAAATGGGTTTATTTATACTCTTATAGTGGCTTTTTTTTAAGTGCTGAAAAACTTGGTCAGGCTGCCTTAGACCTGCGGGTACCATCGCGGTGCTACCTGATATCCGGGCGGACTTTAAATTGCGATAAGAAAACAGTCCTTAATAAGTTTAATCAGTGATATTTGAAGTTAACAGCATATGCCCCAATTTTTTAAAGGATAGACTGTTGAATAATCAATTTCACAGCCTTCTGCCCTCTTAATGTTATGCTTTATTACTTTATTCTTAAACTAAACAATTAATAATAAAAGAGCTACATTCTTGCAATTATCAGCACCTGGAACAGGTTAAGTATACCAACACCGTTTTTTTTAATCAAATAAATAAATTTTATTTGAATTTATAACTATATAATAAATTTTTATTAACTATAAAATGACTTCTAAATAATCCTGGTCAATCTTATTAATAACTTAAACTTTCGAGCAATCATTCACCCTGTCTATTCAACAGCACTGAGCAGGGTTGACAAATGAAGCTGACAGGTCCAGCTAAAGTTAAAAAAGCCAGGGGCTGAACATCCAACTCCTGGCTTAAATACGAGCATTTTATTTTAGGCACCGCGCTTCACTGGGTAATATTCACCGTGCGGGTGGATTCGGTCCATTTTACCTGGCAGCCCATGGCCTCCGAGACAAAACGCAGCGGCACCATTGTCCGGTCGTTGATGATTTTCGCCGGCACGTCCAAAATCACTAACTCACCGTTTTTATAGGCAGCCCCGTCGATGAACAGCTTTATTTCCAAACCGTCCTTCACTGCCGACACCATTCCGGCCTCACCATCCCACGCAACCACTGCTCCGAGCGCCTCAAAAATTACCCGCAGGGGCACCAGGGTCCTGTCGTTTTCGATTACCGGATCTACATCAAAGGCCAATCTCCGCCCGTTTAAAATCACCTTGATCTCATTCTTGTCCTTAATCTCAAAGTGCAACAACCGGCCATAACCGGTGCCCACCGAGTTGGTGGCAAAAGCTTTAAAATAATAATCACCAGGCTTTAAATCAGCAAGTTCGGTTCATATTCGGTAATTGTATCAGCCGATCCCACGACAAGCTTGTTCGGGGCTTCTACACTATCGCCCCAGTAAAAGCCATATTCGAGCACTTTGCCCACACAAGAAGACACTTCTCCATAGAGGGTTGCCGAGTTGCTGTTAATATCTGATGCCTCAATCGTCAAAACCGACGGTTTCGAAGACTCACCTCACCCGTACGCGCGGTTGGTGTTGAACAATGATCCGGCGGCAACTATAAACCCCAGCAACAAAAATACGCTAAGCGACTTGCAAAACTTATACTTCATAGTCCTTACCTCAATTTATTAGGTTTCAGTTATCAATATACAAGTAGTATACAATGTGACCAAAAACATGTAAATACTTTTAGATAAACCTAAATTATCAATAACATCTAACCTCCACGCTCAATAGACCGGCGTGAACTTACTCAGGCACCCGTACATTAAAGAGGATCTGGCTCCAGTTTCTGGTCAGGTCCTTTAAGCCCTGGCTGCAAAAATAATATAACTTCTATCTGTATCCTTTTGAGGTATAATTTTAAAGAAAAACTATATCAAGACATGTCCACCGCAAAAAGCTGGGACGTAGTATCAAAAATAAAGAGTGGTTATTTATGAAGCTTAATTAGTTAGTCAGTTAAAATTATCAATGTAAGGTGGGGAGCCTGATGGCTAAAGAAACTCATTTACGCCTGAATCGTCAAACCGTGCAGCTTGGTCTGATTAAAGTCACCCAGGAACTGTTTCCCGGAGAAAGTTTAAACATTGATTATTCCATCCATGAGGGAGTTTTTTGCAGGCTAGCCGGATCCCTGCTCTCCGAGAGAGAAGTAAAACAAATCGGCATCAAGCTGAAGGAATGGGCGGATACCGACAGCCTGCTCCAACTGGTTTGCCGGGAAGGCGGGTATTACCAATATAAACTAGGCAATACTCTGATCAAAGCTTTATACCCGGCGAATTCCCGTTCCTCAAAAATCGATAACTTCAGATTAATCCCCTTCTCCACCGGCTTTATCCTCGACTTTACCGAAATTCAAAAAGAGGGCGTAAAGCATTTTACTCTCCCCAAAAAGTTGGCGCAGACCTATGCCAAGACCAACAATTGGCTGGAAAACCTGGCCTTGGAGCTGGTTGCCGACGTAAATAATTATATTACCTCAGGAAAAAGCCTGGAACTGCTCAGTATCGCGGAAGCCCTGCAGGAAAAGGAAATTTCGGATATCGCCGACATGATCATTCAACAGCGCCGGGCTGTGCAGGTGATCCTGATCTCCGGCCCTTCCTCCTCCGGGAAAACGACTTTTACCCGCAGGCTCTCTACTCAGCTGCGGGTCAACGGTCTAAAGCCGGTCCACCTTTCGCTGGACGACTACTATTTAAACCGAGATCAGCTCGCCTGCGATAAAGAGGGCACCTATGACTTCGAGTCCCTGCATGCTCTGGATCTTAAATTATTACAACAGCAGATTAAAGACCTGGTTAAAGGGAACACCGTTGAGACCCCCATTTACGATTTTTTATCCAGCAGCCGGCTCCAAAAGACCAGGACCCTGCAGTTGGGGCCCAACGAAGTACTCCTGGTCGAAGGGATCCATGCCCTGGATCCCGGCCTGCTGCCGAACATGAGCAGAAACCAATTTTTTAAAATCTACATTAGCGCGCTGTTCGGTCTCAATGTCGACCTGGTGAACAGGGTACCCACCACAGAGGCCAGGATGATCCGCCGGATGGTTAGGGACGACCGGTTTCGGGGCTTTACACCCGATATGACCTTCGATCAGTGGGACAGTGTGCGCAGGGGGGAAAGCAGGAGCGTATTTAAAAACCAGGAGGAATGCGATGTGATGTTTAATTCCAGCCTGCTCTACGAACTGAACGCGCTGCGTCCCTTCGCCGAGGCCTCCCTGGACAATGTCCCCGACGACAGCCCTAACTGTGATATCAAAGATCGTCTGTTGAACTTGCTATCATTTTTTGAGCCGATGGATGTCTCCAAGGTCCCTTTCAACTCCATCCTGAGGGAATTTATCGGCGGCAGCATTTATACCGAGTAGGGGCTCCAAATTTTTTTAATAATAAAAAACACTTGAGCAATATAAAAAGTTGCAGTATGATTAGTAGAAAATTAATACTGTAAACTGTTGATTGAGAAGAGTACATAGTTTTGATTGCTTTACAGAGAGTTGCAGAGCGGTGGAATTGCAACAAGCGGCGTACTATGGAATGGGCTCATAAAGGTGGGAGGAAAGGTCTTTGACTGAGTAATGCCCAACGGGATTTCCGCCCGTTACAAAGGGAATGCGTATGATGGTACGTAAATGAGTGGATGCATTTGCATCAATATAGGTGGCACCGCAGAAGTTATAAGCTTTTGTCCTATAAAAGACAGGACAAAAGCTTTTTTATTTGCCCCAAAACCACAAAATGAAATTCAAAGATTAACCCAGGGAAGTGATTTATATGAAGAAAGGAAGATTTGGCGATTACGGCGGGCAGTATGTCCCGGAGACATTGATGAAGGCCGTGCAGGAACTAGAAAAAGCCTACGAGTTCTATAAAAATGATCTTGCTTTTCAAAATGAGCTGGAGGTTTTACTGAGGAAGTACGCGGGCAGGCCATCGCTATTGTATTATGCGGAGAAGATGACCCGGGAGCTTGGCGGCGCAAAGTTATACCTCAAACGAGAGGACCTCAATCATACCGGCTCCCATAAAATCAACAATGTTCTGGGTCAGGTCCTGCTTGCCAAACGAATGGGGAAAACCCGCGTGATCGCGGAAACGGGCGCAGGACAGCATGGCGTTGCCACTGCGACAGCAGCTGCCCTGATGGATATGGAATGCGAAATCTATATGGGCAAGGAAGACACCGAGCGTCAGGCGCTGAATGTATTTCGCATGGAACTGCTGGGCGCCAAAGTCCATCCGGTCACCAGCGGCACGATGACGCTGAAAGACGCCGTCAACGAAACCATGCGCGAGTGGACAAAACGTATGGATGACACGCTGTACGTCCTGGGTTCTGTTATGGGGCCGCACCCCTTCCCCACTATCGTTCGGGATTTTCAAAAGGTCATCGGCAAAGAGATTAAAGAGCAACTCATGGAGGCGGAAGGAAAACTTCCCGACACGGTCATCGCCTGTGTAGGCGGCGGCAGCAACGCCATGGGAGCCTTCTATGAGTTCCTTCAAGAGCCGTCGGTGAAACTCATCGGCTGCGAGGCTGCCGGACTTGGCGTAGACAACCCAAAGAATGCGGCAACAATTGCCAATGGTACAGTGGGCGTGTTCCACGGTATGAAATCCTACTTCTGCCAGAACGAATACGGTCAGATCGCACCGGTTTACTCTATCTCGGCAGGACTTGACTACCCGGGCATCGGGCCGGAGCACGCACAGCTATCCGACACAGGCCGGGCACAGTACGTCCCGGTTACGGACGCCGAAGCATTAGACGCCTTCGAATATCTCTCCCGTACAGAGGGAATCATTCCCGCGGTGGAAAGCGCCCATGCCGTTGCCTACGCCATGAAGCTGGCGCCAACGATGGCGCAGGATCAGATCATCGTGGTCAACCTCTCGGGACGGGGCGACAAAGACGTTGCTGCAATCGCAAGATACAAGGGGGTCGCACTGTATGAGTAGAATCACAAAAGCCTTTGAAAACCGTAAAGCCTTTATCGCCTTCATCACGGGCGGCGACCCTGATATTGAAACCACGGAGAAACTGGTCCCTGCCATGGCGGAAGCAGGCGCCGATCTGATCGAAATCGGTATACCATTTTCCGACCCGGTTGCGGAAGGCATCGTCATTCAGGAGGCAGACCAGCGTGCCCTGCAGGGCGGCTGCACCACAGACCTGCTGTTTGATATGGTCACACGAATCCGGCAAAAAACGGATGTTCCGCTATTGTTTATGACTTATCTAAACCCAGTTTACACCTACGGGAAAGAGACGTTTTTGACCCGGTGTGTTGAATGCGGCATCGACGGGATCATCGTCCCGGATCTGCCGTTTGAAGAAAAAGACGAGTTGGCAGATGTCTGTGAGCTCCACGGAGTCGATTTAATCTCGATGATCGCCCCCACCTCGGAAGAGCGGATCACCTTGATCGCCAAAGAAGCCAAAGGGTTCATCTATTGCGTATCTTCCCTTGGCGTGACCGGCGTGCGCAGCGAGATTACAACGGACATCGGAAAAATGGTGCAAAAAGTGCGGGAAGTCACCGGTGTGCCATGTGCGATCGGCTTTGGCATTGCGACACCTGAACAGGCCGGCAGCATGGCCGGGGTGTCCGATGGCGTAATTGTCGGAAGCGCAATTGTCAAGCTGGTGGCCAAATTCGATAAGAATTGCGTTGAGCCCGTCTCAGAATATGTACGCAGTATAAAAAAAGGCATTAATGCCTCCGTTAAATAAAGCATTAAAAAACAGAAAATATTTTAGGAGGACGTAATTATGTACAAAAATATTTTAAGCAAGACAACAACTAATCAGGAACTGACTGAACAGGAGATTTTTCAACTGATCAGGTCCATTAACAATGATGAAGTCAGCGACGTTCAGATCGGCGCTTTTCAGGTCGCACTGCTGATGAAGGGCAGTTCATTGAAGGAATTGGCCTTCTTCGCCAAAGCGATGCGTGAAAACTGTGTTCCCCTGAAGCCCAAGGTGGAAGCCGATCTGATGGACACTTGCGGGACTGGCGGCGGTTTAAGCACTTTCAATATTTCCACCGCAACAGCCATCGTTGCTGCGGCAGCGGGTATCCCCATCGCCAAGCACGGCAGCCGTTCCATTTCAAGCCTATCCGGCAGCGCGGATGTGCTGGAGTCTCTGGGCGTCAACATCAACCTGACGCCTGTACAGGCTGAAAAGATGATTGAGGACATCGGCATTGCCTTCATCTACGCACCTTTGTTCCATCCAGTCATGTGCAAGGTTCTGCCTGCGGAATCTGAGCTGGGGATCAAAACCATTTTCTATACCATCATTGGCCCACTGATCAACCCCGCTTTTGCCCCCAGACATATCCTTGGCGTTTACAAGCCCGAGCTTCTCGATACCGTGTCTTATGTGGCCAAAGAGCTCGGATACACCAACGCCATGTTTGTACATGGCCTGGATGGTCTGGACGAAATCTCCCTGCTTGGCAAAACCAGAATTAATGAGCTGAGAGATGGCGAGATCACAATCTATGAGATTGGGCCCGAGGACTTTGGCATGGAACGCTGCACGCTGGAAGAGATTAAAACAGGCCTTCCCGAAGAAAACGCAAATATAATCCGTGGTGTCTTCTCCGGCGAAATTACCGGCCCCAGACGCAATGCAATTGTGCTCAATGCTGCCGGTGCCTTGAAAGTCGGCGGCAAAGCTGACGGCTTTGAGGAAGGCATAGCGCTTGCCCAACAGCTGATCGACAGTGGCGCCGCGGCAGAAAAACTGAAGCAGCTGTGTGAAATGTCCAACTCTTTTGCGGAGTAGACCAATGAATACGAAATTCTCCGATGCGCTGCTGGCAAGAAAACAGGCAGGGTTCATACCCGTCATTCCAGATATAAAGTGCACTTCTCCTAAGGAGGGCGATCTGCTGCGGGGCAGAGATCCGGTGGAAGCGGCAAAGCTATTGGCCAAAGCAGGCGCGCCTGCACTGTCGATTGTAACCGAGCCAAAAAACTTTGGCGGCTCCATAGAACTTCTAGAGCGAATAGCGGCGGCAACAACGCTTCCCATTCTCCGCAAGGATTTTATCACCTGCGCAGAGGATCTGAAGCTCACAAAGGCTTGTGGTGCGGAGGCAATTCTTTTGATCTGTGCCACTCAGCCGTTTCCATTGCTGGTGAAGTTGTATGAGGAAGCGTTAAGAATCGGACTGGAGCCGCTGGTTGAGGCTCATACGGAAGAAGAATTAATTCTGGCCGGGAAAACCGGCGCCAAACTTGTGGGGATTAACAATCGCAATATCCTTGAACTTGAAAAAGATGACGGAACCGTTTCCGCCACAGCGCTGCTGGCCAAATATAAGCCAAAAGACGCCATACTGATCAGTGAAAGTTCCATTCAAACCCCTGCGCAAGCACAGGCGGCAGTTCGAGCGGGTGCCGATGCAGTACTGATCGGAACAGCAATCTGGCAGGCAGAAAACATATGTGAGTGCTATCTGGCTCTCAGCAAAGGAATGGGAGATCACGTTAATGGGCAGCATCAAAGTGAAAATATGCGGTTTGAAACGTGAAAATGACGTGCAAATGTGCATGGAGATGGGTGTGGATATGCTGGGCTTTGTAACGGAATACCCGATTCCAGTTCCCTGGAATTTGAGCCGCACCCAGGCGCTGCCGCTGTTGAGCAGGGTCCAGGCCCCGCACCGCAGCTGCATTGTTACCGGCGGCACCCCCGAAAAAGTGATCGCACTGGCAGCCAGCCTGCGCCCATCCATGGTGCAGCTTCATTTCAAGGAAACGCTGGAGGATACAATAATAATTTCCGATGCACTGCGGGAATTGAATATCGATGTGATTAAAACAGTTCCTCCGGCAATGGAAGATCGTTTCTCACAGTTTGGCGCTACGGATATTGAAACGATCGTAGAGAAGCTGTGCAAAACCAGTGTATACGGATTGCTTGCAGATTCACGTGTTCCATCAAATGCATCCAAAAGTGGTACCGAACTGGATCTTAACTTTTGCTCACAAATAATAAATCTATCTTCAAAGCCTGTCATCATTGCAGGTGGAATAAATGCCCGTAATGTCTGCAATGTTGTGACGCAGACAGGCGCAGGCTTCATCGATATCATGACCGGTGTAGAGAGCATCCCGGGCGAAAAGGATGCTGCATTGCTGTCACGTTTGTTATCAGCCATTCGTAATTTAGGCTGAAGTTACTGGAGACGAACTTGCGGTACAAGCTGACCTTTACCCCCCCCTCAATATTGAAAAAAAGGGACTAACTTCGAAGTGGATAACCCTAAAGGCGCTAAAAGTCTTGAAAGAATATAGTTAAAGAAAGAGGGGTAATGATTTGCAGGAATATAAGAGAGAATACCCATTATTCTCATTGTGCGGACTTAACTTGAGAGACCTAAAAGATATTATGACCGAAACAAATGAGATAGTAAGTAAACAGAATATCACTTTAAAGGATAAAATTAAACAGATCGCATTATTGTTTGAGGCTCAAGCAAGTAAAGATAATATCGAATTAAAATTACGAAAGTAGAAAGGCTCTTTGCCTCTGGCTTAGCTATGTTCAACCGCAGCAAGATGAGAATGGAGTGGTTTAATTAGTTAGCCGGTACATGGGCAAGGAGCAGAGCTTTAAGACTGTGGTTTTTAGATACGCCAAACTCTAGGGATCTGCAAGACAAGATGCATGATTAACACAATTATTCAGATAGGGGTGACCAGCAATGAAGCAGCGCTTTTTTTACTGCCCCAAATGCGGCAGCCGGCTGAATTATCAGGAGCAAGGGGAGAGAAAGCGGCTCGCCTGCTCTGCCTGTGCGTACATCTTCTATGAAAACCCGGTGGTTGGTGTCGCCGCGGTGGTGCTCAACGAGCGGGGACAGATCCTGCTGGGCAGGCGCAATGGGACCTACCGGGGGACCTGGTGCATCCCCTGTGGTTATGTGGAGTACGACGAAGACGTCCGTGAGGCGATCGTGCGGGAATTTAAAGAGGAGACCAACCTGGATATCAGGCTGCACGGGGTCTTCGCCGTCCATTCAAACTTTCACAACCCGGAAACCCACACGGTGGGGATCTGGTTTAGGGCTGAAGTCACCGGAGGCGAACTGGCGGCACAGGCCGACCTGGATCAGGCAGGCTATTTTGATCTGGACGAACTGCCGCCGCTTGCCTTCCCTACTGACGCGATAGTGATCGAGGAACTCCGTTCGGCCGCCGGCGCCCCCCGGTAAACCAAAATGATTTCAAGAATTATCCCCCTATCTTCTGTCTGTAAAACTGAGCCTCTAATAGTTCATCCATACAGGCAATCAAGTTTGAGCGCAACTCCGGCCGGGCCAGCGCAAATTCAAGCGTCGCCTGGATCAAGCCAAACTTGTCACCAACATCGTAACGCCGCCCGGCAAGTGGCACAGCCAGCAGAGCATGGTCACGACACAGTTCCCTCAGGGCGTCTGTCAGTTGGATCTCGCCGCCTAAGCCCGGCGGCAAGTGCTTGTTCCAACTCTATGGATTTGTCGAAGTGTTCTTCGATCGCCCCCTTATTTCGACCGGTTACAATAATGATTACTTCATAACCCCACCCGAGCCTTGCATATATTCCATAAGGCACATCATTCGGTGTGTGGAATCGGTTCGAATACTCCCCTAAACTTTATGGCTCAAATACGGTAAGCCCATAATCTTTTGTGCCGTCAATCAAGCCCTGCATAAATATGCGGACGGGATCGGGTTTACCTGTATAATAGCTGGATACCTTCTCCTTCCACAGGCCAACCTTTTTGGCGTGGTCCTGCTGATAGTGACCAAGCAGGTAAGTGATCGAAGGGTACTTGTCCTTTAAATATTTTACCAGCTGGATATTGGCCTTAAGTTGTGCTTCTGTTAAGTCTTGCTTTCCATTTACACCACCAACATTCTCAATTCCAATGGAACACCAGTTCAAACCGATTGCATGACGGTTTAAAAATGTTTCCGGCGTCAACTGATAAATTGTTCCATCCCGATCCACTAAAAAGTGTGAGGTTAAATTTAGCCGGCCGTACTCCCGATCGACGGTTGCTTCCTCCCTGTAAAAGTAGCTGTAGGTGCCCTGCATATTATCGGATGCAGTCCAGTGAATTATTATGGTTTGCGGCTTAATTGTATCTATATACTCACCGTAATGCATATTTGCATACTCACGCGCTAACTGCTTACGATATTCCGTTATAAGAACCGGCTTATAGACTATTTTCAATTGATTGCCGGTTAATTCTTTATTTCCTGAACTAACTGCCGCATTTTGCCCGGTAGTAGAATTATCGGTAATTTTACACTCTGAGGTCATATTTGCCGACACATTGGCGCTTTCATCAGGTAGTGGTATTAGTTCACCCGGCACGTTCTCTTCTTCTGCTATTTGGTTGCCTTTTGCATAAATTATCGCTGTAAAAACAACTAATGAAACTGCAACCAAACTAGTTATAATAATTGTAGTGACTTTTTTCATTTATTGAAAATACCACCTTAATTAGCCTGGAAAAGACCGTGTTGTTTTTGATAGTTCAAGCGCGGTGCGCTTCGTGTAAATACGCGTTCTAAAAAAGTCCTTTTTGCTTAAGTCCTCCACCTCCAAAGGATACCAGTCGACAAAATACTACATGTATATTTCCATGCATTTTGGCAAGATCCTCCTATTCTGATTATTCACATCAGCAATTTCTTTGATTAGGTCCGCTAAATAAAGCAAAGCCCGGATTAAAATCTTCTCCGGGCGCAAATAAAAGGTAGTGATATAATATGGGCAAGGGAAGTTTTGCTAGGGGATTTTTCAAGCCTATCGGATTTTTTTCAGCACCATGGCCGTGCGGCTTGGCGAGTAGATCCTGATTCCGGAGTATTCCGGCTTTCCCGGCAGGGTTCCCGATTCATAGACTACCTCGTGGGAGATCCGTGCATACCCTCCAAACCTTTCCTCATCCGTGTCCATAATCACCTGAAAACTTCCATTCTCATGGATTGGAAGTTCGAAGCCTTCAAAGGAATCCGTCGGATGGAAGTTAAAAAGGAATACGAAATGGTTCTTTCTGTAAGCAACGACCTTCCTATTCTGGTCCAGCCAGAGCTTTTGTGGAGTCCCCCCTCCCATGAGTCCCTCTCCGTTCATCAGATGGATCATGGCGCCGTCAAAATTGTTCAGGTCGTGGTATCTCAGGAAAGGATTGTCTGACAGGCTCCAGAGCCTCCGGCAGTGCTTGAAGCTCCAGCCATTGCCCTCCCTTGGAAAATCAATCCATTCCGGATGGCCGAACTCGTTGCCCATGAAGTTCAAATATCCCTCGCACCCAAGAGAAATTGTAGCCAGCCGGGCCATCTTGTGCAGCGCAATGGCCCGGTCAATGACCGCACTCTCGCTGTTCTTGTCCATGTGCCAGAACATTTCCTTGTCTGCCATCCTGAAAATAAAAGTTTTGTCTCCCACAAGCGCCTGATCATGGGACTCCACATAGTTGATGCGCTTTTCGCCCGGACGGCTTGTTGTAAGCTCGTGCCATAGCTTGTACATATCCCAGTCTTCATCCTTCTGTTCGAGGCTTTTGACCCAAAAATCCGGCACCCCCATTGCCAGCCGGTAGTCAAAACCAATTCCTCCGTATGCCACCGGCAGACACATGCCCGGCATTCCGCTCATATCCTCTGCGATACTGATGGCATCCGGCCTGAGTTCCTTGATCAGCTCGTTGGCAAACTGGAGGTACGTCAGGGCTTCGATTTCTGTATTCATGCTGAAGTACTTTCCGTAGTCGGTGAAGGCAGTGCCAAGACCATGGTCATGGTAGATCATGGATGTTACTCCGTCGAACCTGAAACCATCAAAATGGTATTCCTCCATCCAGAATTTGATGTTCGACAATAGGAAGTGAATGACTTCATGCTTCCCGTAATTGAACAGCTTCGAGTCCCACGCAGTATGATCGCCGCGGCTGCCGGAATGAAAAAACTGATGGTCCGTGCCATCAAACTCGCTGATTCCTTCTGCAAAGTTTTTGACAGCATGGGACTGGACGATGTCCATCAGCACGGCGATGCCCATGCCGTGTGCCTTGTCCACGAGGGACTTGAGTTCATTTGGTGTGCCAAACCAGGAGGAGGCCGCGAAATAGTTGGAAACATGATATCCGAAAGAAGCGTAGTAGGGATGCTCCATGACGGCCATGATCTGCACGGTGTTATAGCCCAGTGCTTTTATCCTCGGGAGAATGTTCTTCCCGAACTCCCTGTACGTTCCGATTCCTTCCTTTTCCTGCGCCATCCCAATGTGAGTCTCATAGATCAAGGGTGCCTGGTCACTGTTCACTCGAAAATCTCCATGTTTCCAATTGTACGGTTTTCTTGGCGCCCAGATCTGTCCGCTGAAATCGCGGGTTTCCGGATCCTGGATGATTTTTCTGATGTACAGCGGAATGCGGTCCCGCTCGGTTCCCTGGTACTGCACGCGGACCTTGACGCGGGATTTATGTGGGAGAACTCCCTTCCTCGGCAAGAATAGCTCCCAGATGCCGTTCTCTTTTTTTACAAGCGGATGGGAGGTGCGGTTCCAGCCGTTAAAATCCCCTATAAGATACAGCGCCTCAGCAGCAGGCGCCCACTCACGGTAGTACCAGCCGCCATCAGCCTGGTGAAAGCCGAAAAAATGATGGCCGTTGGCGAAATCTCTGAAACTTTTTCCTTCACCTAAAAGGGATTTTTTAACCTCTTGATAGCGATTCATGCGAAGCACCAGGTCATTCTCGTAGGGCTTCAGCCAGGGATCGATTTCCAGGATTTTAAGGCCTGCTTTAAGGTTCGAATTGTTGTTTGATGTGTTTTGGATTATCATTATTTCTCCCCTTTTAATCAAGCTAGGTAACTGCAGATCCGATGACCGGCGTTAAATAAGTATCCATCCATTGATACCGCCACCAGGACCATGTTGTTCATTTTCAAAGATTGGTTATTGCAGTTCATATATTGTATCACCCGTATCGATAAAATAATAGTAAAATGTACCATTTATTTCGAATTTTGGCGATCGTGGAGCGCCAACTCCGGCAATTGACAGGGCGGGTATGAAAATACTAGATTCCGTTGAGTATGAAACAAAAAACACCTATGTCTGCCATATTGACGAAACAAAGGTGGATGCAGATGGCAACCTCGATCCCTGCTTAGAAATTTTTGATTGGGGCAAGGATGTTCCCGCCGACACTGCCAAAATTGAAATGCTACGTATTTGGAATTGAAGAAGGCGCAGTTAAACGGCACGCCAATGCCTGACTACAGTATTGTTGGTTGACATAGTGGGGTGACATGGCAAAAAATAAAATTTATACCTACCAAATAAAGTCCAATAAAAAACTAGGACCAGGGAAAACATACCTGATCAAGACCGAGAACGACAAACGGCCAAAGACCGAAGAATTTGATTGGCCATTTCACGAAGGTTACCCAGCTGAGGCATACTGCGTACAACTTCTTCTACCGCACTCTCAGCCCACCATTCCCAGTCCTGCCAGGTGTCCGGTACATAAATCGGCTGTCCTGTGGTGCCGCTGGTTTGGTGATATTCTGTGACTTCTTCCAGCGGTACACACAGGGCATCACCATACGGCCATGGTTGCTTAGCCTGAGCGTTGCGCTCCTAAGGGAAGTTAATTTATTAAAAGCGGCAAACGATTGTAATTAAAACGAAAAGAAATATACTGCCAATTATAATGATTAACCGTTCCCCACTAAAAAACCTATAAATTGCCCATTTAGCTCTATTTAATAGCGGTGGCATAGACATTACCCCCATTGGTAATATCAAATAACTTGGGTATTAAATTCGACAAACGGAAGGATATTCCTTCTAAAAATAACTTAATAATTAGTCAATTGAAAAAATTATGGGCAAACATATGAGGCAAGGCGGCCCACGTCTCCCTCCCTCACCGCATTAACGATGAAATGGTCAAGCAGCGGCCTTGCCGGATTATAGCCGTAGGGGCCATCGGCTTATAAAACATGGGAGAGGTCGGCAGAGGCGATTACGGCCGTGCGCTTGCTGGAGGTTGCATTTAAATTCTATATATTTTGTGAAATTTCCTCTCAGATTGCAAGTTTTTTCTAAATAAGAAATGATCTGTCTCTGTGCATGAGCACCCAATCACCATTCTCAAGCAGCGCTTCGCGTCCAAATTCCAGAATCAATTGTCCGGCACCATCGAAGTCATCCTTTTCCAGCATTTCGTTCAGTTTTGTGGCTGCCCGGTCAAAAATAAAGTGCATACGCTTATACACCTTGGTTTGAGAGGTGTAGGCCATCTTTTCAGCATAGCTGTCCAGGGCTGCCGCGATAGCAGGGCCCTACCTGGTAATACCAGCCCATACTCATGATTATCATATACCTGGTAGCAATTCCCTCACAAGCCCATAAGATAATTTAAAAGGAGTTTTGACCTTATGCCTTCAGAAAATAATGATTACCAGAACTATCACGTTCACGATTACTCCGGGCTAACCACCTGTAATGACGGCCACTGTCACAATCACCCTGGCGTAACCAGCATCCCGATACCATATGGCTCGTCTCATTATCACCAAATAGTCGGGGCAACGACCTATGATGATGGTCACTTCCACGTATATTGTGCTGCTACCGGGGTAGCTGTCCCGCTGCCGGATGGATACCATACTCATTTCACTAGCTTTACAACAAGCGTCGCCGATGGTCATACCCACGGCGTCATGGAATATGTTAAGGCTATAAAACCGGAAGAAGAAGAATATCCCCCGGCAACCCCATATAAAAAATAAGCGCTTTCGGATACGTTTAATGTGCACCTCTTGGAAAACTAATGTTTGGCAAACACCACTGCATAGGATATGATATAAATGACCGGTAAATTCTACCGGCCTTAGTTTTATTAGTAACAAATGTCATTGTTCTGGAATAATGTGTGATATAATGCAAATGAAGGTAATATAATGGAAAGTTCCGAATCAACCAGTAATGTCGTCACCCGGAAACTTCCCTGTGTAGACCACCTAATTGTAGTTGGTGAAACCTGTATCGCTGAGATTAATGGCCAGTTTTTCCTTCTTGTTGAGATTGAAATCGACGTCCCTTGTGTTGACATTGAACAGGTTGTAGTTTTCCGCCTTTGCCCTGCAGAAGCACAGGCTCTTCTGGACGCAGGTGTTGCAACCTGTACGATTGTTAACGAAATACCTGAAGGGGCTGAATTCAGGTGCGTGTTAGTTGTAGATAATCAGGCATTCCTGGTTTTTGAAGTTGAAAACGCCACAGAAGAACTGGTTTTAGTCCGTGCTGATTTATGCCCGATAATTGGGTAAGCTAAAGCTAAAGTTTTTGGGAAGGTTGTCGACAGTATCTTGTCGACAACCTTATCCCAGCTGTGGTGGCGCACGGCAATTGGCGGTGAAAGAATTACAGCCGAAGGCAGTAATTCCAACAATATAAATAAGCAGGATATTGGCGGTAAAAGTAGAAAAGCCATCTCTTGAAAATGTTTCAAGGAGATGGCTTTATCATCTTTTAAAGAGCGCTCCGGCCTGTCCTTTGCCAGGGCACTGGGGGTGAAGCAAGTCAGTGCCAATGGCGATGTTAGTTAAATCCTCACTCATAAGCCCTGACCCGGATTATTTTGCCATGTTTCAATTCCTCATAGGTAGGCTAAAAACGATACAGCGCAGCTGCCCCTGCTAAGAGTGGAGCACGTTTCAATTCCTCATAGGTAGGCTAAAAACGGTGTCAGGATGGAGCTTTTAGGTGCACGGCCGGTTGAGTTTCAATTCCTCATAGGTAGGCTAAAAACGTCGTTTGTATGTGAGAACGTCAAGGCCTTGGATAGAGTTTCAATTCCTCATAGGTAGGCTAAAAACTTTTCAAAATCATCACTGCCGCCAAAATCCTCCGCGTTTCAATTCCTCATAGGTAGGCTAAAAACGGAAGAATATGACATACCAAATGGTGTCTTTTATGCCCTGTTTCAATTCCTCATAGGTAGGCTAAAAACCCACGGGCAGAACGGCAGTGCCGTAGGGGTAGACACGTTTCAATTCCTCATAGGTAGGCTAAAAACTTTTGACGCCCAGGCCGCCTCTGTCTGTATCGATGCCGAGTTTCAATTCCTCATAGGTAGGCTAAAAACGTTGCAGATGCCTGCTACCTCTACCGCAACTACTAGTTTCAATTCCTCATAGGTAGGCTAAAAACCGTCGCCGGGCGGCTAATCCCGGCAGAAAGGAAGGAGTTTCAATTCCTCATAGGTAGGCTAAAAACCAAACCGGGCTACCTACGATTAATACAAGTTATTCAAGTTTCAATTCCTCATAGGTAGGCTAAAAACGTTGTTTGGTTTGAGCGTAGGATGAGAGTTCAACAGGGTTTCAATTCCTCATAGGTAGGCTAAAAACTGGAGAGTTTATTTTGCCATTGGTTATGATATTGTAGTGTTTCAATTCCTCATAGGTAGGCTAAAAACTGAATTCCTTCTGTTGCAACTATGCCGGCCCCTAGTTTAGTTTCAATTCCTCATAGGTAGGCTAAAAACGACGATATTCGCCAGGTTAAGCAATGGCTCTATTCAATGTTTCAATTCCTCATAGGTAGGCTAAAAACGGCCAAAGAGGCGGCCGACATAATGGGCAACAACCTGTTTCAATTCCTCATAGGTAGGCTAAAAACCCTGTGCCGTACCACACCGTTCAGGTCTGGTACGGGTTTCAATTCCTCATAGGTAGGCTAAAAACGAACTGGAATCCTTGGAGTAATGTAGAGGCTTTATGGAAGTTTCAATTCCTCATAGGTAGGCTAAAAACGCTATTGCTGCTCACCCGGCTCTGGCAGCTGCGACGGGTTTCAATTCCTCATAGGTAGGCTAAAAACGAGACCGAGCCAAAACGACTCGGCCCCCATTGGCCAGTTTCAATTCCTCATAGGTAGGCTAAAAACTCTGCGCCTCATATGGGTATTCATCGCTTTCACGGCGTTTCAATTCCTCATAGGTAGGCTAAAAACCGCCAGATTATGCCCTTGAGACTATCCTTTATTCCCTGTTTCAATTCCTCATAGGTAGGCTAAAAACTGATGACAAATACTGTGCCTGCTGTGCATATGTAGACACGTTTCAATTCCTCATAGGTAGGCTAAAAACTATAACCCTCATTAACTGCTTTTCCATAATCACTTTCGTTTCAATTCCTCATAGGTAGGCTAAAAACCTTTACATCAAAGTTAGCTATAACATATGCACCTAACTTGTTTCAATTCCTCATAGGTAGGCTAAAAACTAACAGCCAAAATAAACACACCTTTCTAATTATCCTGTTTCAATTCCTCATAGGTAGGCTAAAAACATTCCCTTATTCGGGAAAATCGTGGAGGAGGTATAGGAAGTTTCAATTCCTCATAGGTAGGCTAAAAACCGGGCAGCAGCGACCGGGAAACCTGGGTTAATTGGCGTTTCAATTCCTCATAGGTAGGCTAAAAACGATTGAATATCAGAAAAGCTTTGGTATCTGGTATCTGGTTTCAATTCCTCATAGGTAGGCTAAAAACGTTTGCCGGTATCAGCGCGCTGTCCGGCAGGTAACCGTTTCAATTCCTCATAGGTAGGCTAAAAACGCCGTCATACCGGAATATGCCATCCTCCGATATGTAGGTTTCAATTCCTCATAGGTAGGCTAAAAACGAAACAACAGAACAGCAGGAAACTACCACAAGCATTAGTTTCAATTCCTCATAGGTAGGCTAAAAACTTTATTTAGTTGGTAATAATATTAGATTTTTATATGTTTCAATTCCTCATAGGTAGGCTAAAAACATACTAATGCTTCTCATCCGGCTAGGATTGAGTTTTGTTTCAATTCCTCATAGGTAGGCTAAAAACTCTACACGCATCCGTTTTATAAACCAAACCAATGTAGGTTTCAATTCCTCATAGGTAGGCTAAAAACAAAATCTTCTAACAGATATATGGATAGTTATAAACTGTTTCAATTCCTCATAGGTAGGCTAAAAACTAACGGTCTCGAACACCGATTAACCGCAAAGGATACGTTTCAATTCCTCATAGGTAGGCTAAAAACGCACCTACAACCATATCTTGAGCATCAGCATTATTAGCGTTTCAATTCCTCATAGGTAGGCTAAAAACGCTTTGAGTTTTGCGGAAAGTATAGGTTATCAGATGAGTTTCAATTCCTCATAGGTAGGCTAAAAACTGTTATCAGGGTGGCTTTTTGGAACCGGACGGCAAGTTTCAATTCCTCATAGGTAGGCTAAAAACTCATGTCCTAATGTCCCTGGCATACCATCATCAAAGTTTCAATTCCTCATAGGTAGGCTAAAAACGCTTGAAGTTTTTAGTGGTTCGGATTTGTTTGACCCTGTTTCAATTCCTCATAGGTAGGCTAAAAACTAATTCCCATTTTTTGTCCTATACAAGTCTTCTGAGTTTCAATTCCTCATAGGTAGGCTAAAAACTAGCTATGCAAATAAGATACAAGCCTTGTTAACAGAGTTTCAATTCCTCATAGGTAGGCTAAAAACGGGAAGGCACAAAGCAAGTCCTGTGCAATCCAGATTTGTTTCAATTCCTCATAGGTAGGCTAAAAACTTCTATTGTCTAACATTTTTTGAACTGTATTATTAGTGTTTCAATTCCTCATAGGTAGGCTAAAAACCTGTAAATTCTGACATTTGTTCGAGCATTACTGCTTTGTTTCAATTCCTCATAGGTAGGCTAAAAACCTTCTAGGTTTATATTTAAACACTTCATTCATTTCTAGTTTCAATTCCTCATAGGTAGGCTAAAAACGATTCTTCTGCGTACCATAAATCATTCTCTAGTTTTTGTTTCAATTCCTCATAGGTAGGCTAAAAACTTAGTTCCGGTAATAACAGGAGTGCCTTTTACTTGGTTTCAATTCCTCATAGGTAGGCTAAAAACAAGGAAAAGAAGGGAGTCCCGAAGAGTTAGTCAAACGTTTCAATTCCTCATAGGTAGGCTAAAAACGAAGAGGCCATAAAAAACATTGAAGAGGCCAAAGATGAGTTTCAATTCCTCATAGGTAGGCTAAAAACATAACAGTTGCAGGTGTCCATAATGGCCGAGCAACATGTTTCAATTCCTCATAGGTAGGCTAAAAACGGAATATGCTGGTTTTATCCCGATACTAACACATAGTTTCAATTCCTCATAGGTAGGCTAAAAACGTTCAAATTCTGCCTACTTAGCCCTGGAAACAGCTGTTTCAATTCCTCATAGGTAGGCTAAAAACTGGACAAGCTCCAATTACATGGGGCTTGGACTCCGGTTTCAATTCCTCATAGGTAGGCTAAAAACATTCAATAATAGACCAGAAGGAATGTATTTCTTTGTGTTTCAATTCCTCATAGGTAGGCTAAAAACGAGGATTATGCTTTTATGGTTGAAGGGAATTTGCCGGGTTTCAATTCCTCATAGGTAGGCTAAAAACGCCATGATAGCGGAAATAAGGCAAAATGGCGGGATTTAAGTTTCAATTCCTCATAGGTAGGCTAAAAACCGAATAGACCATCAAAAAAGTTTTGAGGCATTTTAGTTTCAATTCCTCATAGGTAGGCTAAAAACTGGGGCTACAACAGGCCAAACAAGCAGGGGAAGAACCGGTTTCAATTCCTCATAGGTAGGCTAAAAACGGAGGAACCTGTTACGCTGGCATGATATTTGCTTACATGTTTCAATTCCTCATAGGTAGGCTAAAAACGTGGAACATCTTATCAGGCTTTACGTTTTAGGGCACTGTTTCAATTCCTCATAGGTAGGCTAAAAACTTAGACGGATACCCGCTTGAATTACCTTGTAGATATGCGTTTCAATTCCTCATAGGTAGGCTAAAAACTTCTCGCCTTCACTGAGCTCACAACTGACCACCTCAAAGTTTCAATTCCTCATAGGTAGGCTAAAAACCCAATTGCCAACAGCCGGCCTACAGGACGATTTCCCGGTTTCAATTCCTCATAGGTAGGCTAAAAACTTGCGCCCGGCCAAAGCTCATACATACCACCAAACACAGGTTTCAATTCCTCATAGGTAGGCTAAAAACGGGCCAATTGCGGAAGAACGGATACAGGCGAGAAAGTTTCAATTCCTCATAGGTAGGCTAAAAACTATTCAAGCCGGCCCCCCTCCTCTTGGTTATTCATGTTTCAATTCCTCATAGGTAGGCTAAAAACAGTAGTGACCTATATGCACCGTTTGGATTCTTGCCTAGTTTCAATTCCTCATAGGTAGGCTAAAAACTCGAGAATCTCAACACTGTCCACCCTAACCCATTGAGGTTTCAATTCCTCATAGGTAGGCTAAAAACGAAGTTGGCCGGGCCAGGAATATTACTGACTTGGAGGTTTCAATTCCTCATAGGTAGGCTAAAAACGCAGCAGGTCCCGGCCGTAAGGGCGCTTCCTTTCGCGTTTCAATTCCTCATAGGTAGGCTAAAAACTCAGTCCATTTCTCCTGCTGCAGCCTGCCCCAGACTAGGTTTCAATTCCTCATAGGTAGGCTAAAAACGAAGACGCCGTATTAAAGCGTGTCCACAAAAACGGGTTTCAATTCCTCATAGGTAGGCTAAAAACTGCGACGACGTGATAGCAGAGACACAGGAAGAAGTGTTTCAATTCCTCATAGGTAGGCTAAAAACAAACCGAGAATGAACTCTCTGGAGCCAATATCAAGGGTTTCAATTCCTCATAGGTAGGCTAAAAACGCAAGACCGACAATGAGTTATCTTGAGGGCGAATATGTTTCAATTCCTCATAGGTAGGCTAAAAACAGCACCGCCGGTGCAATGGTATTAACGAGCACATAAGTTTCAATTCCTCATAGGTAGGCTAAAAACCCAGCAGCGCCAGCCATTATCACCGCGCTTGTGCCCCGTTTCAATTCCTCATAGGTAGGCTAAAAACGATGGCACAAGGACTATCTGGTTCAGGTATATATTGTTTCAATTCCTCATAGGTAGGCTAAAAACCATGGCTAAAGTCGATCGATATATGCCAGGCCGGTTCGGTTTCAATTCCTCATAGGTAGGCTAAAAACGAATACGCAAAATTCAAGGCCTCGTGCAAGGGGCGCGGTTTCAATTCCTCATAGGTAGGCTAAAAACGCGCTTGGCCTCGCTGCCATAAACATCAGCCATTTTCTGGTTTCAATTCCTCATAGGTAGGCTAAAAACCTCCCGAACCTCATCCGCCGTGTACCCGTAGCGTGCGTTTCAATTCCTCATAGGTAGGCTAAAAACTGCACCTCGTGATAATGAGCCCCGTCAGGTCCAACAGGTTTCAATTCCTCATAGGTAGGCTAAAAACTCGACGGTTGTCGTGTTAGTCAAAACAGGCTCATCTTTGTTTCAATTCCTCATAGGTAGGCTAAAAACGCTTTATGCTGCCTTGCACGTCCTGGCTGTTGAGGGAAGTTTCAATTCCTCATAGGTAGGCTAAAAACTAGTTTAATGCAATCAGCAATGTAATCTTTCCAGGTGAGTTTCAATTCCTCATAGGTAGGCTAAAAACGTTCCACCTCTTATTCTTTCTTGACGCTTCTCAATGGTTTCAATTCCTCATAGGTAGGCTAAAAACGCAGAATACGAACAATATGTGCCGCCACCTTGGGAAAGTTTCAATTCCTCATAGGTAGGCTAAAAACGAAATAGCAAACCATTCACTCTTTGGAATAGGTAATTGTTTCAATTCCTCATAGGTAGGCTAAAAACCGGATTTTTTCTTTTGTCTTACCTAGGCTAGTACGGAGTTTCAATTCCTCATAGGTAGGCTAAAAACTATCATCAGGATTATTTATTGTCACCTGCCATTTTCGAGTTTCAATTCCTCATAGGTAGGCTAAAAACGTACCATTTAACGGAAATAGCCATTTATTTTTCCTCCGTTTCAATTCCTCATAGGTAGGCTAAAAACATACCTTCGATAATAGGAGTGCAAGCCATTTCATCAGCGTTTCAATTCCTCATAGGTAGGCTAAAAACGTTTCGCCGGGAAGGTGATTTCCCTGCCAGTCGCAAGTTTCAATTCCTCATAGGTAGGCTAAAAACAAAATCCCTACTCTCAAAATAACTTTAAACTCCCATGTTTCAATTCCTCATAGGTAGGCTAAAAACTTCGTCATCTGATAAATCATCTTTTATATCTAAACCTCGTTTCAATTCCTCATAGGTAGGCTAAAAACTCTGCCGGTTTTAGCCGACCGGCAGCGGCTTTACTCCGTTTCAATTCCTCATAGGTAGGCTAAAAACGCAACTGACGGTTCTGATATTTATAACCAAAATTAGGTTTCAATTCCTCATAGGTAGGCTAAAAACGATTTGGGAGGTTTTGAAAAGTATGTTGGACAAAAGTTTCAATTCCTCATAGGTAGGCTAAAAACTTTCATACCGCTCTTTTGTCAGGCAAGAATCACATATGTTTCAATTCCTCATAGGTAGGCTAAAAACCTGGGTAACCATATTCATCCAGGACAACAGGGTTTTTTAGTTTCAATTCCTCATAGGTAGGCTAAAAACAGCCCTACCTTCGGGGGAATCATAGGCCAGTCCTTTATGTTTCAATTCCTCATAGGTAGGCTAAAAACCTCGTTTCTCGGCTGTATGACTTTACTCTCAATACCGGTTTCAATTCCTCATAGGTAGGCTAAAAACTTCGCTGACGATCCGGTGTATTTAGCCACCCGATCCAGTTTCAATTCCTCATAGGTAGGCTAAAAACGGAAAGGAGTCCTGGCCGCAAACTGCTCCATCTCTTGTTTCAATTCCTCATAGGTAGGCTAAAAACGCTGAGTGCGGCAGTTATGATTGCTGGCTTAGCGTGCGTTTCAATTCCTCATAGGTAGGCTAAAAACCGTCCAGTGTCATAACTACTCCTCCCCGTAACTTAGTTTCAATTCCTCATAGGTAGGCTAAAAACAATATATTTCTACTTTTAATATCTTTACCAGCAACACGTTTCAATTCCTCATAGGTAGGCTAAAAACGGCAGTATTGCACTTTAAAGTAGGTGGTCATCATGAAGGTTTCAATTCCTCATAGGTAGGCTAAAAACCACCTGGCCTTTCATTATCTCGTTAACCAACACATGTTTCAATTCCTCATAGGTAGGCTAAAAACGCGGGAGGGCGCCGGGATGAACATTGCCAGAGTATTCCGTTTCAATTCCTCATAGGTAGGCTAAAAACCTGATAGCCCCATGGCTTGCGCGGTTGCCTCTGACATAGTTTCAATTCCTCATAGGTAGGCTAAAAACGCCCAGGTTTTCAACGTCGTGCTCAAGATCGAAGGGGTTTCAATTCCTCATAGGTAGGCTAAAAACACTGTTGGCGTTTTCGGCTATCTCTTGAGCAATCTGTTTCAATTCCTCATAGGTAGGCTAAAAACGCGGGCTAACTTAAAACGGCTGTTTATTTTTTCGTCCATGTTTCAATTCCTCATAGGTAGGCTAAAAACGGTGTTGTTTGCGGGTAGCCTTTATTTGTGTCTCGCGGGTTTCAATTCCTCATAGGTAGGCTAAAAACCGCCAGGTATTCCGTTATATGGCGCGCTTTCTCCAGTTTCAATTCCTCATAGGTAGGCTAAAAACCCTTCAAAAAGCCGGGATTATCTCATCTTTTTGTAGAATCAAAATCTGCTTATCTAATGCAAAAATAAGATATACCCGATATTTCTACATTTCAATGTCGTCGTTCCTCAAGGGTTTTTCCCTCATCACAGGTCGACGACAAAAAGGCTGTGGGTAAACACCAAAGCGCTAGCCAATTAGATGATATTATCCTGGCCTCCCTTTTCCAAACCCAATATCTCACGCGAAGAGTACCTGGTCGTTCGCAGGCTATAAATAATAACTGAGTCCTCATCCTTCTTTATAATACGCTCCAGTTCCATCTTCAGCTTTTTAATGTTAGCGTCTGAGATTTCACCTTCCAGAACTGAATTTTGAACCCAATGCAAGTACTGGCGGCATTTTTTTAATACTTTATTAACCCGTTTCTGATTGATATCATAGACCAAAATAATAAACATGTAAACCTCACGCTAATCAGCAATATTACCACCTAGCAATAAAAGCCTCATATTTTTTCTCGCTCATCAGGTGTTTTTCCAACTTGTAAAGCTCCAGGCGAACTAACCTCCGGTAGGATACCTGCCGGCCGATCTCCCGGTGGTTAATCGTCGTTTTTAGTTTGGTATCAAGTTCCTCAATAAAGCATTTTTTGGCCTTATCTTTAAGCATGATACCCTCGGTAACCCGGTCAAAGTCATGTTTTGTAACCATTTTTTTGCCGATCAGAGAGAAAATGATGCGATCTACGATGATTGGTTTAAAAATTTCTGAAAGGTCTAAGTTCAAAGTAAACCGGCGAAAGTTAGTAGCATGTAGATAACCAATGCGGGGATCCAGGTGGGTTTTGTAAATTTCACTCAGACAGATCGTATAGAGTAGAGAATTGCCGAAACTAATCAGCGTATTGAGGTAATTTTTAGGAGGTCGCCTGCTGCGGGTCTGGAATAAAAAATCCGGGTCATTAAGTATTTCATCGAAAGTAAGGTAGTAATGGTCCCTGATGTTGCCTTCAATAGCCATTAAAGAAGGTATATCCGGACAATCGTTAATTATTTCGATCAGGGCTTCGATTGCCTTAAGTTTATCAAATACGTTTTTTCCCCGGCTATGATAGTATTTAAGAACCTGACGGATATTTCTTGCGGCGCCATAAACGAATTCCTGGGCAATAGTAAGACGCTTATGTTCATCAAGGTAGTGCTCAGCCTGCTTCAGGGTCATATAGCCGGAGTTCAGATGCTCCCTAGGGTAAAAGGTACCCATATAATACCCGTAATAATTAAAAAAGTGCAGCACAATTTCCTTTTGAGACAGAAAATCCAGCAGTTTCTTATTAACGGTAACCTCACCGAAAACCATAATTTCTCCGGTGTCCTCCACCGGGATGAATTTTTTGGCTTCTGCGCTTTCAAAGCACATGGTATTGTCTTTTCGATGCAGTTCACCGTCAGAAAAAATGTACATTGTTTTTTTCATTTGACCGCCCCCACTGGATTAATACCCTGCTGATTATTGAACTGTTTGCTGAAAATTAGTAACATCATTACCCCCTTACGACCAGCAGAACTCAGCATAGGCACAATTTTTACAAAATTTAATTTTTGCAGGCGGGGGAGGTTGAGGCAGGTAGAGCATGCGCAATATCTCCCGCTTGGCTAAGTCCAACTGCCTTTCCGTCTCTTGGTCCAGGATAACCTCTTCTCGCTGCTTTTCTTTGGGAAAGCGCAATTCACCCCTGGCGCTGACACCTCGCTGTTTTAGCTCATCCAGATAAAAAGCCAGTTGCATCCGGGCACTTTGGCGGTATTTGGAGGTTTTTTTCACCTCACCAATTAATAATTCACCATTTTCCAGCTTGAAAACGTCCATTTTGCTGTTTCCCACTGCCAATTCTTTGCGCTCCCTGGGGTAGGAATAATTCTGAATAAAACGGCCCAGTGATACATTGGAGTCATCCTGGTCGGGAGTGATCTGGTGCCCGATCAGCCACACTTCACGCGGGCAGATGTAATAGTACCACACCAGGGTACCGCTTACGTGCAGTTCCTGGTTTTCATCCATGTCCATCACCACTTCGCAAGCTTATTGTTCTTTTATTTAAATTCTTGACACGCGGGGTTGATATTCCCCCCGGTATCTTGTGCATGTTTGTGGAAAGCTAGTTATGAGCAAAGCAAACCAGACGATCCAAAGATGCCTTCAATTAATGTAAATTATCCAAGTTGATGCTTTTGAAAAATAAGTTGCCCCATATATTTTCATCCCTCTTCAGCTTTGTTCTGATTTAAAATCTATAATATCATTGTCTCGCCTTCTACCAACAATCCACGATTATTTGAATAATATCCTTCACGTAATAACCAATGTCCAAGATGTTCAATTGCAATCTGCCGCGGGTTAAATTGCGGTCTGGCATAAATACTTACAGACACCATAGCTATTCTACCAGCGAGTTCCCTCCAGGCTTCCCTGCGTTTCCACCTGTCTTCTTCCTGATTAGCTTTTGCCATATCTTCTTTTAAGCTTGGATCCTGGTCAATTACTAAAAATGTATACTGTTTTTTTTCTTTCCCACGGAGGATCTCGTGCACCGGCAGATCCTCACGCCACCTGGCAAAGCGCTCCAGGTGAATTCCCCCGGTATCTTTCTTAATTGCCAATTCTTTAAAAAACCTGTTTGCAAAATCAAGCGCTTGCTCCTCAAAAATCTCAGATATATTATCAACCAACCTTCTGGTTGACTGCAAATGCGTTGGGTCGTATATCATCTCGGCATAGCTTTTATTGTTTTCATCCACCAGATCAACGACTACCACTGTACATCGTTCTTTTTCTCCCTCACGGTTGCACCGTCCGGAAATTTGGATGAGGCTGTCCAGTGGAGCGAAATCCCGGATAACTATATCCATGTCGATATCAACACCAGCTTCAATACATTGTGTAGAGACCACAATACACGGATTGCCCTTTTTTATTTTTTGGATCACTGCTAACCGGTCCTTTGGGGTAACATCTGCACTAATAAAATAGATTGGATACCCTGACTCTTTGAGTACAGGGCTATCCAAAGCGTCCCTTATTTTCCTTGCACTTTTACGGGTGTTTAATGTTATCAAAACCCGTTTTTTATCTTTAAGCCAGAAAGGAAGCCGATCCTCAAGCTCATCACAAAAATGTTCCAGACTTAATTTACTTTCCAATCTAAAACACAGCTTATACCGCTCAAACTTTTTAAAATAGGTTTCAAAAGCAGGTAGAAGTGGTTTCGCCTCACTTACAAAAGGCGGCAAAGTTGCCGACATCATCAGAATCCTGCTGTTGCCTATATTGACCAGGCTTTTAAAAATTTTATCCAGAGGTTGCCATAGCTTACAGGGTAAAGATTGTACTTCATCCATGATGATTAGAGCGTCACATAAGTTATGAAAACGCATTTGATATCTTGATCTCGGATCCATCAGGCTCATTAAAAACTGGTCATAGGTGGTAATAATCAATTCGCTTCGCCAGGTATCTACAAAAAATGGTTTATCTTCGTCCTCCAGCCAATCAGCGTATTCCCTGTCAGAAAGTGAGTGGCTGGTCAGCAACCATGCACCATCAGCATTAACGCCTCCTGTTTTTAAAAGATCCCCGTATATTTTTGCCGTCTGATCTATAACTGAAAGATAAGGCAACACTATTATTATTTTAGGGGTTGTACCGGACGCTGCTGAAATTATTTCTCTCAGCTTTAGAGCCCAGGTTGCCGCCAATAGTGTTTTTCCAATTCCGGTTGGAGCGGTCAAGCTATAAATTTTGTTGTTCTCATTTTGATTAATCGAATCATCTATATCAAATCTAGCTTTTTGCCTTAAGTGGTTAGTGAACGTATCGGAAGGTGTGCCAATATATTGGTCAACCCAATTAGCTTGCCAATCTTTTACTTCCCTGTTGAGATATTGTTCCGGATTAGAAACAGCCAGGAATGCTTTATCGGCTTCAAGGAGCATGGAAAATACTAGCTGTGTTTTTAACCGGTAATCAACAGCTTCATCGATATCGACGTTTAAAAATTTGGGAATAACCTTGTTTATAAGCAATTTCTTCGCTATCAACAGTAATTTAGTTGAATCTTTACTTAACTCACCTGATTTTGTTATATTTGTAAAATCAATGCCTGCTTCTTTTATTAACGCATTATAATCTATCAAATTTAACTGATTTATTAGTATCCTAGCCCTTTCTCCTCCGGCAAAGTTATCTATATCCCATGCAGCGCTGCCTACTCCGCCGATCTTTTTTTCTGGGATAGTAGGCAGCCTGCTATGATGTCCCTTCACAACAGCAGCGAGAAGCAGCGTTTCAAGTTCTTCCCATCCTTCATCCCTAGCATAAGCCAACGAAAATACTAAAGATAATGGAGTATGGGCCTTTTCGCCCGGGTCCCCTTTGTACTTTGGCGGATCGGCAATATAATCTTGAAAAGCCCTTGTCCCTTTACCCAGGTCATGGAGGCAAACAACCTTTTCTGATAATTCTTTGATTTGTGGCGTGATTGTATTAGTCGAATGCCATTTCAAGATACCCTGCAGAGCTCTTTTTACCTGTTCAATATGTTCACCCAGGAATAAGTGTGGGTGCGAATGTAATCTTTTTGTCATAAGAACATCAGGATCCTTTTTCCGGATAAATATGCGTCTTCGGTTTTTACCATGAGCGGACGGCCGTCTCTTTCCATGAAATAGCTAGCAAGGGTAAAGACTCTTTGGGGGGTCACGGCCCTGGGCATTTGAAGAAGGTTAATAGCTAACTTTTGCTCTATGCACTTTTTTATATCTAATTGAACACTATCCTGAGGAATAAGTGTTTCCACAGGGTGGGTTCCAATAGACAGTTTACTTGCTTCCGGGGTTTCAAGAAATTCAAGATCGGCCAGCATTTCTGAAAGCCCTAAACTGGGCTGAAAATACCAGCGGCGTTCCCGTATGCGGGCTTCAAACTCACTGTGCAACGTTCCAGGTAGAGCTACCCAAATATCAAAAGAGGGATTAAACAACCACTCCTGGGTGATCAGGGTAGCTCTTTCTGGCTTCGTGCTTTTTTCGAGCTTCTGTGATTTTTTAATAACATAGCTTAGCGACTCCGGAGGATCTTTGCGAAACTTTGCTTTATGCCAGTGGGATATGGGAATCCTGCCGCCAATAGCAACACGCATCGGCTCAAGTAATGTCTGGGGCCGATCTTTTTCCAGGCCCAGAACAGCCCCGATGATCCCCATAATTACGGTCCTCGGCGGAACAGGATAACTGATTGCGCTTGCCCCGGCATCTGCGCGTAAGAAATGGGCAAACCTACCTGACAAACGGAAATTTATCAATTGTATCATATGCAATCATCAATCCTTAGCCATTTTTTCTATATCAAGCAACTGCCAATCATCCGGAACCACCTGGGTCAACTCCAGGTCTCGAGACTTGGCATAACGAACTTTCTGGATTAATTCAGTCCGGTCATTTATTCTTTTTATAAGCGTACTCAGATCGACCTGGTAGTCTGCGGGAGAAGCCCACGCTTTTTGTTCTTTACCGCTAACATCAACCAGCCTGACATAGTCATGCAGCCGCCCAAACTGGAATTCCTCACCCGTTTTGTATTCAATACTAATCAGCAGGTGCGGAATCTGCCCAACTTTCGACCTTGTGTTTCCTGCCGACCGGACACCTTGCCAAAGAGATTGTAAAAGCAATTCATAGTCGGCATCCGTCATTTTTGATATACTGGCTGAATGTTCATTGGCAACCCCCGAAAACCCGATTAAAGCGTAGCGCAGGCCGAAATAGGTTGTGAAGGTTCCTTGTTCCTTTTTCTCATCGCTTGCAAAAATTGAAGTACCGTGTATATCCACACTTTCCGCCTGATGCAGCACTTCGCCCATGTTGATTTGAACAGCTCCCGTCATGGTTTTGGGCTCGGTCTTTGGTTCAAAGTTGACTTCTTTGTCACCTTCTTTGATCTTTCCGGCCTTAAATGCAAAGGAGCTGCCAAACAGTCGCGCGTCGATAAAAGCGTTAAGCAGGATATCAACTAGTTCTTTTCCATCAGCCTTTTCCTTGCTGTTAGCTACAAGGTAGTGAACCACCCGTCCGGTTAAGTTAGTCGTCTTTCCTTCAATGTTATCAACCAGAATGTCATAGCCACGATTTTTGAGGAAGTCCCTGGCGAAACGTTTCAGGCGAACATCTGTAACATAATAGGTACCGTCCGGGAGCACCCGGGGACGGTTTTCATCAGGGTCACCATTAGGGTTGCCCATCTTGATATCATATAGGAACAGAAATTCTCTACGTCCAGATAAATATTCAGGTTTTTTTTCCATCTTTCTTTCACTCCTCTTAATTTTGTTCCTTGCTTGGCAGGATATCCACAGTCATGGATTGTCCCAACAGCAGGTAATAGTTAGTCTGGGTCTCATTTAGCTTAATGTTGTCACCCAACTTGACTCCCAAACGGCCAATTTCAGAAATTAGAGCTTTTACTTCCTGGCTCTTTTCAGTCTCGTAGGCTAAAAGCTTTTCCCTTATTTTGATATACAGTTCCGGCAGGTCTTTTCCTTTCAAAGTAAGTCGCTTAAGCCAGGTCAAAGCATTTGTACCTACGTTCACCCCCCTGGCCCCCTGCACTTGCAGCAGTTTTCCATAAAGCACGCCAACGAGAAAAGAAAAAGCTTTTTCAGGTGTGTCGATACCGCTTTCAGGCCCGAAGTAAGGCTTCAATGAGTCCAGCTCCGGCTTAAAGATACTGCTTTCCATGTCTATTACCCCCACACGTTTGAAATAATACAGCCACATGCTTAAATGTCTAATCCATCCTGCCCCGGTTAAATACGGTCCCTTTTTGCTGCTTCCCTCATATAAAATTCCTTTATAACCATCCTTTTTTTCAATTGCCTCCAGCCAGTACCAGCGTGCGGTAGTCATTATTTCTTCCCAAAAACGATCCGGCGTTATTTTGTTTTGACGATATACATATTCTGCAATTAACCGTTTCAATTGAAATAAACGCTTGCTTTTGTTCGCTTCCTCAGCCTTTTTTCCACCTGGCCTCAGAAATAAAGGACGCAAAGCTCTTAAGGATAAATCCGGTTTAAAATTTGTCTGCCCCTGCCGCAGTGGTACCTTTGGGAAAAGAGGGTGGTTCCAATTGTTTGCTTCCGCGTTAAATTCCGAAAGCTCTCTTAAGCGGCTTGGGAGAACGTTATTAATCATACCGGTAACATTTTCTATGTTTTGACCAATATCAGCCCATATAAATACAAAATTTAATATTGCATCATTGTCCTTTAAAATATCGAGCAGAGATTCTTCGTCAATTTCCACATCAGTGGCCATGTTGTCGATATATGAGTTTGTTTCCCTCAACACCTCTAAGCGGGCATCAAAAGACAAGCCTGGTAAAAATATGGGGATTATCAGGGCATTGTCACCGGCTATCCTGGCACTGAAGGGCTGCCGGTCTTTATTAGGCCCACCTTTTTTCAGAACATGAAATTTATATACATATAATAGATCAGCACAGGAGCTACATAAGGCATATCTCTTCCAGGCCTGCAGGGTTTCTAAACCCGGAAAGGCGCCTGCCCGGTCAGCATTAATTAAGTTTATTCCTGCACCCTTAAGCGCATTGGGATAAACATCTGTGTTGGTAGCATTGCATAAACTGCATGATTCTTTTTTAGCTACAGGAGCAGCTTTTGTTACATATCTTTCCCCAGCCAGCTTATCAGTCAGTAAGTAATCAATATACAGTGTGTTTTCTCCAGGTAACAGACCGTTTGAATCCCTGACGGTCAGAAAAACTGTACCGCTTTGAGGTCCAATTTTGTCAACCGCGCATGATAACATATTAGCATAACCATCTTCCTGCCACTTTACAGATGTTCCATCAGGAAGTATGACAGTAGAACAGCTCAGGATACCTATTATATCTCTAAAATAAGCGGACCAGCTTTTTTTTGCTTCATCTACTTCCTTAAAATATTTCATTGTTGACTCTAGTATTTTTTCTGATGGCCCTCCTCCCCTTTTCCGATCATAATTTCTTTTTATTAAAGGTCCGTATTGAGCGCTTTGGGAGCCTGATGGCTTCATAAACGGCAATTTATCCGGGGTACACGCCCCTTCATAACCATCTTTACCGGTGATGATATCTTGGACTGTTAACCGTGCTGCACGTTCACCTTCATCATTAATACAACTGTCCAGGATGTAAACAGTCTCAATTTTACCGCTGTCCTCAACAAGGTAAGGAAAAATCTTGCCAGGATTGTTTTGTCGCAAATCCTGGTACCAACTTTCCGTATCGGCGGATGGTTGTCCACTAGTCAATTCTTGTACCAGGTAATCCAGTGCCAGTGTGCGCATTGCCCCAATCAAATAATCACATCCCTTCAAATCAATAATTATATTTTGATTTGATTTGCAATGAGGGTATCATCAACCCAATTTTAACCATCAAGCCCAATAGTGTGCCAAAAGCGTTTATTTTATCTTTTCCACACACCCATATCCCTGGCTTCCCTTGCTTCCGATCCCCGTATCCAGCCCTATTTGCAACAGTTCCCGCGGTCCTTGCAGCTTAAGGCGGCCAGTATAACCTTTTATAACGGTTCCCTTGTAAGACATCACATGCAGACGGGGCCTGTCCAATGGTATCACCCGGACATCTCCTTCTGCAGGCTTTTTATCATATAAGGCTTCGAATTTTCTGCGCAGGTTAGCAGTGATCAGCTTGTTGAATTCACCCTCACCCGGCTGGTAATAGCAGGTATACTTGCCACCCTCCGGTTTTAAAAGCGTACTATAGGTGACAACAGGCGAAAGGGTCCGTACAACCAAAAGGCTGTCCTCTACTTTTTGTTCTTCAAGCCGGACCTCAGTTACCTTCATTTTCACCTCCCCCAACCGTATGTTGCTTTTCGTCAGCAGATTGTTAACCATGGAAAGGAAAAACTCCATGTCCGGTGAGGAAATGACCAGGCGGGCACCCTCCGGGAAGGCAATTTTGCCGCTGGCTTTGTCCATTATGAATTTGCCAGTCAGGCGCGAAAAGCTCCACAGCTTATACTCTCTACCTCCGGCGGTATGCCCTTTATCATGGTAGCGCTTAGCCACATCTTGGGGCAGCGCAGCATAAATGGCTGATTGAATAAAATGGTTATATTGTAAAGGGATAGCCTGAGCCGTCGAATCAATTTTTAAACTTATATACGCGTGCAAAATAACACTCCTAACTCCGCTGCATTGACTGGATAAACCGTAATTTTATTTTTAACAATTCGTAATTGAGGCACCGGCCTCTCCATTTATAGGTTGCGTAGTATTTAAGTATGATGATGACAAAAGTATCCGACAATAGCTTGTCAGTTGTCATAAAAAATTTTTTAATTCTTTATATTCCTTGAGAAGAACAAACTTTATCCTAAGCGATCCAAATGATAGCATACCCCCAATACATCGCACGATGTTGTTTAAACACCCAAAAAACAAAAAATAATTAAAAAATACAACATTCGACACAAATTATTATAACCTAAACTTACCACTATTGGGACAATTATTCGATATTTACCATTTCATCTTTTCCGGATTGGATACTCCAAGTCCTGAATGCCTTACCTACGTGCGGAATTTCTGCACGGCTTACATTTGTCTTTTCTGAACACCTATTGACATTGACCGGCCTAGGACGGTACTCCACTTGCGATGTTCTGTGTAGGAACGAGCAGATATTTTCAAAAGATCGGATATTATAAAACTTATGTTTGACAAACACGAGTACGTAGGATACAATATGACTGACCGGTAAATTCTGCCGGTCTTTTCATTTTTATAGGCGGGTCCCTGCTTACCGGTCGGGGCCTGCCACAATCAGAAAGGGGGATAAGATTATGGCGGTAACTAACGTTCCGGTGGGCACAGCCTTAAAGCTTAAGCTGAATACCGGCACGGACGGCAGCGGCAACCCGGTCTTCCGGACCAAGAGCCTGAGCAACGTCAAGCCCACAGCCGCGCACCAGGACATCTTTGATGTCGCAGTTTCCCTGTCCGGCCTGCAGGAGTACACGCTCAGCAGCATCAGCCGGGTGGACAGCGGCGAGCTGATTCAAGCCTAGCGGATAAACCAGCGCTTAAGCCCGGCAAGGCGAGGGGCCTGGCCGGGTGACTAACTGATTAATATAAGAAAGGGGGCGAGGCAATTGGCAAAGGTGCTCCGCATGAGCTTTAAAAACGAAGGCGGCAATACAGTCAGCATCAGCCTGGACGCGCCAAAGGAGACCCTGACCGCAGCCGAGGTGGAAGCGGCCATGGACCTGGTGATCACCAAGAACATCTTCACCTCTTCCGGCGGCAACCTGGTGGCTAAGTCCGACGCCAAGATTATCGACACCACCGTGACCGACCTGTACACACCTGCGTAATCAGGTTAAGTTAAAAGCCATAGGGTGGTTTTACAAGGGAGGGCAAACCTCCCTTTTTAAACGCCAGGCGGGATGCCACCGACGCGGTATAACCGTACAGCTGGCGCTGTGAATTCATGTAATGTTAACGACAGTGGCCTATGGACAGCTCAGGCGTCCGGGTGAACTATAAAAAATAAAAGGGGGCGCTAGAAGGTGGAAGAAACCTTAAAGCTTGCGGCAAATTACGGCTTTCCGATGGTGGTGGCCGGCTATTTGCTAATCCGGCTGGAGCCGGTAATCAAAGATTTGCAGAAGAGCATTAACTCGCTGACCATTGTGGTCGCCAGGCAAAGCGGCCTGGAGCTGGATGAAATCAGCAAGATCGTCAACGGGTAAAATGAGAGATGGAAAACCGCTTCCAGGTACAGTGGGATGATTCAAGCAAAACAGCAGGTAGCAGCCAATAATTAACAGTAATGCCAGTTGTATATAGGCGGACCCGAGCCCGGTAATAAAAATCGCAATATCTGTTAACCTTTCACTGGCATAGCTCTAAATGAATTTTCCCACCACTGTGTCAAATGTCCCCAGTTCTTGTTCTAAAAGGTCTTCAACAAAAGCAGAAAACACTAAAAGCAGCGAGGCCGCCACAATCCCCCAGGTCATATGGATCCCAAGTTTGCCTTGGACTACCCGGACCAGAATAAACATCCTTTTTATTTGCGACCATAGATTAATCAAAGTCATGTAAATCCTTCCTTGTTATATTCATATCCGGCCCGTAGGGGCAACAGACCTGAACATCACTTTTAGCTCATAAACACCATCACTGCCTCTTTTCTCAATGTCGAATCCCATTGTCTCAAATAAATGGAACACTGGCCCATTTTCCATGAGCACTTCAGCGTAAAAACCAAGCAGACCCTGTTTCATTGCCAGGTAAGTAAGGTATGACAGTAATTCCGCTCCAATTCCCCGGTTCTGATAATCATCCCGCACAACAAAGGTGACCTCAGCAGTATGGGTTGTATCTATAATGTATTGTCCCATACCCTAAAATAATGTTGCTTACTTCACCTAAATCCATAATCAGTACTCCCTCTACAATCTAACGTTTACTCTTGATGCTTGGTTACATCTTCTCATTAAACCGGACCTGGCTTGCTCATCATCATTGATATCCATTTCAATAAAGTGAATCTTGTATAATTGTATTATACGCCAACTGTTTTAAATAGCTTAGCATTTCTTCCATAAACATTTAGGCCTATAAGATTTGAGGTAATTATAATGAGTTGTATGAGATCATAAAGCTACTCAATGGATAAAGGAAGGGCAGGTACTACCCTGCCCAAACCTGGCGTGGCTAATACAGCTAGACAAATCCTTAAGGACGTGGGGTTAAAATAGACCCAGAATCCCGCGTGGCGCTCTGGTTGCTCACCAGTAGAGCCGTACCCTCCAGGTAGGGTACTCCCTCTGGCGGGCTGGAAACAATATAATGGTCACCATAGTACATTGACACGCATAGTAATATGTTGTATATTGTATTTAAGGGGTGAGGAAAATGGTAGATTCAAAAATTTCTTCTGACTTGATAAGAGGACATATAGATACCATTATTCTTAAACTTTTAATGAGTGGCGATAAATACGGTTACGAAATATCTAAGTTAGTACGTTCAGGTACAAACGGTGATTATGAACTTAAAGAAGCTACGATGTACTCAAGCCTGAAAAGACTGGAACATGAGGGAAACATAATTTCATATTGGGGAAATGAAACCCAGGGAGGACGAAGAAAATATTATCAAATAACTGATAATGGTAAAAGGATATATATTGAGAATAAAAAAAAATGGGAGTTTATAAAACGGATAGTAGATAGTCTAATTTAAGAAAGGAGGAAATGAAGATGAACAAAAAATTAAAAAAATATTTGGATGGTGTTTTTTCACCTTATAATGAATTGAAAGCTGTCAAAGAATTAAAAGAGGAATTGTACATTGATTTACAGGAAAAGATGAACGACTTAAAAAGGGAGGGTTATGATGAAGATATTGCTTTCAATATGACAATTGATTCAATCGGAGAAGTTTCCGAAATTATCGAAACCATAAATACAAAAACAAGAGAATTGCAGCAAATTGTAGGTATGGACTTTTCAAAAATTGACTTAAACAATTATGATTTTAGTGCAGAAAAGATTAATAATGGAAAATTCAATTATAGCAATCTGAAGGGATCCGATTTCAGCCATTCTGATTTAAGGAACAGTTCATTTAAATGCAGTAATCTGGAAAATGCCAAATTTGATGGTTCTGATCTTTCTGGTGCTAAAATAGTTAAGGCCAGCCTAAAAGGGGCAAGTTTTAAGGACACCATTCTGGACAATACTTATTTCAACTGCTCAGACTTATCCGGTATCTGCTTTGATAATCAAAAATTAAATGGTACAATCTTTGATTATTCAGGACTAAAAGGTACAACATTCAAAAACGCAGTACTTAAGAATGTCACCTTTAAAACGGATGTAAAAAAGACGGTTTTTGAGGGTGCAATTATGGATAAACTTACTTATGCTATTCTAAGGGGTTACAAAGCAAAATTGGACAATGTAACTGTAATATAAGACAGGACAACTTTATCCCTGTCCCCGGCACCCTGCTTCTTTTTCGTAGTTATCTTTAATTTGCTCATAGTGAGTGACCTCCTTTTTATTGCCCCGCCCGCAGCCTTGGACCGGTGCCGGGCGAGGCTAGCTGCATACATCACCTCCCGGCATAATGAACAAGTAATTTTCTGTTGACAACAGCACAAATAGGAATTATTAAGATTTTATATTAATCAATCTTCCTCGTTATTGTAGTAACTTCAGGAATCTATGTCAAGGAAGTTACTGGATTTTTTTGAAGATTATTTTTCAGCTTCAGCGCTGATAAAAAAACACCCGCCATAATGGTGTAGGAAGATGGTTCAGTCGCTTTCGCATCGTGCTCTGAACTAAGTATAACTGTTCAATTTTTTCAGGCCTACTTCAGCCTTGCAGTGCCAGCATTTGGTGTAATAATCGGCCTGCCATGGCCCTGCAGTTGCTGCAAGGCGCACCTCTGAATGCGTATTCTTTGCTGCATCAATAATTCTGCTGCCGCAATGCGGGCATTGAACCCGCTTATGGATTAATTTTGCTACGACTGTTTTTTTCATCCCACTCCTCCGTTTTGGGTAAGCTACTGATACATCACTCCCGGCATAATCACTTCATGCACCCCCCGCCCGGGCATTTTTAAATCTCCCAGAAGAATGGCGTTGAACACAGCCCTTTTGCCAAAGCGGGCGCGGAGGCTCTCGATCGTGTCCTCCACCCGCTCCCGGCGCTCTCTCAGGCCGGGGTCATCGAATAAAGTCAGCTGCTCGGGCCGGGATTTGGGAACAAGGTTAATTGCCCGCACGGTAACGGCCCGGACCCGGGTGTGCCAGCGGTAATTCTTTTCGAACAGCTCCCTGGCTTTCAGCGCCAGCTCCATGGGGCTCCGGGTGGCAAAACCCAGCTGCGCCTGGTACTGCTTGTAAAACAAGGTGTTGTCTTTTACGGTTATCTGGACCCCCCGGGCCGACAGGCCGTAAACGCGCAGCTTGTGCCCGATATCCTGGGCTAATTCCAGAAAGACCCGCCACACCTCCTCATTGTTTTCCAGGTCGGCGGTGCAGGTGATGCCATGCCCGATGCTTTTTACCGGCGGGTGGTAGTCGCCGGGCATGACCCTGGATTCGTCCAGGCCGTTGGCGAAATTCCACAGCATCAAACCGTTTTTGCCCAGCCGGCGCTTGAGGAAAGCGGACTTGCTGGCGGCAAGATCGCCAATGGTGCGGATGTTCCAGGAGGCGAGCTTTCTTTCGGTGGCCCGGCCCACATAAAGCAGGTCGGACGCAGGCAGCGGCCAGGCCTTTTCCCGGTAATTGTCCCGGCTGATCACGGTCACGGCGTCGGGCTTCTTCATGTCGCTCCCCAGCTTGGCAAATATCTTGTTGAAGGAAACACCGATGGAAACAGTCAGCCCCAGTTCTTCTTTGACAGTTTGCCTGATTTCATCGGCTATTTTTTCGCCGCCGCCAAAAAGCCTGGTGCTGCCGGTTAAATCCAGCCAGCACTCATCCATGCCGTAGGGCTCCACCTGATCGGTGTACCGGTGATAAATTTCCCTGGTCAGCCTTGAATATTTCAGGTACTGCTCATACTGCGGCGGCACAACAATCAGCTCCGGACAAATCAGCCTGGCCTGCCAGTTAACCTGGCCGGTCTTGACTCCTGCCTTCTTGGCCGGCTCGGATTTAGCCAGCACAATCCCGTGCCGGTCTTCGGTGCTGCCGCAGACAGCAACTGGTTTCCCCCGCAGGGAGGGATCCAGCATCATCTCCACAGAAGCGTAATAGCAATTCAAATCACTGTGAAGGATCACCCGCCCTGTTTCCAAACTGCTTATCCCCCTTCGCCGGCAAAGATTCACTGCACTTCCTGAGAAATCAATAATATTCTATTGACAACAGCATAATTTGGAATTATCATGATATTGTATTCATCATACTTCATTGCCATTGTAGTAGTTAAATGAATTATTGTCAAGGAAGTTACGGAAGTTTTATGAATTATTTTTTAACTTTATTTGAAAGGAAAGTTCTCTATGAAAACATTTGGGGACAAAGTAAAAGAGGCCCGCGAGATCCTGGGCATCAGCCAGGGTGTGCTGGCACAAAAAGTAGGGGTAACGCAGCGCTCCATCACCGCCTATGAAACCGGATCGGCCAGGCCCAGGGGCACCACGGCCAGAAAGCTGGCCCGCGCCTTGCAGGTTTCAGTTGACTACCTGCTCGATGATGATATTACCGATCCCCTGCATGGGATGGAGAAAGATCCCTATCTTGAGCAGGTGCGTGGAGCTTACGGGGCGCGCGGGGAAGAGGAGGCCAGGATTCTTCTGGAAAGGAACCTGGCGCTGTTCGCAGGCGGCACTGTGTCCCAGGAAGCCAAGGATGCCTTTTTTGAAGCGGTGATGACAGCCTATGTTACCTGCAAGGAGGAAGCCCGCAAAACCTATGGCAGAAAGGGCAATAATAAATTGAACCGTTCACGGCTTTAGCGATCGGGTTTATAATGGGTTGTAATATCACCGGAGGCGACAGCAAAGCTGTTCGCGGCAGCGAGGATTTCACACATGTCCATTGATTACATCTCCAGAGAAGTAGAGCGCATCCGTAAAAAATATGATGAAAAAGACCCCCGCCGTCTTTGCCGGGCCATGGGTATCGCCCTAATTTTCAAGCCGATGGGCAAAGGCCCGGAGGCCTGCAAGGGCTTCTACCTGCTGCAGTCCAGAAAACAGGCGATCGTGGTCAACAGCGATCTGTCCGAAGAGCTGCAGTCAGTTATAATCATGCATGAAATAGGCCACGCCGTGTTGCACAGGCAATCGTCCGGTCTCAAATCTTTCCATGATTTTGCCATTTTTGACAGCACCTCTGTTTATGAGTATGAGGCTAACCTTTTTGCTGCCGATTATTATCTGGAGGATGATGAGGTCCTCGGTCTCTTAAACCAGGACCTTTCGTTTTTCCAAATGGCCAGCCTGCAGAAGGTCCCGGCAGAGCTCCTGGACTTCAAGTTTCGGGCATTGAAGCGCAAGGGCTACCAGGTATTTGAACCGCCGATTTTGGCCAATGCCGATTTTCTCAAAAACGTCGAATAATTGGTGATGATTATGAAGGAGATCAAGGTTTATGTAGAGGTGGTGGCCATTTTTACCAGTGACGGCAGGCTGAAGCCCTTGTCCCTCACCTGAGAAAACGGGCAGAAATATACCATTGACCGCGTGCTCGAGGTCCGCCCGGCTCCCGCATTGAAGGCCGGCGGGCAGGGCGACAGGTATACCATCCGGGTCTGCGGCCGGCAGAGCTACCTGTTCTTTGAACGCAATGCCAGCGTGAGCGGCAACAACCTCGGCCGGTGGATTGTGGAACGGCGCCAGGTGAAATAATGATGTCCTGAAAGTATGACGCGTATAGGTATGAATGGGGGGTGACTTTCATGTGCGGGCGGTATTATATCGACCCGGAGCAGGAACCGGATCTAAAAAAGATCCTTGAACAGGTCAAGGATCTCTACAAGAACACGCCGGAACTGGCTGAAATGAAGACCGGCGAGATTTTTCCCACCGACATTGTGCCGGTCCTCACCTCTGAGTCGCCGGAGCTGATGAAATGGGGCTTTACCCGTTTTGACGGCAAGGGGCAGGTCATTAACGCCCGGTTGGAAACAGCTCCGGAAAAGCCGATGTTTCGCAGACCCTTTAGGGAGCATCGCTGTCTGATACCGGCCAGCCACTTTTTTGAGTGGCAAAAGCGCGGCGCCAAAAAGCAGAAGTATGCCATCGGGCTGCAGAACACGCTCTATATGGCGGGGCTCTACCGGTTTGAGAGGGATATGTCCGTCCCGCTGTTCGTCATCCTCACCCGCCCGGCAGCGCCCGGCATAGCCTTTATTCATGACCGCATGCCGGTTATTTTAGCAAAAGACACACATCAAGGGTGGCTGTCTGAACACATCGATAACCAGGAGGTAATGAACCGCTCTGAAGAATATTTGATTTACCGGGATGTTCCCTAGCGTCTGGCCAACCAGTTAGTCAGCTATTTTCCTCTCAGCCGGTTAATCACCGTCGCCAATTCCCCCCAGGTAACCGGATCGCCGGGCTGGTGGTCGCCGTTGATCAAACCGTCTTTTTTCAGCTTGGCAATTTCGCCTGAAGGATCCCACCGGTCAATGCTAATTTTCAGCATTGGCTTAAGGTAGTTGTCGACAATACTGGCGCCGTACTCTTTAGAAGGTGCCCAGCGCCCGCCCAGGTCTTCCACATACTGCAGCGTGCCCGCCCAGCCCGTTTTTAGAACCGCGTCCCGGCGCGGGTCCAGATTTTTCACACCGGCAGGCAGGTTGCCGCCGTAATAATAAACGTGCCAGTGCTGGAACTGGGCCTCGACTCCCTCCGCCGGTGTGGCAAAGGTTGCCCCCGGCTTTCCGTCAAAGGTGGACAGCCCGGCAAAGTTATTCTGCTCCGGCTTAACGTCGCCGCCATACCTCCAGAAGGCCGTCTCCTTGCAGGACTGGGCAAATACGGCGTCCCAGCGAATGCCGTACTTCTTCCCCATTTGCACGTAAATATCCACGTAATCAGGCGCTTGCGGGTTTTTTGCAGACAGGAATGAGCTGGCCTGGAAGGGTTGTGCCGCAGCCGCTGCCTTTACCGGAGTTTTTTCAGGCTGCCGTTTCAGAGACAGGTTAAGCGCCTGCACCAGCCCTTTGCTGATGGCGCCGGCCAGCGCGTCACGAAAAGCAGCATCTTTGAGCCTGCCGGCATCCTGCTTATGGTCTATGAACAGGTTTTCCAGTAAAATGGCCGGCATGTCGGTATCCCTGAGCACGGCAAAATTGGCCCGCTTTTTACCCCGGTCCACAAAGCCGGCATTTTTGTAATAGCCGGCTACCACATTGTGAATTACAGCGCGTAACTTTTCAGTTCCCTCCTGGGCGCCGGTAAATACATAACTCTCATACCCCGTACCCCCGCCTGAATTGGTGTGAATTGAACAGAAATAATCGGACTGGAGTTTATTTGCTATTTCGCAGCGTTTGGTGAGGCTGAGTTCAAGGTCAGTATTTCTGGTTAAGGCTATGTCCACGTCATAAGCAGCTAACTTGCCGGCGACCCGCTTGGCGATGTCGAGGTTTAAGTCCTTCTCCTGCAGTCCATTGCCAACAGCGCCGGCATCCTTCCCCCCATGGCCGGGGTCTAACATTAATTTCATCAAGACACCATTCCCTTAATAGTTAATTAATGTAAAATATGAAAACTTAAGGCAAATGTTTCAAGCATGAAGAATATTTTCCTGCATCCGGCGGCAAAGACATGATCCCGATCAGCAGAGGGTTTCCCTCTATTGCCAGGCCCTGCTGGATCTCCCAGTAGGTGAGCAAATGGTCGGCAACAGCAAATAAAATGATTAAGAAGTAGGTCAGCATAAAAATCACCAACAGTATTACAATTGCTACAAATATGATACCACTATCAGCAGGAACAAACCAGTCTCAACCGGTTCGGGATCGCATTGGGAAACTGCGTTTCTTATTGCAAGGGCCGGCGGGACTGGGCATAAGAGTGGTGAATGAGTACCTATAGAATAATAGTTGACTGTTCTACAAACCATAAGACAGGTGATGATAAATGAGAGTAGCTATAATTGGTGCAGGACTTGCCGGCCTGTCCTGTGCCCTGACTTTGGAAAAGCACGGCATTATTCCAGACATTTATGAGCAGTTCGATCGCTGCGGCGGTAGGGTTCCATTTATCATCTGTCTTTTGCAGCTCATTCACAGGCCGGTTCCCGATCCTCTTGTTGACTTAAATATAAATTATGGAATAAACATAAGGCCAATTAATCCGCTTAAAAAAATAATAAGGTTCAGCCCAAATAAAATGGCCCGTTCAGAAGGACAACTCGGTTATATTTTTGAGATGGGGCCTTCTTCCCGGTCGATCACCAGCCAGCTTTGTGAACAGCTCAGCGCCAGGATCAAATTCAACACTGTCGCCGGCTTAAATCAACTTCTTCCCGATTATGACCGGGTTGTTGTGGCGACAGGTTCCCCTAACTTAGCTAAAGAACTGGGCTTGTGGACTGATGTATTCCGGTGCTGGGTCAGGGGGGCAGTTGTGGAAGGCGACTTTGACCCTTCGGCATGGGTGATCTGGTTTAACAAAACCTATTTTAATAACGGGTACGCCTACCTGGCCCCGTTCAGTTCGAAAAAAGCATCCTTAGTAACAATAATTTCAGACGTCCTGGAAAAAGATCTTGAAACCCACTGGCAAATGTTTCTGGACACGGAAAAAATTGAATACCGGGAAAAGGAGAGTTTTATCCTGGAGCATATCTCAGGAGTTTGCCATCAAAAAGAAATAGGCAAGACTATCCTGACCGGGAACAGCGCCGCCTTAATGGAAGCAGTATTCGGTTTCGGGCTTTATAATGCGGTTATAAGCGGAGTAATGGCTGCACAAGCGATCATTGAAAACACTTCCTATGAGGAGAAAATTGCCTTTCTTAATAAAAAGCTTCATCAAAGTATCCTGCTTCGCCGGAGGCTAAACGCTTTTAAAGACAGGAACTACGATCAATTACTGGAGGTCTTCAATATACCACCCCTCAATCACCTTATCTATAATACTAACCTGGATATCCTTAAACATCATGCCATTTTTTCTGAACTGATCAGCGATAAACTGTAAAATGTGTTCTGTAGACAACGCCCCTGCCTGGACGTACAACGGCAGGGGACTCCTGATCCAAGAGGAACCCTTTTTACCTGGTCATCCTGTTTTCCTGTCATCCTCCAGCACTCTTCTGTACCACTCCCAACAAAAAAAGAAAGTTAACGGGTACTAATTCAATAGTACCCGCAGCGGAGCGAGGGCTCCAAACCCTTCAACGTTCAGGAGGAAATTTAGTCAGTTAATCGTCGATACCAAAAACGCTGTGCTATCACCGACAAGCCCCGTAGAGGCAGCATCATCAACCACGGCAGCCGTGTTGCTATTAACCCCCCATGGCCTAAACATTTATAAAGAAAAAATTTATAGTAAAGGTTAGCAAATAACAACCTTATACTGGCGCAGCCAGGTGTCCACCTGGGCCAGGTAGGCAAAAAGCTGGGGGCCGCGCATCAGCTGGCCGAACCAGGGCCGGTCGAAGGTCATTTCATTGGACTGGAGCAGGCTCTGGATTTTGGCAGTATTGACTAGTGCGCGCAGCGGTGCGTTCGGGTCCTCCAGAATGCGCCTGACCCAGTCCTGTACAGCGGCCAGGTAAGCGGGGTTATGCGTCTTCGGGTAGGGGCTCTTGCGCCTAGCCAGGACTTCCTCGGGCAAAAGGCCCTTCAGCGCCCGGCGCAGAATACCTTTTTCCATTCCGTCACAGCTTTTCATCGCCCAGGGGATATTCCAGACGTATTCAGCCAGGCGGTGGTCGCAAAACGGCACCCTGACCTCCAGACCATTGGCCATGCTCATACGGTCCTTGCGGTCCAGCAGGGTGGGCATAAACCTGGTCATATTCAGGTAGAAAATCTCGCGCATATGTGCCGCCACCGGTTCTTCACCGGCCAGACGCGGCACCTCCGCACGGGCTTCCCGGTAGCGCTCGGCGACATACTCCTCGGGCCGCAGGCGCGCGGCAAGCTCAGGCGCCAGGAGCGCCGCCCGCTCCCGCGTCATGGTGATCCAGGGGAATGTTCCGGCGGGCCGGGCCTCTTCCTGCCGGAACCAGGGATAGCCGCCAAAAATCTCGTCCGCGGACTCGCCGGAAAGGGCCACTGTAGCATTTTTCTTGATCTCCCGGCAGAACAGGTAGAGCGAGGAGTCCACGTCGGCCATGCCGGGCAGGTCGTTGGCCAGCACGGACGCCTCCAGTGCTTCGGTCAGCTCCGGTATTTCAATGACGATTTTGTGGTGCATCGTACCCAGGGCACTGGAAACCCGGCCCGCCCACTGGGCGTCGGAGTTCGGTTCAAAGTGGTTCGGCTGGAAATAGCGGTCGTTGCCGGCGTAGTCCACTTCGTAAGTGTGGAGCGGCCCGAGGCCGGCCCGCTTTAAGGCGCCTGCCGCCAGAGCGGTAATGGCGCTGGAGTCGAGGCCACCGGACAGGAAGGTGCAGACCGGCACGTCGGCCACCAGTTGGCGCTCAACCGTATCGATAAAAAGTTCCCGCACATGCGCTGCGGTGGTGGCCAGGTCGTCCAGGTGGGGCCGGCTCTCCAGCGCCCAGTACCGGCGGCGGCTGAGACCGCTGCGGTCATAGGTCAGGCACCACCCGGGCCTTAACTCCTCAATTCCCTTAAAAATGCCCTGCCCCGGCGTGCGGGAAGGTCCCATCAGAAAAATTTCGGCCAGCCCCTCGTCATCCACCTCCGGTCGCACGGCCGGGTGGGCCAACAGCGCCTTCAGCTCGGAGCCGAACAAGAGGGAACCGCCGCGCCGGGCATAAAAAAGCGGCTTCACGCCCAGCCGGTCGCGGCCGAGAAAAAGGCTCTGCTCTGCTTCACTCCAAATGGCAAACGCAAAAATGCCGTTAAACCTTTCAACGCAGTTCTCTCCCCACTCCACATAAGACAATAAGAGCGCCTCCGTATCCGAGTTGCTGGTGAGAAAGTTATGCCCGCGCGCCTCCAATTCCCGCCGCAGCTCAGGCGCGTTATATAATTCACCGTTATAAACCACGGTGTATTCCCGCTCCCCGCGCCGGCGGACCATCGGCTGCCCGCCCCCCTCCGGGTCCACCACCACCAGGCGGCGGTGGCCCAGCGCAGCGTGGGTTGCCAGCCACAGCCCGGCGTCATCCGGACCGCGCCTGGCCAGCGTCGCAGTCATAGCCTCCAGGGTGTGGCGCTCCCGGGTCAGGTCAGCGTCCCAGTCCACCCAACCAGTTATTCCGCACATTTAAACTTCACACTCCTAATTATTTGTTGCACTGGCGCCGTAAGCTGCAGGCGGCATCGCCTGGCCGTTAAGTTAGACAAAAAAAGCACCAATAAGTCTTTTTGACTCATGGCGCCGTTGCCTGAGTGATATTAGATTTTGCACGGTATAATATATTCACCCGCGCCCGGAATGTGCCGGCGAAAAAAATTAAAAGGACGCCCGTGGACCCGGGCACCTGTATGCGCGCATAGCACTGATTCGGTCACCGGGCCGGAACCGCCCTCCCAGCCGCCGGTCACTAATAATCCACCTCTTGCAAAAAATCCTTTGGGGAGCCTATGCAAAAACTGACCCCCTTTTTAAGATCAGCTGTAAAAAAATGCTTGTCCAGGCTGACTAAGCCAATCTACTTTCCCGGTTATAGCTGACGCAAGTATAAGAGCGTCTTTTTCGTTAAGAGTGTGGCTAGTTTTTCTAGGATACCCGAAGAGGCTCAGACTATAATTAAACAGCTACATTATTCTGGCGCAACTGTAGTAGTTGATCAAATATAAAAAAGGGGGGCTTAAAGCCCCCTACTCAATATTATATTTTACTGTTGAAGTATTCTATTGTTACCTGTAACTCTTTCTTTAATATAGTATTCCATAAATGACCATTGACCTTTTTTGAACCTCTGGAAACCTTGGTTCTTTTTAAGGTTCCATCAGGCATCATTTTACGATAGAAGTAATGATCTGTCTCTTTGAACAATTCCCAACCATCACGTTCACAAAATCTTTTAATCTCTTTCCAGCTAGGCACTAATTAAACTGATTACTCCATTTAAGTCATCTTGTATTAGAACCGCAAGAATATAAGGAAAATGTTTTTGACGGTTGGTGGAATAGTAATAAAGACGAAACTCATTAAAATACTCATTTGCATATTCACTTAAATCTTCTGCTAAAGCTTTACGAGCTAAATCTCTATCTGCCGCATTGACTACAATATCAAAACCGTCTATAGTGGCTGTGATAGAGCCATCTTCTTCTTCTAAATACTGTGCTTGAAATTTTAAATTATCAAGCAATGCCCTAGCATGTATAGCTGACAACGCCAACCAATGATCATGGTTACGTTTCACAAACTGTGGTCTTACATGAACAACATCATCGACAAATTTACTAAAATCTTTACGAACATCTGTTGCGTTAATTACTCCCTGCATAACCATCTCCTCCCTCCACCTCCTAATTATATATTATGTACATAGTGTACGCAATGTACGTTTTAAATATTCATTAAATCTTAAATGGTAATAGCCATTTAGAGGTTGTATTATGGACAATAAAATTAAATTTTATTATGTATTCCCTTTATGTCGTAAGTAAATGAAATGACAAGGTTTGACCCTTTTCATATCTCCTGGAGATAAGCTGAAAAAGCAGATGTGCTCCGTTGCGTTGACTATAATATATGTAGCGTTAATAATAGGATCCGAATATTTGACATCTTCATTACCACCATCCCCGAGCGCGCGCTGCACCAGCCGCCGCGCCCGGGGATGGTGGTTCGTGTCCCGCACGAAGGGGGGGGATACATCTTGAAAAATTTTATAGCACGGTTGAAAAGAAGAAATAATAAAAGAAAAACACAGGTGATGAAATTGCCCTTTGTGCCTAAAAGAGTCATATTTGAAAAAGAGGCCCTGCAGTACCCGCTAGGGGAAAAGCTGTGGGGCTATTTTCGGGATCAGGGGGTGGAGACCGGCTTTGCGACCACCCACAACCGGATCACCACCATCCCCGGTAAAACGCCGGCCGAAGGTTACTTTGAAGGCAAGCGGACACTGGTAGTAGGGGTGCGCCGGACCCTGAAATTTGAGACCTGCAAGCCCTCGGCCCACTTTCAGCTGCCGCTGGCCACTTCCTGTCCCGGCAAATGTGAATACTGCTACCTCTTGACCAACCTGGGCAAAAAGCCCTACCTGCGCGTTTATGTAAATATAGATGAGATCCTGGCTGCCGCACGGGACTATATTGAAAAAAGAAAGCCCGAGGTTACCGTCTTTGAGGGCGCCGCCACCTCCGACCCGGTGGCGGTGGAGCCCTACACCGGCCTGCTGGGGAGAGCCATTGAATTTTTTGGCGCCCAGGAGTATGGGCGCTTTAGGTTTGTCACCAAATTTACCGACGTGGACTCTCTGCTGGACGTTCCCCACCACGGGCACACCAGGTTCCGCTTCAGCATCAACGCCAGGCAGGTGATCGACCGGTTCGAGCACGCCACCCCCTCGCTGCCGGAAAGACTTACCGCTGCCCAAAAAGTTGCGGCAGCCGGCTATCCCCTGGGCTTTCTGGTGGCGCCGATTATTGCTGAAAAAGGCTGGCAGGAAAGCTACCGGGAGCTTTTTCAGACTCTCGCGGCCGGGTTTGGCCATGCTTCCGGGCTCACCTTCGAATTTATCACCCACCGGTTCACCAAGCGGGCCAAGGCAAACATTTTAGAGGTTTTCCCAGGCACCGGCTTAAGCCTGGACGAGGAGGCCAGGACCTTTAAGTTTGGGCAGTTTGGCTACGGCAAATATGTTTACCCGGGCGAGCTATTGAAGGAAATTCGTGCGGAATTTGAGGTTATGGCAAAAGAATTCTTTCCGGGCGCCGAGGTTAAATACTTTGTGTAAGTCTCAAATTATTTTTATGTATTTCCGCCGCAGCCAGTTACGACCGGACACCTGATTGATATAGGAGCAGATCCGTGACAGCAGGGCGCGGTCAAACTTTAAGCCCAGCTTTTCAAAGTTTTCTATGGCTGAGACCACCTCTTCGAAAGAGCAGTTTCCGGCCCGCTCCCCGATGCCGGTAATGGTGGTGCTTAAATAACGGGCGCCGGCCTTAAAGGCCGCCAAAGTGTTGGCGGCGGCCATCCCGAAATCGTTGTGGCCGTGAAACTCTACATCTATTCCGGTTTTTTCAATTAACCGCCTGATCACCTGCCTTGTCCTGAAGGGGTCCAGCACCCCCATGGTATCGGCAAAACGCAGTCTCTGCGCTCCCTCCCGGCGGGCATGAGTGGCAAAATCGATCAAAAAGTCCGGGTCCGCCCTTGATGCGTCCTCCAAACCCACCGTAACTGTACATTCGTGCTCCCGGGCATAACTGAGGCTCCTTTTCATACTAAAGATGCTCTATTTTGTCGTTAGCCAGAGGCAACACTATTTAGTCAATCTTGCACCGTCAACATGCCATATCTTCCCATCATCTATGCCTGCGACAGCCTAAGAAGCAGCTGTTATACCGCTAAGTAACTGCCATAACTTCCCGTATCAATATCTTTCAGTCTTTAAACTGCGTTCTCTCCCCGGTCGCCGGTCCTGACCGTGGCAGCGTCTAAAGCCGGCACCACGAAAATTTTACCGTCCCCCTTATTGCCTGCTTTGTTCACTTGAATGATCGTATCGACTACTTTATCCACCTCACCATCCCTGGTAAAAATGGTTAATAAGCGTTTCGGGATCAGCCTGCTGCCTTTGGCCAGACCGTCGGCCAGGATCCCGCCGATTTCCTCCTGAGCGCCCAAGCTATCGAGCACGGAGAAATTCACCTGCATTTTACCCCGTCCCATTACCTTCATGGCGTGCAGCCCGCAAATTCCGATTTCGGCCAGGGCCTTTTTCGTTTCATTGACCTTGTTCATGCGGATAATCGCGATAATCTCCTTCATGGTTTAAACCATTCCTTTCGCTGCGCCTAAGGCACAAATCGTGATAAAAATTTGCCTGTTCGCGATCATGGATACCCTTCCTACAGGCCCTTTGAGCCGCTGCTGATGGTGTAGGCTTCTTCCACCGGGCTGACAAAAATTTTTCCGTCCCCGAAAGCTCCTTTTTCCCCCGTTTTAGCGTATCTGGAAACAATGCTGATCACATCCTCTTTATCTTCGTCCCGTACGACCAGCATCAACAACTCCTTGGAGATCTCGTCGTAAACAACTTCTCCTACCCGGACACCCCTTTGCTTGCCGCGCCCGACCACATCCATCTTGGTGACCGCCGGGAAGCCCGCACTGTTCAACTCAGCTAAAATAGTACCGGTTTTCTCGGGTCGGACAATGGCCCTGATCATGATCATTATGGTCACTCCTCGTATAATTTTTTTAAGACCACCGGATAACCAAAGTATCAAATAAGAACTATATGGACAGGTGGTTATTGGAACCGGTTTTTTTAACATTAAGCATTAATCTAAGATCCCATGCTCCATTAATATCTCTTCCAGCCGGTCCTGGGTCATTGGCTGGGGAATCACAAACATATCGTTGCTGTCTATATTTTGAGCCAGCTGCCTGTACTCGTTAGCCTGGTCGGCGGACGGGTCAAAATTAATCACATTTTTTTGTTAATCTCCGCCCGCTGCTCGAGATTATCCCGCGGCACAAAGTGGATAAGCTGAGAGCCCAATTCCTTGGCAAAGGCTTCCAACAAGGCCCGTTCGTTGTCCACTTTGCGGCTGTTGCAGATAATGCCGCCCAGCCTCACCTCGCCGGTGGTGGCGAATTTCCGGATCCCTTTGCTGATGTTATTGGCGGCGTATAGGGCCATCATTTCACCGGAAGCCACGATATAAATCTCTTTGGCTTTGCCCTCACGAATCGGCATGGCAAATCCGCCGCACACAACGTCACCCAGCACATCGTAAAAGACGTAGTCCAGATCTTCGGTGAAAGCCCCCAGCGACTCCAACAAATTGATGGAGGTAATGATCCCCCTGCCGGCACAGCCGACACCCGGCTCAGGCCCGCCGGATTCCACACATTTGGTATCTCCGAACCCCTCCCGCATGATGTCATCCATGTCGATATCTTCCCCTTCTTCCCGCAGGGTGTCCAGGACCGTCCTTTGGTTTAACCCGTGGAGCAGCAGCCTGCCGGAATCGGCCTTGGGGTCGCATCCCACCACCAGCACCTTCTTGCCGCTCTCCGCCAGAGCTGCCACGGTGTTCTGGGTGGTTGTAGATTTACCAATGCCGCCTTTGCCGTAAATCGCAATCTTTCTCATCATTCTTCCTCCTGTTCGTTATTATTTTGGGCAATAAAAAGGACGCCCCCCCTTCTTTGAGGGAAAGGCGTCCTTGCCTTACCTTTATTACCTCTGCGTAAAGGGTTCTATATAGCCGCTTCTCCCATTTCCCAGTCCCGATGCTGTTCCGGGTAGTTGTAGACATAAATTAAGCCGCCCTTGCCGTAAACGCAATCTCTCTCATTATTCTTCGTGCTGATCGTTGTTATTTTGGGCAATAAAAGGACGCCCCCCCTTCTTTGGGGGAAAGGCGTCCTTGCCTTACCTTTTATTACCTCTGCGTAAAGGTTTCTATATAGCCGCTTCTCCCATTTCCCCGGTCCTGATGCGGATGGCGTTGTCAATCTTAGAGGTGAAGATTTTGCCGTCTCCGATTTCACCTGTCTGCGCCGCCTCTACGAGTAATTTAATGATCTCGTCAACATCTTTATCCGGGATTATCATCTCCACTTTAATTTTTGGCAGTAGGTTAATACTGTATTCGGTGCCGCGGTAGACCTCGGTGCGTCCCTTCTGAAGACCGCAGCCGATTACCTGGGTTACTGTCATGCCATGAATGCCATAATTATTAATTGCTTCTTTAACATCCTCCAGTTTACCCGGGCGCAGGATGCATTCGATCTTAGTCAAGCATGTTCCCTCCTCTTTTACGTTTTTTGAATATTGGGTTAGTGAGGGGATCCTGTCTCCTCGCTAATTATAAGGCCGGCTTTACCTGACCGGTAGCGGTCTTTGGAGCAGCTGTTCCACCGGCGCCAAACGGCGAAGCGGTAAGGACAAAGTCGGTGTAAGCGTCTTCACCGTGCTGGGTAATATCCAGGCCGGCTTCCTGCTCTTCGTCAGTAGCGCGCAGCGGGCAGAACACGTTTACAACTTTTAGAATGACATAAGTGCCAACAATAGCTACAACCCAACTTGAGGCTACAGCAATCAGCTGAGTGGTTAACTGTTCCGGGCTGCCGTAGAATAGCCCGTCATTGCCCAGGGGGTTGACCGCCTTGGTAGCGAAAAGGCCGGTTGCTATCGCACCCCAGGTACCACCGAGACCGTGAATGCCAAAAGCGTCCAGCGAGTCATCATAGCCAAGCTTAGCTTTGACTACACCCACTGCCAGGTAACAAAAGGCACCGGCAACCAGGCCAATGAGGATAGCCGGTATCGGCTCCACAAAGCCGGCGGCGGGAGTAATGGCCACCAGACCGGCTACCGCGCCTGAAGCTGCGCCCAGGGTGGTCGGCTTGCCACGATGGATCCACTCGGCAACTACCCAGGACAGCGCTGCCCCGGCCGTGGCCAGGTGAGTGACCATGAAAGCGCTGGCGGCCAGGCCGTTGGCGCCAAGCGCGCTGCCGGCGTTAAAGCCGAACCAGCCAAACCACAGGAGAGCTGCACCGATTACCGTAAAAGGTATATTGTGCGGAATCATCGGCACATTGCCGTAGCCCTTGCGCTTGCCTAAAACAATGCATACAACCAGCCCGGAAACACCGGAAATAATGTGGACTACAGTACCGCCGGCGAAGTCAAGAGCACCGAGGTTTCTCAGCCATCCGTCAACACCCCACACCCAGTGGGCCACCGGGTCATAAATAAAGGTTGCCCAGAGTACCAGGAAGGCCAGGAAGGCCGGGAAACGCATTCTCTCCGCAAAAGCTCCGGAGATTAGGGCCGGGGTGATGACTGCAAACATCATCTGGAAGATCATGAACGCCTGGTGAGGAATCGTTGCCGAATAGTCAGGGTTTGGATCAAAACCGACATTCTTCAGCCCCAGCCAGTCCAGGCTACCGATAAGGTGGTTTACGTCCGGCCCAAAAGCCAGGCTGTAGCCGAAGAGCGACCATTGGATGCTGATCACGATCATGGCGAAAAAGCTATACATAATCGTGCTCAGGACGTTCTTTTTGCGGGACAAGCCGCCGTAAAAGAGAGCCAAGCCGGGCAGGGTCATGAGCATGACCAGTGCTGCCGAAATCAATACAAAAGACGTGTCACCGGTATCAATGGCAGGCGCGGCAGCTTCTGCAACCGTTTCCGCAACTTCTTCCGCCCAGGCCATAGCCGGGATTGTCAATAAAAAAGTAGTAGCAATGAATATAGACCGCAATAGCCGGTTTTTCATTTTCTTAACCTCCTTAAAAACTTTTTTAACCTTCTCTTAGAACCATCGGTCCAAACGCTTTCTCTCGAAGGTGGCGCCTCGCTTTGAAAGTTGCGTTTATGGTCGAGGTTCTCTATATAACAGAAAACGCTCTCAACCCAGGACGAATAAAGTCCTGTTCTGAGAGCGTCACTGCTCAATATTACACCTTTGTTTATTGGTGACCACTGTGGTTGTTGCAGTCACTGTGATCGCTGCGGTCACTTTGGTCCTGCGATCTTTACGTGGTCGTTACGACCGTCTAACCTGTTGTGCCTTTGACCTTTGTGACTCTGATGTTATCTTTTATTCTCCCATGCTTGATTACAGTAAACGCTCACACCACAAGACACCAGTCCAGTTATGTGAGCGCCATTACTCAAGCCAATTACTACTGTGTAATCCAAATAAAAAAGCTTTTCAAAAAGAACCTACTCTTTTTGAAAAGCGCCATTGCAATTTTGATACTGCTTCGTATCGCTTATTTATTTCTATGAGTTATTATATGCTCATATTGATTTTCTTGTCAACAGGTTTTTTAACAAATCCCTGTATACATGCTGCCGCCAATAAATTCCCTTAAAATAGAGTTGAACGGGACCTTGGAAACATCCATCGGCTCAAAAAATGACAGCAGGTTCAACAACCGCTCCTTGATCTCGATGTTGGGGCTATCGTCAGGGACCTTCTGCAAGGTAATCTCCGCGAAGGGGCGCAGGGCGTTCAGTTCATAAAGCAGGCTGGAGTTAAACATCACATCGCACTCCTCCTGGTTTTTAAAGACGCTTTTGATTTCTCCCTTGCGCACGTTGTCCCACTGGTTGAAGGTCATATCCGGGCTGAAGCCTCTAAACCGGTCGTCCCTGACCATCCGGCGGATCATCCTGACCTCTGTGGTCGGGACCCTGTTGAACAGGTCCACGTTGAGCTCGAACAGCGCGCTGACATAAATCTTGAAGAAGGTGTTTCTGCTCATGTTCGGCAGCAGGCCGGGGTTTAAGGCATGGATACCTTCAATCAGGAGGATTTCGTCGGGACCCAGCTGCATGATCCTGGTATCCAACTGGCGGTAGCCGCTTAAAAAGTCGTAGATGGGGGTCTCAACAACCTTCCCCTTGACCAGGTCTTTCACATGCTGCTGCAATAATTTTAAATCCAGCGCCTGCAGGGCATCGAAGTCATATATTCCGTCCTTGTCCTTTGGGGTCTGGTCACGGTTTAAGTAGTAGTCGTCCAGTGAAAGGGGTACGGGCTTCAGCCCGTTTACCCGCAGCTGTGTGGAGAGCCTGCGGGTGAAGGTAGTTTTTCCTGATGAAGACGGGCCGGAAATAAGGATCACCTGGACGGCGCGGCGCTGCTGGATGATCGTATCCGCAATGTCCGAAATCTCCTTTTCCTGCAGGGCCTCCGCAATGCTGAGCAATTCCAGGCTGTTCCCCTCGGCAATATACTTGTTCACGTCGGGTACCAGCTCAAAGCCAAGGTTATCCAACCACTTGTGAGTCTTATAATAGGTCTCCGCCAGCTTTTTGGGGAGGGTAAAAGGCTTTACCCCCTCCTTTTGAATTTCGGTAAAGTCGATAATAAAGCCGGTGGCAAAGGGGATCAGCCTGAAGTTATCGATCTTCGAGGAGCGGTTATTCGCCGGGTACAGCACTTTAAGAATGGAATTGCCCACCTTGTAGTGGTAATAGCCGCCCTCCCGGGTAACTAATTGGATCAAGCTGTCATAATCCGCCCATTCCTTCAGCTTGATGCCGATCTGTTTAACCTCCCGCACGGAAAGGGCGGATTCGTCCAGCTTACAGAAAACCCCATCCAGGATGGAATAGTCGGTTTTTAAAGTTTCCCCGGGGAACAGCTCCTGGCAAACTTTAATCAGCCCCAGTTTCACAGTTTGACGGTTCAAGCGCAAGTGAGTTTCTCTTGCCATAAGGCCCACACCTTTCTTCGACAATTCCTTAGCCAACAAACTAACCAACCTGAAAGCCTGTTCCCTGATAACTTCCATGCCGCCTGCAGCACCACATATAATGAAAACTACTTTACATACTTTTTTGAAAGCTTTGGGGCCGGTACATTTCCTTCATGTGCTAATACAAGGGTGTTTATTTTCTGTGTATTCAGATTATATAGCATGGTCTTTTTTGTTTCAACAAGTATATCAGTTTATTAAAAAAACCACTGAAAGATGATGGTCAAGCAGTATAAAATAATAAGAATCATTTTGTAAAATGTGCTGCTATTGTTTATGATGTATGCCAACTTACAAAAGTCCGGTGGGTTATAAATTTGATGAGAAAAGTTTATCACACCTTAAAACAAAAGGGAATCCTGTCGAATCAACGGCCCGGGTTGCAGCAATTCCGGCAGACAGCGCTTGACCAATCAACGGGTAATCCTATTTCGCTCACCAGCGCTTATTTGTAGAATTAACAGACATCCCGTCCACTGCTTCCTTCGTTTTTCCCTCCTCGAAAAAGCCACCCATCAGCACCAGAAGCATTTCTGCCCCCCGAGGTTCACATCTTACGCACTTATATTACGAATTCTAATATATTTAGTTAATTAAGCCAACTAAATAAGAATATTACAAACATTTCCAATGTTTAATTGATTGAGTGAATGACCATACTAGTAATAAAGCAATTTGAAAGGAGCAATTAATTATGTCGCTTGAGGAGTACTTTAACGGGGTGCAAAAGCGCCTGCCTGTAGAGGCGGAAAGAGTAATTAAAACCCTGGAAGACACCGGACCAATGAACAAGGAAGACCTTTCGCTTACAGCGAAGGTAAAAAGAGCCGTTTTAGACCACGTGGTTATGCAGCTTTACGCACTTGGATTAGTGGATGTCAGCACTGAAGGCAAGAGCAAAATCTGCAGCCTAACTAAATTAGGTTATGATTTTCTTAATTTAAAGGATGCCGTTTAAGCGGCATCTTTTTAATTTCAAAGTTAGATGATTGCCTTGCCCTTAAACATACCTCTTCTGTTGATTATCTCTTCAGAGCCAACTTGAAACAAGCAAGCCGCAAAAAGCCTTCTATTATGATTCCTCCGAACACTTTTTTAACTGCTAGTTTTAATTGTTAATATATCCCTCCATACAAAATACAAAAAAAACTCGGTGTATTATTGCATTATGCAACAGGATTTGCTCGATCATTAGAGAACATATCAAACCTTAAAGGAGGTGACATGTTCTTTTCTCAATAAATAAAAAGGGGGGAATATTTGTGACAGAATTTAAAAAAATAGGCTTAGTTATCCTAATTAACCTGGGCCTGCTCTTTACCCTGGCCTTTGGATCTATGGCCACTGCGTCAGCAGTTGGTTCAACTGTACAGCTGCCTCAACATTTCCAGTGACCCTTTCTTAATCTTAAGATTTATAAATGTTCCTTAATTAAATTAGCACATTATAGCAAAGCACTAACTCTCATGTATTAGCTATTACCATATATTAATTAACATCCATTAACCAATCGAATGTTAAGTAGTTTTTGACAACACCCTGCCTGTATGATATGATTTTTTTATGTATGAAAGGAGGCTGGTGGGGATTTGATTGGAGATAAACAGCGCAAAGAGATGCAGACATCTATTAGAAAAGGCTGGTTGTTAGATAAAGCAGCCATGGTATTTTGGCAAAAAGGCTATCACGCCAGCATGAAAGATATTGCTAAAGCCTGCAACTGCAAACCTGCCAATCTTTATAATTATTTTAAGAACAAAGAAGACATTCTGTACGAGGTAATCAGAAATATTACCGAACAGGGCGTTTCCTCCATCCTTTACCTGAAGGAAGACGAGAAGACAAACCCTGTCGAACAATTGCGTCAGCTTATTAACACCCACTTCGGCTTCCTGGCAAGTTTGGAACAGTCCAACGTATTAATATCCGATACAGGAATGAGACACTTATCCCGCGAGCATCAGAAAGAAATTATCAGGTTGCGTGACCTTTATGACAGCATTCTGCGCAAAATCATCAGCCGGGGTATTGATGCAGGTTATTTCGCTCCCATAGACGACAAAATTGTCAGCTATCTCATTGGGTCTGTAATTGTAAGAAGCAGCCTCTGGTTTTCAACCAAAGGAAGGTTGTCTATCGAAGAAGTCAGTGACATAATGTTTAACTTCGTCTACAATGGCATCAGGGACGGCAAGCCCAATCAGCCCGAAACAACGCCTGAACCGGTGCCGGAATTGCAGCCTGAGACAGCGGAGCCGGAATGAGTGATCTAAAAAACGCTGCCTCATTTGCTATCACATCACATTTTGCACTTTATACTTCAGCCACGATCCGGCCTGTCTCTGTCAGGTCATAGTCACCCAGCCCTTGAAGCTCGGCCTTAAATTGCCTGGATTGGAGAATTTCAATAACCGCTTGAAATTGGGGCTTGTCCATATCCTCTTTTTTCATCACCAGTTCGTAGCGTTCTTTTTGCAGGGGAATAAATTCAATCCCGCGCACCTGTAGCGGAGCCTTTTCATTGCCCAGTCCCACATCAGCTTCACCTCGCGCCACGACGCTGGCTACTGCGAGGTGGGAATGCTCTTCACGTTCATAGCCTTTGATCATTCTCCTGTCTACCTCAAGCCTGCGGAACTGCTCATCAAGCAGCACCCTCGTGCCACAGCCTTTTTCCCGGTTGATGAAAGTCAAATCAGGCCGAGTCAAATCCCTCCATGACTTTATTTCTTTGGGGTTTCCTTTTGCTACGTAAAAACCTATCATCCGGAAGGCCATATGAACGATGATGGCCGGGGTGCCGAACAGCAGGTGCCGCACATAAGTAACATTATAAACTCCCGAATCTCCGTTCCAAAGGTGGGCGCTGGCCATGTGCGCATTGCCCTGGTAAAGGGCCAGCAGGCCGGCAGCGCTCCCAACCTGGTGCCGTAAGGCACGGGTACCGTTGGGGTGATGCTCCAGGTATTTAGCCAGTATATCCAAAAGCACGTCCTGCCCGCAGATTACCAGCCTATGATCAAGCTTAGCGGGTTCCTCTTCGAAGGATATTATTGATTGGGGAGATGAGATATTGACTGTCAACGGGGTATCCGGCCGTATTAAATCTAAATTTTTACCCTTTATCTTGTAGGCCTCTACATCCTCGAGATCGATCCGGATTTTACGTCCCACCCGGTAAGCCTTAAGCTCCCCCCGCTTTACCAACTCGTAAACTGTATTCTTGGCAATTTTAAGTATTCCCGCAACTTCTTCGGGAGTCAAAGAAGTCTCTTCTTTCACAAGCGATCCCTCCCCCATTTTTCTGTTGTTTATTATATATAATTTTTATTTATTTGATAATCACCTTTTGTAATAGCTTGTTAATTTTTGCAACCTGAAATTACGTTTTATCATTATCACCTTATTACAATGCGAAGCATTCGTAAAACACAATAATTCTCACGAGTCTGGCTTGATAAGAAATTGAATTAAACAATTCAATATGGTAGAAATGTTTAAGTCCCTATTTATTACCCATGCTGAGGTAACGTTAGGACCTTAAAAATAATAGATATTAATCCAATTCTGATATTGACAGTATTCATACCATCCTTTATTATCTTATGTAACGTTATGTTTAGTTGAGTGAGGTTTGTGATTGCGGTGAGTTATGTGCAGTGCTTCACTGTAATAAAAAGAACTGGATCTAGCTGAGCCCGGTTATACATCTGCTTTTTTTAAGTATTGTTTAGTCAAGCTGTTGACTAGTTGCCGTGCTTTCTGTCTTAATTGACCAATCACTTTTAGATGTTTATTTCGGGAGGAAGGTGAGACCCTCTTTTTCTAGAATTATTTTTACATAGTTGAGGAGGAAAAGAAGCAATGAAAAAATACCCAGTGTTATTTGCGCTCATGTTATTTATCTTAGCAGTTGTCGCCGGTTGCAGTGGAGGAAAAGAACAGCCGGAAACTAAGCCGGTAAACTTAACCATTTCTGCAGCAGCCAGCCTGCAGGATGCCATGGGAGAATTGAAGACAGTTTATGAAAAACAACATCCGGATGTAACCCTGACCTATAATCTAGGCTCCTCGGGAACACTGCAAAAGCAAATTGAGGAGGGCGCCCCGTCAGATTTATTTATATCGGCCGGTAAGTCCCAAATGGACGCCCTGGCCCAGAAGGGTCTGATTGTGGATAGTACCCACAAAAACCTGCTGGAAAACGAACTGGTGCTGATCAGCGGAAAGGACAGCAAGCTTACAGGTTTTGACGGCCTGACCGATGCCAGTGTTAAAAAGATTAGTATCGGCACCCCTGAAACAGTGCCGGCAGGCAAGTATGCCAAAGATACTTTGACCAGCCTGAAACTATGGGATCAGCTTCAAACCAGGATGGTCCTGGCTAAAGATGTGCGCCAGGTGCTGACCTATGTGGAAACCGGCAATGTTGACGCAGGCCTGGTTTACCGCACCGATGCCATAACCAGCAGCAACGTTAAAATTGTTGCCGCTGCTCCTGCCGGCTCCTCTGCCCCGATAGTTTATCCCATGGCCGTAATCAACAGATCCAAGCACCAGAAAGAGGCGGAGGCATTTGCTGCATTCCTGACAAGTGAGGAAGCGGTTAAAATATTCGAAAAATATGGTTTTATAGTCCTTTAGCAGTTATAGATGATGAACTTTGAGCAAATGGACTGGCACCCGGTTTTCCTTTCGCTCCGGGTGGCCATAATTGCCACGGTCGTGGTTACCTGCCTGGGCGTGCCTCTGACCAGGCTAATAGCCAGGAAAGAGTTCTATGGCAAGGATTTTTTGGAAGCGTTTATCACCCTGCCAATGGTGCTGCCGCCATCGGTAGTCGGCTATGGCTTATTGATGCTGATCGGTAAAAACGGCCTGCTGGGCAAAGCTCTGGCTGGAATTGACATTATTATAGTGTTTACCTGGTACGCGGCCATCATCGCCTCTACCGTGGTGGCTTTCCCGCTGATGTACCAGAGCGCCAAGGCAGCCTTTAAAAGCGTGGACGTGAACTTTGAAAAAGCGGCCAGGACCCTTGGGGCAAGTGAAGTGAGAATATTTTTTACGGTTACCTTGCCTCTAGCCTGGCCGGGCATCCTAGCAGGCCTGGTGTTAACCTTTGCGCGTGCCCTGGGCGAATTCGGGGCCACTTTAATGGTGGCCGGCAACATACCGGGCCAGACCCAGACGATTCCCACAGCCATATATTTTGCGGTGGAATCAGGAAATAACCTGATGGCCAGGACCCTGGTTGCCATCATCACGGTATTCAGCTTCATAGTCATATTCTGGGTAAACCGGTGGGCAAAAAAGCAGACTTATTAAAAACATTAAAGGTGATTATATGATGGCAGCAAGGTTGAAAAAAAAATTATGGCATTTCACTCTGGATGTTCAATTGAAAGTTACCAATCAAATTGTCATTCTCCTGGGACCATCCGGGTCGGGTAAGACCACTGTTTTGCAATTGTTGTCAGGGCTGCTTAAGCCCGATGAAGGGTTGATCAAATTAAACGACCGGATTTTATATTCCTCTGCCGAAAGGATTAACAGCCCGCCGCAAGCCAGGAATATCGGCTACCTGTTTCAGAATTATGCCCTCTTTCCGCATATGACCGTGCGGCAAAATGTCTTTTATGGGTTGAAATGCAGAAGACGCAGAAAAGACATGTCTTGTCTGGACCCTGTAAAAATGCTGAACTCCTTTGGTGTCGCCCATCTAATTGACCGGTACCCCGGCCAGCTTTCCGGCGGGGAGAAACAGCGGGTGGCCCTGGCCAGAGCGCTTGTTGTCGAGCCGGAGCTGCTTTTACTGGACGAGCCTTTCAGTGCCCTGGATAAGAGCACCAGGATAAGCCTCAGGGAGGAAGTAAGAAAACTGCATGAGCAATGGCAGATACCCTTTATTCTGGTTACCCATGACGAAGAAGACGCAAAGATTTTAGGGGATATCACCATCTCACTGAAAAACGGGAAGCCCACAGGAAGTTCGCAGAACATTGTGTTGGCGTCATAAAGACACGTCAGCGTTGTAAGGCCTGCGAAATCCATTTGAGCTAATCTCCAGAACGGCTCTGATTGTTTTGTCCTAATGTTATTTGTTATTCAGCAGTCATAGATGTCAACAACTTAACGGATTACTTGTCAATTTAATCTTATCTACCTAGTAATTATTGAAGCCGCAATTCTAAATAAGATTGCGGCTTTTTACCTATTGTGGGGCCCTAATTAAAACTTAGCCCCGGTATCATCATTTGAAATGATGGTTTTTTATTTAATTCAACACCTTAAAATTTCACGTGGGGAATTTCCCTACGTCGTTACAGTTAATGGAATTCGCCAGTTAGCTATACAATCTGGACAGCTCAGTGCTTAAACATTTACAGGCATTCTTTTTTCTTGACACCATTAGCGGCCCAAAATAGTTTGAGCAATCTTTTTAACGGTATCAGGCGGTAGTACCGTTCTGCCACTGTTGGCTAAGAGCTGCTGCAGTTCAGACGGCAAACATATTATGGTATCACCTGGCTGAACTATTTTAGACTTTATATTAAATTTACCTGTAGGGTTAGCCAGTACGACAATGGAAACTATTCTGATATTTCCCAGGCCGCTCTTTTCATTTAAAAACCTTTTCAACGACAACACATGGTGATAGTTTTGTTCGGCGGGGTTTTTATCCAGAGGTACCCAATGCCCAAGATGAAAACGAAACCATACACCGTTCTCATCGCATCCTGCATTATTCCAGTTTTTAGTCTCTAAACAATAGAGTCCTGAAGGCCCAACTGCAATATGGTCAATCTGGCTGCCGTTAATAACCATGTCGTTAATTATAAACCACCCATCAGGATGCCTATCCAGTTCTTCAGCTACAATTAATTCCCCCGTGAAACCCTTTTGTAGTTTGTTACTTTCAAAGTTAATGGAAAGCAGTTTGCGTCCAAATGCAATTATGATCACAATTGATATCCAGGATAACGATAGGAATAAACCAAGCGTAGTGTCCCCCATGTACTGTTGGGCAAATATAAATATCACCACACCGGCCAGCAGACCCAATATTAAAAATTTTAGCGGAACTGAATTCGCCTTTGCTTCTCTTCTTTTTAGATTATTTGCCTGTTTCTCCAAGGAACTCGGCCACCGCAATGTGTCAGCCATTATTACCCGCCTTCATTCTCTTCCTTATAAATCTATTTATTCTAATATAGATTTGCGTAGGTAGCAAGGACTGACCAAATGGGACGAAAAAACCAGCCAAAAAAGCGGCTGGAAGAAAAGGAGTCTATAAACATTTTAAAAGGCCTCCTCTTTGGAGGCCAGTAGATATTGATTTTTCATGATACCTATCCTTCAGGATTATGCCCTTTAAAACCCCTACTGAGACGCTGCTCTAATTTATGCAGAATCTTATCAGCTTGTTCTTGTGTCAATACTCCGTCCGCAACTTTCTGTGCAATTTCAGACCTCTTTAGTTCAAGCATTTTTTCATGGAACTGTTCCATGGTCATACCTTGCTCGCCAACAATCTCCTCTAACTTTTGGCCTGATTCCATCTTGGCTTTTAGTTCATCTGCCGTCATCCCCAGTATACTTGCCATTCCATCAAGACTACGTTCCATTCCTTTAGGCCCATGCCCCTTACCATCGAAAAAACCAAAGCCGCCAAAGCCATCTTTTGAAGAAAGCTTGTCAGCCTGTTCTCGAGTAATTGTGCCTTTCTGAATGGCCTCGTCAATCATTTGCTGCTTGGTAGTATTCAAAGCCGATCTTAGCGTGGTCTCATCTATACCAAGATTTGCTGCCAGTTTTGATACAAAGTCCTGGTATGTTTCATATATGTAATTTTCCGCTTCCGCAAAAGCATAATTCGTCATCCATAAATTACTCCTTATAATTGATCCGATACATTAAATAAATAAGCATGATAAAAGCACTCGCGACAAAAACAAATCTGGGTCTATAAAACAGCATAAAAACATAGGATGAACATATTCCTAAAAGCTTGGCGCAATTTGATGTTAAAAGCCTAATGCCTGTAACTCTTGCGATATATTCTTTTTTTGTGTTCTCTAAAATATCTGTGGTCAGAAGGGTATTTACGAGCGAAAGGCATATTCCCTCTATAGCAACTACTACAAGTATATAAAGTATATTATTGGAAAAACAGTAATAGCACCAGACGCAGGATACGATTGCCAACATTAAATATGTAATGCCGCGGCTGAATCTTGAAAACCATTTTTTAAAACACATCAGCAAAAGCATAGAGAACAAGTTCATTCCATATAATATTGAAAGCATCAGGCCCCAGTAACTGCTTGAAACTTTCAAGGTGTCAAACGCGAAGGAGTAAAATGCGATATTAACCGAAGTAGTGCCGAAATCTATCACTGCAAGCGTAAGGATTGTATTTTTTAATCCCTTAAGCCTGAAAAAATATTTTTTGACGCTCAGGCTGAGGGTATCCTGATTATCGTAACTTTTTATCTTGATCTTTGACAGAAGAAACGAAGAAAGAAAGCACAGCAGGCTATTTATCAAAAACGCCGGTCTTGGTCCGTATATGCTTATAAAAAAACCCATTATCATCGGAGTGGTCAAACTTATTAAGCCATAACCTCCGTTCAGGATTGAATTTCCATTAAGCAATTCATCTTTCCCGATGATTGATCTGAGTATTTTATTCTTTGACGGGGTGTAGAGAACGTCGAGAAAATTTACCAAAAGCATGATAAACATAATGAGCCCGGTATTGCTGAAAATTATGAAAAGAATGGCTAAGCCTTTTAATATATCAAGAACAATCAGAACATTCTTCGAAGGAAGTCTTTCTCCCAAATTTCCCGCAAAAATGGAAAAGATCATTCCGGGTAACGGAGCTGTTATCATGCTGAACCCGGTTGTAAGGCCGGAACCTGTTTTTTCGAGCAATAACTGGGCAAACGCTATATTCTGTATGCAAAGCCCGCAGCCTAAAACTGTCTGGCTTAAAAAAAACAATACAAAATGTTTATTTATATATAATTTACGTTTCTTATTGATTAACATGCACTTCTCCTAAAGATTTTCATTTATTTATATTAATCATTGAAACGGTAAATTACTTGACGGCAAACACAATATTGGGTAGGTGTTATCTTTGCGAAAAAAAATTACAGCAATATTTATCTTAATGTTTTTTGTTTTAACCTTTGATTGCGAAGCGATTTCAGCTCAAGGCTACGCCTTGGTGGAAGTATCGACAGGCCGTTTGATTCTGGGAAATAATACTGATAAAAAATTGCCTATGGCTTCGACAACCAAAATAATGACCGGGCTTCTTTCCTGCGAATCGGGAAAACTCGATTCGACTTTTTCAATACCTGAAGCGGCCGTCAAAATCGAAGGGGCTTCCATCTATCTTGTACCGGGGGAAAAGCTGACCCTCCGCGAATTGACTTACGGCCTTCTTCTCGAGTCCGGGAACGATGCGGCAAACGCAATAGCCTATATTCTTGCAGGTTCAATACCGAATTATGCAAAAATGATGAATCAAAGAGCAGCCGAATTGGGCCTTATAAATACGAGCTTTTCAAATCCTTCAGGGCTCGACGGTAAAAATCATTATACAACCGCGCTTGATCTTGCAAGACTCGGAGCGGCAGCAATGAAAAACAAAGATTTTGCCGCGATCGTTTCCACCTATAAATATCAGATACCCTATAACGGGATCAAGAACGGGCGGACTCTCATCAACCATAACGAACTCCTGAATATATACGAAGGGACTATAGGAATCAAAACCGGATATACAAAAAGCAGCGGAAGGTGCCTCGTCACATGCGCGGAGCGAAACGGCATCAAATTGGTGGCCGCGACCTTAAACGGTATGGACGATTTTGGCGATCATATATCGCTTCAGAATTACGGATTTTCCAAATTGAAAATGCATAAGCTTTTGACAAACCCTCCCGATGTGTATGCTGCGGTAGCGGGCGGGCTTTCGGAGCGGGTAAAATGCAGCTATAATGCGGACTTTCAGGCTCCTTTGACAGATGAAGAGATTTCAAATTTAAAGATGCAGATTGATATGCCAAGGTTTGCCTATGCGCCCGTGACAAAGGGGCAGAAAATGGGCGAGATCGTTTTTGAGCTTGACAATATAGTAATTGCAAAGACGGATCTTCTGGCCGATGAGAACGTGGATTATAAAGTATTGAGCAGGTTTGAAAAATTCACAGATTTCTTAAAAAGAAGGTTACTGCATATGCAATAACCTTCTTTTAAGAAATCTGTCAGATTTTATTTTTCCGGATATTAATATATAACATGAACGAAGAAAGGTGACGGCAATGATTACTTTATTCCCGGGTTCCACCGGCCCGTATGTAAAATTGGTGCAAAGTGTATTAAATAAAATCGGTTACACTCCCGGTGCGGTAGACGGGGTATACGGCCTTATACCCGACGGTATCGTCGGCTCCGCTACATGGAATGCGCTCATGCGCTATCTTTTGGGTTATGACACATACACTGTAAAAGCGGGCGACAACGTATACGGCATAGCAAGGAGATACTATACAACCCCAAGCGCCATATTAACCGCCAACCCCGGATTAAACCCCTCGAATCTGACAATCGGCCAGCAAATCATCGTACCTTATGGATATGATGCTGTATTTACAGATATCGATTATACATATGACATTTTGGATATTCAGATCAGGGGACTGAAGGCGAGATATCCGTTTATAGAAGTCAGCAGCGCGGGCAACAGCGTCATGGGAAAGTATCTTTATATGATAAATGGCTCCAACCAGGTATCTTATAATGCATCCCATCATGCCAACGAATGGATAACGACGCCTTTACTGATGAAATTCATTGAAAACTTTTCAAAAGCTTATTCGATTGGCGGCCGTCTGGGAAATTACAGTATTCCGGAAATCTGGAACAGAAGCAGCCTTTATATTGTCCCCATGGTAAACCCGGACGGCGTGGATTTGGTTACCCTGTGGCCGAATTATATAAACCCCGAATATGAGCGGGCGGCTTCTATAAACCGCACGGGGCTTCCTTTGCCAAGCGTCTGGAAAGCGAACATCAGGGGAACGGATTTAAATCTCAATTATCCGGCCGGACTGGGATAAAGAACATCAGCTTGAAATCGAGCAGGGAATCGCAGGGCCGGCTCCAAGGGATTACGGCGGCCCCGCGCCTTTATCCGAGCCCGAAACTTCAGGCATGGTCCAATTTACAAGACAGCACAATTTTAGGTTGATTATCGCATACCACACGCAGGGAGAAGTAATTTATTATCAATATAATGATTTACAGCCTCCGGAATCATTGACAATTGCCCAGATTTTTTCAAGGGTGAGCGGTTACTCAATATCGGCAAATCCCGGAGAGGCTTCTTACGCTGGTTATAAGGATTGGTTTATACAGGAATTCAGAAGGCCCCGATTTACAATTGAAGTAGGAACCGGCGTAAACCCCTGTTTCCCTTTCGCAGTTCCCTGTAATTTACCGTCAAAATGAAGAAATTTTACTGTTAGGCGGTTTAGTATAAAACCGAATACAGGGTAAAGAATACTGCCGCGCAAGGCTTTTAACTTTGTGCGGCAGTTTTAATTTTGGGACAGCGCAAATTTTACCCGCTTATTTCTTTGATATAAGGCAGGGGGTCATAGTAACTCTTTCCCAGCTCTTTTGTTTTCACGGTTCCGTCGGGATAAATAAGCGTAATCGACGATTCTATCAGCGCTCCGTCCATGCCCTCGTGAATCACTTCCGTATTCGGCGGAAGAGCATAATTTTTGGTGCTGATTATAGGGAATTTAAAAACTTTTAATACGTTATGGTTCCATACTACTTTCGGAGGCACGGTTTTGCCGTAAATCCCGATAAAAAGCGTATTTTCTACACCTTCCGCCCAGATCATCACGGACGCTTCGGTGTTATTCCTGAATTTAAAATCCTTGGCGCCGTAACTGACGGTGGCGTCCTGGCCGTATGGAACATAAGGCACCGGCATCCTGTGGGTGTACCTCTCGACAACTTCAAGATCAGACAGAATGACGTCATTGAACAGTGTTGAAGAAATTTTGCAGACGCCGCCGCCTATGGTAGTCGAAACCGTGGTCCCTAAATATGTCGGCCCTTTCTGATATCCCCGGGCAGCGGTGTAGGGGCCCGCTTTTTTATTCTGAGAGAACACCTGATTGGGAGCTATTACCGTGCCGGATATATATTTAGCCGCCAAATGAACATTATACTCCTCGCCCGGAAGAGGGTCTTTCAGAACGGTCTTATAGGCAGCCATCAGAATCGGACAATCGTTTTGTTCTTTTGCCGAAAGAAAATCCGAATCATTTTCCCACGGGACCTCGGTTACCGGTCCCGACAGCAATACTCCGGTCATAAACGGATCGAATTCATTGTTTGTTTTTTGCGGATCTATATTATTTTGAGCCGAAGCCGGTATGATAAACGCAAGAATGAAAAAACAAAAAGCAGTAAATATCTTCAAGGCAATAATCCCACATCCCACCTATACTTTTTCTTTTATTATTGCCGCCGCCATCAAATTTAATGATTCATTTTATCCCGTAATTTTAATATATTACATATATAAAATTACGGGGGCGTGCAACAATGGTTTATTTTTTTGCCTTTATTGGAATGTTATGCTGGGGGGTATCTCCCCTGTTTGCTAAAATGGGACTTGATAAGGTCAGCCCGCTTATCGGCCTGTCTGTAAGAACCTTTTTTACAGCCTCAATTATTTTACTTTGGATGACTGTCAGTGGAAGTATAATGCAATTGAAAACCGTCTCAATTACAACCGGTACTTTTCTTGTAATTGAGGCGATTTTAGCTACACTGATCGGCGATCTGGCGTATTTTGCCGCGTTGAAACGGGGATCCGCTTCGATCGTAATGCTTATCATGGCATGTTCTCCAGTCGTAACAATTCTTTGTTCGGCAATTTTTTTCAATGAAAGGCTGACGTTGGGAAATATAATCGGGGCTTGCTTTATAACGGTCGGATTAATTCTTATTATATGAATTTTACTTATCCAATACCTCGATATAATTTACCGACGGATCGGAAGCTCCCTGCAGTTGGCAATTTTCTTTCTTCAATATTTTTATATAATCCACAATATCTCCGGTTATTCTTTCGCCCAATCCTATGATAGGAATACCCGGAGGATAAGCTATAATCGTCTCCCCCGCTGTTTCTCCAATGGAAATATCCAGGCTGACGGTTTTTTTTAAGCTGAAAAAAGCTTCGCGGGGAGTTATCGTTATTTCCGGATCGATCGTTATTATTCTGTTGTTTTTCCTCGAAGGCTTTTTATCGCCTGATTTGTTCGATATGTCTTTTAGGGCGTTGATTAAACTTTCGAGATTGACTTTTCTGTCGCCGATCGTGACCATTACAAGAATATTGCTTAAATCGGACATTTCTATCTGGATATTATAATCATTGCGCAAAACAGTCTCTATTTGATAACCCGTATAACCCAATCCGCTGATATTGATGCCGAGCTTCGTCTCATCAAAATCAAAGCATCCGGGCGATCCGATCAATTCCCTGCCAAAGGCGTAAACCCCTTCGATCTTGTTTATTTCGTTTCGGGCCCAGCGGGCCAGTCGAAGAGTTTCATCCAGAAGCTCCCTCCCTCTTACGGCAAGCTGTTTGCGCGCGATGTCAATGGAACACATCAAAAGATAAGATGCGCTTGAAGTAGCCGTTATATTTAACGTTCTCAATACTTTTTCATAATCTACAGTTTTTTTTACCAGCAATGCTGAACTTTGGGTCAATGATCCTCCGGTTTTATGTAAACTTATTGTGCTCATATCCGCGTCCGCCGCCATCGCCGATAAAGGAAATTCCTCATTGAAGGGCATATGCGAGCCGTGGGCCTCATCAACAAGGACAGGCATATTCTTTGCATGCGCTGCCTTAACCAGAGCTCGGATATCCGGCGCCACTCCATAATAGGTCGGATTTATTAAAAAAACAGCCGACGCATCAGGATTTTCTTTAACAGCCTTTTCAATCGAGTTAACCGAAACGCCCATTGCTATTCCTAGATCCGTATTGAATTCTGGTTGAACATAAACGGGAACGGAGCCGCTTAAAATCAATCCCCCGATAGTCGATTTGTGGACATTCCTGGGCAAAATCAATCTGGAGCCCGGCTTACAGGTACTTAGAATCATAGCCTGCACTCCGGAGGTTGAGCCGTTGACAAGAAAAAAAGAACAACCGGCCCCGTATGCATATGCCAAAAGTTCCTCGGATTCCAGAATTGCACCGTTTGGATTATTTATATAATCAAGATCATCCATTCCATTTAAATCCATTTGTAAAATACGATCCCCTGTATAATCTCTTAATTCCGGAATCCCTACTCCAAACTTATGTCCGGGTACATGAAATGGAATGATATTATCTTCTATATGTTTTTTAACAGCATTAAAAAGAGGGGTAATGTTTTGATCAATAGGCAAATCTATCAAAACCTTTCAAGCTTTTTATCAATTACATTGGTATAATATTTTTTAGCAAATAAAATGTGCATATCATAGTTAAATAAATTAATTTGGTTCCTCGCTGAATCGTGTGGGTAAATAAATGTTCCTATAAATCATAATGTAAAAGCTGAATGGTAATTATGGCACTTGAAGGAAGAGCCTTTGCCAGGAACGAAGTATAAGTTGACCGCTTTCACATCATGAAAATCATTAATGCAGCAGTAGATGAAGTATGCAGGTATGAAAGCCAGGAAAATGAAGCACTAAAAATGACCCGCTATATATGGCTTAAAAACCAACAAAATCTAACAGCTAAACAGCGTAAAAAGCTTGAGAGCTTAAAATACGAGCATTTCGATACTGTACGCGCTTACAACATAAAGCTTTCCTTCCAGGGACTTTTTGAACAGCCAGATCGGGTGTCCGGCGATAAATTTCTTAAGCGCTGGTATTACTGGGCTACCTATTCTAAGTTAGTACCAATAAATGCAGCCCATACTATTAAAGCTCACTGGAACGGTATTTTGAACTGGTTCAGCTCCTATATCTCCAACGGCATCCTGGAAGGGATCAATAGCCTAATCCAGGCTGCCAAAGCTAGAGCAACAATTAGATGGTTAGCCAGACATGAGAGCATCCAAACAACTGCTATTTACGTTGACCCATCTCAAAGAGAGCAGTTAGAAGCATTAGAAAAAATATAAACACATTAGGCTTAGTCCTTGCTTAAATAAAGTGATAACCTGCCAAATTGGCAGGTTAATTTATAGCATAAGGTTTACAGGGGCTTCCAATACCACTTTATACCTTAAGCAATTAAAAAAGGACGATTAGAGAGACTCCTACGTCTTATTTATATTATTTCTCTTCCTCTTTCTATGAGATTAATTTACATTAAATATTATTTACTGTTTACGGGCTTAGGTGCTTTGTTCTACTTTTTAGATTTAGTGAGTTCATTTCTGTCTTCCATTTGTGGAGGTTCTTCAAGCCAATTATGTTTAATCATTAATTGCCCTCCTTTGGAGGCAAACTGATACGTATCCATTGCAATTTCCGTAAGTTTCTTAGGGAGGTCGCTCCGAAGGCTTAAAGACGTACCTATTGCATTGGCACCTAATGCAAAACTTGACAACAGAGCTGAGCAGAACATCATCATTTTATCAGAAAATGGTGTTGCTGTTGAATCGGTTGCCCTTCCAGCCCATGTACTAGGAGCCTGTATATCGCTTTCTTGCATGATTTGAGTTAGGTCTGATACTATTTTCTTGGCAAGTTCCTTGCCTTCAATGAAATAATCCCTGACTTCGCTTTCCTTTGCAACTTGAGCGAATCCTGTCATGAGTTGGGTTCCCATTACATTTGATTCCATTAGACCGGCCGGTCGGTATGTATAACTAAGGAGGAAATCATGAACAAACGCAGATACGAAGGAGAGCAAACCAAAATAAACATAGCTGACAAAGCCAAGACTATATTTTCGAAAAAAGGATATGCAGCAACCTCCATTCAAGACATCTGTTTCGCTTCAGGGTGCAGTAAAGGTAATTTATACTATCATTTTAAAAGCAAGGAAGATTTGTTCGTTTACCTGGAAGAACAGGCTTATGCCGAATGGTGGATGGAACTGGAAAAGTTGTTTTCCCGATGTAAAACGGTTACCGAGAAGCTATATGCTTACGGGCGATTCTCTGCAAGCGTTGAAAGATCCTTATATTCAGCTGAGAGGGAATTTATCAACATAGTGGACGCTGATTCTGAAGCGATGCAAAGATTTAAAGAGATTATTATAAAAAACTTTGAAAAAACACAGAAGTTTATTAACGAAGGAATTACAGACGGCGAGTTCAAAAACGAAGATCCATCTGAGTTGACCTTTATCATAATGAGTTTTTTTGCCGCCTTAAACCATTATACGCTTTATTTAATGGATAATGAGGCCAGTAGAGATTTGTTTAGTAAAGCCACTACATTATTGTTACATGGGATAAGTGCAGGCAACGAACAATAAAAAATTTTACACGATATTAGACCGAACGGTCAGTATGATTGTAAGGAGGATAATTATGAACGAGAATAACACCATACTCTTTTTGAATTGGCCTGAGGCCTGGAACGCCGGGGGTGAGGTCGCAGGAGGAAAGGGGTGGAACCTGGGAAGGCTTCATCGCTACGGGTTTAATATCCCCCTGGGGGGTGTACTATCGGTCGGGGCTTATCAAAGATTTATCGAGGAAAACAGGTTACTTGCAGATATAACGGATATAGCCAGGATTGTTACCATTGATGCTATTGTGGAAAAGGAGGCTGAGCGATGCTCATCAGGTAGAAAAAACGGTCTTCTTTTGCAATGTAGGCATATTTAATGTCCACTTCCCAAAGTTGATCTGGGACGGTAATCTGGCGGTTAGCTGCCAAGTGCCGGGGGTGCTTAACCTTGATGCGTCTGTGGCGCCAGTATATCTAATTCCTTACAGAGCCGGTAGACTTTTTTATGGTTAATTACCAGGTTATGCTGGCGACGCATTACCGGGCTTACAGGAAAAGGCTACGGAAAAGCTTAGTTATGTATTAGACTTAAAAGAAAAACCTTCCGTGAAGGAAGGCAAATGAAAGAGTATTTAGACTAGCCACCAGCTTGCACCTGGTGGTTTTTCACTGGTTGGGGTAACGTTGGGGTACTTTTGCTATTAGGGGTAAAAGTATAAGCCCCGGAGGGCTTGATTTTTATGGCGCGCCTGGAGAGATTCGAACCCCCGACCTTCTGATCCGTAGTCCGTAAAATGTCGTTTTGTGTAGTTCGGTTAAGCTCGGGAAGGCTTGTCCTACCTGGTTTTGTTAATTATATACTTGGGAATAGTTGGGTTATTTTTGGCACACTTTTAAACAGTTTGGCACACTTTCTGGCACACATTTTTAAGTCTGTAGGTCTAGTGTTTATAAGGCATTTTGGCTCTGGTGGCACACTTCTGATATGGCGGAGTATAATAATAACTTTGGGAAATACAACTTCATGTCTTTCCACAGGTTCAAGCCGGGGCTATTTTTCCTATCCAGGTACAAATACTTTACCGGCTCATTTTATGCCTGCCTTGGGGCATCCTGCGAGGTGAAACCGGTCTTTCCTCTAATAACTCCAGCCAGTTTTCTGGAAATCCTATGTATCTTAACTGGATGTCCATACTATACTCATTGATTAGAGCCTCCAGCTCTCTCACTACGCTATTTTTCCATTTATCATGGTTCAAAAACAAATATTTCATAACATAAATAATATCAAATATTCTTTGACTGCAGAGGGCATAAGGTCCATTAGGTAATCTAGGATAGTTAACAAGCTTATGAAAATATATGCGCATATAATGAGCACAGCGATTGCGTAAATCGGTTACGCATATTAACCAACTTCTAAGTTGTTTAGGACCTGTTTTGAAAATTTTTTTTGCTATATCCTTTTGATCATTAATTTTCATGTTGGCATAAAATTTGGACAGCATCCCAAAAGAAAATAATTCTACTGCAACCCAAATAGGGAATCGTCTTCCGTACTTATCAATATGATGCTTAACAAAAAGTGCCTTCTTATTTTTTTCAACCGCTCCGTTAAACTCTTCAATAAACCTCTCGTGTCTGCGTATACTTTCAAAGTTGACGGGGTTAATATATCCTTCGGAACCGTATTTGTGTGAATGATAGTAGGCTAATTGCGTCCTTAATAATACTTCAATTGGCTCAATAGCATATAAAATTAGATTTCTAAGTTTCTGATCAAATTCATAAATCCTGTAAATCTGATTAAATCTGGTGCCATCTCGAAAACTATCACTACCATAAACCTGGAAGGGCAGGAGATAAGCTGATAAACGGTAATAATTTACCTTGTGGAGTATGCCGTATGCACAGGCTTCGTTTTCAACCACCAAGCCGCGACTTTTAAGAATTTCAATCTGTTCTTCAAAAGTTGTGGGCGGTTTAAGTTCCGGTTCCCGCTTTAAGACCTTTTCATTACCCATATTGAGCCTCAAAAATACAAATAAAAGTCCCACCCTGGTACGCATTGTTAAGAGGCGTGGTGGGCTCGGTTAATTTATTTTACATAATGTGAAGCAGTCTGTCAATAATTCATAATATTCTCAACATTGCTCAGTGTATTATTTTTCGTTGATTTACCTGGCTTTACCGATAATATCAAATAATCTGTCACAAAAAAATTTACATCGATAAAATTATTTTACCCTGTCCTTGGCCGCTGCTCCGCTTGCGACCGGCTTTTTTGTCCGACATCAGTCAGCTCAGTATCCCCAACGACTGCACGGTTAAGCGTCAGGGCTCCGGACAAAATCTTATAATCGCTGGTTTATGTATTTAAGCCCGGCCACCGGCAGCACCAGGGCCGGGCTTCGTGTCTTACCTGGCCTGCTCAATTAACTCCGCTTCGACTTGCTCAACCATCTCCGCAAACAAATAATTTATATCAAGCGGTTTAGGGAAAACGTTCTTAATCTTTACAATATCACCCACGTAGAGCGTAGCTTTGCCGGAAAGTTTTTTCCCCAATGATTCAATAGAAATACCAATGGCCTGCGCCATCTTATCTGCTGATATATTTTGTCTGTACATTTCAGCCCAAAGGTTTTTATAAAGCATAGTTGACCTGCTAAAAAACATTGGGACGGGTTCTGGTTGATGTTTCCCTATCATCTCGTTGACCATTGCATTTACTTCTTCCTGGTATTTTTGCAGGGTTTCTTCTGTGGGTTCAATGCATTGGTCAATAAGATGCTTGCTGTGATTAACCCTGGCCAAATCATTCCAGCCTTCAGAAGTGTGTATGCTTAGTTCTTTATTCCTTACAAGCTGAGCAGCATATTTTTTTCTTAGCCTGTTTTTAATAAACCACTCTTTGATATTTCTTGAAAAATTCACACCCATGATCTTTCTTGGAAACTTCATGGCAAATATACTCATAACAATTACCTCCATATGGTTTGATTTTCCACCACCTGGAGGCTATAATAAAAATGTCCTCCTTCGGGTGGAGCTTATTGCAGGAAGGGATTGCTGTCCAGGCTGGCCTTCCTGCTTTTATTTTTTATTCTTTGCTTGTCCATTCTCTAACCATTTTAAAAGCGCCTGACGGCTAAAACGCCACTCCCTTCCCACTTTCTTTCCCGGTATTTCCCCGTTGTTTACCATTTTTGACATAGCATTTCGCCCAACTCTTAGGAAATCTGCAGCCTCTTGTAAAGTTAATATTTCATCCTCTTTTTCTTCCATATTATCCCTCCCACAAACATTATACACTAATATTAGGACAAGCACAAGCACAACTAATTATATTTAATCATAAAACAGTATATCTAATTACAAAACATCATATGTATTAGTAAAACAACGGTTTCAAAACCATATACGGAGGTGTTTACATGTCCCATCAGAATCCCGTTGATACTTGGGTTTCCCTGCTGGTTAAGACTTACAAAACTTTTCAGCCAAAGAAAACAACCCTTAACGACATCTGGACGAACTGCGGCCTGGTTGTACGTCGGAACAAGGAGAAGCCCCTGTTGCCCGTCAAACTGTCTGAAAGGAAGCGCCCCTATGGTCGGGACTTATTACTGCATATCCCGGTAGGCCTTTCTGATCTGGACTTCTACCGGCGCTATGAAAAGCTATGCTGGGCCTTCAATGCTGAGATTGAGCTAGAACCCGTGAACGGAAAACTTCTGATCCGGATCATGGACCAGCAGCTACAAAAGGTTATTCCTTTTGACCTGCCGCAACCACCCACTATGGCTTTACCAGTTCCAGTGGGATATTCCCGCGCCGGTTTGGAATGGCTGGACCTGGCTGCAGCTCCTCATTTCCTGGTGGCTGGCACTCCCGGCAGTGGCAAGTCAAATCTACTGCATTGCCTTTGCGCTGCGCTGTATGGCATAGCTGACATAAGGATTATTGACCTCAAGCGCCTTGAGTTCTCATACCTCCGTCAGCATGGAGTCACTGTGGCCGCCACAGAGAAAGAGGCTGCCCGGGTCCTGCTGGACTTGAATCATGAAATGGACCGGCGATTAGCTGTGCTGGAGGCGGCTGGAGTGGTCAAGGTCCAGGATTATGACGGCAATATGCCCTTTATCGTTTGCATTATTGATGAGCTGGCAGAGCTGCAGGATGATACCTGCCACAGTTTATTAAACCGGCTCCTACGACTTGCCAGAGCTTGCGGCATATCGATTGTAGCGGCTACCCAGCGCCCCAGCACCGCAATAATCTCCGGAGACAGCCGGGCACAGTTCGCCGCCAGGCTTTGCTATCGTGTGGCTGATGAGGTCAATTCCCGGATGGTCCTTGGAGAAACCTGCAGCCGGGCTGCTTACCTGCCCACGGTCCCCGGTCGGGCGATCCTCCGGTGGGATAAAACCAGGGAGGTACAAACCATGTTCCTGCCGGTGGCGGAGGCAAGAAAACGTTTGTATGAACGCTGTCCCAGCCCGCCTGAAGCTCCAGGGATAGCCTAAAAAGGGTTTCAATTGATTAGGTAATCATACCAGAGATAAATTTTAGAGGCCTTATACAGCCTTCTGTGCGGTCGTTTTTTTCAAGAAACCGTTTACAAAACCGTTGTCTTCAGCCTGCCTGGACACTACGGGTAAGCCTGTCCAATGCCAATAAATACGGGAATCTTTAAGGCGAACGAATAGGGATAAAATTATGAATAGGTAGAAGGTGAAGCATATGGGACGCATCACGCCGCGCGACGCCGCCCTGCTGGCCGAGGTAGCTGAAGGCAGATTCTATCTCCGGGAGCAGCTGCAGGGACTTTTCTTCAATAAGCTCCAGGGACCACAAAAAGCACAGGAGCGGCTTAGAAAACTATGTCTGGCAAAACAGTTAAGGCGCCGCCGGATCGGCTCCCAGGGTGGTTATGTATATTATTCAAACCCTTGGAGCGAAAAGTATAATCATTGGCTTGTATTAAACTGGGTTTATGTTGCTCTGACTACGCAGGCAAAAAGCTGGCAAAAGGTCAGCGTGTTCAAGCGGGAATATGTCTTTGGCAACCTTCGGGCTGATGCTCTGGCATGTGTTGATAATATCGTGAAAAAGGAGAGGCAAATATTTTTCATTGAGGCTGACAATGCCACTCACCCCTTTGTTGATAAATACCGCAAAGTTGCCGAATCGCTAGAGTTCTCCCTGAATCATCCCTGGTGGTATGCCGGTGGGTTCCCCCGTGTGCTGGTCGTCACTAATCGACTGTCCAAAATTGGGGAGAGCGTTTTGGGCTCACCGGTTAAGTATTGCCTGACTACCCTGGATGATGTAAGGCAGGACGTTTATGCCTGCCTACGGAGGTAATCCTATGGGCTTTAATAGTTTTGGCCGGTCCATAGGCTATGAAATAGCCCGCGGCTTGTGTGATTGGGAGCGGCGCCAGGGTATGAGTAGAAACGAGATTGCTGACGAAGAAATTAAACGGCGCAAAGCCAAAGAGAAGGCTTACCGGGAAGGATATAAACGAGCCTTCGGTGTATACCCGGAGCAAACCTGGCGCTGGTAAATGTTAAAGGTAGGGTCGTTATAACCCTACCTTTTGGCTTAGAAATTTAAAGGGGGTTCTGCCCGGAAACACCCTTACATTATTTTAACATTTCAGCCAACACTTTAGCTGCAAAATCCTTTGCTTGTTCCCATCCCCATTTTATTCCTTTATCCGCTACTTCCCTTACCTTTTCTGGACCAGTGAGGGTCTTTTCTATCTCTAATTTTTGTTCAACATAGTTAATACCGTCTACAGTAATTTTTATGTTATCAGTAAAAACATGAAGAATTTTGTTACCTCTACCCCCACGTGAAAAATCCGCACCAGTAATTAGACGCTCATTAAGGAGTTTGGCTAATGCAATAGCAAACATTTCGAAGTCGCCGCCAATTATATTAGAATTTATATTTTCTCGCATGTTTGGTATATCTTTCTGATACTCTAAATAAATAGCAAGCAGCACTTTTTGTTTATTATCTAATCCCAAAACGATTTCCCTCCCGTCAGTTTTTTTAGCTATTCGACAAAAAGAAATAATTTCCTTGACAAATATTCTGACATTTTCCGACATTGCTATTAACGTGTATCTTTTTTTAGATATAGCTAATCCAAGAGAAAATCTTCAAAGAATAAATCCGACAACGTTGTCGTATTTCAAATTACCCAACGTTGAGGAAATTGAAAATCCCAAGCGCTTGGGATTTTGCCCGCTGAGTAGATCAAAATGGCCATCGCTAACCGTTTTTCTCAGGTGCAAATTTACACCTTTTAAAAATGCAAACGTTTGCGATTTTCCGTTTTTTAATATCATTGTCTTTTGTGAATGACTCTCTTTCATCCGGCGGTAAATCAAGAAGAGCAATTATTTTTGTAGGTGGCAAATTCGCCAGCGCTGGCGAATTTGAAAATTCTTTAGCAGCTTTCATGAACTTTTGAGCTGTTCTATCGGTAAAGTCAATTTTTATGCAACAAGAACTAAATTAAACCTAGGACGGATAGGAACAATTTTGAAATTCGTCAACGTTGGCGAATTTCAAAATTCCACATCGATGTGGAATTCATCAAAGCTAAGAAAACGCCCAACGTTGGGCGTTTTCAATTTGCAAGCGCATGCGAATTTGATGAATCTAATCAAAACGAATAAAGCGAAACAAATATTTATTTGAAAAAATTATAATATCTGAGCTAATGCTTGCAATAAAAAACCCAATATTAATAAGATTAGTCCTACTCTTACTCTCATCGTTTGTTTACTTCCCCGCGCGCGTATTGATGGTGCAAGGGCATCCGCAATTTGCTGATAACTGATTACTACCCTGCCGCTCCGCCAGTGATTCTTCAATTCTCCGGGTAATCTCAATCTTTTCAATCGCCAGCCTTTCCCGACCAACTGATTGACTTATTAGCAAGTTTTGCTATCATGTCCAGTATGCGGTCGATTTCCGCTTGACTGGTTACAATCGCATCGTCGCAAATCTCAATCCTTGTATTTCTGATTTTGTAAGTCTCAACAATCACTTTATCGCACCTCCCTTCCTTTTTTTAGATAATGACCTGGGAAACATTACGCTCCCCAGGTCATTATACTAGTATCTATATGATACCCGCCGTTGTTCGTGTTTCATGGACTTATACCACCGCCCAAAGTCTTCCTTGTCACTTTTTAGCACCCGTTGAATAGCGGCCTCATTACCGCCAGAGGCGTTAATATTTGGGGCGTAGGTGATATTGTAGGTATCCCCACCGCCTTTTATTCCAAGCAATTCCCCAGCGCGCTCCCATATGTTTTGTGAACGTGAGGAGCCCTGGGGGTTTATAAACCCATTCAGCTCTCCTGCGCGCTCCCATATGTTTTGTGAACGTGAGGAGCCATCTATCGGGATGGCCGCCTCCAGACCAGCTTCACCGAATACTGACGGACGATTGGCAAAACCACCGGAAGCATACGCGCTCATCGTGCCGCCAGGAACCACCGGAGCACCTCCAGGACGATAGTTTTTATTAAGCCAATCCACAGCTCCTTCTACTCCAGACTGTTTCGCGGCTTCTTTTCTATCCGAAATGTACCCTTTCGTACCCTCTACGACAGCAGGCGCTGAGGCGACAGCTACGCCAGCAGCTATTTTAACCGGTATCGGGCCGGGAACTTTACCGCCAACCCAGAAACCAACAGCCAGAGCCACTAACGGGTCTTTAGCTGCAGCGCCCCAAATACCCTTAGCAATGCCTTGACCAAATTCAACGCCCAACTGAGCCCCTGCGGATGCTGCTGCCGGAACGGCTATCCGTGAAGCTTCGCTTATCATAGCAACAAGCTTACCGCCCCACCCTAATCGCTGAAAGCCTGGGTCTTCAAATTTGGCCATCAGTCGCCCCAGGAAGGTTTCACCTGATGCCAATAAGCCCTCAAACGCCTCCTGTGCCATATTCATAATATTGTTTCGCCATGCGGCCACAGTGGCAGGGTTTTCATTGAACCAATCCGTAATTTTCTGGAGCCTTGGGTCCATAGCAACTAAGATTCCCTGACCGGCTGCCCTGAATTGCGTCTTAATTGTATCAGTAATTGTAGAAATTTGACCTTTTGATGTCTTGCTTAATTTGGCTGCACCACCGGCAAATTTTTTCTCAGCCTGCTTTAAAAAATCCTCATAGCCGCCTAGTTCCTTTTTCCACTTAAAACCAAACTCCTGGAGTCTGGCATACTCACCGACCTTAACATCGGCTAGGGCCTCCATAGCCTGTTCCATTGTTTTGCCTGGTGTTAATGCAGCCATGTCACCAGCAATAGTCATAAGTCTCTCAGCGTTTTTAATATCACCGTCCGCAACGTTTACAGCTCTAGCCCCGGCCGGAAAGACATCCCCCATTTCAAAGGGGGTTCTGGCCGCAAAGGAATCAAGCCAGTCAGTGTATTCTTTGGCTAATTCCTTGTTGCCCTGCAGCCAGTGTTCCATGCTAATCTGTTGCTGTTCAAATTCCATTGCCTGGCCGATGGTTAAATTACCAAGTCCATAGAGACTTGCGCCGCCACCGATAAGAGCGTATGGGCTGGCAAGAGCACTACCCACGTTACCTAATGCCCCCATAGCCCTATTTCTTAGCTCTACTGCTTTTTGGGCAGCCCCCAGCCGCTTCATTGCTCCCTCTGTGCTGTTAAGTTTGGAAGTGAGTATTGAATAGTCACTGGCCAGGTTCTTCACGTTCACCCCTGCATTGGAAAGCGACAATTTAATACTAGTCAGTTCTCTTTTCTGTGCAGCCAGCTTGTTCTTAAAATTTTCGGCTTGGGTAGACGCTTCCTTAAACCGTTGTTTTAATTCCTGAGAAGGCTTTTCCGTTCTCAGCATTTCCGCTGCCAGGGCATTAACTTTAACCCTGGCAGCATCAAATTTCTTACCAGTATCAGCTATTTGTGATTCTAGCGCACGTGACCGGGCAACCTTCGCCTGTGCACTTTCTAGACTTCGCAACTCTCCTTGCAGATTGCTCGTCTGCTGCTGTATTTGCCGCATCCGGTCAGCGGTAGAGGAAAAGGCAGTGTTAAAAGATGAGGCCATTCGGCCCGCTATTTTAAATGCGATTTGGTGCACTCTGCTCATTATCTTTTACCTCTCTTATTAAGATCAATTGCTTCCTGAACCCATTCGGTAAGCTCAATCAGGGGCATATCCAGCCAGTAGCTGACCTGGGAATTGAATTCCCGGGCCATAATTAAGACTGTTCGCCGTATATTTCTGACTGGGTTTTGGCCGGCAATAGCCAGCCGTACAAAAAAATTGAGACGACAGCCTTTACCTGAAGAAAATCTGGCGCACTCAAGCCTAAGATGTCATCAGGAATCATACCTGCTGCCTTTGCTGCTATCACCGTAAGCCCTTTAGCACTAAAAAGAGGGTCTGGGCTGGTATCACCCATTGCCCTGGCATCGCTCTCAGCCTTGGTAAGGTCGTTGCCGGTCAGCCCTTTTAAGTTCAAGGTTAACTCGTTAATTGTTTGGCCGTCTTTCTCAATCGCGTTAATCAAACTAATCTTCATGTTTTTTGTTCCTCTGAATTGTTTTATAATTATTAAATTGTCTGTGTGTGTTTGCCGGCGACCAAACGCCGCCGGCCAGGGGTGCAGTCCTATTTTAAATTTTTAAACCGGTCCTGGATTTTAGCCAGTGTGTTAATTTTGTTCAAGGTTTCAGGCTTAAACAATCTAGTAACCTTAGAATGGATACTAAGAGCAAGTTCTACGCTTTTCCCGGTTTGTAGCCCAGTAATTGTCATTGTTTATGTTCACCTCCTTCAAGTTATTACATTCCACTATTGATTATTAGCCGCTTTCTCAATCTCTGCCAGAATCTTGCCACACAGGTAAACATTCAGGCGAAAATTAGTATAAAATTCCTCGGTGTGTATGTCCGCTTGTCTTTTTCGGTCTGCCGCGCTAGGCTCTTTTGTCTGACATTGAATAACGGTCCCCCTATCTCCCAGGGGTTCAAGCATGGAAAAATAATCATCCTCAGTAAGCCCGGTCCTGCTTTTTGGTGTGTCAATTAGATGTGTGTATTCGTGAACCAAAACATAAAATAAAGCTTTTTCAATGGTGTCAATTGGCAACCAAACGCTTTCCTGTTTTATTTCCCCGTACCTGTCCAGGTAGTCAGCATAAAGGCCCTGGTTTATGAAAATCCAATTAGTGCCCTTGATTCTACTTGCCCACCCGCAGTCATAGGGACCTGCAAGACTGTGGCAGGTAAGGAGGTTAGCTTTGATGGCTAACTCCCTACCGATTTTATTAAACAGACATTTCAAGGTATCCATTGCTATATACCTGCATTCATATACAGCCCGCGGTAATCCAGCACGGTAACGCCGTAGTCAATGTATATCCGCCATTTAACCCCCAGGTAATCAAAACTAGGTTCGTTTTCAATTGTGGGCACGTCTTTTTCATTCAGGTAAGTAACTTCAATGGTATCTACTTCTTGGGGGTCCGCCGCTAAGTACCAGGCGGTTAGACTGTACGGGTCAAGCTCTGCGTCCACAACGGGTTCCAGCGCACTGGCCAGGGGATTGATGGCTCCCTGCGTTGTGGGGTAATAGGCCTTTAATATAAACCGCTGTGTATCGGTTTCCAACGATGCCGGGACAATTAAATATTTAGGTTTGATGTTCAAGGTTTCCAGGCCGCGAAGGTTAGTTTGCCTTTTCATTGCGGCCCGGCCAGCGCCGACATTAGCAATGTTAATAATCCCACCGGCAGGCGCTATATTAGCGTGGGCAGCATTGAATAACTGAACGCCATCATAAATAACGGGGTTTGACCCAAGCTGCATATATACCAACCGGTTAATACCCCTTGCAGCTGCCCCGGCATATGCCGCGGGCAGCTTAGTGAGTGCACCCAGGTCATCATTTATAATCGCCTGCCTGGTTAAGCCCCAGGACCGGCCAAAAGTAGCTACTGACTTTCTTACTCCCTGGTCCCGTATTTCGTCAAACTCAAATTCTCCGCCTTGGGACACCCGCACCAGGTCGCCAGCCTCGCTGATCTGGTAATGAGTAGCGCCCTTGAAGTCTGAATTACTACCCCTACCTGTCCAGCGCTGGTATGTGGTCCGTGCTGCCCGGTAGGTTACGGCCATAGCTTTATTGGCTGCACTTGACATGATGCTAGCAAATTGACTATCTGGCGAAAGTGCTTCCCTTAAAAGGACATCATCGTCTAACCTCTGCGGGCTATAGATGCCCCTTCTAATAAGACACTCAGTGGCCAACCCAGTTAAACGCATCCCCTGGAGTTCCTTAGCCCCGGGGGCAGGTTCTTGAATATCGATACCGCCACGGAGTAAAAGAGCATCAACGGCCGCATCCCTAAATTTGTCGGTTTCATAATTTGTAATCGTAACTTTCGGTGACTTTCTTTCGATTTTGAGCTTGTCCAGGATGGACGCTCTTACCTCATCGGTTGATGCACCGGAAGAAATATACCCGGCAGGGTCAAGGTTGAAGTCTCGGCATATGGAAGTAATTGTATCCACACGATATTCTTCTTCGGTTTCCGCTATAAAGGTGTCAATCTCCCGCTGCAAGGCGTCAAACTCTACCTGCTCACTAGGGGTTAAATCACGGTTCATTGCTTTTGCACCATCTAAAATCTCCTGCTGCCTGTTTACCAGGGCACGTGCTTCTTCTTTAGTCATATTTCTATACCCTCCGTAATTTAGTTAATATTGCCATTAAGCCATTTATCAAAGATATACTGATATTCGCCGTGCATGGTTTCATATTTTGGATCCTTAAATTCCGGGTGAATAAACTTCATCACCGGCTTTGCAATAAATGATTCTTTGGGCTGTTCAAGAGCACGCTTTTCTTCCTCCATCTTAGTAATTTCATCGTTCAGGGCCTGTATTTGGTCATATGCCGCCTGTATTTTGGTTTCTGTATCTTTGGCTTTCTGTTGCCGATCTTGGCAGACCGCCACAACAGCACCCTTTAATTTTTCAATCTCTGTAGGTGACAGGCTGGGGGATTTTAGCGCTGATTGATAAACAGAAATTTTATTTTCCGTTTCGGATAGCTGCAGCCCTAATTCCCTAATAGCTTTATTGAGCTTATCCTGAGCCTCTTTATCCTCGTTAATTTCAGCATCCACAAGCTCCTGGGTTTTTGAATAAATCTCAACCCGCAGGTCCTGAACTGCCAGCGTCAAAGCCTTGATAGTTTCGTTGATCTTGGCTTCCCTTGCAGTGCCTTTCTTGTGGAGTTCATCGACCAGGACTTGCAGATTCTCCATAGCATCACCTTTATTAAACATTTTCCCGATTACATTTTTAATCATAGTGGGTACCATCCTTTCTTTTATTTTTTGGAGCCCGATATACGCCATCAATACTTAGTTGTTGTAGTGCATCCAACGTTAGATCAGTTATCATTTTTTCTATTCGCCGGGCTATGGTTGAATCCACGTAAGGGGAAACCTCTGTGGCGATCCGTCTGCTATAACCCAGCATTGACCGCTTTAATACGACGAAAAACCTTTTCAGTTCGTTTGTGACCTCAGCCTTAGGGATATAATCGCCTCGGGCTATGGCGTTTTCAAATGCAGCCGCTTCAGCCTTTTGCTTTTTAAGCTCAGCCTCATACTTCAACTTTTTATGGTTTAAAGAGGTTTCTTCGACCTGGTCCTCTGTCTTTAAACCACCCGGATTAACAAGTCCCCGCCAGGCTAGAACATCCTTAATGGACCACCACCCACGGGCTTCCTTTGGGCAGCCGCTTTCGCTCCAGCCTTGAATAGTCCTGCGATCAATGCCCAAAATATTAGCCAGGGCTGGAGAAGTAAGGCAAATTTTGTCATTGATAATTTTTACAGAATCGGCTTTCATGTAACCTCCAATTGTGAAAATATGATCTAAGTTTTTTCGTTTGTACTGGGTGAAATCCCGGGAGCTCGAAGACCCGCGTCTCCCCCACCGGGCTAGAAGGACCCATGGTCCATTAGTCTGGCCATAACTTCCATTGGAAGAATTACTTCCTCAAGATTCTTCCTAAAATGAACCAGGTCAATGTCTAAAGATCCGATTCCTGCAAATCGGTATAGATCAATAGCGGTAAGACCTTTTGAAGGCCTTTTAGCCGCTAACAACAACAAGTAATTAGCGTCAAGCAAAATGTTTGGTATAACTCTCCAGGGAAAGGCTAGTTTGATCGTTTTTCTTCCAGGTACATCTATGTTCATTAAAAGCCGTGCCGGTGTTGTAGTGGTTGGAGACGTTGCTGAAGGTAAAAATTTATAATTATATTCTCCGACTAAATCTTTAACTTCAGGACAATCGAAAACTACTAATGCCATTCCCATAGGAGAATTGTTGGTATAAAAGCAATCATGTTGCTTTATCTCTCTGTAAGCTGCAATTTTCTGACGACCTTCATTTACTTCATAAATACCAAGTTTCAAATCATCACCTCAAAAATTTCGAAAAATAGTTAAAATCAGCGCTCTGCTCTTTCTTTCTCGCTCCACTCCGGATCAATGCATCTTTCTGGAGTGAACATTGGGCAGTCCTTGCTGCATAGTCCATTCATAACTCTTTCCGCACAGGTATGCGCCTGCTCATTAGTCATCGGCTTATCACCTCCCTCATATGCAGCTGCATCTTTTTCCGCAGTTAGGTAAGGCGTTATAAATTGTTTGGTATGCAACATCATAGGCCGTCGGTGACTGCAGTTCCGGCCATGCCGCTCCGAAGCCCACCAACTCTAGCAGCCTTGGCTTGAATTGCCGGTACCAAACACTATTGGCACAAAAAGAATCGTCCTTTACCTTCACCTTACGGGCTTCGTTATATAGTTGCTGGAGCCGCGGCTCTATTTTAGTTAACTGTTTAAAGGTCATGGCTGCCTCCTATCCTATCTCATGTCCACAATGGGGGGGGGTTATGGGGAGTTTCTAAATTTCCATAATCCCAGTAATGACGCGGCTTTCTTGGTTTTTAGGGGAGTTATGGGAGTTTTGTGCCGTCACTCTTTATATATAATTATATAGAACAAATGTTTAAAATTTTTCCATGCGGGGTAATGGCAAGTAACTCCCCAAACTCCCCTAAAACTTCAACAAATGCAGTAATTACGCGGCTTTTCAGGCTTTTTCTAAACTCCCTAAAACTCCCCCTTAACTCCCCAACTCACCTGACGGAACAGACTTTCCATAATTGCGCTTGGTGTGTTACCCCGCATTTTTCCAGCTTGTAACCATTTGTAAAAATAACACCAGCTTTTCGCGCCAGCACGCGCCCCAACTTACGGGTGAATCCCCGCTCACCGGGATCAAGCCAGCCAGGCAAGACATCCCGGAACTTTGATTCGTATGTAACTAGGTGTTGAATTTGTTTTGTGGATATTGCTTTTTCACCTAATTCCTGATGTAACGTCTCAATTAACTCCTCAATTCCTTCATTTACTTCTGCATTTTCATAAATCTCAGCTGAGTTTTTAAGGAATCCTTTAAGGCCGCCAAATTCCAATATACCGCCAATTACTTCCCGCCAATCCTCAAAACTGCCCATTGGTGGGGCCTCCACTGGTGCCGGCCGCCCGGCTTGTATCCATGAGCGGGCTAGCGTGTAAACTGCTGCCAGTAGCTCTCCACGGTGCTCTTTCACATATTTTGTTAGATGTGGGTGCTTGAATTCATTTTGGTTGCGCTGCCACGGCCTGGCCTGGTTCGCGTCCAATCTTACTTTATAGCACCGTCGAGGCAGGTCCCCCGCTAGACGAATATTATTTCCGGTAGCAATCCAGCAGGTCTTATGTTGTAGGTTAATTTGCTCATTTCTACCGAGAAGGCGATCACTCCAGTTAGTTGATGTTAATAATGCGCACAATGTGGCCGATCGGAAAACATCTTCAACATTATCTATAACGACAATTGGTCGTCCTTCAACTAATATCGATGTAGCCCTTTTTCGCCATTCTTCCTCCCGGCTTCGGCCATCCGGTGCCGTTGTCATAAATGAATTTTTACCTGTAGCAATCAGTGAGATCACATCTGAAAGCAGACTCGCACCCGTTCCCTGTAGCGGCTTGTCGATCAAAAGCATTGGTACGGGTCCAGCAATTAAATCTCTTAGCGCAGGGGTTATGATTGCAGCGATGATGTTTGCCGCACTCGCTTCACTATCAAAAGGGAAGTCAATAACAATATCTTTTAATTGTTTTAGTGAATATCTAATATCACTTTCAACTGGCTTTTCAGGTACCTCCGGTATCGTAAAACCATATTCAGGAGCATAATATAACGAAGTCGCTATGTCATATCCAGGCCTTACAGATAAACTCCCGTCATACCACATGACAGGTGCCTCCACTATTCCCCGTAGTAGCGGCAGGTTTAAATTGTCGTGCGACATAATGTCACGGACTAGTTCCAGAGGTGGCACTGTCGGCAAATATAATGTTTCCCCGTTTTTTTCTCTGGCCTTCACATACTGGGCGCTTCTTGCTAAATAGCCCCGTAATGATGATTCGTTAACTAGTTTTATAACCGGTCTGGTGAATGTGCGGTGATACCTGTCTTTTTCTTGAATTTCTGCAACTTTCACGATCTCGCCGCTCCGAATGAAAAGCTTCTCTGGGTAATTACTCGCCGCTAGTGCTTTCAGTGCTTCGTGTGTAATTGATGCTAGGAAACGATTATTGGCAACAATTACAGGCGGTTGCTTGACTTCCACCGATGAGGTACCGGCTTCCGGCTCCAATTCTCCCCCACTGGCCATACTGCCATCCCAATTGAGCGCGAAATCTTGTTCAACGCTGGTTTTTCCAGCCATATAGACTTCTTTGCAATCGTTAATTGCTTTCTTAATCGTGTCATGCAAATATGTCGGGTGCTTATCGTCCTTCGCACGGTACAGCCCGGATTGCCTGAACAGCCTGTCCATTTGGTCAGCGTCACGGCCACTCCAAAAGGCCAACATGTTACAGAAAGCTAGATCACCTTCTGACTGGCTGGGGTAGCCTGTCCAATCGCCCGAGAATAATCTTGCGAATAACATCCCGTTTTTCGCCTTGCTGGCCCGGCTTATTAAATCAATGTCGCCCAGTTCCACACTACCGCTGGCGCCCTCCGGGGGCTTATGTTCCTGCTCCGGCTGGGCTATAAACTCTTGGTGAAAAGCGTCAATCTCGGAATATCGGTCCATAACGCCAGCTGGCGTACCGTCCACCCGATGGCCGGTCACAGTTAAGAATCTCCCGCTGTTATAACACTCGATCCGGCCCTTGCGTCTCCCTGACCAATTAAGTGCGCCACGCAGGAATACTCTGATACCTTTGCCGCTGGGGCTGATCTCAGTGTAACTGTCAAGCCGTTTAATTATCCCATGTGCCCAGGGCTCAAGCTCACCGGCTGCTGTGTGACAATCATCCAGATCAACACCGACAATTTTGTTATCGGGAGTAACTACAAACCCGATCCCAGCATACCCGCCGCCATTGCGGGAGACTTCCACAGTGTGGTCAAATGTGCTCCAGGTCTCCGGATTAGTAGTTGAAGCCGCCCGTCCTGTTTTCGGGTCGAATGGGATTTTGTCAACCTTACCGTTATTTTTGCGCCGGGCCTTCCAGACTACCCATTGTGGGAGTTGCTTTAATTCGGCTGGAATATTTTCTTCGATAAAATTCAACATATACTTGTTCCTCTTGGTTCATTACTGTACCCGCCGTAAAACTCCGCGCTGTATTTCAATCTCACTATGCACACTATCTGCCTGTTTTTTCTGCCACCAGGTATTTAAAGTATCTTCATCTAATAGAATCCTTCGTCCTATATGAACTGCAGGCAGTTCCTTCCGTTTAATGGCTTCGTAAATGCTCCACTCTGACACTAAGCCATTAAAAAATTCTTCCCTTGCCATCGGGACAGTGAATTTTTTACCCATTTTTAACCTCCCGCAAATCCTTCCTATTTGCATATTCCGGAAAAATCTCGGCCTCAGGTAATTCAAGTGCCTCAGCGATCCGGTGCCGCCATGCTGGTGGTGCATAGCCTTTATCGTTGCAAATTAGACAGAAGTTTGAGGCTGGTACATCTGCCATTCGTGAAACCTTCCCCTGGCTTAATCCCCTAGCTTTTAAAATTTCCTTAAGTTTACTCACGCCCAGAATCCTCCTTTAAAAAAACCATTTGCCATTTGCCTAAATAAATGATAAACTAAAACTGTTAACGGATTCAAACATAAAAAGCATTAAAATTAACGGGTATTTTAAGTAAATCCATTAACATGGAGGGAAGAGCTTATGTTACCTATCGGTTACGGAAAAAACGCCTGCTGGTTTAGGTTTTCGAGATATGAAACCTTTGAGAATGAAAAAGATGTGAAAGGTATTTACATTATTCCTGCACAAAAATCAGAAAAAATTGTCTATAACCCATTTGATTATGCAGAGGATTTAATTTCCGATTATCTGAATTTTGGGAAAGCTATTTTCGATGGGATAGAAGAATCAGAGAAGATCGGTGGGGCGCTAAACCTTGTAACAAAATATGGTTTATTAGGGGTTATAACCTATAACGAGGTTGAAAAGTACCTACGTGGTTTTAAATATCATAATCGAAAAATTTACTGCTTTTATACCGATGGGGAATTTATTGGGAAAAAGACATTCCAAGAATATATCGATATGATTTTCCCTTTACCGAATAGACAACTATTTTTCGATTTAGATGATTTTATATCAAGCCATTCCTCATTTGAAAGAAATTATTCTGAACGTGTTAATATGATAGTAAATAAAGCTAAAGAATTGTATAGCAATTTTAAAAGTGTAACTGATTTTAAAAATACTAATGAAATTGAAAACATGCCTGACAAGGAATACATTAGAAAAGTGTTAAATGCCAACTTTTATATTAAAAACGTTGACCTAGTTATTGAACATGATGAAGTAAATGGTGCAACTCTTAATTGGTCGGCTGATAATTTATTTAAAATGATAGATATTATATACGCGTTAAAACTCGTAGATAAAAAATCTGGATTAGCTGCGTGTAAGAATTGCGGCAATCCTTTTCTTAAGAGTAGAAAAGATATGGAATATTGTTCAAATGCCTGCGGAAATAGCTACCGTGTAAAAAAATGCAAGAGATTAAAAGCTTGATTTTTCGATCAATAATGACCGTATTCTAAAATTAAATGGAGGTGTCTAAATAATGGCCGGTTATTATGAGAAAACACCATCTGGCAAGTATCGCCTGTTTGCCTCTGGTGGTGTCGGTCCCGATGGAAAGCGGAAGCGCTATACAAAAACTATTGAGGCCAAATCTGACAGGCAAGCAGAAAAACTACTTGCCAAATTTGTTGCCGAAGTGGAAAAGAATGAATATGTTGAACCTTCTAAGTCCACCTTTGAGAAGTTCGTGGAGCGGTGGATCAGGGACTATGCTGAATCTAATTTAGCTCCAAAAACTTTATCAAGCTATAAGGATATGCTTAAAAAATACATACTGCCGGCGCTCGGTAAGCTAAAGGTTGAACAAATCACTCCTGTTCACTTAATGGAATTCTACACAAATTTGCAAGAGGACGGCATTCGACATGACAAAAAGCCCGGAGGCTTATCGCCAAAAAGCATTTCTTATGCACATCGAATAATCTCAAGTATCCTTCAGGACGCCACACAATGGCAGGTCATCGGCTCTAATCCGTGCTCCAGAGTCAAGCCGCCGAAGGTTACTAAAAAACAGGCAGCCTGTTATGATGAGGAACAAACTGCTACAATGTTGGCAGCCCTGGAGACTGAAGAATTAAAATATCAGTCAATGCTTCAACTCGCACTGTTTACCGGCCTTCGCCGTGGGGAATTAATGGGATTAGAGTGGCAAGATGTAGACTTTGATAAAAAAACTCTTGAAATCCGGCAGTCAAGCCAATACTTACCTGGAAAGGGAGTTTTCACAAAGTCGCCAAAAAATGAATCCTCTGAAAGACTCCTATCCCTGCCGCCATTTCTTATAGACCTACTCAGGCAATATAGGCGGCAGCAATCAGAGGATCGGCTAAAGGTGGGGGACTTGTGGCAGGGCTCAGACCGGTTATTTACCACGTGGGACGGCCGACCAATGCACCCAGACACCCCCACAAGATGGTTCTCGAAGTTCATTAAAAAGCATGGTTTACCCCACCTGCCCTTTCATGGCATACGGCACACTGCAGCCACTATGCTAATCAATCAAGGATTACCGGCAAAAAGTATAAGCGGCCGCCTTGGTCATGCTGATATCGGAACTACCATGAATATTTACGGTCATTACCTCAAATCTGCTGACAGAGAAGCAGCCGACCGGCTCGAAAAGGCCTACCAACTAATGAAAAATAATAGCCTAAAGAACATAAAAAAAGGGCAGGCTTAGGACCTGTCCTTAAGTTTAATCAGGTTCTTTTTGGCACAGTTAAAATAAGTTTGGCACACTTTTTGGCACACTTCAACAAAAAAGCCTCCGGCATAAACCCCGGAGGCCTTGATTTTACTGGCGCGCCTGGAGAGATTCGAACCCCCGACCTTCTGATCCGTAGTCAGACGCTCTATCCAGCTGAGCTACAGGCGCATTATTCAACTAACATCCACGTAGAAGTTATTTTAACAAATTATTTGTCGTTAGTCAAGTTAATATCAGCTGTTAATATCAGCTGCCTTGTTTGTATTATTTGGCTTGAACGGATTAGTGTTTATATTATACTACAAATTTCAATATCAATTTTTATCAGCTTTTCCCACTTCGCTTAATAAAATAAAAGAAAATCAATTAGCAGGTGTGCTCATGCAAAATGGTGACAAAGGCGCTAATCTTAAAGCGTCCATTATTATACCCTGTAAAAACGAAGGGGCCAATGTCAGAATGACGGTGGATTCAATCCTTGCAGTTATGCCTGATGACGGCTATGAAATAATCATCGTAGATGACAGTTCCAGTGATGATTGCTGCTTATTTTTACATGAGCGGGCCCCCGACAAAAAAATAAATATTATTTCCTCACCTGGACTGGGGGCTGCCCGGGCCAGAAACCTGGGCGCACAGGAGGCCAGAGGCGAGTACCTGGTATTTTGTGACGCTCACATTACAGTACCGGAAGGCTGGCCGGAGAATCTTCTGAAAGCCTTCCTGGACCCCGAGGTCGGCGCTGTCTCTCCGGCCATTGCGTCAATGGATCACCCGGACCGTGTCGGTTGCGGGCAAACTTGGAACCCAAGCCTGGAAACCCTGTGGCTCCCCCCGTCAAAGATTCGAAATTTAACCGCTGTACCCCTGCTGCCGGGAGGCTGCCTGGCTGTTCGTGCCGGCGTTTTCCGGCAGGTGGGAGGGTTTGACCGGGGCTTTATTGTCTGGGGCTACGAGGACGTGGAGCTCTCGCTAAAGCTATGGCTTTTTGGGTTTAAATTATACGTCAACCCCTCCATCATCATTGAGCATCGCTTTCGGAAAAAACACCCCTACCCCGTAAAAGCTGACCACGTCCACTACAACCTGCTGCGCATGGCTTACTCACATTTTAATAATAAGCGCATTGATAAAGTAATTGACCTGCTGGAGACCAACCCAAAATTAAAAAAAATTATACGGAGTGTAATCCAGGAGGGCGCCATGAAACAACGGGTGGACTATTTTTCCCGGCGAAAATATGACGATGACTGGTTCATGAGCCGCTTTAATATTAAATTTTAAAGTTAAATCCTCATAGCCCTTATCCAGCAAATCCACGGATGAAACTTGTTATGGAATCAGGTTACTCGCATAATAAGAATTAGGACCTGATCGAAATATTGAAATACATCCCTGGCTTGAACCGGTTATACCAACAAGATTAGAACCCGCGAGCATAACTCCGGGTTCTAATCTTATCTTAATATGTCAAGTTAGGTGATTATAGATGCCAGTATTCGACAGTGGACCCACGCTGGGAAGTAAATAAATATTCGCTCTGGTTCTTTCTACCGTTAGCAAGGTAGTCCTACGGATTTATTTGATCATCACCATGAGATCGAAGTACGAACTGGCTTACCTATTGATGTTGGCGTTGGTAAACATGTGCACTTTGCCGAGGATTGTCCAACAGCATAAAAATTTAAGGGTATTACAATAAACTTCTGATCATCTCCATTACCTTCCGGTACTCTTTTGCTTTAAACCTTAATTACAAATACCATGCTTTCCGTAAAAATATTTGATAGTAATGTGTTGTCTCTAAGACACTATAAGAAAAATAACGTGGAACAATGTTCCACGTTATTTTTCTGTGATGAGCTAATTCAATAGTTATTTTTATGAACGTTATGCAAAAACTTATTCATTTATAATTCATTTGTAAAAATATTAAATATGACAACAAGAGTCATTGTTTCCATATCTTTTGTAAAGATTCTTTAGGAATTAACTTTATATTAGAAAAATGTACGGGGAACAATATATAAAATTTTAGAATTAGAATGAATTTAACTGTATTATCCAACTAAATGCAACTTTTGCTATCGATTGACTTCGCTGATAAAAAGTAAGGAAAGGGTGAGTTTAAATGAAAAGACAGCATTCAATTATTATCCTCGCTTTTGTTTTCATGTTTATTTTATTGTTTGCAAGAGTATTCAATGAAAAAAGTGTATACCAAAAGCCATACGTTAATGCTGGAAGCGACCACCCACTTTCCTATACATTCCCATTTGAAAGCCAGCAAACATCAGCACAAGATATAACTCCGAAAATTGCCATTGTCATCGACGATTTCGGCGGTGCAGATACCACAAGTGTTGATGAGATGTTGAGTATTAATTGCCCAATAACTGTTGCCGTTATGCCCAATCTACCTAACTCAAGGGAACACGCTTTAAGAGCTTCTACAGCAGGTTTTCAGGTTATACTGCATCTGCCGATGGAACCTGATTATGTTGAACCTAACTGTCTCGGTCCTGGTGCAATTTATTGTAATCTCACTGATGAAGAGATTAAAGAAAGATTAGTGGAAGATCTGGATAGCGTTCCTTCTGCAGTTGGGATAAACAATCACACCGGTTCTCGTGCTACCGCGAATAGGAGAGTCATGAAGGTGGTCTTGGAAGTTGCTAAAGAGCACTCCCTATTCTTTTTAGACAGTCTCACAACCAATAAAAGTGTTGTTGCGCCCTTATCCAGAGATTTAGGTGTACCGTATGTAGCCAGAAATATTTTTCTTGACGATACAGTGAAAGAGTACGCAATCAAGAGACAAATATATAGAATGGTGGATATAGCCAGAAAAAACGGTAGCGCTGTATGCATTGGACACGTGTGAATATGCCGGGTCAAACTGAACAGTTTGACCGCTGAGATTGAACAGTGTCTCCGTTTGAAACTGGACACTCTGATAGCCGATTGTTTTTACGGGCTGCCCATTCAGCATCGATCAGCAGACCGAAGCGTTCCTCAAAAGCCATGTCAGACAAAGATCGTATTGTGCATGATTCCTACACAATTTTTATCGACGGTAAAAACTCTATGCGGGAGCGCAAGGGTATTGCCGGCAGATAATTTAAAACAGCCTTACGGCTATTGAGGGCTCTGCCCTCAAACTCCCGAGGTTTATCGCTTAGTTTTCCAAGGAGAGTGATGTTATGTTGCCTTTAACAAAAAAGAGCGATGCCCACCAGCATCACTCTCCCCGCAAAACTCATAAGCCGCTCGGGTCACTCCTCAGTGTTGCCCTATCCTGCTTATGAGTAAAAGCAGTTTGAGTATACCATGTGGTTCTTTGGCTATCAATGTACAGTCTATGCGGTAAGACTGTTCAATTTAAACGGTCCAAGTGTTCAACTTCGGCGGTCTAGGTGTTTTTTCTCAGCGGAATATACAACGTGGGACCAATGGGCAAATATACTGCTTCTGTGCTTAAAGAAACTATCCCTGAATTAGAGAAACAAAATGTAGAGTTTGTTTTATTATCGGATTTAACTCATTACTAACCTTTAATAATACATGTTCTTTGTTGGACACGTAATACCTTAAAAAAAGAGCGTCAGGATTTAAGCCCCGACGCTCTTTCGTTTTATTCAGCATCGAGAACTGCTCCCGACCTCAATCTGTTTTATTTGAAGGTCGAAAAAAATAAAAAGATACTCTACACTATGAGACAGCACATTTTCCCAATATATACATATCATACTAATACAATTAATTAAAGGAGAGATTTACTTTGAGTTAGTACGATAAAGATAAAAACTATGAAATATGTATGGAAAAATCCCATGGAGGGAAGCATACGCCAAGTGTTAACGTAAACCAAACTAATGGTTCACAGACCCACGTACACGAGTTCTTAGGCAGCACAAAGCTGGCAGAGGAAGGTGACGACAGGCATAATCATCGTTTTGCAGGAGTAACTTCTGAGATTATTCTTGACCCCGATGGTAAACATAGACATGTATTCTTAGTTAATACAGATTTTTTCGATCACCACCATGAAGTCGGGGGGACAACTGGTACACAAATTGATGTTGGCGACGGTAAACATGTACACTTTTTCAAGGGGAATACCACTTTTGATGATGGTCATTGCCATGTATTTGAATTCGCAACACTAATATTATCACCACTTTTACCTGCCGAGGATTGTCCAACAGCATAAAAATTTAAGGATATTACAATAAACTGCAGATAATCTTCATTGCCTTTCGGGTAATCTTTGCATTGAACCTTTATTACAAATACCACGTTTTCCGTAAAACAATTGATAATAATTTATTGTCTTTTTGACACCATAAGAAACTTAACGTGGACAGCGTTCCACGTTATTTCTATGTTGAGCTAACTCTATAGCTAGTGAAAAAAAGCCTGGATGGCTACAATAGCATTATGGGAAGAGATAGTCTAATTTAGCAGCCCTAAATAGAACTATCAATAAAGCTACTGCGACAACTGGAAATATAATTAGGTGGTACGGGGTAATTTCCACTTGTGGTAAGAATATGCCAAAGGACAGTGGACCCCTTTGTCAAGACAATAATATTTTAAATTTAAGATACCAAAGGGGCCCCCTTTCTTTATTTATTTAATTAGCCGGTTCCATCAGGTAAGTTGAACGGTATTCTTCAGCCGGTGTTTTATAACCAAGGGACTGATGCGGCCTTTCATTATTATAAAAGTTGATGTATTGGCCAATGCGCTGTCTTGCCTCTTTTGGGCTTATGTAATCGTTCAGGTAGACCTCTTCATATTTGATTGAGCGCCAGAGCCGCTCTGTGAAAATATTGTCTGTAGCACGGCCTTTGCCATCCATGCTGATTTGAACCCCTGCGTCTTGTAGGAGTTGGATATATTGCGGGCTTGTAAAGTGGCTGCCCTGGTCGCTATTCCAGATCAGCGGCTTGGCTTGAACCAGCGCTAGTTTGACAGCTGAAAATTCATAATGCTTGATTCTTTGAACATGTTTGATCCTCCCGTATCTTACATTCTACGTTTATGCTTATTATAAAATTTACTGCAAGTCATTTACAATATATAAAATAATGTACACTTAGTGTATCCAAAAAACCGGAAAGGCAAAAGGACTAAAACCACGAGGGTTCAAGTCCTTTTGCCTTTATTTTTAAATGGCGGAGAGTGAGGGATTCGAACCCTCGAGACAGTTTAACACCGTCTACTCGCTTAGCAGGCGAGCGCCTTCAGCCGACTCGGCCAACTCTCCACAATCTTATATCAAGTTTATTATGCTGGCGGAGGGGGTGGGATTCGAACCCACGGGACCCGCCAAGGACCAACGGTTTTCAAGACCGCCTCCTTCAACCGCTCGGACACCCCTCCATCCTTATCCCCAAGCAAAGTCAGTATAACACAATACCTAGTTTAACATAGATAAATTACCGTGTCAATTTAAGATACTAAACCTTCTTGCCATGTGGTATGCCCACCCGGCGATAATAGCTTTTTCAATTTCCGGGGCAGTATCACCCTTAATCTTAATAGGCTTCGATCTTTCAGCACCATTTTGCATCATTTTCCTGGAGACAAATCTTTAGCAAATTTTGTCCGTACCCATATAAGGTCGCAAAACTTCCGGTATGGTTACGGTCCCGTCGGACTCCTGGTAGTTCTCCAGGATCGCGGCAACTGTCCGCCCGACTGCCAGCCCCGAGCCGTTTAAAGTGTGCACAAGCTCAGCCTTGCCCTTTTGGTTCCTGAACCGGATCCCCGCCCGGCGGGCCTGGAAGTCCTCAAAATTGCTGCAGGAGGAAATCTCCCGGTAACCCTGGGAACTGGGCAACCATACTTCGATATCATAGGTTTTAGCCGAGGAAAAGCCCAGATCACCGGTGCAAAGTGCTACCACCCGGTAAGGCAGCCCCAGCAACTGAAGCACTCTTTCCGCATTGGACGTCAGCTTTTCCAATTCCGCGTAGGACTCTTCAGGCCGGCAGAACTTAACCAGCTCGACCTTGTTGAACTGGTGCTGGCGGATCAAGCCGCGGGTATCCCTGCCGGCTGCCCCGGCCTCAGCCCGGAAGCAGGCGCTGTAAGCACAGTGGTAGATCGGGAGCTTTTCTCCGTCTAAAATCTCATTCCGGTAAAGGTTAGTCACCGGGACTTCGGCAGTAGGAATAAGGTAATATTCCATGCCCTCAAGTTTAAACATATCCTCGGCAAATTTAGGCAACTGGCCAGTGCCGACCATACTGTCCCGGTTCACCATAAAGGGTGGGAAGATTTCCACATAGCCGTGCTCAGTGGTGTGCAGGTCCAGCATAAAGTTAAACACCGAGCGCTCCAAACGTGCTCCAAGCCCCTTATAAAAGCTAAACCGGGTTCCGGTAACCTTGCCGCCCCGTTCAAAATCCAATATATCCAATGACTCGCCGATATCCCAGTGCGGCTTTGGCTCAGAATGAAAATGTCTGGGCCTGCCCCACATCCGCACGATCGCATTGTCCGCTTCACCGCACCCATCTGGTACAGTCTCATGAGGGATATTGGGGATGCCAAGCAGGATCTCCTGAAGCTCTCCTTCCAAAGACCTGATCTCTTCGTCCCTTTCCTTAATCTGCTGCGAAAGCTCTCTCATTTCGAGGACCATATCTTTAGCTTCCTTGCCGGACTTCTTCAGGCGGCCAATTTCCTCTGAAACTACGTTGCGCCTGCTTTTCATCTGCTCGACAACAAACAGTTTGTCCCGGCGCTGCTCTTCTATTTGAAAAAACTCATCCAGCGATACCTGAGAGCCACGCCGGGCCAGAGCATCTTGCACAATTTTCGAATTACCGCGTACAAATTTAAAATCAAGCATTAACCCTACCCCCAGTTGGAAGTTACCTCAAAATGTCCATAATAAATCAACTTGCTTTCGTATTATACTATACAGGCAATGGTTTGTAAAATAATAGCATGGCAGTGTCTGTTCCAGATATGCAGACGATAATGGTTAATCTGCGCCGGTTTGTAAAACTCCATGCAAAAGCGGCGCCTCGCGGGCACCGCTCCTTAAAGTAACAGTTTTTATTAAAAAATTACAGGCTTACATTTTTAACTCCGGCCACCCCTTCAATTTTGGCAATTTCCGCCATGACTTCTTCAGGCACAGGAGTATCAATATTCAAGAGCATGACCGCCTTCCCGCCGACAACCTTGCGGCCTACCTGCATGGAGGAAATATTAATGTTGTAGGAGCCAATCATGCTGCTTGCCGGGCCGATAATCATCGGGCGGTCAATATGCGGGACATACAGCATGTGGCCTTCGGGAACCGCATCGATATGATAGCCGTCAATGTAAACAAAGCGGGCGTCCACCCCACCAAAAATGGTACCGGCCACCGAGACCTCATCCTCGTCCGAAGTAACTTTGACCGTAATTAAATTTGCGTAATCGCCTTCGTTTCTAGCCTGCTGCTGGACTACATTGATGCCGCGCTCCTTAGCCAGGATCGGGGCATTGACAAAGTTGACCATTTCCTGGAGCACATTCTCCAAAAAACCTTTCAGGATAGCCGTAGTGATCGGCGCCACTTCCTGGCTGGCCAAATCCCCGCAGTAAGTAATTTCGATTTTTTTAACCCGCCCGCTGATCAGCTGGGCCGTAAATTTACCCATTTTTTCCGCTAAGCCCAGGTAGGGCTTAACCACAGCCAGCACTTTCGGGCTAAGCGACGGAATATTAACCGCGTTTTTAACAAATTCCCCTTTTAGGGCGGCTACAATTTCCAAGGCCACATCATAGGCCACATTCAGCTGGGCCTCTTGAGTGGACGCACCCAAGTGGGGAGTAGCGATGAAGTTGTTTAATTCGAAAAGCGGGCTTGCAGTAGTAGGCTCGTTTTCAAATACGTCCAGGGCCGCCCCAGCCACCTTGCCGGACTTCATTGCCTCGTAGAGCGCTTTCTCGTCCACCACACCGCCCCGGGCACAGTTAACTATCCGTACTCCTTCCTTCATCAGGTTGAAGGCTTTTTCCCCGATAATATATTTGGATTCCTTAGTTAAGGGCAGGTGCACAGTAATAAAGTCCGCCTGCTTAAACACCTCTTCCAGTGGCAGAAGCTTTAAGCCTAGGCTCTCAGCCTTTTCGGCATTGATAAAGGGATCATAGGCGATTACTTTCATTTCCATACCCTGAGCACGCTTAGCCACAGCCGACCCAATCCGGCCTAGCCCGATCACACCCAGCACTTTATTTCTGAATTCTACACCCATGAAAGACTTCTTGTCCCACTCGCCGCCCTTTAGTTTTGCCCAGGCCTGGGGAATGTTCCGGGTCATGGCGAACATCATTGCCATTGTATGCTCAGTTGCCGCAATAGTATTGCCGTCTGGGGCATTTACCACCAGGATGCCCTTGGCTGTGGCCGCAGCCACGTCAATATTATCAATACCAACGCCGGCACGCCCCACAATGACCATCTTTTTAGCATTTTCCAGGACCCGGGCTGTAGCCTTGGTGGCGCTGCGTACGATCATGGCGTCGTATTCACCAATAACGTCAACCAGCTCGTCTTCAGTCATTTTATCCCCGATAACCACTTCGATATCAGGCTCACGCCGCAGGGCCGCCAGGCCGATTTCGGCAACGCCGTCCATAACCAGCACTTTTTTCATTGCTATTCCACCTTTCCCAAAAATACTTCTTGAGCAGCCCGTACACCGGAGCCAAGCTCAACTGAGAAGCCGACTTGCACCAGAGCCATTTCCAGAGCGCTGATGGCAATCATGACGTCCATTTTATCAGCAAAGCCCATGTGGGCAATCCGGAAGATCTTGCCCTTTAATTTCCCCTGCCCGCCGGCGAAGGTAATACCGTACTGTTTCTTTAGTATTTTTCGAATATCGTCTGCCCCGATCCCTTCCGGGCTATAGATGGCGGTAAGCGCGTTTGATGCACAGTGGTCCTCGGCCAAAAGCTTCAACCCGAGCGCCCTGGCAGCAGCCCGGACGGCTTTTGCCAAGAGGGCGTGGCGGTCATATACATTATCCATGCCCTCTGACAGCATCATGTCCAAAGAGGCCTCCAGCCCCAAAAACAGCGAGACCCCAGGGGTGTAAGCGGTATTCCACTTTTCATACTGTTTTTTGCAGGCCAGCAGGCTGAAATAAAACCGTGGCGACTTGTTCTCATTAATTACCTTCCAAGCTTTATCACTGACGGTGATCATAGACAGGCCCGGCGGCAGCATCAGCGCCTTTTGGGAGGCCGTGCACAGGATGTCCACATGCCACTCGTCAGTTTTGTGCTCAATAGCCCCGATGCCGCTGACCCCGTCAACTAACAGCAGGGCCGGGGTTTTCTCAACCAGGGCGGCGATGCCGGCGATGTCGTTAACCACGCCGGTTGACGTTTCATTTTGGGTAGCCAGCACTACTTTGATTTCCGGATCAGCGGCCAGTTTTTCTGCTACCACCTTTAAGTCCACACAGTTGCCCCAGCCGAACTCCACTTCATCCACCTGGGCGCCATAGGCTTTGGCGATGTTTGCAAAGCGCTCACCAAAATTACCGGTAACTAGAGAAAGGACTTTATCACCCGGGTTCACTGTATTGGCAATAGCAGTCTCCAAGGCCCCGGTGCCTGAATTTGTCAGTATAAAAATATCGTTTTTTGTCTGGAAAACTTTCTGCAACTTCCCGACGACCCGCTCGTGCAACTGGGCAAAATCGTCCGACCTGTGGCCAATCAAAGGCATCGACATAGCCGTAACAACAGACGGAGGCACTGGCGTGGGTCCTGGAATCATGAGATACTTTTTGTCTTGCATGTAAATTACTCTCCCCTCTTATTACACAAAATAAATAAAATAAAAATAAATCCCCTCATCCCTGACTAATAAACAGGGACGAGAGGATACTACTCCCGCGGTGCCACCCTTATTGGCCGGACCAAAATCCAGCCCTCTCAAGCTTTGTGATAACGGGAACTACCCGGGTTAACCTACTTCTGCTTTCAGTAAACCGCCTCCAGGGAGCCAATTTCATCCTGCCGTACCTGCCGGTTCACAGCGACCACCGACTCTCTGAAAATGATTACAGCTGACTACTATACCCCTTCACCGGATAATATTTAATTGTTAATTAATATACTATATTCGACACTTACTTGCAATACATAAGCTTATATTTTTATTATAAACAATTTTCGATAAAATAGCGGTGCAGCCTTGTATCCCCGGTTAACTCCGGGTGAAAAGCAGCGGCCAGGAACCGCCCCTGCCGGACCAGGACGATCTTCTCGCCGCATTTGGCCAGCACCTGAGCCTCAGGCCCCACGTTCGTAACGTAAGGCGCCCTGATAAAAACCGCCCGGTAAGGCTCAGCTCCCAGGACTGGTATATCCAAGTCCTCTTCGAAGCTGTCCACCTGCCGCCCGAAAGCATTACGGTCCACACATATGTCCATTAGCCCAAGGCTCGGTTGCTTAGAGCCGTTGATCACCTTCGCCAGCAAAATCATCCCGGCACAGGTTCCGAATACAGGCAGGCCCTCCCTGGCCATATGGGCAATTGGTTCAAAGAGGTTAAAATCCTTTAAAAGCTTCCCTATAGTCGTGCTCTCACCACCGGGTATAATCAGTGCGGATATACCTTCAAGCTGCGTGGCCTTTCTTATTTGCACCGTCTCAACCCCGCAGGCCTCAAGTATTTGCTGATGTTCCCGGAACGCCCCTTGCAGGGCCAGCACACCTATCTGCATAAATAACTTCCTTCCGCCTAGCTCTAAAATTTTACGATGTCCTGTTAGCGCATATGAATTAGGATATGAATCACCAGCCGCGGTCCTGCATCCTTTGCTCAGGAGCAATAGCTGCTATCTCCAGTCCGGGCATGGCTTCTCCCAGGTCTTTTGAAACCTCAGCCAGAATCTGCGCATCATTGTAATGGGTCGTGGCTGCAACAATCGCTTTAGCCCTTGCCGCCGGATCGTTTGACTTAAAAATCCCTGAGCCTACAAAAATTCCGTCGCAGCCCAACTGCATCATCAAAGCGGCATCGGCCGGCGTGGCTATCCCGCCGGCAGCAAAGTTAACTACCGGGAGTTTCCCCGACTTGGCTACCTCCACTACCAGCTCATAAGGTGCGCCCATTTCCTTGGCAGCGGTCATCAGCTCTTCTTCCGGTAGGTTCTGCAGCCTGCGTACCTCGCCCATTACCATCCGCATATGGCGCACAGCCTCTACCACATTTCCCGTGCCGGGCTCGCCCTTGGTCCGGATCATGGCCGCACCCTCGCCAATCCGCCTAAGTGCCTCACCAAGGTTCCTGGCTCCGCAAACGAAGGGGACTTTAAAGGTATGCTTGTTGATATGATGGCTTTCGTCAGCCGGGGTTAAAACTTCACTTTCGTCGATATAGTCCACTCCCAGAGACTCCAGGATTTGTGCCTCCACAAAGTGACCAATACGAGCCTTAGCCATTACCGGGATCGTAACAGCCTCCATTATTTTCTGTATTACTGTGGGGTCGGCCATCCTGGCTACTCCACCGGCAGCACGGATATCGGCCGGAACGCGCTCGAGTGCCATAACGGCGCAAGCCCCTGCATCCTCAGCTATTTTTGCTTGCTCAGGGGTGGTCACGTCCATGATTACCCCGCCCTTGAGCATTTCAGCAAGACCCTTTTTAACAGTCCGAGTTCCTTTTTCTGCCATTGATATACCCCCAATACTACTTCTTACTTCTTGTTAACTATCAAATAATTTTACAATATCCTACCCATAAAAACAAGATCCGCTAATATTCATTGCGTTTATGCTTTTTTGAGTTTTTCTTTAATGCGTAAACCGGTGGGATTCTGAACGATAGCCTGGCTTGTAAGTTATTAAGTGTATCACCGTCTGCGCGGGCCTTTATCGCTGATGCTACAGGCGTGGCGGCGCCGACAGTAGAGACTGTATTCCAGTCGGCCAAACCATAGATCAAATTAAATGCTGAGCAGTTGCATCGATTTGATGCAGATAACGGTATTTTTGTTGATTGATGCTTAAGACTGTTAAACCAACAAAAAAAGCCCCATGGTTGTAACCATGAGGCTTTAAAAATTTTCTGGCAACGACCTACTCTCCCAGGGGCAAGCCCCAAGTACCATCGGCTCAGGAGGGCTTAACTGCCGTGTTCGGGATGGGAACGGGTGTATCCCCTCCGACATTGTCACCAGAAACTCTATGCTTTTTTAAGTTCTCTCAAAACTGTACAGCGTAGGATTAACAAGTTCTTTTTTAGGTCAAGCCCTCGACCTATTAGTACCGGTCAGCTAAACTGGTTGCCCAGCTTACACACCCGGCCTATCTACCTGGTAGTCTGCCAGGGGTCTTACTAGCTTATGCTATGGGAAACCTCATCTTGAGGAAGGCTTCGCGCTTAGATGCTTTCAGCGCTTATCCTGTCCAGACATAGCTACCCAGCGCTACCGTTGGCACGATAACTGGTACACCAGTGGTCTGTCCATCCCGGTCCTCTCGTACTAGGGACAGCTCCTCTCAAGTTTCCTGCGCCTGCGACGGATAGGGACCGAACTGTCTCACGACGTTCTGAACCCAGCTCACGTACCGCTTTAATGGGCGAACAGCCCAACCCTTGGGACCTACTACAGCCCCAGGATGCGATGAGCCGACATCGAGGTGCCAAACCTCCCCGTCGATGTGGACTCTTGGGGGAGATAAGCCTGTTATCCCCGGGGTAGCTTTTATCCGTTGAGCGACGGCTCTTCCACTCGATACCGCCGGATCACTAAGCCCGACTTTCGTCCCAGCTCGACCTGTACGTCTCGCTGTCAAGCTCCCTTCTGCCTTTACACTCTAACGCGCGATTTCCAACCGCGCTGAGGGAACCTTTGGGCGCCTCCGTTACTCTTTGGGAGGCGACCGCCCCAGTCAAACTGCCC